>JAHCAW010000013.1 GCA_019634695.1 Candidatus Sumerlaeia bacterium
GGCTGGTCGTCGCGCCGCAAGGTGCCGGTCGATGACCCCGAACTCGGCATGAAGATGATCCTGAAACGACTCGGCATGGACCGCACGTACTACAGCTTCGACCACAAGGGCTGGCACTTCTTCGTGCTCGATTCGTTGTTCGAGATCGAGACGTCAAGCGGCCCGTCCTATGAGCCGCGCATTGGCGAGGAGCAGTTGCATTGGCTGGCGCTGGACCTTGCCGCCGCAGGCGACCGGCCGAAGGTGGGCGTGGTCCACATTGCCGCCTTCTGCAACATGGGCCAGATCGGCGGCGATCCGGAGGCGAAGGCGATGAATCACATGGTGGTGCGCGACAACAAGGACCTGCGCGAGGTGCTCGAACGCCATCGTGTCACCGCGTTGCTGCAAGGTCACAGCCACCAGATCGAGGACTTCTACTACGGCGGCGTGCACTACATCACAAGCCCGTCGGTCAGCGCGGCGTGGTGGGGCGGCAACTGGCGCGGGTTCGAACCCGGCTACACGATCCTCAACGCGCACGCCGACGGCCGCCTGACGTGGCACCGCACGACGTTCCCGTGGGAGCACCAACTCGAACCCGAAGACACGCTCGAACGCCAGCGCATCGCCGAGCGCGAAGCCTTCGAGGCCGAGCAGAAGCGCCTGCGCGAAGCCGAACGCGCCGCTGCCCGCGGCCTCGCACCGGTCTGACGGAGAGCGAACGACGGGGAGACAACCACGGAAGGAACGAAGAGTGACAACCACGGAAGGAACGGAAAGAACGGAATAGATTGAATGGGAGTTGCGCTCGGCGAGGAGCCCCCATCGAAAGCTCGATAGGGCGAAGGTTGGCGGGACTTGATCGCTTCGTCTTCGCCTTGAGTTCCGTCCCTTCCGTGTTTTCCGTGGTCATCTCCATTCTTCAGGAGTTGATCATGAGCAAGCTGATTCACGAGAGCGAGACGTATCAGATCCGCGGCACGATCTTTGAAGTGTATCGAGAGCAGGGCTGTGGCTTTCTGGAGCCGGTCTATCAGGAGTGCCTCGAGATCGAGTTGGGACTGCGCGGGATTCCCTTCACGGCGCGGCAGCAGGTGCCGCTGGCTTACAAGGGACACCAGTTGAAGCAGGCGTACATTCCTGACTTCATTTGCTTCGAGCGCGTCATCGTGGAGATCAAGGCCGTCGATGCCTTGACGGATCAGCATCGTGCCCAGCTCTTCAACTACCTGAAGGCGACGGGTCTCCGGGTCGGCCTTCTGGTCAACTTCGGAGCCCATCCCGAGGTCGCCATCGAACGTGTTGTCTATGGAAGCGATGAAGCAGGGTGACAACCACGGAAGATACGGAAGGAACGGAAGGAGTGAGTGGGGTCATGTCGGGATGGCGATGACCTCTTGGCGATCCCAACGTGTCGTGATCCACGGGACCCGATCGCTTCGCCTTCGCCCCGAGTTCCGTTCCTTCCGCGTATTCCGTGGTTGTCCCCGCCTTTTCATTGGCAAGGGACTTGCGGAGTGGGTGCCGCGGTGAGTTCCATTTCCCGAGTCGAAGGCCCAACGTGATGCGCGCTCCTGTCGATTCAACTCTGCAGAACCATTTCCAACGCGTGCCGGTTTCCCTTTTGGGTCTGCTGACAGTCGGCGTTCTCGTGCTGGCCACGGGTTGCACGGGCGTACCGAAGGGCGTTCGGCCGGTGGACAGCTTCGATGCGGACCGGTATCTCGGCAAATGGTACGAGATCGCCCGGCTGGACCATTCGTTCGAGCGTGGGCTGTCGCGCGTGACGGCCGAGTATGGTCGACGTGACGACGGGGCGATTTCCGTGGTGAACCGCGGCTACGATGCGCGCCGCGACCGATGGAAGGAAGCCCGCGCCGTCGCACGCTTCCGCGGCGATGAGTCCGTCGCCAGCCTGCGCGTCACGTTCCAGTGGCCCTTTTCGGGCGGCTATCACGTGATCGCGCTCGATGACGCGGAGTATCGTTGGGCGATGGTCAGCGGCCCGACGCGCGGTTACCTGTGGATCCTGGCCCGCGAACCCCAACTGGATCCGCCGATTGCGGAGAAGCTGGTCGCCGAGGCGCGCGCGCTGGGCTACGCGGTGGACGAGTTGATCTTCGTCGAGCACGACTGACCAGTCTACAGTCCCAGCAACGCGCGCACATGCCGCGCGCGTCGGCGGCTGGCCGATTCTTCGGCACCTCCAACCAGTCGCAGCAACAATCCGCCGCCATCCTCCGGCTCGACGGATTCGATGGCCTCCGCGTTGACGATCGCCTGGCGATTCACCTGACAGAACGATGCGCCGTCGGCATGCTGGGCGAATTCCTGCAAGCCGCCATCGAAGACAAGTCGTTCGCCGTCGCGTCGCGTGACGAACACGACGCTTTCCTCGATGCGTGCCAGCACGATGTCGTCCAACGCAACGAACGAGGTTGCCATGCCGTCGAGGACGGGAACGCGGCGCGGCGCCGGTTCGCGCGCCTCGCTGCCGCCCAGTTGGCGCCGCACGCGCACGAGGGCGCGCGCAAGCCGCTCGGCCGAGTAGGGCTTGAGCAGATAGTCGACCGCCTCGAGTTCGAACGCGCGCACGGCGTGATGCTCGTAGGCCGTCGAGAAGATCACCGCGGGCGGATCGTCGAGGGCCTCGAGCACGCGCAGGCCGTCGATGCCGGGCATCTGGATGTCGAGC
Source organism: Candidatus Sumerlaeia bacterium (assembly GCA_019634695.1). Classification (GTDB taxonomy): domain Bacteria; phylum Sumerlaeota; class Sumerlaeia; order SLMS01; family JAHLLQ01; genus JAHCAW01. The sequence goes on from JAHCAW010000013.1 coordinate 2,678, forward strand.
AGCACGACGTCGGGCTGCAACGCCTCGATGAGCGCCAGCGCCTCGCGACCGTCGCAGGCCTCGCCGACGATCTCGACGCCGCCGGCCTTCTCGAGCAGGCGGCGTGCACGCTGGCGTGCCAGCGGTTCGTCGTCGGCGATCAGGGCTCGCAACGGCGCAGGCGTGGTCATCGGACGGCCTCCGAAGCCGACGGTGCGCTCGGGACGCGCAGGCGGGCAATGGCGCTCGGCCCGTCGCCGGTGCGCACATCGAGTGTCGCGTCCGGTCCGAACAGCGCCCGAAGGCGCGTCGCGATGTTGTGCAGGGCATGGCCGGCCAGCGGCGCCACGGGATGCAGTTCACCGTGCACACCGCCCTCGGGATGATTCGCAATCTCGATGCACAGCGCATCGTCCTCGCGGCGAGCCGCCAGGCGCACGCGATAGCGCCCACCGCAGTGCGCCGCACCGTGCGCGATCGCGTTCTCGAGCAGCGGTTGGAGCGACAGGCTCGGCAGCAGCGCGTCATCCGTCCCGTCCGCGATGTCGAAATCGAAGGCGACACGGTCGCCGAAGCGCAGGCGCTCGATTTCGGCGTAGGCGCGCGCGACGCGCAGTTCGTCCGCCAGCGGCGCCAGCATCGGCTGCTCGCGCGTCAGCACGGGTCGCAGCGATGTCGCGAGCAGCTCGACGGCACGCTCGGCCTTCTCGGGCTCGCGCGGAATGAGTGCGGCGATCGTGTTCAGCGCGTTGAAGAAGAAGTGCGGGTTGATCTGTGCGCGCAGGGCCACGAGGCGGGCCTCGTCGGCGAGTCGCTCGAGGCGGGCGCGCTGGCGCTCGCGCCGCGCGGTCAATCGCTCCAGGTCGATTCCCGAGACGATGTTGTAGCCGATGATCGGGAAGATGAAGCCGATCAGGGAGAGGACCAGCATCCGCTTCAGGAAAGCGGGATGCATTGCATCGGGCCCGTGGAAAAGGAAGATGGCGCCCACGATCGTGCAGAAGAACGCGACGCATCCGACGGCAAAGGTTGCGAGTCCATTGGCGGCGTACATCGTCAGGCGCGACGCGCCCTTGGGCACCAGTCGCCACCGCCACAGAATCGGGGACAGGTAGCCCACTGTGAGTGCGAACGCCAACGATCCGGTCACCGCCGCGGGACGAAACGCCGGCGGACTCATCAACGCGTTGATCAATGAGGACATCGTTCCCCACAGCAGCGTGTGGAAGAGCGTCTCGCGCGAGCGCAGCGACCAACCCAGCGAGATGCGCACGGCATGGCGGAGCGGCACCTGCCCGCGGCCGCGGAGCAGATCGATGTCGTAGCAGGCGTCCTGGTTCTCGCGCCTCATCGGGCGTTCTCCCGCCCCCGTTGAACGCCCGCCGGGCGCCGCGGCACAAGGCCGTCCAGCCCGAACGGTCGCAAATCTCCGACGAACGGTCCTCGTCGGTTGCGAGCCGGATTTCGGCGTTCCGAGCGACCGTTCACCGCCCCGCCGGCGACCGCTCGCCACATCCGCCGACGGGTCGCGCCCGTCCGTCAACCGCCCTCTTCAACTCGCGCGGGTTTCGTGGTGCTGTTCGCCCGTCGGACGGCGCAACGCCGCAAGTCACTTACCGGAGGCAGTTCCATGAGCACCATCACCCACCCATGGCGGAACGCGATCCTGGCGGTCGGCGTTCTGGCCGCGGCCGGCTACTCGACGTTCCACTTCACCCGGCCCGCCCCCACGCGCAGCGCCACCTACGAACAGATGTCCCAGGCCGAGATCGAGGAGCGCACCGCCGCTTACAAGCTGGCGGTCGCGAAGGCCGACGAACTCGTCCCCAACTGGCCCGCCAACGAGCAAGTGCTGATTGTCGAGTTCTGGCGCGCCGTCGCCGCCAAGGACTTCGACAAGGCCTGCGTCCTGTGCCCCGGCTCGAAGCCCGACGACTTCGCGATGTTCGCGAAGTGGACCCCCGAGGCGCCCAAGGCCATCGGCCGGCCCGGCCCGCACCCCACCAAGCCCGAAGTCCTTCTCTGGCCCGTCACCGTCCCGTTCCCCGGATTCCCGAACAAGACGATCAAGATGGCCGTCAGAACCATGGAAGACGGCCGCCTCGCCATCGACGGACAGCACACCATCTGGTGGTGATCCGTGCGCGAGTCGCTCAACCAACCCCTCACTCTCGACCCACCGCACAGGAGCCCCCCATGAATCCCCGCCGCCGCGCCGCCTTCACGCTAATCGAGCTGCTCATCGTCGTCGCCATCATCGCCATCCTGGCCGCCATTGCCACGGTGAACTTCCTCGAGGCGCAGACACGCTCCAAAGTCACCCGTGTGCGAACCGACGTGCGCACACTCCAGACCGCCCTCGAAGCCTATCGCACCGACAACTCCGCCTACCCGCACGCCGCCATCGGCGACCTGCAGCTCGACCTTCCCCTCGTGCCGCTCACCACCCCCGTCGCCTACATCACGACTGTCCCGCGCGATCCCTTCGGCCCGGCGCCCTTCGACTTCGCGCCGCAGCTCGTCCTGCACGGCTACAACTACAAGGACCGTGCCTCCACCTCCATCAACATGCCCGCGGAAACCTACGGCGAAGTCTGGCGCGTCCCCGAACTCGCACACAAACACTACATGATCCACTCCTGCGGCCCAAACCTTGTCTGGGACGTCACCCCCTACGTCGAATACGACCCCACAAACGGCACCACCAGCCTGGGCGACATCACAACCTTCGGGCCGGGGTGAGGGGAAGAAGCTGAAGTCCGCATGGCGATCCGACCGTCGCCGCAGGGGAGGTCCTCTGGCTCGCCCTCTTGCGGACAGGGATGCCCGCTTTCCGTTCCGGGCGTTGGTGGTTGGAGGTGTCTTGGGTTGGTCAAAGAGGCGAACCTCATCTTGACGCGCCTCGTCGGGGCGGGCCGGATTTCGGGGAATCGCAAAGCTCCGTGCCCGAGGCGCGCATGTCGAGTCGTCATTCGAACCTGATTCTTGCCGGGATTGTTGCGGGGTTGGTGCTGGCTGCGGCGGTGGTGGTGTTGGGGCCGCGGGCGTTGTCGGCGGACGGCTTCCGGCGGGTGGTGGTCGTCGGGGATGTGCTGGGACAGTTCTTCCTGCTGGCGTTGCGCATGATCATCGTGCCGCTGGTGCTGGCGTCGGTGGTGGTGGGGATCACCAGCCTGGGGGACGTGCGGCGGATTGGCGGGGTGGGGCTGCGGACGATCGGGTTCTATGTCGGGACGACGGCGCTGGCGGTGACGCTGGGCGTACTTGTGGTGCTGGTGGTTCAGCCCGGCGTCGGGATGGAACACCTCGTGACGCAGGGCGTCGAGATCGACGACGCGCGGATGGCCAATATCCGGGCGAAGCAGGACATCAACTTCGGCAATCTGCTGCTGTCGTTCCTGAGCGTGAACATCGTGCAGGCGCTGGCGAGCGGCGACATGCTGCCGATCATCGTGTTCGCGCTGGTTTTCGGCGGAATCCTGACCACGATGGGCGAGCGGGGCCGCCCGCTGATCGTGCTGTTCGAGGGACTCAACGAGGCGATGATGAAGTTCATCGGCCTGGTGATGTGGATCGCACCGGTGGGCATCTTCGGGTTGGTGGTGGCGAAGTTCGGTGAGGCGACGCTCCAGCCCGGAGGGCTGGGCGGCATGATTCGCGGCGTCGGGATGTACACCGGCACCGTGATCGGTGCGTTGTTGGTGCATGGCGTGGTGACGTTGCCGCTGGTATGCTGGCTGCTGGCGCGGCGGTCGCCCCTGGCGTACGCGGGGGCGATGTTCCCGGCGATCCTGACGGCATGGTCCACGGCGTCGTCGGCCGCGACGTTGCCGGTGACGATGGATTGCGTGGAGAATCGCGCGGGCGTCAGCCGGAAGGCGGCCGGGTTCGTGTTGCCGTTGGGGGCGACGATCAACATGGACGGCACGGCGCTGTACCTGGCGCTGGCCGTGGTGTTCATCGCCCAGGCCTACGGCATCGAGCTCGGGCCGCTGAAGGTGCTGCTGCTGTTCATCACGGTGACGCTGGCGTCGGTCGGGGCGGCGGGCGTTCCGCAGGCCGGACTGGTCTTGATGGTGATCGTGCTCAATGCCGTGGGATTGCCGATCGAGGGCATCGGGCTGATTCTGGCGGTGGACTGGTTCGTGGACCGGTTCCGCACGGCGGTCAACATCTGGGGCGACTCGATCGGCGCCGCGTTCATCGAGCGCGTAATCTGCCACCCGTGAGCTGGCATTGCGCCGCCGCGCGCCGTGGGGCGAGCCTGCCGCGGCGTGCATCTCCCTGCGACGAGGCCGTCCGCCCGTGCTCGATCCGCATTCCCCCCGCGTTCAGGCCCTGGTGCTCGGTGGCCTTTGGGTGCTGCTCGCGCTGCTCGTCATCCCGACGTGGGGGCTGACCTACTGGGATTTCGGCGACGGGAATTACCTGTACGTCGGCCGACGCATCAACGAGGGCCTCGTTCCGTACCGCGACATCCTGGCGCCGCAGCCGCCGCTGCACCTGTTGCTAGCGGCATGGTCGCAACGCATCGGCGGCTGGCTGGGCAGCGACTTCCTGGGGGCGCGGGTCTACTGCCTCGTGGTTCGGATGCTCTGCTCGCTGATGGTGTACCTGTGCGCGCGGCGGCTGTTCGGGTGCGCATTCCGCGGCCTGGTGGCGGCGGCACTGTATCTGGCCTTGCCGATCGGCTTCTGGTGGAGCCTGTCGTTGCAGTCGGAGAACGTCGAGCTGGTCTTTCTGCTGCTGGCGTTCTGGGCGATCCTGTCGCTGGAGCCGCGTGCGATGCTGGTGGCGGGCATCGCGTCGGGGCTGGCGATGCACTGCAACATGACGGCGGTGCCGTATTTCCTGTGCAACGCGCTGTTTCTCGGCGTGCGGCGTCCACGCCTGGCGTTGTGGTACGTGCCGGTGGCGTTGGGCACGTGGGGCATCGGGGCGGGGCTGGCGTTTGCGTGGGCGGGCGGCGACTACGTGTCGAACGTGGTGTTGAACCAGGTGGGCAGCTTCCCGCGCTCGGAGCTGCTGGGATACTCGCCGTGGATCTACTTCAAGAACAAGGTGGTGGGGGAGGGGGCGAAGGTGCTGGAGCTGGAGGGCCCGCTGATTGTGGCGGCGTTGGCGGCGATCGCGCTGGGTTGGCGTGAGCACGCGGCGCGGCATGCGCGGGCGTCGGACGAGTTCCGCCGCTGGGAGTATGCGTCGTGGTACGCGATCGGGATGTTGCTGTCGATCGGGTTCACGATGAAGGGCGGGACGGTGAACTACATCTTCGTGCTGGGCGAGCCCGCGGTGGCGACCTTCGGAGCGGACGCGGTGGTGCGCCTGCTGCGCTCGGCGCAGGGCGCGGGGCCCAAGGTGGACGACGCGTTGCGTGCGGCGCCGGTGCCTCTGGACGCGCGGTGCCTTGCCGTGGCGACGGGCCTTGTGCTCGGGGCCGGGGCAGGCTTCGCAGGGAAGAGCTTCGCGGTCGGCATCGTGGGGGCGGTGGTGCTGGCAGGGTTGTGCGAGCGATTCCTCGCGAAGGTGCCGACGCTGCTGGAGTGGGTCGCTCGCCCGGCCGGGCGCGTGGCGAGCGGCGTGCTCCTGCTGGCGCTGCTGGGCTATTGGCCGGCGTGGCGCAACGTCGGGTTCACGTTGCAGGAGATCCAGTGCGAGCTGCCCGCCGCGGGCGTGCGCCAACTCGCGGACCTCATCGAGCGCCACAGCGCTCCCGGCGATCCGATCCTCGCGCCGCCCTTCTATGCCTACGTGACGCATCGCACCGTGGCGGCCGAACTGGCCGAGAATTATCTGTGGCAGATCAAGTTCCTGAACGAATGGGTCGATGGCGTCGAGGGCGAGGCCACGCTGAAGATGCAGGAGCTGGGGCGGATGCTGCGCGAGCGTCGCGTGCCGATCGTGCTGCTGGACATGGCGCAGACGGGTCGCGTGCCCCATGTCGCCGACGCCATCGAGCAGCACTACCGCCCGCTGACCGCCGAGCCCTACGTCACGCGCAACACGCGCTTGGGGCTGTACGTGCCGGCGGACTGAGGAAGTGCAGCGCTCTGTCGGAACTGGATGTGTCGCCGACTGCGACGGGGCCGACGACTTGAAGACTCAGGGATTCCGAGGGGCCCACGATGGCGATGAAGCTCGACAATGTGGTCCCCTTTGGTCGGGCGCTCGATGAGTATCGCCAGATGTTCTGTCTATCAGGGAGCGATCTGGATTCGGGCATCATCGGAGTCGGCGATGGTCCGGCGAGCTTCAATGCCGAGATGTTTCGCCAGGGGCGGCGCGTCGTCTCGGTCGATCCGCTCTACTGCTTCTCTGCCGCGGAGATCGCGCGACGGTTCGACGCCGTCGTCGACGACATCATCGCGCAGGTGAAGGCTACACCGGAGGATTGGGTGTGGACCTATCACGGTTCGCCGGAGCAGTTGAAGCTGAACCGCATCCGGGCACTGCAGTTCTTTGCTTCGGACTTCGAGGCGGGCAAGTCGGAGGGGCGATACGTTCTTGGGGAGCTTCCGTCGCTGGCATTCGGCGACGGATCATTTCAACTGGCCCTGTGCTCCCACTTCTTGTTCCTGTATTCCGCGCACTTCTCGTATGACTTCCATCGGGCTTCCGTGCTCGAGATGCTGCGTATTGCGTCGGAGGTTCGCATCTTCCCGCTGCTGACGTTGATGCGCGAGCGGTCGCCCCACCTGGAGCCGCTGATCGGGGAACTCGAGTCGCGAGGTTTCGTGGCCAGCGTCGAGAAGGTTGGCTATGAGCTGCAGCGCGGCGGGGATGAGATGCTGCGGATCAGGCGGTCCGCTTGACGAAATGCTTGCATGGGCTGCCCGCCCGCCCTAGCGTCCCGGCCATCATGAGTGACGACTTCTCCCCGCCTTCCGTCTTCGAGAACCCCGAGCGCATGCGCGAGCACCTGAACCTGCCCGCCGTGATTGGCTACAGTTTCGTGGGTCTCTCGACGCCGGAGTATCACGCGCGGCTCGAGGCGCTGGTCGTCCGCGTGGCCGGCGAGCACAACATTCGCAAGCGCCGCTTTCGCGAGAGCTCGGCCGGGCGCTACACCGCCTACAAGTACGATGTGTACCACGACGAGTTCGCAACCGTCGAGGCGCTCTATCGCGAGGTGATCGCGCTGGAGGGCACGCGGTTTGTATTGTAGACGGGGGCCTGCGGGTCAGCGCGCGCAGTTCTGCGCGATCGGAATCAGGCAGATGAAACGCAGCGTCTCGCCGCCGACGGTGCGGAACTGGTGCTCGGCGTTGGCCGGGACGTAGATGGCATCGCCGGCCTTGAAGGTGCGCGGGCCTTCGGCGGTGTGCATCTCGCCGGCGCCGGCCAGCACGTAGATTTCGTGCTCGTAGTTGTGCGAGTGCCGCGGCGTGTGGCCGCCGGGCGCCACGTCGAAGATGCGCATCGCGAAGTTCGGCGCCCCGTCGGCCCCGGTGATCACCTCGCGGATCAGGGCATCCTTCACGCCCTCCATCTGGACCGGCTTGGCGGGGAAGGCGGCCGTGTCGATGACCTTGGGAAGCAGCGTCTGGACCGGGGTGCTCATGGGCGATGCGAACCTCATTCGGCAAAGATGCCCCTGCCTGCGGTCGCGCGGGCCCATTCGTCAAGCAGGACCAATCACGCCGCCCGCTCGAACAACGAACAACGAACCACGCGGCCACCGGCACGAATGGGCTGGACGCGTCGGCGGCGGGCGTGAAGCCTGCCGGGAGATTGCCCGGGAGGGATGCCGATGCAGGAAGCGCTGGAAGCGTTCATGGCCGGGCCCGACGCGCAGACTTTCGGGCACTTGCGCGCGCTCTTCGTGGCCTCGCCGGGCTATCGCCCGATCGATCTGGAGTTTCAGGGGCTCGAGGCGCTCGAGAGCGAGGGTGCGCACGGACGCCTGCTCGAGGCCGGCCGCGACCTGCTCGCCGCCGCGTTGCTCTCCCCCGCGCTGCACTACTACATCGGTCGCGCCGCCGGTGGCCTTGGCGCCCGCGACCTCGAGCGCTTCCACGCCTATGCCTACATGACGCTGCGCGACGCCCTGCTGGCCACGGGCGATGGCACGGCCGCGCAGCCCTTCCTTGTCACCCAGGTGGTCGACGAGTTCTTCATCCTCACCGCCCGCGGGCACCCCAGGCGGTGCTTGCGCGTGCGCCGAGGACGACTTAGCCGCTCGTTCGACGTGCTGACCGACGAGGGCGGCGGCGCGGTTTCGGTATCACGGACATCGTGCGGCGACGTCTCGAGCTCGGCCTCGACGACGACGCGCTCGAGTCCTGAGGCCCGCTCCGCCATGACCCGCCCGATGACGCTGATGGTCAATCTCCTGCACGCTCAGGAGACGCTCACGGGCACGGGCTACTACGCGCGCCACCTGATCGAGGCGTTCGCCCGCATGCCCGACGGGCCGCAAGTGATCGGAGTCGCTTCGCCGATCAACCGCGCCGCATTTCGCCTGGAGGGCGTGCCGCGCGAGCGCTTTCGCCTGCTGACGTGGGGCCGGCCATGGAAGCGCGTCGCGCTGCGTCGCCTCGAGGAGTGGCTCTTCCTCAACGGCCTGATCCGTCGCCTGCGACCCGACGTCTTCTGGTGCCCGTCGAACTTCCTGCCGCTTTGGAAGACCGGGCCGATGGCGGTGACGATTCACGACATGACCTTCTTCGAACACCCCGAGGTGCTGCCGCCGGTGCGGCGTTGGTATTGGCACCGCTGGACGCATCGCACGGTGCGCGTGGCGGATGCGATCGTAACGGACACGGAAGCATCGCGGCGCGACATCGCTCGCTGGTGCGGGGTGGAGGCGTCGGGGATTGCGATCGTGCCGCCGGGCACGGCGTCGGCGTTCTTCATCGGGGAGGACGCCGCGGGCCGGCCCGTGCGGCGGCGTGCGCTGCGGGAGCGGTTTCCGGCGTTGCCGGAGCGCTACGTGCTGTTTCTCGGCACGTTGACGGCGCACAAGAACGTGCCGCGACTGGTCGATGCCGTGGCGCACGCGCGGTTGCGCGGTTGCGGCGACATGCGGTTGGTGCTCGCTGGCAAGCGCGGATCGGGCTACGAGGAGATCGCGGCCGCCGTGACGCGCCACGGGCTGGCGGATGCTGTGGTCGAGTTGGGCTACGTGGCCGACGACATCCTGCCCGCGCTGTACGAGAACGCGCGCGTGCAGGTGCTGCCATCGTTCACGGAAGGATTCGGGCTGCCGATCGTCGAGGCGATGGCCTGCGGCACGCCGGTCGTGACGAGCCACAGCGGGGCGATGGCCGAGGTGGCCGGCGACGCGGCCGAGTTGATCGACCCCTACAGCGTCGAGTCGATGGGCGAAGCGCTGGCGCGCGTGTGGCGCGACGAGGCGCACCATGCCGACCTGCGCGCTCGGGGACTGGAGCGCGCACGCCTCTACACATGGGACGCGGCGGCCCGGCAACTTCTGGAAGTCTTCGAGCGCCTGCGCCGGCGGCCCTAGCGCAGCGCGATCGCCCGGTAGCCCGTGTACGTCTTGCCGAACATGTCGGTGGTGCGGACCTCGATGAGGCGGATGCCGGGCTCGAGCCCCTCGGGCAGGTTGCCGGCCCAGATGTGCGGGGTCAGGCGCGCGTCGGGCAGCTTGCGTCCCGGCGGGGGCGTGTCGCTGGCCTCGAGTTGCTTCATCGCGTTGTACCACGGATCGGTGCGCGGGCTCTGGACAAGCGTGATCCAGGGGCCCTCGTCCACGCGCATCTCGACGGTCGAGCGCTCCGAGCCGCCGAAGACGTTGACCACGACTTCGGTGGAGCCGGATTCGGCGGCGGCGACCTGTTCCGGCGTCATGATGTTCATCTGGTAGTCGGCCGGGAAGCGTGCGGCGCGGAACTCGATGTCGTAGCCCGTGCCGTCGAAGGTCAGGATCGAGTACCCGTTGGGCGCCCCGTCGCGCATGGCGGTGTGGGGAATGCCGCGTTCGTCGGGGGCGCCGGCCCACCAACTGCCCGAGACGGTGACGTTGATGGCGTGGTGGTGGGGCTTGGGCCCGCGCCAGCCGGCTTCGGAGTCGATGAAGACGTGTTCCTGATAGTGCGTGTGGCCGGAGATCGACATGCAGTAGGGGCGCTGCTCGATCAGGCGGTAGACGGCCTGGCGGTTGCGCTGCTCGGTCAGCGGAATGTGCATCATGAGGACGACGAGCTGGTCGTCGGGGACGAGCGCGAGGTCGTTGCGGATGAACTCGAGCTGGTTCTCGTCGATGCCGGCGCGATAGGTGCCCCGGTCGCGTTCGGTGTCCCAGTACCAGATGACGTCGTCGAGGGCGATGAAGTGGACCGGGCCATGATCGAAGGAGTAGTAGGGCGGGCCGAAGATGCGCTCGAAGGTCTCGTCGGAGTAGACGTCCTCGCGCGCATCCATGTTCAGGTCGTGGTTGCCGATGACGTTGTACCACGGGATCCCGATGAGGGCGACGCGGGCGTTGAGTTCCTCGAAGTGCTGGATGTTGTCGAACATGATGTCGCCGAGGGTGACGCCGAAGCTGGCGTCGATGCCGATGAGCTCCTCGATGACGTCGTGGGTGATGTATTCGATCTCCCGGAGGTTGCGGGGCTGGGGGTCTGCCCAGAAGACGGCGCGGAAGGTGTCGGGTTCGTCCTGGGGATAGAGGGGGAAGTCGACGGATTCAGGCAGGGGCCCGGTGGGGGCGACGCCGGGGTGGCGGCTGGCGGGCGAGCCGGCGGGCTTGTGCGTGTAGTAGAACCGCGGGAGCATGTCCGCGCTGAGCGGGGTGCGGTAGCCGCGGGGCTTGATGACGAAGATAATGCAGTCGTCCCAGACGGGGATGCGGTAGCGGCCGGCCTCGTCGGTCAGCGTGATGGTGCGGCCGTTGGAGACGCGGATGCCGGCCAGAGTCTGCTCGCCGGCGTCGAAGCGCTCGTTGGCATTGGCGTCGACGAAGACGACGCCGGTGGCCATGGCGGTGGCCCAGTCGGGCAGCTCCTCGGCGGTGGCCGGATGGGCGACCCCCAGGGTCAGGACGGACAGGATGAGCAGGGCGGGCGGCAGGTTCCGGCCGGGCAGGACTCGGAGGACGGACATGTGGAGGGCTCCCGGTTTTGGAGATATGGGGGGTGATGGGTCGGCTGCGGCCGGGCCGCAAGCAGGGATTGGGGCCGGAATTCCGCTGGACAGCCCGGGGGGGGCGGGCCTACGCACTCGGTTCCTCTTGCGTGGACCGGCCCCGGCCGGCCCGCGCGGCATTCCCCTGCAAGGGTTCCCGACCTCCATGTCCCGTGAAGCCGACCTCTACCAGCGCGAACTCGCCCGCTACCGTGCCGCCATCGCGCGCGACCCCAAGGCCGCGCTCCAGCGCTACGGCATGACGCTGATCAACTCGATCGATCCCGCCGAGCGCGCCCTGGCCCTCAAGCAGTGGGGCACCGAGATCGGCGAACCGGTCGACTACTACAACCTCGGCGTCAAGTTCGCCCAGGACGACAACTGGAGCGAGGCGATCCTGTACTTCAAGCGCGCCGTCGAACAGGACCCCGAACTCACCGAGGCGATCTACAATCTGGCGATCTGCTACGAGAAGACGGGCCACACCCCGCAGGCGCGCTCGACGTGGGAAGTCTACTTGGGCACGCTGGAACGCGAATCGGCCGAAGCCGACCGCGTCCGCCAGCACCTCAAGGGGCTGGAGTAAGCCTCCCCAAATTCTGGCATCATTCGCTCATCGACCTGCGCGCTCTTCGCCCGCGCGACGCAAAGTCGCGCGGCAACGTCACCACGAAGCGCGCGCCGCCCAGGTCGCCCGGCACCAGGCGCACCGCTCCGCCGCCCGCCGCGGCGAGCTGGCACACGATCGACAAGCCCAGTCCCGTTCCGTCCGCCTTCGTTGTGTGGAACGGATCGAAGATCCGGCGTCGCATTGCCTCGGGCACGCCGGGGCCGTCGTCCTCGACGCCCACCTCGACGTTCGCCTCCCCCGTGCGCGTGCTGACGCGCACCGTGCCGCGCCCGCCCATGGCCTGTGCGGCGTTGAGCACCAGATTCGTCAGCATCTGCCCAAGGTGGTCCGGGTCCAGCTCGACGATGCTCTCGGGCACCCCGAGGTCGAGCTCGAATCGCACGTCCGGCCATGCCGCCTCGAAGCCCTTGATCGTGCGGCGCACGAGACCGTTGAGCACGGTTGGCTCGGGATGCGCCGGCGTCGGCCGGGCGAAGGCCAGGAACTCGCGCAGGCGATTGTCGAGCCGCCGCACCTCCTCGCCGATGAAGGTGGCCGCCTCGCGCCGCATTTCGCACGGGCGCGACTCGTCCAGAATGATCTCGACCGACGACAGGATGACGCCGAGCGGGTTCTTTATCTCGTGGGCGATGCCGGCGGTCAGCTCGCCCAGCGCTGCCAGCTTCTCGCTCTGCGCCAGTCGCTGCTCGAGCAGCTTGCGCTCGTGCACGTCGCGCAGCACGCCGACGACGAACTCGACCTCGCCGCTCGCATCGCGCACCGCGCTGTAGTGCGTCTCGATCCAGCGCTCCTCGCCCGCCGCATTCGTCGCCAGCATCTCCTCGACGCGATGCGTCGCCGCGCCGGCGAACAGGTCGCGCGCCGGGCACAGGTGATCGGCCAGTGACGTGCCGTCCTCGAGATGGCATCGCACCACGCCGCCGCACACGCAGTTGGTCCGCAGCACCTCGGCCGGCGTGCGCCCGAGCAACACGCCACACGCCGCATTGAAGACGCGCACCCGGCGTTCCCGGTCGATCACCATGATTCCGTCGGTGGCCGACTCGAGGATGCGTTCGTAGTGTGCCCGCACGCGTTCCGGGTCGTCCGACGGCAGGAAGAACAGGCCCGCCCCGTCGCCCAGCGGCCGGACCACCAGCCGGAACGAGCGGGCGAACGGCCCCGGGAAGACCACGCGGGCCTCGTCGCTCAGCAACCCGGTCCGCCCGGCCAGCGCCCCTGCCAGCGCCTCGGCCAGCAGGTCCGGGCCGGTCACCATCGGGCCCAGCACGTCGAACAGGCAGTGCCCCAGCACCACGTCGCGCGGCACGCCGCATACCTCCAGCACCCCGTTCCACTGCTGCACCGACCCGCCCGCGTCCACCACGCACAGCCCGACGCCCAAGTCCTCGAAGAGGCTGGAATCCAGTTCCCTTGCCGGGGCCGGCAGAATGTCGCGCATCGGGTTCATTGGTTCGTTCGGTCCGAAGAGGGTCTGTACCACATCACCATGCGAGCGCCATACCAACCCGCCGCGGTCGATTTCCAAGACTTTCTTGGCTCAAAGCGAAAACCCTTCGATTATTGACAGGACGGGGCCGCTCGATTCTGTTTTCCCCATGATGACCGAACGCCTTCTCCCAACCTGTCTCACCTTCGTCTGTGTGGTCGGTATTGCCGCCGATCTGGCTGCGGCGCGTCCCGAGAAACCGGAAGCTCTCGTCACCTATCGCAGCGGCAACGCCGAGGATGCGGCCGTCGCTCCCGTGGGCGGGCCGGCGCTGCTCCTGATGGGAGGCGGCCGCGAGGTGACCCCGGCGTTTCGCGACCGCGCCTTCCCGATCCTCAACGGTGGCGACATCGTGGTTCTGCGCGCCAGCGGGTCGGATGGCTACAACAACTACTTCCTGGGCGAGATCGGTGCGCCGCCGCACCTGCGGCCGAACAGCGTCGAGTCGATCGTGCTGCGCGACCGCGAGCACGCCGATTCCGATTACGTCGTCCACGCCATCGATCATGCGGAGATGATCTGGTTTGCCGGTGGCAACCAGTCGAACTACCTGGACTTCTGGTCGGGAACGGGCACCCAGGCGGCCGTGCAGCGCGCGTGGGAGCGCGGCGCCGTGATCGGCGGCACGTCCGCCGGGCTCGCCATCGCCGGCGAGTTCGTCTACGCCCCCATGGGCGAAGGCAGCGCCCGCAGCGAGAGCGCGCTCCGCGATCCCTACGATGACAGCATTCAGATCTCGGACGCGTTCATCGATACGCCGTGGCTGAAGGGGACGATCACCGACTCGCACTATCGCGAGCGCGACCGCCTCGGTCGCAGTCTCGCCTTCATGGCCCGCCTGCGCGCCGACGGACGCGCCGACCGGATTCGCATGATCGGCATCAGCGAGCGCACCTCGCTGTTCATCGGGCCCGACGGCGTTGGCGTCGTCGATGGCCGCGATGCCGCCTACATCATCGACGAGACCGATGCCACGCGACTGGAGCAGGTCTTCCCCGGCCAACCGTTGGCATACACGGGGCTGGTGCGTTGGCGTTTGGCGGAGGGAGACACGTTCGACTTCCGCACCAGCACGTCGAGCGTCGCCGCGATGCCGCTGTCCGTCGATGCCCGGCGGGCCGACTCGCCGCTCGATCCCGCAGATCCTTACCAGCACTGGCCTCCCGCTGCGGATACGGCGGAGTAGTGCCGATGCTGTCTGCCTCCGTCCCGCGACTGCTCCTGATCGCCGGCCTGCTGGCGGTCGTGGCGGACGTGGTGGGCGAGGACCCCGGACCGCGTCCCGCCAAACCCGCGGATCTGACAGTCTACCTGACGGGCAACGCGGCCGACGCGCCGAACCAGGCAGTCGGCGGACCTGCGCTGCTGCTGATGGGCGGCGGCAGCGAGGTCACCTCGGCCTTCCGCAATCGCGCCTATCCGATCATCAATGGAGGCGACATCGTCGTCCTGCGCGTGACCGGCTCCGACGGGTACAACTCCTACTTCTATTCGGACATCTACTCGTCGGGTCCGCTGCGGCCGCATAGCGTCGAGACGATCATGCTCACCAGTCGCACGCTGGCGGACTCGGACTACGTCGTCTGGGCTCTCGACACGGCCGAGATGATCTGGTTCGCCGGCGGCGACCAAGGCGACTATCTGACGCTCTGGGCCGGCACCCGCACGCAGGAGGCCGTCCAGCGCGCGTGGGACCGCGGCGCCGTCATTGGCGGCACCTCCGCCGGCCTCGCCATCATGGGCGAGTTCATCTACGCCCCCATCGGCGTCTCCAGCGCCACCTCCAACACCACCCTGCAGAATCCCTATCACTCCAGCGTCCAGCTCCACCAGGCCTTCGTGGACACGCCCTGGATGCGCAACACGATCACCGACTCGCACTATCGCGAGCGCGACCGCCTGGGCCGCAGCGTCGTCTTCATGGGGCGCCTGCGTGCCGACGGTTGGACGGAACGCGTCCGCATGATCGGCATCAGCGAGCGCACCGCACTCTTCATCGGTCCCGATGGCATCGGACACGTCAGCGGCAACGAGGCGGTCTACATCATCGACGAGGGCTTCGGCACGCAGCTCGTCCAGATTCAACGCAATCGCCCGCTGATCTACACCGGGCTGCTGCGCTGGCGCCTGCCGGCCGGCAGCACGTTCGACTTCAATCGCAGCGCCTCCACCATCCCGGCCATGCCGCTCAGCGTCGATGCCACCAACTCGAGTGCCCCCTTCACACCCACAGACCCGTACCGGACGTGGAACACCATGATGGGCGGCTACCTGATGGTGCGGTGAGCACTGGCTGCGAAAGGATGTCGCGGCTACGACCCGCCAACCTTGGGGTCGGCAATCGCCCCGGCTCTCCGGCCGATCGCTTCAATGGTGGCGATGCGATCCCGGACACGTCCGCCCCAATCCGGGTCGTCCCGTGCGTCATGAGGCGTTGCGCGGACGATTTCGAGCGCGCGGTGAATGTCGCCTCGGCCTGCCATGAGTTCGGCAATCTCCAAGGCCCATGAGGCCGTGTGCGCGTCGCCTTCCCAGTTCGACAGCAGCGCCGAAGCACACTCGTGGGCCAACTGGACGTTGCCGCGGCGGGCTGCACCCTTGCCGATCGTGTAGTAGTAGTCGGTGGTTGCAAGCGTGTCGTGATGCGGGTCGAATGGCTTGAGCA
The DNA here is from genome assembly GCA_019634695.1 of Candidatus Sumerlaeia bacterium. Taxonomy (GTDB): domain Bacteria; phylum Sumerlaeota; class Sumerlaeia; order SLMS01; family JAHLLQ01; genus JAHCAW01. Next base: position 18,530 of record JAHCAW010000013.1, read on the forward strand.
GCAGAATCGCCAACAGCAGGGCATAGGTGGCCCCGTTGGCGACCAACACGCGCGGCCACAGGCGCTCGGGCTTCAGCATGCGGCGGATCACTGTCGCCTCGATGAAGACGGTGAGAGCGAAGCCCGGCACGAGCGCGCCACACACCGCCCAGCGCGTCAGCGCCCGGCCCTCGGGGAAGGTAATGAACGCCCACCCCACCGTCAGCACGATCGGCAGCGACCCCAGCAGAAGCGCGACGCCTTTGGACAGATTCGTTGTCTTCCGGAGTTGATCGCGGAACAGCAGCGTCAGAGCGAGGAGCACCCAGATCATCGAGGGCGAGCCCGCGATGAGAAGCCCTACCAGACTGCTTGCCACATTGGCGGCCAGCAGGGTGAGGAGGAGTCGCTTCCATTCGATGCCCTCTCCGATGCGGACAAGCGCCGCCTCGATCAGGACGATCGCCGCGAACAACAGGCCGACGGTCTTCAGGCTCAGGAACAGGGGCTCCGCCATGCCGATGAGCGAAGGCACCGGCACGTTGGCAGTCGCGAGCGTCGGCAGGCTCGCCAGCAGCACCAAGCCGCAGGCGTGACGCGACCGCTCGGGAGTGCGCAGCGACGTGCCGACGCGTGCCATGAGATCTCAATCCGCCTCGAATGGCCACGAGGTCTTCAGGTTGATGTGCGCCTGCCGCACGAGGTGCTCGGTCGGCGGGACCGCGGGGAGGCGCGTGCACAGATCTCCGAGGGCGCGCGCGACGACCTCGGCGGTGAGGCGCACGTCGCCCTCGGCGCGGTGCGTGTGCGGTACGGGAATGCCCAATTCGTGCCACAGGTCGCTGAGGCCGAAGCGGGCAAACTGGGGCCAGACGCGTCGGGCCAGTTGCCGCGAGCAAAGCCACCGCACGCGTGGCGCGCTCAGGCCGTGCCGCTGGAGTTCATTGCGCAGCACCCCCGCGTCGAAGCTTGCATTGTGGGCGAGCAGCAGCGTGCCGTCGAGCTGCGCCGCCAGTCGCGGCCACAACTCCGCGAAGGCCGGCGCCGTCCGCACCATGGCGTCGCTGATGTGATGAATGCTGCGCGAAAACCCGTCGATCCGGCAACCGGGCTGCACCAGGTGGGATTCGCAGCACGCGGCCCCGGTGGCCTCGACGCGCAGGATGGCCACCTCGACCGCCCGCAATCCGGTCGGGCTCTGGGTCGTCTCGAAGTCGAGGATCGTGTAGCTGGCGGTCATGTCACCCGGCTCCGGGGCTCAACTGCCAGCCGGGCGCGCGAGGATCAAGGCGAGTCCTTGGGTTTGAGCGCCCGCGGGGTTGACAGCGTGCCACGCGGATGCGTCTGATCGGCTGGCTGGCAAGCGCTTGCGGGAACGGACACACCCATGGCATTCTGGAGAACGGCGACCGCTCTGCTGGCGATTCTGCTCCTGCTTGCCGCGGGAGCGCCGGCGCAAACCCCGCTCGGCCCCGGAGCCCAGTGGCGCGAGTACTCCCTGCCCGGACCCGTCCGCGCCTTCGTCGTCTCCTTCGAGCGCGCCCGGCCCGACTTCGATCTGGTAATGGGCTTTCCCTTCGAGCGTCGCAGCTCGCAGACCAAGGAGATCCCCTCGGCCATCGCGACGCGCTACCATCGGCCCCCCGAGTTCGACGTCCTGGCCGCCGTCAACGCCAGCTTCTTCGGCTCCGGCAACGACATCATCGGCAACCTGGCCAGCGAGGCCAACTACCTCCAGTGGCCGGACCTGAGCCGCTCGTGGCCCGCGTTCGCATGGTTCGATACCGGCAGCTTCGCCATCGCCACGCGTCCGACCATCACCGATAATCAGGCGCGGTTTGCCGACGGCTCCTCGATCGGCATCGACCTGCTCAACGAGGACCGCCTGACCAACACGCTGGTGGTCTACACGCCGACCTGGGGGGCGACGACGACCACCATCGCGCAAGCCGTCGAGGTGATCGTCTCCGGCGTCAACTACCCGATGCGCGTGGGCAAGACGATGAGCGGCACGATCACGGCGGTGCGCACCGGCGCGGCCTCGGTCAACAACGCGATTCCCGCCGGCGGCGCGGTGCTGTCCGCACGCGACGGCAAGGGGACGACGCTGCTGGAGAAGGCCAAGGTGGGCGAGCGCGTCACCTGGCGGGCGGGGCTGAGCCAATCGATCTGGAACAACATGCGCCTAGCCGTGGACGGCGCGGGATGGATTCTGCGCGACGGCGCCGCCAACACGTCGGCGTGGAGTGGATTCAGCGACGACTTCAAGGGTCGGCATCCGCGCACGATGCTGGCATGGAACGCCACGCACGGCTTTCTGATCGCCGTTGACGGTCGCCAGAGTGGCTACAGCGTCGGCATGACCTTCCAGGAGATGGCCGACTTCTGCCGCGACGTTGTCGGCGCCACCGACGCGATCAATCTGGACGGCGGTGGCTCGACGGCGATGGTGGCGGGCGGCTCGTTGGTCAATCGTCCATCGGACGGCGCACAACGCGCCGTGCCCAACGTCGTGATGCTGGTGCGTCGCGGCGGGCCGAGGGCCAAGACGCTCGTCGATAGCTTCCCCGCCGGGGGGCGTCAACTCGCCTGGGACGACAAGTTCACCGCCAACCTCGTCGAGCCCTTCGCCCCGACCGCACCCGGCGGCGACGGACACGTCATGGTCGTGATGGACCCCGCCGGCGGCTTCGAGGTCGCCCGCGTCGGCGAGCGCAGCGACGGCAACTGCGTCGTCGAGGCATCGCTGTACTGCGATTATCGTCCGGGCGACGCCGGCGACGGCCACGAGCGCATCGGCCTGTTCGCGCGCGACCAGGGTCAGGGCGCCTTTGTTGCCACCTCTTTCGGCGGTGGCAATTCCTACGTCATGACCTACGACAGCGACGACGGCCGCATCCGCATGGGCAAGGTGGTCAACGGCGTGCTGACCGACTTCCGGGACGGCAGCCGCCTGTTCGCGCGCTCCACGGCCTGGCGGCGCTTCCGCATCGTCTGCCGCGACACGACCATCGAGTACTACCTCGACGGCGGCCTTGTCCACAGCCAGCAGGACGCCACCTTTGCCGCCGGCACGGCCGGCGTCGGCTATCACGAGTTCTTCGCCAACAACGCCAACATGCGCGGCGCCCGCGTCGAAAACTTCGAGTATCGCGCCCAATCCGTCTTCCACGCCACGAAGGATGCGTGGCTGTTGAAGTAGCGGGGCGTTGTTCGTGGGTCGAGTGCTGCTGGGCGAAAGGGACCCGGGAACCCCGCCGTGCCTTCGTCCGTCCGACGTTTGCCATTGAGCCAACGCCGATCTTGGCCCTGATTGAATGCGGGGCTGCGGGATTCGTATTCGCCTGCGCGGTATCTTTCCAGGGGGTCTGTCGATGAAGGGGAAAGCAGTCGGTCTGGCAGTGGTGTGGGTGGTGGCAATCGTTGTGGCGGCGGGGGCCGTGCTGCTGCTGGCGCCGCGGAGCGAGCAGCCCGCGCCGGTGCCCGCGCCTCCGGCGATGACTATTGTGCCGGGTGCGGTAACAGAACCGCCGGCTCCGACAACTTCGTCCGCGGAATCGGTCGTCGCCGGGCCGGGGGCCGTCGCGGCGACCGACCCTGTGTCGGGGCCTGTGGTTGGCCCCTCGCCGGGCGGCCAGCCGGCACTCGTGCTGGCCATCGCGGGCACCGTGCGGGATGCGCAGGGCAAGCCGTTGGCCGGGGCGCGCATCAAGGCGCCGCCGTCGGGGCGGATGGGCCTGCCGGCGTCCACCCTCCAGCCGGAGCAGGAAACCACGAGCGATGCCGACGGGGCCTATCGGCTTGAGGTACCCGACGACATGGTGCGCGTGGTCCGGGCCTCGCTGGCCGGCTATGCCACGGTGGGCAAGATATTGACGAACGACAACATCTGGCAGCGGCGTGCCGAGGGCGGCGGCCGTCGCGAGGTGCAGCTCGATTTCGTGCTCGAGCCCGAGGCCGTGCTGACCGGCGTCGTCGTACGCGCGGACGGATCGGGCGTCGCCGGCGCGCGACTCAACGCGCTGCGCCGCGACAAGGTTGTCTTCGCGTCCGACTTCATGCGGCAGGAGATGAACTTCAACGTCGCGGAAGCGATCACCGGCGTGGCGGGGGAGGATGGCACGTTTCGCCTCGAGGGACTGCGGCCGGGAACCTGGCTGGTGCAGGCTGCGGCCGAGGGGCTCGTCGCGCGGCATCTGGAAGTCGCCGCGCCGGCAGACGGCGTGCGGATCGAGTTGCTCGAGACCGGCGCCACGATTTCCGGCTTCGTCTTCCGCAAGGAGACCGGCACGCCCGTCGAGGGAGCCGACGTGACGTTGAATCCGATGGGCGTCGAGCCCGGCGTTCCGCCCGCTCTGGTCTCGGGTGCGCACGGGCAGGTGAAGGTCGATGCCAGCGGCGAGTTTCGCTTCGATAAGCTGCCCGCAGGCCGCTACATGTTGTTCGCCTCGCGCGAAGGGCTCTTTCCGCTCAACCGGCAATGGGATGAGTCCCTGGCCGTCGTCGTCGGCCCCAGCGACGTCGTCACCGGTCGGGCGGTCTACCTGTACGGGGGCCATATCGTGCGCGGGCGCGTCTTCGACGAGGAGTCGCGCGAGCCGCTGGCCGGCGTGCGCGTCGGCCTCCAACATTGGGGCGGGCCGCAATCCGACGCAGCGCCATCGGATGTGACGGACGAGCAGGGGAACTACTACCTGCAAGGGATCGGCAACCATCCCGGCCAGGTGGTGCTGAAGGCCGAGAAGGAGGGCTACAAGCTGGTGAGCCAAACGCCGCACGATGCCGGCGTGCGCGTCGAATTCGGCCGCGATGAACTGGAGGCCACGCAGGACATCGACATGATCGCGTCGCTGACGGTGTCGGGCGAGGTGGTCGATGGCTCCGGGCATCCGGTGACGAAGGGGCGCGTGCGGTGGGCCACTTCGGGCGGGGCGCAGGCCGCGCCGCAGGACCTGGACGCCACGGGAAGGTTCTCGATCGAAGTCCTGCCGATGTCGGCGGGCTCGGTGCATGTCGACAACACGTCGGCCGGCTATACGGCCGCGTCGGACTTCATCACGGTGCTCGACAAGCCGGTGACCGGCGTGAAGGTGGTGATCGAGGCGGCGGGCACCATCGCGGGCCGCGTGGTGGATCCCGACGGCCGCCCCGTGGAAGGCGCGGAGATTACGGGCTACCATCTGGCGCAGATTGCGCCGAACACCTGGTTGCACTTGCAGACCGGACGCGGCGCGGGCGGACAGGACAGCCAACCCGGCAAGGCGCAGTCGGATGCGCAGGGGCGCTTCCTGCTCCGCGACGTGGCGCCTCGCGGCGTGAAGTTGAAGGCCACGCACGCCAAGTTCTCGGACAGCGAAGTCGTCGATGTCGCCGTCGAACCGGGCGGGGACAAGCGCGACGTCGAGTTGAAGTTGCAGCAGGCCCACTTCCTGGCCGGCCGCGTCGTGGACAAGGAGGGCAAACCGCTCGAGGGCGCGAACATCCACGCGCATGGCTGGAACTTCCACCTGCCGCGCCCGGTCCGCACGGACGCGACCGGCGCCTTCCGCCTCGAGCGCCTGCCGGCAGGCTTCGTCAATCTGAGCATCTCGCACCAGCTCTCCTCGAAGTCGTTCCAGAACGAGGCGGTCGACCGCGAGGGCGTCGAGTACGTGCTCGAATCGGTCGAGCAGCCCAATCAGCCGCAGCGAGCGCCTCATGTCCTGTTGATCGGGACAGTGCTCGACGACCGGACCGGCGCGCCGATCGAGCGGCTCCGCGTGCGCAATGCCCAGGAGCACTCCGTGCCCTACCGCATCGAGGTCGATCGCGAGGTGCCCGGCCTGTTCCGCGTCGAGCGCATCTTCCGCGGCATGGACTTGCAGCTTCAGATCACCGCGCCCGACTACGCGACGCTGCTCACCGGCCGGATCGAGACCGGTGGCGAGGAGGAGATCCTGCGCCAGACGTTCCGGATGCGGCGCGGCGGTCGAGTCGTCGGTCGTGCGGTCAACCCCGCCGGCGAGCCGATCGCCGACGTGACGGTTCAACTCAAGGGGGTCTTTGCCGAACCCTGGCAGGAGCCGCAGATGCCGCTGGCCATCGCGACCTCCGACGCGGACGGACGCTTCGAGTTCGCCAACGTGTCGGCCGGCGCGAACACGCTCATCATGCAGCCGCCCGCGCCGATGCCCCGCCGCGTCATGAAGCCCGAAGTGCGCGAGGGCGAGACCACCGACCTGGGCGACATCGTTCTCGACGAAGGCGTCACCGTGCGCGTGCAGGTCGTCGAGCTGCCCGGCGAACGCCCCCGCGCCAATGTCCCCGTGCGCATCTCGCTCTCGCAGTCCGGCACCGAGCTTCAGAGCCACACCACCGACGCCGCCGGCAATGTGGTCTTCGCCAACCTGCCGCGCGAGACTCACACCGTCACTCTCAGCGCCCAGAGTCTGGCCTATCACATCGGGCAGACGGAGCAGCAGGAGCGCTCCGTCCGCGTCGCCGTCGGCGCCGCCACGCTGCGCGGCACCGTGCTGCGCGGCGACCAGCCCGTGCCCGCCGCCAACGTCCACCTGCACATGGGCAACTGGAACGGCATGCGCGTCTACACGTCGGGCCAGATCGTCAGCGATGCGCACGGCAATTTCGAAGTGCCCCACCTGCCCGGTGGCATGTGGCAGGCAAACCTGAACGTGCAGGCCCCGCAGTATCAGCACATGACCGCCCAGGTCGAGGTGGCTGCCAGCGGGGTGACCGAGCATGTCTTCCAGTTGGCGGGCGCCACGCTCGAAGGGCTCGTACTCGATTCGGCAGGCGCCCCCGTCGCCGAGGCGCGCGTACGGTACCAGCGCACGGGCGGCGCCAACACCGGCGCCAACCCGGGCAATTCAACCGGCCAAGTCACCGCCGGCGTCGACGGCCGCTTCCTCATTGATAACATGATGGCCGGCACCTATCTATTGCAGGCCGAGAAGGAGGGCCGCGGGCGGGGAGTCGTCGAAGGGCATCCGGTCGAGCGAGGCCGCGCGAATGCGCCGGTCACGATCACACTGGATCGCAAGCCCGGCGGCACCATTGTCTCGGCCGCGTACGACTTCGCCTCCGGCGACGGCATCGGCGCGGCGTGGTGCCGGCTTTGGGACAAGGCGACCGGCGCCGAGTTCCGGCATCTTGCCATACGCGGGGCCGACGGCATCATGCGCGTCGACGACGTGCCGCCGGGCACCTATCGCGTCGAGGTCAGCGCGTGGGGCTACTCGTGGGCCGAACATGAGGTTGTTGTCGGCATGGGCACGATCCGCGAACTGGTCGATGTCCTCTATCGCGCCGGCGGGCTTTCGTGGACCTTCGTCGGACCCGACGGTGGTCCTCGCAGCGGCATCGCCTGCCGCCTGACGCCCGACGACCCGGACTCCATCGAAACCGTGCGCACCGGCACGAGCAACCAGGCCGGCCAGTTCGTCGCGCGCGGCCTCTGGCCCGGACGCTACACCGCCGAGGCCACCCTCGCGAACGGCACCGTCCTCACCCGACACTTCACGATCACGGCCTCCCAGATGACAACCGAGCGAACGGAGGTTCCCTGATCTCAGAACCCCGAGCGTAAGACTCCATCTGAAAAGTCTCCCTCCTACGCCAGTCTTCCCAGCATGAGGCGAATCATCGCCAGTTGAACCATCCTCTTGGCGCTGCTGTGTATTCGAGGTCTTTGGCCAGCCTGCGGCATCGCACGATCCAGGCGAAGGTGCGCTCGACGATCCAGCGCTTGGGTAGCACGACAAAGGTGTTATGGCCCGGGTGGCGCGGCACGATGGTCAACACCGCACCGGTGAAGCTCTTGGCCAGAAGGCACGGCAAGTCGCCGTTGTAGCCCCGATCGGCGAAGATCGTCTTGAGTTCGGTGCAGCGCTCGCCCGCGCCGTGGAACAGAAAGATCGAAGCCTTGCGGTCTCTCCAATCCGCGCCGGTGATGCAGACATCGAGCAGCAGGCCCATCGTATCCACCATGATGTGGCGCTTGCGACCGCTCACTTTCTTGCCCGCGTCGTAACCGCGCAAGAGCCCCCTTTTTCTGGGTTGGGGATTCCTGCCCGCCTTGCGGCGGACCTTGTCGCGCAACGCATCGTGCATCGTTTGCAGCGCGCCGTCCTTTCGCCAGTCGCTGTAGTATTCATGCACGGTGCTCTTGGGCGGGTAGGTCTTGGGCAGGGCATCCCACTGACACCCGGTGCGCAGCAGGTAGAAGATGGAATCGACGACGGCTCGCATGTCGGCCTTGCGAGGCCTGCCGCCGTGCTTGGCGGGCGGGATGAGCGGTTGGAGAATCTCCCACTGCCCATCGGTGAGATCGCTGGGATAGGCGGGTCGGTTGGCCATCATGGACCGGGTTCATTCGGCGCCTCCTCGAACAACGGCAAGAACTTCTCGGATGGACTCTAACACTCCCGAAGGTAACCGGACATTTCGTACTGCCAACTAGAGACCTAGATCCAGAGCGGTGCTGGTCTCGAATCACTCGTACGCCTGCCGCTCGGTCCGGCGACCCTGCAAGCGCTCGTCGTGCAGGACGGCGCTCCCATCGAGGCGTTCTGCGCGCTCGCCACCACATGGGAAGGGATCGCGTTGACCGCCAATGCCACGTCGAGTGCCAGCGACGGGAAGATGACAATTCCGCACCTCGTTTCCGGACGCTGGCAGGCAACGCTGTCGCCTCCCTCCGGTCGCCAGAGCTTCGCTGTTCGGGAGACGATCGAGCTTCCCGGCCAAGGCGCTCTCGAGCACACCTTCGTGGTGGGCCTGAACACGATTCGCGGCACATTGCTCGATCCGGCCGGCGCTCCGGTAGCCGGCGTGACGATCGACCTGGTCCAGAGAAAGGCCGGCACGACAAGTTTCTCGGGCGCCATTCCGAACACGAGGGCGACGACGCTGGATGACGGTCGCTTCGTCTTTCGCAACATCACGGACGGCACCTATCTGTTGATGGCGGAGAAGGCCGGCGTGGGGCGCTACCGGAACCATGCTTTCGAGATTCCGCCCGCCGGCCTCGCCGAGCCGCTCACGCTTCGGCTCGAGCCCTTCGACGGCGCGACGATCGTCTCGGTCACCCTCGACTTTCACACGGGCGAGCCGCTGGTCCGTGTCTCGGCACTCCTCTCGCTGACTGCCGAGCGACGCTGGTTCGATCACAACGCCCGGCGCGACAGCGACGGCGTGCTCGTCATCGCCGGAGTGCCGCCCGGCACCTACTCCCTCGCCATCATGGCCAACGGTTACTCGACCAAGCGACACGACTTCACCATCGAAGGCAGCGAGCGACTCGAGTTCGAGGATGTCCTCCATCGGGTGGGCACCTTGTCCGTGAAGCTGGAATCCGCCGATCCGGACCACTATCGTGACGGAGCATGGCGCGCGACCCCGCTGGATCCCAACTCGATCGAGCAGGAACACACCGGACAGGTCCAGCCCAACGGGTTCATCTCCACGCCAGGGCTCTGGCCCGGTCGATATCGCCTCGACATCCAGCTCCCGAATGGCGTGAACATCGCGCGCGAGTACGTGCTCGTCGCCGGCGAGTTCACGAACGACACCATTTCCCTCGGAGCGGATGGCCGCCCATGACGTTGCTGTGGTGCTACGCGTTGCTGGCGGTGCATCTGGTTGTCTGGTTCGGGCTGATGGGTCGGGCGTGGCATCGCAATGTGCGGGCAATGGCACGCCTGCCGCGGCGGGTGCCGGCGCGGGCCAGATGGCCCCGCGTGTGCGCCATCGTCCCCGCCCGCAATGAGGAGCGCGCCCTCGAGCGCGCCTTGCGCTCCCTGCTCGTGCAGGACTATCCGAACCTCGTCGTTGTCTGCGCCAACGATGGCTCGACCGATCGCACCGGCGCGATCCTGCAGCGCCTTGCCGCCGAGTTCCCGGATCGCCTTGTCGTCACCGATGTCCCCGAGCCTCCGCCCGGATGGATGGGCAAGACGCACGCGCAGTGGCGTGCGGTGCAACGGGCGCCGGCCGACGCAACGCTGCTGCTGTTCACGGACGCCGATGTCGAGCACGCCCCCGACACGTTGCGGCGCGCCGTCGCGCAACTCGATGCCGACCGCGCCGACTTGCTCGCCATCTTCCCGGTGGTGCGTTCGGAGTCGCTTGCCGAGAATGCCGCACTGCCGGTGCTGATGCACGCCGGGTTGACCGGCGTGGACCTGCGGGGGCTCAACGATCCGCGCCGTCGCGTTGCCGTTGGCATCGGCGCCTTCACGCTGCTGCGCCGGGGCCTGTACGAACGCTGGGGTGGCCACGATGCGATTCGCGGCGAGGTGATCGACGACATCGCGCTGGGCGTGATGACCAAGCGTGCCGGCGGCCGGCTCGTGCTTGCGCGCGATCCGCGTGCCGTCCAGCTCCGCATGTACCATGGACTCTGGGACCTCGTGCGCGGCTTCGAGAAGAACGTGCACACGGCGGTCGGTGGCGGTGTGGTGCGCCTGGTGGCCGCCGCATTCGCGCTTTCCGCCGTGCACCTGATGCCCCTGGTCGCCGCGGCCATTGCGTGGAGCCACGTCGGCACGGAGGCGAAGCTGGCCTTCTTCCTCGCCGGGGCGCTGGCGCTGGCGACGGGCGAGGTGCTCGCCGAACGCACGGCGCGCTTCCATCGTGGCAACCTGTGGGCCACGGCACTCGGCTATCCGCTCGGTGTGCTCGTTGCGCTGGTGGTCTTCGTGCGATCCGCGTGGCATGGCGCGGTTCGCGGGCGCGTGCGCTGGCGTGGCCGGACGCTGACGCGCCCGCCCCAGCAGGTGCGCATCCTGCGCTGACGCGCTTCACCTCCGCCTTGACCTTCCGCCCCGCGCGGGACTCGCCTCTGCCCATGACACCCCACGCCGCCAAGCCCCTGCGTGTCGCGATGCTGATTGGCTCGCTTGCGCATGGCGGCGCCGAGCGCCAACTGGTGACGCTGGCCTGCGGACTGCGTCGGCGGGGCCATGCCGTGCGGGTATTCACCCTGCGTCCCGGCAACGCGTACACGGCAGAACTTGCAGACGCCGGTGTCGCCGTGCGTTGCCTTGGCGTGCCGCTGCTTCGTCCGTGGTGGAACCCGCGCGGCAAGGTTGGCGCGCTTGCGACCTTGGCACGCACCGTGCGCCTGCTGCGGGACTTTCGTCCCGATATTCTGCATTGCTGGTTGTTCGAGGCGGAGGCGTGGGGTCTGCTGGCGAAACTGCTCGCTGCGCCGGGACGGCTGGTCACGATCCGTGGCAATCTTGGCAGCGATCTGGCGCGTTCGCCTTGGCGCCACCTGGTGCGTGGTGCCGCAAGTCTGGCGGCGTCGGCGATCATTGCCAACGCGAGTGTCCTCGCCCGGCAGGCCCGTCGCGCCGAACTCCTGCTGCGCCGCGACAGGATTCACGTCATCCGCAACGGACTGGATGCGGAGGCAATCGCACGCATTCCGCCGGCGGACCGCTCGACGTTGCCATCGTGCATTCCGGCCGACGCGCCGCTCGTTGCCTGCGTGGCGAATCTGTTCGCGTACAAGGGTCATCAGGATCTGATCCGTGCCTGGGTGGGTGTGCATCGGATACACCCAACCGCGCACCTGCTGCTGATCGGACGCGACGAGGGCAGGCGCGACGCACTTGTATCGCTCGCCCACGATCTTGGCGTGGGTGGCGTCGTGCACTTCCTGGGCGCACGCGCCGATGCGATTGGTCTGGTGAAGGCTGCCCGAGTGTTCGTCCTGCCCTCACACGAGGAAGGCCTGCCGAACGCCGTGGTCGAGGCGATGCTGGCGGGCGTGCCGGTTGTGGCGACACGCGTGGGCGGCGTGCCCGAAGCAATCCGGCACGAGCGCACGGGGCTGCTGGTTGAGGCAGGCAACGTTGCCGCACTCGGCGACGCGCTGGTGCGTCTGCTCGACGATGCGAAACTCGCCGGTCGCCTTGCCAGCCATGCACGGACATCGGCTTGCAAGCGCTTCGCTGTCGAGCGCCTGGTCGCCGGGCACCTGGCCGTCTATCGAAGCCTTTGATGCTCTCGTCACTGCTGGGGCCGCATGCCTGCCACCTCGACGTAGTCGAAGTAGCGCAGCTCGCGGTTGGCGAGTGCCTGTTGCTCTCCGCAGCAGACGCGACGGGTGGCATAATTCAGGAGGAGGTGCGACGGTGGCAGCAGCACGCGCGTGCGCGCTTCGAACGTCTTTGTCCGCAGGATCTTCAGTGATGGTGCGGAGGGATCAGAGCCGTACAAGTGCAGCGCCGGAGCGGGGTTGATCGGCTGCCCGTCCAGCCTCGAGTAGAACAGGCAAACAATTTCCGCATGGTCAATGGCATCGGGACTCGTTCCGTTCGCTGGCACGGGCGTCAGGGTTAATCGCACGGGGACGCCCGCGGGAAGAGTGATCGGCTCCGGAAGAATCAAGAGTGGCTCGGCGACGCGTCCGCGCGGGACGTCTTGGCTGCGAAAGACGCCAAGCGAGCGTTCCGGTTCGCCCGGACTCCGCCACGACACATGCAGGTCCAGGCGCGGATCCCAGCAGAGCGAGTCGGCCTCCAGCGCCACAAGGCGCACCTCGAGAGGCGCTTGTAGAGTCTGGGTGACGTTGCGCCCCTGCCCGGCACGCAGGACCATCGCTGCCGGGGGCCCCAAGTAGGCCGGACCTCGCAGCAGCGGCTTGCCGCCAAGGATCGGCGGCACGTCTCCGTGGGTGCGCAGCCGCGTGCTCAGCAGGGTGATCAGCAGATCGTTTGGCCCGAGCGTCACGCCGGGCTCGGTTGTTCGACCGCCGACGCGCACCTTGTCGATGCCCTGAAAGTGCTCGTTCACCAGATCAATGGACCCGTACTCCTCCCCGTCCGGAAGGTTGACGAAGAGCCGCGCCTCCTGCCCGGCAGCGAGAGACGCCGCCAGTCGACGCGATTCCTCGAGGATGACTCCCTGTTGGCGTTCGCGCGTGGCGTAGGCATGAACCACCTCGTGGGCATGGGCCACCAGGAACGGCAGGAGATACAAGGCGTGACCGGCGATCATGCACCAGGCAGGAAACGAAAGGAGCCGCGCACGCTGTCTTGTCCGGCGTCGCAGCCTCAGGATTGTCAGGAAACCCGGAACGCCCATCGCCAACGTCAGGCCCGCCACGACCAATGCCTGCATACGCCAGCCCGCCCCGCCCGGCGCGTAGTACGGGCGGAAGACCACCCACCATGCGGCCGTGCCCAGCACTGTGCCCGCGACCATCACAGGCACCCGGCGTCGCACGGGTAGATCACCCACTCCTTCGCCTGTCCAAGCCATGGCCAGTTCAACGCCGCGCGCCACCAGTACACAAGCGAAAGGCGCAAAGACGATGGTGTAGCGAGGCAGCACGATCGGCCACATCGATTGGAACACGAGCGATCCACCAAACAGCAGCGACACCACGAACACGGCGAAGTCTCGATGCGCCAGCTCCTCGCCGGCACGAAGGGAGCAGGCACTACGGACCAATCGAGCCAGTATCATCACCGTCGCCAGCAGCAGCAGGAACGAACCGACCTCGAACATCCACTCGCAATAGAGCAGCAAACCTTCGAGAATCGGGCCGGGCGAGGTCAGCACTTCCTCGGACTCGTATCCCATCACCCCTTGGCGATTCCACGGCTGAAAGAAGAGCAGTCCGGGAAGCACTCCGATCACGCAGCAGCCCATCACCACAAGTCCGCGCACGCGACGATCCACGTCCTTCCGCGCAAGCAGCACCCATGCTGCCGCCCCCAGCAGCAGCGCGACCACCAAGGGCAGGAACGTCAGCTTCGTCAGGCAGGCCAGACTCAACACGACGACCAAGGAGATCATGGCGGCGCGGCGTGCACCAGCCTCGGCGACGCGCAGTGTCATCAACAGCAGCACCGCACTCCACACGGCCAGCGGGGCCATGAAGCTGTCCGTTGTGAACAAGCGGGCGTAGTTGGCGATCTGCGATTGAAAGGTGGCGACGATGCTGGGCGGGTCGAACAGCGCCAACAGAATGCACGCCCCAATCGCGGCGGCCCGACCGCAGCCCGTCTCGCGTGCCAGCTGATGCACCCCCAGCAGGAGGACCCAGAACTGAAGCACCTTGGCCAGATGCCACCACGCGGGATCGGCCCCGAACAACGCGTAGGCCGCGATCACCTGCAGCTTCATCGCCGGCCCGGCGAAGTTCTCATGAGGAGCGAACACCCTGGCCAGCGGGATATGATACTCCCCCTGCTGCAAGTCATCAAGGACGGTCGCAGCGATGAACCCGAGCCGTCCGTCATCGATCAGCGAGAACGGAAGGTCGATGGTGCTGCCGTACAATCCAATTGCCAATGCAAGAAGAAGGATCGCCGAGGCCACTCCCGGAATCCAACGCCTCAGGCGCCCGCCAAGGCACGGTTGCCCGGCCCCCAAAGGGCGCTCAAGTGCCTCCCGTCGCTCCTCCACGTCTCCGGTTCCTCAGCAGACTCTCTTGGGCGACATGGCGCGCGACTGCACACCGGCCGCAACGGGAAACTCCGGACGTGTCTTCGCCGGAACGTATCGTCCTTGCCTCGCGTCTTGTCGGGGTTCAGCCTTCCCGCATGATGCGCCCGCTCGATGAACCAGTCACCTCCGATGCGTCGCCGTCCCATGCGGGTGAATGGTTCGTCCGTCGGCTGATCGGCCGATTCGTAGCGTTGGTTGCGGTCGGCGCGGTGCTCTTCCTCTACTACTGCTGGCGAGCGAAGCCGACCGTCAGCATCGACTCGATGATCTACCTCGCCCTACCGTTTCTGGACCCTTTCCATCCGCACCATCTGTTCTGGGCGCCACTGCTCTTCGCCGGCCGTGCCGTTGTCGCACGCCTGTTGCCCGAGTTGGGTCCGATCGAATCCGGGCAGATGGTCTTGGCAGTGCTGACCGCAGTCGGCATGATGGTGTTCGCCGTCATGCTGCATCGCCTGGCACGGATGCGTCTTGCGCCGGCGCTCCTGTGGGCACTCGTTCTGGGAACCAGCGGGACGATCACCTCCCTCGCGTCGGAGACGGAGGCGTACAACGGCGCGATGGCCTTCTATCTCGCGTCACTGGCGCTGCTGGCGCCGATCGAGGGTGCGTCGCGCGGGATTCAGCGCCTGCGCGTCGTGGCCTGCATGGCCGCGTTCTGCGCCGCGGTTCTTCTGCACCAGAAGTTCTGTCTCGGCGTCCTTCCCATCGCCTTGTGGTACTGGCGAAGTGAACCGCCATCGGGTCGGCGACGCGGCGCCGCCTTCGTCGCCGTCTCGGGCGCGCTCTGCCTTGTTGCCTATCTGATCGTGTGGCGGCTTGCCGCTCCGGACCGCGGACTTGTCGACTGGATGACACGCTACCACGGCGAGTTTACCGGCATCTTCGGGCTCGTGCAGAACTTCGTTTCGTGGGAGGGCATTCGTCTGCTCGCCGACAACTTCGGCAGCGCACTCGTCTACTACCCCGCGCATCACTACCGCATCCCGCTTGCCGTCACGATTTCGCTGCTGGCGCTCACATACCTCGGCGCCATCGCCGGCATCCTGCGCCGCGATTCCTTCGCCACCCTGGCTGGGGTTTGGTTCCTTCTCTTCGAGACGTTTCTCTGGTGGTGGGCGCCCTCGCTCCGCCAGATGCAGTCGCTCTCCTTCCCGCCCGCGCTGATGGTCTGGGTCTGGTGGATCGAGCAGGGGCGTCTTGCCCTGGGGGCGCGACTGGGCGAGCGGCGCGCGGCGGCCGCCGCCATTCTGCTGCCCGCCGCCCTCGCGCTCTTCCTGGTCGTTGGCAACCGCGACATCCGCGACCGCGTCATCCATGTGCGTTCGATGGACGAAGCGCGTTGGTTCTTCTACACACAGGACGCCCGACCCGACGACGAATCGTTTCAGCTCCTCATGTACGAGTACTCGCACACGCTCAGCTATCAGATCGCGCTGGGTTGGAACGCCCGCCACCGCGTCACGATGATATCGGACAAGCCTGGCAGCATACCGGAGGCGGCCGAACGCCTGACGGACCACCTGCGCCGCCCCGATGCACGCCTGTTCGTACACCAGTCCATCTCGATACTTGCCAACGGCGACGCGTGGCAACGACTCGTCGCCGACGTCGAACTCCGCAGCGGTCGCGCCATCTCGACGCAACCCGTTCGCCTCGTGATCGGTCCGGACGATCAAGTGCTCGGGTTCTGGTGGACACCGGATGGACCCACGCCCGGCGAAGGCCCCGTGCTCCCCTTCGACGAGGCCGTCATCCGCGCGCTGCTCGATAACGATGCCCCGCACGATGTCCACCTGCAGACATGGCGCGTGCTCGACGACGCCCTCGAACGCCTGGCACCGTTCGATGCCCAGCTTGCCTACGACCGTTGGCAAGTGATCGACTCCAACCACGTGGCACTCGAGGTCACGGACCCCGGACTGATCGCGGGCTTCACGACGGGAGACGACCCCTTCGTCGTGCTCGCACCCGTCGATCCTGCGGACGGCTTTACGCTGGCGCGGACACCGGTTGTCTCCTTCCAACTGCGACTCGATGGTGCCGAGCGATCCCCGGTGCCGCTCGAGCTCTACTGGCCCAACCGCACCGGCCGCTTTCTCCCCAGCATCCGCGCCCGGATGCCTGTCGTCGCCGATGGCAGCTTCCAGACGGTCGCCCGCGACTTCTCCCGCCAGCCCCAATGGGCGCTGCGTGACCAGACCTTCGACCGCCTGCGGCTCGATCTTGGTGACGAACCCGGAGTACGCTTTACGCTCGAGGGCCTGCGTGCCGGCGGGGTGCCGCGGCCCTGAGGCGGCCCGGGATGTCCGATGCCCCTTGCCCCCGCCTTCGGGCCCTGCAAGCGCTTACGGCATCGCCCGGGAGGAAGCACCCTATGAACGCCCAACCCTTTCGTTTGCTCGTCCTGCTCGTCGCCTTGGCCGGACCGATGCTCTCCTGCGCCACCCGTCACGGCGCTTCCGAGGCCCGCGTCCAGACCAAGCCCGTCGTCCTCAAGCAACCCGCCGAATCCCTGACACCCGCCCAACGCCATGCCCAGGCCTTCTATGCCCTGAACGGCACCAAGATCTTCCACATACCGGAATCCCTCGACGGGCTCGTCCAGCAGCGTTTCGATTGGATGCGCGACCTGGGCGTCGGCTGGGATCGCATCGACTTGTGGTGGGGCACGGTCGAGCCGCAGCGCGGCACCTGGAACTTCGCATGGCCCGACCGCGTGTTCGACGAATACGAGCGCCATGGTGTGCAGTGGTACCCGATTCTATGCTACGGCTCGGCCTGGTGGGACGGGCGCACCGGACCGCAGAACGAGGAGGAGTTTGCGCAGTTCGCCGAGTACGTACGCCGCGCGGTCGGGCGCTACAAGGGTCGCGCGCCGGTGTGGTCGCTGTGGAACGAGCCGAACATCCCGACGTTCTGGAGCCCGGAGCCGAACCCGGACCACTACACCGAACTGGTGAAGCAATCCTATCGCGCGCTCAAGCAGGCAGACCCCGACGCGCGCATGGCCGCGATGGTGCTCGCGCCCCTCGGCGCCTGGGATCGCAAGTTCACCGAACGCGCCTACCAGCAGGGCATCAAGGACCACTTCGACATCTTCGACTATCACTACTACCGCAGCCATCCGCCCGAGCGCGAAGTGCCCGCCGAGATCGCCGAGATTCGCGCCGTCATGGCACGCTATGGCGACGACAAACCGATCTGGATCAGCGAGTCCGGCGTCTCGACGATCAACGTCGGTGAGGAACGTCAGGCCGCCTATGTCGCGCGCAACCACCTGCTCGCCCTCGCACTCGGCATTGAGCGCTTCTTCTACTTCGATCTGCAGAACTGGTACGACGACCGCCCGCACGAGTGGGACAGCGAGCTGGGCCTTGTCACCGCGGCCGGCAAACCCAAGCCCTCCTATCACGCCTATCGCACGCTCGTCGCCCAGACCGAGCACCTGGACGTCGTCGGGCGCTGCACGGGCCTCGGCGAGGACATCGAGGGCGTCCTGCTGCGCGACCCCGCCACGCACGAGTTTCGCCTCGCCGTCTGGCAGACGAAGGACCATGCATTCCGCACCGTCGAGATCGCGTGCGATGCGCGCGGCGTGCGCATCGTCCCCACGATGGGCGAGCCACGCACCCTGCCCGACGCCGAAGCCCCGCGCGTCGTGACGCTCGAGGTCACGATGCACCCCGTCTTCGTCCACGGCGTCGATCCGATGGTGTACCTGCCGCTGGCGGGCGTGGAGCTCGCGCCCGCGCACACGATCCTCGCCGTCGGCGAGCACGCGCCGCTGGCCGTCGAGCTGCATCCCTTCCTCGAGAATCCGGTCGTTCGCGTGCTCTCGTCCACGGCGCCGGTCGGCATTCAGTGGGACGCCGCCAACGGCATCGTGCATGGGCCGAGCGCGCGCCTGCTGACGAACATGGTGCTGACCGGTCGCAAGACGATCGAAGCGCAACTGGAGGTCGAGTTCGGCCCGGCGAACGATCGGCGCACCGCCCGCCTGCGGCGCAGCGCCGTGCTGGAGATCGTGCCGCGCCTGACGCTGACGCTGCGTCCGTGGCTCGACGAGGGACGCCTCATGGCCGGCGTGCGCGTCGAGAATCGCACGGCCCATCCGGTTGCCGGGCCGGTGCGCCTCGTGCAGGTGCGCGACGGCAGGGCCGAGGTGCTGCACGAGGTCCCCGACGTGCAACTGGCCGCGCACGCGGTGCACACGCTCGACCTGCCGTTGGCGGCCGCGACACTCGAACAACTCGACGGCGTCGTGCATTGGCAGGCCGAGTTCGGGGGTGCCACCAGCAAGCCGTTCGGCGTCGTGCCGTCGCGCTACTCGGAGACGGGCCCGGTGGTTGATGGAGTGCTCGACGAGTGGGGCGACCTGCCGGCGATGAGCAACGATCGCGTCGAGCAACTGACGCGCACCTCGGGCGTGTGGACACCCGACGTCGTCTCCGCACACGGCCGCGCATGGTTCACGCCGACAACGCTCTACTTCGCCGCCGACATCGTCGACAAGGACCCGATGCGCAACGACAACACGCCGCACCAAATGTGGCGGGGCGACGCCGTGGAAGTCTACGTCGGCTTCGATGGCCCCAGCCGCCGCACCATCATCGACAAGTCGGTCGAGTTCCAGATCGGCTTTGCGGCGCGCACCAAGGACACCGGCCCCGTGGCGTTCTGGTTCCACGAGGACGCCGTACTGGAGGATGCGCGCGTGGCCGTGCGCCGCACGGAACGCGGCTACGCGCTCGAGGCGAGCGTGCCGCTCGCGGCGATCGGTCTGGATGCGATGGAGCTGAACGAGGGAATGCTGCTCGCTCTCGACTACGCGGTCGACGACATCGACGACGGCGACTGGGCTCCGGCCGGCAACCTGCCCGGCCGTGCGATCCTGTGGAACGGCACGTCGATGAACTGGATCGATCCATCCGGCTGGGGCATGACGGTGCTGCGACGGATGGACTGATACAGCTTCGGGGAATTGATAACAGCGCCAACCCATCAAACTCCGCCGAACACGACGCGGCCCCCGGGGGAGGCATCCGGGGGCCCTGTCGCGCCGTGGGGGGGCGGGGGACAGAAGGTCAGCGATACACCGTCCAGTCGGCGACCGCGCTGGAACCACTCGACAACGTGATGTCGTCGATCAGGTACGTGGCAACGTTGCCGTCGGTCTCGCCGCGATAGCAGAATCGGAAGAGCCCCGGCGTGCCGGTGTAGTTGATGGGCAACGAGTCCGGATTGCTCGAGCCCGGCGTGCCACCGGAGAGGATCTCTCCGGTCGCCGTGTTGGCCGTGAAGTCGATGGCCAGGCGCACGCGCAGCCACTCGCCCGAGGTGCCCGTGCCGACGGTTCCCAGCGTCGCCGAGGCCGTCGTGCCGCCGGTCGGCCCGATCACGATCAGGTTCACGTTGGCGATTCCGGCGCCGGTGCCCGCGAACTCGATGCCCCAGGCGTTGGCGAACCCGCCCGAGCCGGTCGTGTCGTGCTGGATTGTCACGCGGGGCTTCGTGTCGGAGACGCCCGAAGGCATGTCGGACTCGAGGTAGACCCAGAAGCTCCACTCGTAGTTGGCGGTGCCGCCCGAGTCCACCGTCGGACTGTACCAGCGTTGCTGTCCCGTCGAGACCTCGTCGATGACGCGCAGCCACTGCGTCGAGCTGCCGCGCGGCGTCACCGCGCCCTGCACGTCGTTGACCGCGCGGATGGTGAAGTCCGGCTCCGCGCCGACGGCGAACCATCCCGCGGCGGCATCGCCCAGACTGGAGCCGAGCTGCGCGCCCTCGAAGGTCTGCGTGCCGCCCGGCCATGCGATGGCGTTGGCCTCCGGCGTGCCGCCGACGTTGTCGGGAAACGCGGGCGGCGCGATCGACGGTGTGGCATCGATGTACCATGCCGCGGGTCCGGCGCCGCTGCCGCGCCACGCGATCGTCGTTCCGCTCGGGGGCGCCGCAACATGCGCCCCGTGCGAGGGCCACTTGCCGGCCGTCGTCGCCTCCGGCACCCGGCCGACCGCCGAAGTCGTCCCCCACTTCAACCCGTGGATGATGTTGTTGCCGTCCTCGAAGCTCGAGTTCGCGTAGAGCCACAGGTCCGACGACGCGACGCCCAGCGGCTCGATGGAGTTCACCTCGAAGACCTTCGCCTCGCCCGGAGTCCACGACGTGCCCGACCCGATCGTCGTGCTGTACTGGAACTGGTGGCAGAAGTGCAGCGTGCCGGCCAGCGTCACCGACGAGGCGCCGGTGTTGGTGACCTCGATGCGTTGGGGCGAACCGTGAACGTCCACCTCGGTGATGCGCAAGTCGGTGACGTCGGCCTGCGCGCCGGCGGCGAGCAGCAGACCTCCAAGGGCCAGAGCGGTTTCGCGTCTCCAACCGAATCGATGATGCGTCATGTCGGTGCTCCTCGGCGGGGGAGCATCCGGCTCCGCCGCTCCGTTGGGATGACGGCACCATGACACGACGGGGCCTGCCTGTCTGTCCGCCGGCGGACGCGCGGGCCGTCCGCCAGCGGACAACTGGAAACAAGCCGGCCCCGGCGGTTGCCCGCCGGGGCCGAAGAGTACGTCGAGCTTGCAGGTCGCCGTCAGACGATCCCGCGCTTCTTGCGGCGCGAGTGCACCAGCAGCGGCATGCCGTAGATGCGGATGAAGCCCTCGGCCTTGCTGTGGTCGAACTCGTCGTCGGCCTCGTAGGTCGCCAGCTTGCGGTCGTACAGCGAGTTCGGGCACTTGCGCGCGATCGGCCGCGCCGCGCCCTTGAACAGCCGCAGCTTCACCTCGCCCGTCACCACGTAATTCGAGCGCTCGATGAAGTCCTGCAGCGCCTCGCGCAGCGGCGAGAACCAGAAGCCGTTGTAGATCAGGTCGATGAACTTCAGGTCCACGATCTCCTTGAAGCGCTGGGTTTCCTTGTCGAGTGCCAGTGCCTCGAGTTCGCGGTGCGCCGCCACGAGCATCGTCGCCGCCGGGGCCTCGTACACCTCGCGGCTCTTGATGCCCACCAGGCGGTTCTCGATCATGTCGATCCGCCCGACGCCGTGCCGGTTGCCGATTTCGGTCAGCTTCTCGATGATCGCGCGCGTCTTCATCTTCTTGCCGTTGAGCGACTCGGGCTTGCCGTGACGGAAGCCGATCGTGACGTCCTCGGGCTCGTTCGGGGCGACCAGCGGGTTCTTCGTGTCCTGGAAGGCTTCCTCGGGCGCCACGTGCCAGGGGTCCTCGAGCTCGCCGCACTCGGTCGCGCAGCCGTACAGGTTCTTGTCGATCGAGAAGGGCTTCTCGCGCGAGATCGGCAGGTAGATGCCGCGCGCCTCGGCATAGGCGAACTCGTCGTCGCGGCTGCGCATTTCCCACTCGCGCAGCGGGGCGATCACGCGCAGCTCGGGCGCCAGCGCCATGAACGTGAACTCGAAGCGGCACTGGTCGTTGCCCTTGCCCGTGCAGCCGTGCGCCAGCGCGTCGCAGCCCTCCTGCTTCGCCACGTCCACCATGTGCTTGGCAATCAGCGGCCGCCCCAGCGACGTGTGCATCGGGTAGCGACCCTCGTACAGCGCGTTCGCCATGATCGCCGGAACGATGTAGTCCTCGACGAACTCGTCGCGCACGTCGTGGATGATGCACTTCAGCGCCCCGGTGTCCTTGGCCTTCTTCTTCAGGGCGGGCATGTCGCCGCCCTGGCCCAGGTCGCTCGAGTACGCCACCACCTCGCAGCCGTAGTTCTCGATCAGCCACGGGATCATCACGGAGGTGTCGAGCCCGCCGCTGTAGGCCACGAGCACGCGCTTGACGCCACGCCGGCGGGGCTCGATGTCGGCCTGCGCCGGACGCTTCAGCGTCAACTTGTGGGACTGCCCGCCCGGTTCGTACGTCGCCTTCGGGGGCACATCCTTTGCCCGCGGCTTCTTCGTGCCGTTTGCCTTGCCGTTGCCTGTCGTCTTCTTTGCCGGAGCCTTCGCCATGGAACGCCTTACCTCGCGTCGCGGAATGACCGGGAGCATTCCGAGCCCACGGGCCCCCGTATCAAGGCAAAATCCCCCCTTTCCCTCAGAAGCCTCGAAAAACGCCTGAGTTGCCCGGGCTCCGGCCAGACACCGCCCGCGCCACCCCTTGGCGTCGTGCAGGCCGGTGCACCTTGCCCTTGCCGGGGCCCCGTCCGGGTGGTCCAGTCCCGCCGCGCCCGACGCCGGACTGCTGCCCCATGAACGCCCTTCGCCGACCCGAAATCCTGGCCCCCGCCGCCAACGACGCCATGCTGGCCGCCGCCATCGAGAACGGCGCCGACGCCGTCTATTTCGGCCTCCAGGACTTCAACGCCCGCCTGCGGGCCGACAACTTCGCCGCCGCGGACCTGCCCCGCATCATGGCCACGCTGCACGAGCGCGGTCTGCGCGGCTACGTCACCCTCAACACGCTCGTCTTCCCCTCAGAACTTCCCGCCTTTGCTGCCGTCCTGGCCGCCTGCGCCCGCGCCGGCGTCGATGCCATTCTCGTCCAGGATCTCGGCGCCGCCTGGCTCGCCAACCGTCTGGCGCCCGAGCTGTCCGTCCATGCCTCCACGCAGATGACCGTCACCGCCGCCGAGTCCATCGCCGGCCTCGAGCGGCTCGGGCTGCATCTCGACCGCATCGTGCTCGCGCGCGAACTCAGCCGCCGCGACATCGCCCGCATGCGACCCGATACCGACCACGAACTCGAGGTCTTCGTCCACGGCGCCCTGTGCGTTGCCTACAGCGGCCAGTGCCTCACCAGCGAGGCGCTCGGTGGACGCTCGGCCAATCGCGGCGAATGCGCCCAGGCCTGCCGCCTGCCCTACGATCTTGTCGTCGATGGCCGCGACCACGACACCGACGGCCGCCGCTATCCGCTCTCGCCCAAGGACCTCGCCGCCTGGCAGGACGTCGGCGAGCTTCTCGATCTCGGCATCGCCAGCTTCAAGATCGAAGGGCGCCTGAAATCCCCCGAGTACGTCGCCGCCACCGTCCGCAGCTACCGCGAGGCCGTCGAGCGCGCCGCCGCAGGCCAGCCCATCGTCCTCGACGACGCCACCCGCGAACGACTCGAGATGACCTTCAGCCGCGGCTTCACCGGCGGCTACCTCCACGCCGTCGACCATCAGGTCGTCGTCGATGGGCGCTTCCCGAAGAAGCGCGGCCTCCGCCTCGGCACCGTCGTCGCCGCCGACCGGCGTGGCGTCACGATCGACGCAACCGGCCCTCTCAAGCGCGGCGATGGCGTCGTCTTCGACGCCGGCAGGCCCGACCTCGACGAGGAGGGCGGCCGCATCCACACGATCGACGGCAAGGGTCAGTCGCTCGCCGCCTGGCGCCCCACCGCCGACCAGCCCACCGCACGCCTCTTCCTGCGCTTCGGTGACGGCTGCATCGACTCCCGGCGCATCGCCCCCGGCAATCTCGTGTGGAAGACCAGCGACCCCGCGATCGACGAGGAACTGCGCGCCTCCTTCGCCTCCGGTCGCATTCACCATCGCCGCCCCGTGCAGGCGCGCGTCGAGGGCCGCGTCGGCGCTCCGCTACGCCTCACTCTCGAGGACGGAACTGGAGTCGTCGCCACCGTCGAGGACACGGAGCCCGCCGCCGAGGCGCTGCGCCATCCGCTTGAGGAGGCGACGCTGCGCGAGCAACTCGGCCGGCTCGGCAACACACCCTTCGAGCTGGCCGCACTCGACGTGCGCCTCGAGGGCCGCGTCATAGTGCCCAAGAGTCGGTTGAACGAACTGCGGCGCCGTGCGGTGGAGGAGTTGCTCGCCCGGCGCGCGCGCCTTGGCACCGATCGCCGCGTCGAGGAGGCCGCGCTCGATGTGCTGCTCGCGCCGGTCCCGGCCGACGAGACGCCCCCGCCCGTCGCCGCGTCGCGACTGTCCGTGCTGTGTCGATCGCTCGAACAGGTCGAGGCCGCCGCCGCGTTCGGCGACGTCGAGACGATCTACACGGACTTCGAGGACGTGCGGCTGCATCGCGAGGCGCGGCGCCTGGTGCCGGAGGGAGCGATCCGCTTCGTCCCCGCCACATTGCGCGTGGTCAAGCCCGGCGAGTCCGGCTTCGTCCGCCGCCTGCTCGATGTCGCCCCCGACGCCATCCTCGTCCGCAACATGGCCGCCTGGACGATCCTGCACGAGGCCGCTGCGCACCTGCCCCTCGTTGCCGACTATCCCTTCAACGTCGCCAATCATCTCGCCGCGCGCCTGTTGCACGAGGCCCGCTTCGCCCCGCTGACGCCCAGCTACGACCTCAACATCGACCAGTTGCTCGACCTCCTGCGCGCCGCGCCCCCGCAGTGGTTCGAAGTCACCATCCACCAGCGCATGCCCCTCTTCCACATGGAGCACTGCGTCTTCTGTCGCTACCTCAGCGACGGCACCGACCACACCAACTGCGGCCGCCCGTGCGAGGACCACGACGTGCGCCTGCGCGACCGCGTCGGATACGAGCACCCGCTCAAGGCCGACGCCGGATGTCGCAATACCGTCTTCAACGCCGTCGCGCAAAGCGGCTCCGCCTACCTGCCCGCCATGCTCCGCGCCGGAGTCCGACGCTTCCGAGTGGACCTGCTGACCGAAACCGCCGCGGAAACGCAGCGCGTGCTGGCCAGCTACCTGCCCGCCATCCGCGGCGAACGCGACGGCACCGGCCTGTGGCGCGAGCTGCGCGCGTCGAGCAAGCTCGGCGTCACGCGCGGCAGCCTTGACCACGACTGACAACCCGGCGAAGAGAGGAAGTCCGTCGCGTTCGACACCCCACCCCGCAAGGGGGCTTCCATGGGCTTTCTGCTGTTGCTGGTTCCCGCGCTTGCCTTCGGCTTCGGCGCCTGGGCCGTCGCCGGCTGGGCCACCGCCCGCTCCATCGCCTGGTGCGAGCGCCACGGCCGACTCGATCACCCCCGTGACTACTCCAGCCACTCGACCCCGACTCCGCGGCTCGGCGGCGTCGGTCTCTTCGCGGGCGTGCTCGCCATGCTGGTGCTCTTCCTGCCCGCCTTCCCGAAGGTGCAGGAACTCGTCGGCCTGCGCCCCGTCGAGCCAACGCCCTGGCTGGCATGGGGTTGCTTCCTTGCGGGCGCCATCGTCGCCTTCGCCATCGGGCTGGTGGACGACCTGCGCGGTTTCTCGCCGTGGCCGAAGCTCGCCGGCCAGGCCGTCGCCGCCGCCATCATGGTCGCCGGCGGACTCGCCGTGCGCCAGCTTCAGGTGCCCTTCGTCGGCATCGTACCGCTGCCCGTATGGATCGGCGCGCTGCTCGCCTTCGGCTGGCTCGTGCTCGTCATGAATGCCGTCAACTTCATGGACGGCATCAACGGATTGGCCGGCCGCATGGGTATGGCCTTCGGCGTGTTCCTGCTCGGTTGCGGACTGAATCGCGGCTGGTGCCTGGAGTTCACCGTGTTCGGCGCGATCCTGATCGGCGCCTCGTCGGGGTTCCTCGAGTACAACTACCCGCGCGCGCGCACCTTCCTGGGCGACTCGGGCAGCCAGGCCCTCGGCGCGCTGCTTGGCGGCGCCACGCTGCTGCTCGTCACGAACGACCTGAACCGCACCTGGATCGCCGACGGCGTGGCGCATCCGTGGTTCGATCCGTTCGCCGCCGGCGTCATTGTCCTGTCGCCCTTCCTGTTCGACGTGCTCTGGACCCTTGGCCGTCGCCTCGCGGCGGGGGAGAGCCCTCTGCGGCCGCACCGCGACCATCTCTATCAACGCCTGCTCCGCGCCTGGAACGACGACCATCAGCGCACCACCGACGCCATTGCGCTCTCGGTCTACGTCGCCGTCGCGATCGGGTTCTTCTACGTGCGCTTCTCGACGCCCGGCAACGATGCCTGGCGCGCGTTCCTGCTCGCCGCCGCGGCGGGAAATCTCGTGTGGTACTGGCGGCGCGCGACAGCCGCCGCATCATCCTGAGCCGCGGACAACCCGATGCAGGAAAGCCGCCGCCTGATTGCGAAGTTGATCCCTCTCTGGAAGGGGCGCCATGAGAATGCGATCATCATGGAGCCACGGTCAAGACGCGAGAAGCTCGCGACGGCATGCTCGGTTGTCGCCCAGACAACTCTTGGCGCAGGCTGGGGCATCTACATGGTCGCCAAGTTGGTATACGGTCCGTGGCCGATAGGCTACCACTTGATCTGGATGAACATCCTCAGGCTACAGCTCGGCCTACTCTGCCTTTCTTTCGGCGGTCTGCTGGCGCTTCATCTCTTCTTCGCGATGCGTCGGTGGAGTGAGCTGCGGTCACGAGAGGAGTTGATCCTGAGTGCAACAACTCTGCATGAGATCACCTTCGGGATCGTCTGGCGCGCGTTCCGTCCCTGCATGCTCCTGCCGACCATCGCCTCCATCGGCATCTGCATGCAGGCGCTGATCTTGTTCGTGTGGCTTGGCGAGATCGAGATCCCGGCCTGGCTCACCCCGTCGGACATGCTGGCGATTCGTCTCGCAATGCTCCTGCATGGTCCCGCTTCCTTGGCCGCAGTCGCCATTGTTGCGGGGCTGACAGTCCGCATGTTCTTCCTGACTGCGGGATGGTCGGTATCGGGCTTTCTTGGCTGCATCGGCTACGCTGTCGCTCCAGCCGCAGGGCTCTCTATGCTACTGTCGCAGTTTGGCTGGGAGATTCTTAAGGCGGGGGGCAATCTCTCGTCGGTTTCGCCACTCGACTCGATTCTCACGGTGCTCGTTGCGTCGGCACTTGTTGGAGGAGTGGCCTTGCTTACGTTTGACGAGACGATCCGCTGTGTGCGTTTCGCGTCCCTGCGGATGGCGCAACCTGTCACCGAGGAAGCGTGCCGCGTCGCATCCGTGGTCGACGCATGGCGATCCTTGGCTTCGCATCGCGAGCTTCGGAAATCGCTGGAAGCCAGGTTGGAATCGAATCTTCGGATTTCGAGCCATCTGCGATTCGTCGGGGTATTCCTGCTCTTCTTTGTCGGACTTTGGTCGTGTGCCATCATTGTCTGTCAGATGTCCCCGGATGCCTGGGGCGACATGCTGAATTGGCAGGCCGAACTGCCGCTGACTCTCACGATTCTCTTCTGTGGTGTGTCCTGCCTGTGGGCGGTGCTCCTGACGAATCGGAATCAACGGCGGCTGTTTGGGGGGCGGTTACCTCATGTGTATGGGGATTCGTTCGAACCGTTCGCCAGAAATCTGATCCCTTCGTTCCTGCTCGCGATGTGCCTGACTATCCTCGCTGTGTGGGGATCGGTCGCATTCCAAACCGATCCGCTGTTCCAGAAGCAGCCTGGTTTGTTCCACTTCGCCGTCAAGTCCCTGTTGGCGTTGTGTTCGCTCGCTACCTACGGGTATGGGAGCGTTCTGGCCATTGAGGGTGCACCCGCAGGTTCACGTGTGAGGGCGTTCGTCCTCCATGGGGTCTGCATTCCTGCGCTATTCGCGGCAGCATTGTTCACCCATATCCTCCCCGTCCCAACTCGATTCTTGAATGCCGGCGCGATTCAGGGTATGATCGTTCCGGGCTTCGTGCTCTACGGGTCGTACCTCGCCTTGCGGGCAGCGACTTGGGTTCAACGCATCCACGAGCGCGAGGCTCGTGGGTACGCGTGGGGCACCGTCGTGGGCGTTGACATGCCGGATGGGGCTCGGGGTGAAGGTGCCTGACTGGCGTGCTCAGTCGAGTTCCGACAGGTCGGAGTCGATGTCCTCGCGAACGGGCGGGGTGAGTGTCGGGCGGGCCACTTCGCGCGAAGCACGCTCGAGGATCTCGCGGTAGCGCTCGGCCACGCTCGGGCGTGGGCCCGTCGCCACTGCATCGTCGGAACCCGGCAACGGATCGTCGTCCGCGACCGCCACGCGCGCCGGAGCGCCCATCGGCGCCGCCTTGCCCGAGGCCGATGCCGCGAATGACAGCGGCGGCGGCTCCGGCGTCGGCACCCCTTCGTTCGTGTAGATGCCCGTGCCGTCGACCTGTTCGGGCGGCACGACGTAGTCCGCGGGATAGCCAAAGTCATCCTGGATCTGCGTCCACGGATCCTCGAGGCGTTCCCACGACGAGGCCGGCCGCACGCCCATCCCCCGGAACTTCAGGTGCAGGTCGTTCGAAGAGTTGGCGTGCTGCACCGCGTTCTCCTCGGTGATGAGCCCGCGCTTGGCCAGCCGGTAGAGGGCCAGGTCGAAGGACTGCGTGCCGTCGTCATGTTCGAGCGTCAGGTGCTCGCGCAGCCGGTCCGGCTCGCCGCGGACGATCAGGTCCTCCACGCGCGGGCTGTTCATCAGCACCTCCGCCGCGCACACGCGTCCGCCCTGCCTGCCGCGCAGCAGCCGCTGGCTGATGATCGCCGTCAGGTTGTGCGCGAGCTGGATCAGCACGCGGTCGTGCACGTCGATCGGGAAGAAGTTCAGGATGCGCTTGATCGTCTGCACCGTGTTCGTCGAATGCAGCGTCGCGAAGACCAGGTGCCCGGTCTCGGCCGCGTGCAGTGCGAACCGCACCGTGTCCGAGTCCCGGATCTCGCCGATCGAAATCACGTTCGGTGCCTGCCGCAGCGTGTTGCGCAGCGCCTCCTCGTAGCTCTTCGTGTCGATCCCCACCTCGCGCTGCGTCACGATCGAGCGCCGGTGCCGGTGGATGAACTCGATCGGGTCCTCGATCGTCACGATATGCCCCGACAGCAGGTGGTTGCGATAGTCGATCATCGCCGCCATCGTGGTCGACTTGCCGCTGCCGGTCGCTCCCGTCACAAAGACGATGCCGCGGTCCGACAGGGCCACGTTGCGCAGCACCGGCGGCAGCCCCAGCCGCCGCATCGTCGGGATGTCCTCGACCACCCGCCGCAGCACCATGCCGACCGTTCCGCGCTGCCAAAGCACGTTCACGCGGAAGCGCATCTTGCCCTTCATCATGTAGGCCAGGTTCAGCTCGCGCTTGACCAGCAGCTCGTCCCACTGCTCGGGGTTCATGATCTTGCGCGCGAACTCGACCGACTGCCGCGGCGTCAGGCGCAGGCCACCGCTCGCCTTCGGCACGAGCAGTCGGCCATTCAGCGCGATCGCCGGTATCGCCCCCGCAATCAGGTACAGGTCCGATGCCTCCAGTGCATCGGCCTCCTCCATCAGCTCGAACAGGTCCATGGCTCCACTCGTCTGTCCCGGCCTGGCCTGGCGGGCGCGTCATGTCGCATGGCATCATCAGACTGGCGGCCGGGCCGGGAGGCAAGCAGTTCCGCGGACAGAATTCGGCGCGGAAAGCCTACGGCCGGGCGGGCGCCGGCCGCTCCAGATGGCGCCGGATCGCCTCCATCGCCACCGGCGTGCCGTTCATCCGGCGCCGGTCGATCCGCGAGCGGTATTCGTCCAGATTTCCGAGAAACGTCCGCACGTCGTCCGCCGTCACCCGGTTCATGTCCGCCCACCGGCCCGCGCCGCTGTCGGCCAGGTACAGGCAGTTCATCATCTGCTCGTCGTTGTTCGGCTCGGGCAGCGCGAAGACCGGCTTGCCCAGATACAGCGCCTCGCCGACGAGCTGGTTGCCCGATGTGCACAGCAGCGCCGTGCACGCCGCCAGGTCGCGTGCAAAGCCGTCCGTGCTCACCGCGCGAAACTCGACCGCGCCCTCGGCGGGCCGCTCGCCCAGCCCGTAGACGCGCACCGGCACGCCGCAGCCCCGCAGCGCCGCCAGAGTCGCCGACGTGGCGAACTTCTTCAGATAGACCAGTAGGAATCCCTCGTCCGTTGGCTGGGCCGCTTCAATCTCCGGACGCAGCAACACGCCCGCGTGCGTCACGCGATTCCGCCAGCGGCGCTTCACCGGCGGAAAGTAGAACTGCGAGATCACGACCTCGCGTTCGTGGCGATGGTACAGCCGCACGACCCGGCCCATCAACCAGGCGCGCGCGCGCATCCCCGGAGGCAGGATCGTCAGCCGGTCGGCCACGAGGAAGTGCTGGTGGTTGACGGCGATGTAGGGCACGCCGGCACGGCGGGCGGCGCGGGGCAGTGCCGGCTCGAAGTCCACCACCGCCAGATCCGGTCGTAGGCGGTGCAGGTACCGCTCGAGTCGGCTCACCAGTCGCGGCAACCGCATCGCGTAGCGCACCGCCCCGAGTCCCGTGCCGATCGAGTCCAGATGTCCGTCCGGCGCGTAGGCGAATCGCAGTCCCGGGATGCGCACCACACGCACCGGCGTGCCGCGATAGGCCGGCGCCAGCAGGTCGAAGGCGTCGCCGGGCGCGAACAGCACAAGGCGGTGGCCTTCGGTGCGCAGCCGCTCGACCAAGGCCCGCACGCGCGTGGCATGCCCGCGGCCCTCGCCCGACATGCTGAAGCAGATCGTCGCCATCGCCGGGTCCGTGTTGGCTGCGGCTACTCCGTCTCGGATGCCTCGGCCTTGTCGATTCCGCGATCCATGGACGCAGGATAGAACGGACGCAGCGCATAGAGCACCGTCAGGCAGACCGTCATGCCGATCAGAGGATGCCATGGCCATGTGATCCGTGGCCACAGGGGTGCGCTTGTGACGCCGGGGATCAGGCTCGGGTTCCACGTCAGGTTGAGCACCAGCATGAACAGCAGCGACACCACCAGCCCCGCAATCACCGGGGTCTCGTGGCCGCGCTTGTGCACCAGTCCGTAGATGAAGATGCCCAGAATGCCGCCGCCCGTCAGCGCCGCCAGCGTGAATGCCAGGTCGATCACGTTCTGTCCGCCGCGGCTTGCCGCGATGGCCACCGCGCCCAGCACCAACCCGGACGCCCCGGTCATGACGCGCGACAGTGTCATCTCCGCCCGCACCGACGCCAAAGCCCCTCGCAGGGGGCGATAGATGTCCATGGTCACCATGCTGCCCATCGCCGACAGGGCCGACGAGACGCTCGACATCGCCGCCGCCAGCAGCGCCGAAATCAGGAACCCTTTCAGCACCGGCGGAATCTGCGTCACCATGAACACCGGGAACACATAGTCCGACTTCGCCACCCCGGGCGTCCGCGGGTCCCAGGGCGCCAGGCCGAAGTCGAAGCCGTTCAGCTTGTAGAACGCGAACAGGACCACGCCGATCAGCAGGAACAGCAGGAACTGCGGCGCGATCAGCACCGCGCTCAGCAGCATCGCCTTCCGGCTGTCTGTCACGCCCTTGCATCCCAGCAGGCGCTGCACGTTGAGCTGGTCGAACCCGAACGCCAGCACGATGCCGAGCGTTCCCGGGATCAGGCCCATGAACAGGTTGAACGGCCCGCAGAACAGATCCTGCACGCGGGCACCGAACGTCTCGCCCTCGAGCCCGAGCCGGAACCACTCGAGCTTGTCGCGCCCGACCTCCACCACCGCGCTCCAACCTTCCGCGCCCGAGGGCGCTGCCAACTCCCCGCGCAGCAGGCTCGGCACGTAGAACAGCACAAACAGCGCGCCCGAAATGTAGATGAAGTACTGGATCATCTCCGTCCAGGCAACCGCCTTGATGCCGCCGACCGCCGTGTAGACCAGCGACACCAGCACAATCAGCAGGATCCCGTGCAGGATCGTGAACCACGGGAAGATCGTGCACCCCACCGCCCACAGCGGAATCGCGGTCACGTACACCCGCACACCCGCTCCCAGCGAGATGCCGATCAACTGGAACGCCGACCCCACGATCCGCGCCCGGGGACCGAACGCCCGCTTCAGCAACTGGTAAGGCGTGTAGACCTCACCCTGAAAGTACAACGGGATGATGCGCCACGCGATGATCACGCGGCCCAGCACGTATCCCGACATCAGCATCATCCAGAACAGGTTGCCGCCCGTGACGGAGTAGCCCGTCGCCTCGTCGTACTTGAGCGCCCCGAAGGCCGCCGCCGGGATCCCGATGAACGTCAGCGCGCTCGTCTCCGTCGCCACGATCGACAGGCCCACCACCCACCACGGCAGGTTTCGACCGGCCAGGAAGTAGTCGCGCTGGGACTTCTGTCCCAGATGGGCCCAGAACCCGACACCCGTGACCAGCAACAGGTAGAAAAGAACCACCAGCGCATCGGCGATGCCGAACGTTGCCACAGGGGCCGCCACCAGATGTGTCATGTCTTTGCTCTCTCGCGGTTCGCGACCGGCAGCACACCCGACGCGATGTGAACTTCGTCGTCTTAGAAGCCCCCGCCCCGCATGGCGCAAGTGCAGAGAACCCGCCGTCGGCTCCCCTCAGAACACGCACACCAGCCCCAAGATCGCCAGCACCACCGCCACCACCATGTAGATGCCCACTGCCATCTCTGCCCCGTAGGCATCGTCGGCCTCAGGGCCAAACCGGTCCAGCCGGCCACCCGCCCCATGCGCCGAAGGCTCCATCGCCAGCGGCATGGCCATCCCCCACAGCACTGCCAGCAGCGACAGCCCCAGCCCCGGCAGCACCTGGCTTCCCCACTCGTACGGCGTCAGCATCCGGCCGTCCAGCAGCCCCCCGGCATACTCCACCCCCACCCGTCCCAGCGGACCCGCCGCTATGACCACAAGGAAGAACCGATTCCGCACCGTGTCCGATATCGCCCCGTCCAGACGCAGCGCCCCCACCGCGAAGCCCACTCCCATCCAGAACCCGTAGTATCCCCAGATAACCGCCGCGGCCCGGGCGCTCGCCTGCCACCCCGGGGACCCCTGCGCGCGCATCCACTCCAGCCACGCCCCCCCGGAAATCAGTCCCTCGTCGCGCCAGCCCAATACCCCCAGGAACGCCCCGAGCCCCCCCAGCGCCATCACCCCCAGCACCACCGCCCAAACCAGTGGCCCCATCACAGGCCGCCCCATCGTGCGCCGCGGCGACGTCTCCGGCTCCACGGCCACCGACCGCGCCGCCCGCCGCCGCGCAAACGATTCCGCCAGCCGTTGCCGCGCCGACATCTTTCGGTTTGTGCGCCCCGGCTGCTCGGGCATAACCTCCCACCCCCATCGAGGGAGAAGAGCGGGCCGGCGCGCCCCCACACCGCGCGCCCGAACGACCGCCCGCCGCTGCACCACCGGACATCCACCACCATGGCCGCGAAGACAACCGCGAAAAAGACACGACCAGCCGCCGAGGGCACCAGCCCCCGTCCCGCCGCCCGGCTCGACATCATGGACACCACCCTGCGCGACGGCGAGCAGACCGACGGCGTCTCCTTTCCCGGCCGCGAGAAGCTCCTGCTCGCCCAGCGCCTGCTCGGCCGCGTCAAGGTCGACCGAATCGAGGTCGCCTCCTGCCGCGTCAGCCCCGGCGAGCAGAAGTCCCTGGCCGAAATCATGGCATGGGCCGAGTCCAAGGGCTTCGCCGATCGCGTCGAGGTCCTCAGCTTCGTCGACCGCAACGAGTCGGTCGATTGGCTGCGCAAGGCCGGATGCCGCCGGATGAACCTGCTCAGCAAGGGCTCGCGCCGCCACTGCGAGGGCCAGCTCCGCAAGACCCCCGCCGAGCACCGTGCCGACATCGAAGCCACCCTTGAGTACGCCGGGCGCAAAGGCGTCACCACCAACATCTACCTCGAAGACTGGTCCAACGGCATGCTCCACTCGCCCGACTACGTCTTCGAAATGCTCGACCACTACGCCACTTGGCCCTTCGAGCGCATCCTGCTGCCCGACACGCTCGGCATTCTCAACCCCGCGCAGGTCACCGACTTCGTCACCCAGATCCTGCGCCGCTATCCCAACACGCTCTTCGAGTTCCACGGCCACAACGACTACGGCCTCGGGCCGGCCAACACGCTGGCCGCCGCCATGGCCGGCGTCCACGGCATCCACTGCACCGTCAACGGCCTGGGCGAACGCGCCGGCAACGCCTCGCTCGAGGAGGTAGTCGCCTCCGTGCGCGACCACACCAAGCGCGTCGTCCGCGTCGAGGAAAAGGAACTCAACCCCGTCAGCCGCCTCGTCGAGGTCTTCAGCGGCAAGCGCATGGCCGACAACAAGCCCATCGTCGGCCGCAACGTCTTCACCCAGACCGCCGGCATCCACGCCGACGGCGACAAGAAGGGCCGCCTCTACGAGAGCCTCCTGTCGCCCGAGCGCTTTGGCCGCGACCGCGTCTACGCCCTCGGCAAGCTCTCCGGCCGCAGCAATCTGGACTTCAACCTCGACGCCCTCGGCATGCAGCTCACCAAGGAGCAACGCGCTGCCGTCCTCAAGCGCGTCGTCGAACTCGGCGACCTCAAGCACGCGGTCACCGCCGAGGACCTCCCCTTCATCGTCGCCGACGTCCTCAAGGCCCCCCAGGAGGAGTCCTTCGTCCTCAAGAACCTCGTCGTCACCTCAGCCCTCGGCGTCTCCGCCACCGCCACCATCCGCGTCGGCTTCCGCGGCACCGACTACGAAGCCGTCGGCACCGGCACCGGTGGCTTCGATGCCTTCATGACGGCGGTCCGCTCCATTGCTCCCGCGATGAAACTCGAGCTCCCGCGCCTGGCAGACTACGAAGTCCACATCCCGCCCGGCGGCAAGAGCGACGCCCTCGTCCAGACGACCATCACCTGGGACAACGGCCTGCGCACCAAGGCCGTCCACAGCGACCAGGTCATGGCCGCCATCGAGGCCACCGAACGCATGATCAACCTCGTCGCCCAGGGCGTCGTCGCCGGCAGCACCACCCGGCGCAAGAGCACCCGCAGCGCCGACAAAGACTGACACCACCATACGCCCTCGAGACAAACCATGCCCGCCGACATTCAGCGCCTGAGCCTTCTGCGCGACCGCATCCATCGCGAGCTCTACGACAGCGTCCTGCCCTTCTGGCTGCGCCACGCGCCCGACCGCCAGTGGGGCGGCACGTTCAACTGCCTCGACCGCGACGGCCGCGTCTGGGACACCACCAAGCACATGTGGCTCCAGGGGCGCCTCGTCTGGATGCTTTCGAAGCTCTACAACACAACGGCGCCCGACCCCGAAGTGCTCGACGTCGCACGTCTCGGTGCCGAGTTCCTCCACAAGAAGGCCCGCCGCGCCGACAACCGCGTCTACTTCAGCCTCACCCGCGAAGGCCTCCCCAAGAGCCTGCAGCGCAAGATGTACTCGGAGTGCTTCTACGCCATGGCCATGGCCGAGTACGCCCGCGCCATCGCCGACGAGCGCCTGCGCTTCGAAGCCCGCCACATGTTCGAGGCCTGCGTGGCCTACTCCAAGGATCCCTCCCTCGTCGGCCGGCACGTCTATCCGCACCTGCCCCCCGTCGAGGCGCTCGCCCCGCCCATGATTCTCCTCAACATGATCGAGGAAATCCACGACCCGGGCGAGACCACCTACGACATGATCGCCGTCGAATGCGTCGAGCGCATCATGCTCCACGTCCGGTCGGATCTCCAGGTCGTCCTCGAACACGTCGCTCCGGACGGCTCGCTCGTCGACTCGCCCGAAGGCCGCATCCTCAACCCCGGCCACGCCATCGAGTGCGCCTGGTTCCTGATCGAATGGGGCCGCCGCAAGAACGACAAGGAAGCGATTCGCGCCGCCCTGCGCATGATCGACTGGTCCTTCGACCGCGGCTGGGACACCGAGTTCGGCGGACTCTACTACTTCCTCGACCTCGAAGGCCACTCGCCCCCGGCCCTCGAATGGAACATGAAGCTCTGGTGGCCGCACTGCGAAGCCATGGTCGCCTTCCTCATGGCCTTCCGCGAAACCGGCGACGAGCGCTACTGGGACCGCTTCGAACAGGTCACCGACTGGACCTTCGAGCACTTCTCCGATCCCGAGTTCGGCGAGTGGTTCGGCTACCTCGACCGCCGCGGCGAACGCACACACTCCTACAAGGGCGCCTCCTACAAGGGCTGCTTCCACGTCCCCAGGGCGCTCTATCTGTGCGACAATATCCTCGGGGAAATGCTCAAGGGTTGAGCGAAACTGCGTCGGACAAGTCAGCCAGATCCGACCTGTCCGACGCGTGCTTGCCGCAACGCCACCCTATCGCTTCCGCAACACCCGGCCGGGATTCAACGAGACTCACCGAGAGCCTCCAGAAGTGCCTGCAGCTTGCACTCAAGCTCCGTGAGATCGTCCGTCACGACGGCCCAGACGGCATCCGTATCGATACCGAAGTAGTCATGCACCAGAATGTGGCGCATGCCGATGATCTGGCGCCAAGGGATATCCGGAGCCTGGTTGCGGAAATCCTCGGGCAATGCTCGGGCTGCCTCGCCGATCACCTGAATGTGCCGGACGCACCAAGACTGAATCAATTCGTCGGCGTCGAATTCCTCACGGCCCCGAACCGTATACCGCGCAATGCGCTCGATGGCCTCGAGCATATCGCGGACTCGTTCGACGGGGTCCCTCAAAGTGGTCGCGCCTCGCCCAGAACGCGTTGGCGGACTCGCTCCCGCAGCAAGGAAGGGGTGACCACGTCCACGGGCGCACCCAGCAAGTCCCGCAAGTCCATCAGCAGACCACCGAGATCGAGCAAGCCGCGCCCGGGCTCGAGGTCCACGAGAAAGTCGAAGTCGCTCGCCGCATCGGCTTCGCCCCGGGCAACGGACCCAAAGACGCGCACGTTTCTGGCGCCGTGCGCCGCTGCCAGTCGGCGGATATCCTCGCGATGAAGCTCGAGCGTGTCGTGCAGGCAATTCATTGTTGGCGCCTCATCCATCCGGTCGCACGGGATCGCTACACCGCGTCGGGGCCCAAATCAAGCCCGATAGGAATCCCGCGGCACTCTCTGGTTCGCCGCCCTATCGCTTCCGCAGCACCCGGCCGGCTGCCGCGTCGGTCCATGTGCCGTCCTGTCGCGCGACGACGCCGTTGACCAGGATCGTGTCGACGCCTTCGGCCAGTTGGTGCGGCTCCGCGAACGTCGCCTTGTCGACCACATGGTCGGGATGGAACACGAGGATATCGGCGGCGAAGCCGGGGCGCAGCAGCCCGCGCGGCTCGGCGTGGCGGTCCAGCCCGATCGTCTGCGCCGGCAGGCCCGTCATCTTGCGCACCGCCTCCTCGAGCGGCAGCATCCCCGTGCGGTTCACATACTGGTTCAGAACGCGCGCGAAGGCGCCATGGCCGCGCGGGTGGTTGCCCGTCGCGCTGCCGTCCGAGCACACCATCACGTTCGGGTCCGCCAGCAGACGCGCTTGCAGCGGCTCGTCCATCACGAAGTAGGCCGCACTTGCGCCCAGCGGACCGATCCGGTCGATCAGCACATCCTCGAACGGCACGCCCATCTCGTCGGCCACCTGCTTGAGCGTCATGCCCGTCCACGGCTCGCTGCCGAACAGCGTCGCCTCCGGGCCGTTGCGCATCGTCACGCGCCGGCGGATGTACTCCTGCAGCTCGGCGCGGCGCTCGCGCTTCACCTGGCTCCAGTCGTTCGGCGCCAGCGCCCACTCCGGGAACACGATCGCGATGCCCGTGTAGCTCGCCGTGTACGGATAGACGTCCGCAGTGATCGTCACGCCGCTGCGTCGCGCGTGCTCGATGTGCGCCAGGATTTCCTCCGCGCGCGCCGGGCCCTTGCCGTACACCACCTTCAGGTGCGAGACGTGCACCGGCACGTTCGCGCCGCGGCCCTGCGCCACCAGTTCGTCGATCGCCGCCTCCACCGCGTCGTCGTCC
Source organism: Candidatus Sumerlaeia bacterium (assembly GCA_019634695.1). Taxonomy (GTDB): domain Bacteria; phylum Sumerlaeota; class Sumerlaeia; order SLMS01; family JAHLLQ01; genus JAHCAW01. The sequence goes on from JAHCAW010000013.1 coordinate 56,480, forward strand.
TCGCTGCGCATGTGGCTCATCACGATGCCGCCGAACTCGGCCACCGGCAGCGCCGTGCCGACCAGCTCCGCCGCCGTCGCGAATGTGCCGGGGATGTACTCCAGGCCCGTTGTCATCCCCCAGCAGCCGTCCAGCATCGCCTGCCGCACCAGCGCCGCCATCGACGCAATCTGCTCCGGCGTCGGGTCGCTTGCGTAGGCCGTTCCGGACTCCTGGCGCACCGAACCATGGCCCACGAACGGCGCGACGTTCACCTCCGGCCGCGCCGCATCCACGCGATCCATCCACGCCCGCATCGACCCACGTGCCGGGCTGCCGCCGTCCATGCCCAGACAGATCGTCGTCACACCCTGTGCCAGAAAGTTGCGCGCGCCCGCATCGCCGGTCGGTTCGCCGTGCGCGTGCGTGTCGACGAATCCCGGCGTCACCACCAGCCCCGACGCCTCGATGCGCCGCGCCGGCCGCAGGTTCAGGCGCGAAGTGTCCCCCACGTGCACGATTCGGCCGCCATGCACCACCACGTCGGCCACGACGCCCGGCGCGCCCGTGCCATCGATCACCCGTCCACCGGCGATAAGCACGTCCGGCTCGGCCGGCACGTCGACCGACGACCGACTCGTCGCGCACGCGGCCAACAGCAGCGGGAACAGACACAGGACAACAAGACGGAACAACGGCATCATCGCACGAAGCCTCCACGGAAGGTGGCAGCCGGGCCGCGCCGTCACATGAACGTCCGGCGCGTGTAAACCAGCCATTCGACCAGCAGGATACCCAACGCCAGCAGCGCGAGCCAATGCCAAATCTCGCGGTTTGTGCGCACCACCTGGTCCGAACCGACCAGTTGCCGGCCGCCCAGGTCCAGCGCCTCCACCGGCGCGATCAGCGACTCGGCCGTCGAGAACAGGTTCACCGGCAGCACATGCCGCGCGCCGTTGTCGAAGGCAACGGTGTACACTCCCGCCTCGTGCGTCTCGGTCATGTAGGCCGTGCTGATGCCCTCGAAGGAGAATTCGTGGCGCCGGCCGGACGGGCTGGTGACGACGGCGCTCGTCGCCTCGCGGTCCGGGTGCAGCGCGATTGCCGAGCCCGTCCCGTAGGCGGGCTGATACAGCCCGGCACGGTTGCGCGCGAAGTAGTCCAGCATGTTCGACATGAAGATCGGGAACGAGACGTCGAGCGGCCAGTAGGACTGGAAGATGTCGAAGCCGACCACGAGCACGCGCTGGTTGTCCGTCTCGTGCAGCGTGATCAGATCAGTATCCAGCGCTTCGAGGATCGGAATCGCGGACCGCGGGCGCGTGTAGCGGATCGCCCGGCCGATGAGCAGCGTGTCGAAGTTGCAGAAACGGTTCAGCGGATGCACGCGGCTCCAGTCGACCACCTGCGGGTTTGCGACCTCGTCGCCCGCGCGCGCAAAGCCCGGTACCGGCGGCAGCGCGTTCAGGAACACAAAGTTGCCCGGCGGAATCTCCCGCGTCGTCGTGCCGTCGAACACCACGATGTCGTAGTCCTCGCGCGGTGAGTAGTCCGTCGGCCGGATCACGCTCAGCGTCACCCGCGGGTCGATCCGCAGCGCCTGCTCGAGGAAGTAGTTGCCGTTCGACACCAGCAGCACCTTGATCTCGCTGGGAGGCGCGATCAGCGCCCGCGCCACGTTGTCGATCGCCAGGTCGTCCTGCACGTCCAGCCGCAGCGTCGCCATGCCCTCCAGAATCTCGCCGATGTTGAACACCGTGCCCGACGTCCCCGTCGCCGGCACCGTCACCGCCTTCACGTCGAGCACCTGGCCGTCCACCTGCAACTCCACGAAGGCGGTCCGCTCCTCCGCGTCCGCGTTCGCCACCGACACGAAGATCTGGTACTCGAACGTCTGCGCGTAGGACTCGCGCACGTCGATGCCGGCGATGCCCAGATTATTCCGCGTCTCGCCGATGCGCACGTACTCGACGTTCGGGATGTCCGTCAGCGAGGCCACCGACTCGATCGCCCCGTCGCTCAGGATCACCGTCTTCGTGCTCTCCCGCGGCAGCACGTTGTTGTCGTCGTCCATGTAGGTCGTCAGGCCCTGCAGGATCAGTCCGGCCTCGCGCAGCGACGTGCCGACGTCGCGCCCCTCGATCGAATCGATCGCGGCCCGCAGCAGCGCCTTGTCGCTCGTCAGGGTCTGGATGATGTTCGTCCGGTCGCTGAACGCGATGACGATCGCCTCGTCCCGCGCGCGCAACGTCTCGAGCGCGCTGCGCGCCGCACGCTTCGCCAGTTCCAGCCGCGTCGTCCCGCCCGCCTCGACCGTCCCCATCGACGCCGAGTTGTCGATCACCAGCACCAGCGTCGTGCCGCCAAGGTTCTCCAGCTTCATCACCGGCCGCATGAATCCCAGCACGAGCAGCAGCAGGATCAGCAGTTGCAGCCACAGCAACAGGTTGTTCCGCAGCTTCTGGAACGGCGCGTTCGCGATCAGGTCCTGCATCGACCGCCGCCACAGCAGCGTCGAGGGCATCACCACCCGCCTGCGCTTCAGCTTCAGCAGGTAGAATACCACAATCATCGGCAGCAGCGCGCCGAGGCCCCAGAACAGCGGATTCTGAAGGAACGAAACGGTGCTCATCGCAGCAACCCCCGCTGTCGCAGGCTCGCCAGCAGCATCGTCTCGATCGGCACGTCCGTCGTCGTCGCCAGATACGTCATGCCGCGGCTCGTGCACCAGTCGCGCAATCCGCCGCAGAAGCTCTCCACCGTTCGTTTGTACTGGCGCAGCAGCATCTCGCTGGCCGTGATCTCCTGCCGCTCGCCGGTCTCGGAGTCCACCAGCTCCAGATGCCCCAGCGTCGTCGGCTCGCGCTCCTCGGGACTCAGGACCTGCACGACGTACACGTCGTAGCTGCGCAGGAAGAACTGCTTCAGTGCATCCTCGTAGCCGCGTTCGTCCAGGAAGTCGCTGATGACGACGACGATGCCGGACTGCTTGTTCTGCAGGACGAAGTCGCGGCACGCCTGCGTCAGGTTCGTGCGGTCGCCCGGCTCCAAGGTCAGCAGGTACGAGAGCACCTTGCCGAGCTGCGCCTTGCCGCGCGCGGGCCGGAACCGCGAGACCACGCGCGTCTTCGCATCGCTGACGCCAACCTTGTCCTGGTTGCCCAGCGCCACGTAGGCCAACGCCGCGGCCAGGCGACGCCCGTACTCGAACTTCGTCTGCGGCGTTCCGAAATCCATCGACTTCGACGTGTCCACGATCACGTAGAACGCGAGGTCCTCCTCCTCGAGGAACAGCTTGATGTACAGGCGGTCCAGCCGACCGTAGACGTTCCAGTCCAGATGGCGTGTGTCGTCGCCCGGGACGTACTCGCGATAGTCGGCGAACTCGACGGACTGGCCCTTCTTGCGTGAGCGCCGCTCGCCCTTCTGCCGGCCGCGGAAGACCTTGTGCGTCAGCACCTCGAGCTGGTCGAGGCGCGCGATCAACTCGGGGTCGAGCAGGGCTTTGAGGTCGGGTGTCGCCATCGGTGGGACTCTTCGGGTGTCAGGATGCCTTCGGTTCGTCGTTGGGGCGGATGGGGATCCCGGGGAACGGGGCTCCGGCGGATGGGACGCGCTCGTCGGTGGCGCGGGGCCTTTCCGGTGCGGCCTCAGTAGGGTCGTCAACAGGGCGCAACTGGCTCAAAAACTCTGTGTGAAGCCGTCCAAGCTCGAAGGCGAGTCGAATCCGGGCAGTAACGGCGGATGGAGACATATCAGTCCGCATCTGCATCAAGCCTCCTCAGTTCCTCGACATCGATCCGATCCTTTGCCCGCTCGCTCCGCTCCTTCATCTGCAAGAGGCCCTGACGAGAAAGCACCCAGATGATTCCGTCCTTCCATGTGAGCCGAACCCGTTGCTTCCAGAGGGGCGAGGATTCTTCCGTGAAGAGAAGATCGACCATGAGAGGCTGGCCTGCAACGATCTTCGTGAGGCGATAGAACTCGAAGCCCTGGGACGGGAACGCAATGATCCCATTGTCGAAGATGTAGCCACACCCCCGCAACGTCGCTCGGACGGCATCGAGGTCACGCCGGAGGATCACCAGGTCGATGTCTACCGTGGCGCGCGAATAGCCGTGCACCGCAACCGCAAGACCTCCGCACAGGGCATACGGGACACCTCCACGCTCGAGGGTCGCGATCACAAGTTCAAGCTCCGCGATGATGTCGAAGCGTTCTGCGTCCGTCATGCGGGGACCTTCGCCTCCCGTGCCACCGTCTTCAGCATGTCCTCGATCACCATGTCGCTCGTGATGCCTTCGGCTTCTCCCTCGAAGTTCAGGATCAACCGGTGGCGCAGCGTGTCCTTTGCCACCGCCGCGATGTCGGCGAAGGCCACGTTGTACCGCTCCGCCCGCAGCGCCTTGATCTTGCCCGTCAGGATTAGAGCCTGCGCCCCGCGCGGGGAGCCGCCGAACCGCACGTAGCGCTTCACCATGTCGGTCGCGAACTCGCTCGTCGGGTGCGTCGCCAGCAGCAGCCGGACCGCGTAGTCCTGCACATGCGGCGCCACAACGATCGACCGCACGAAGTGCATCCAGTGTAGCAGGCCCTCCTTGTCCATCACCTTGCCCGCGTGCGGCGTGGTGGTGGTCGTCGTGCGGTTCACGATCTCGTGCAGCTCCTGCCGCGACGGGAACGGCACCATCACCTTGTAGAGGAAGCGGTCGAGCTGCGCCTCGGGCAGCGGATAGGTGCCTTCCATCTCGAGTGGGTTCTGCGTTGCCATGACGAAGAACGGGCGGTCGAGCTCGTGCGTCACGCCGGCCGCCGTGATGCGCTTCTCCTGCATCGCCTCCAGCATGGCCGACTGCGTCTTGGGCGTCGCGCGGTTGATTTCGTCGGCCAGCACGAGGTTCGAGAACAGCGGCCCGCGCTGGAAGACGAACTCGCGGTGGCCGGTCTTCGGGTCTTCCTGGACCAGGTTCGTGCCGATGATGTCGGCCGGCATCAGGTCCGGCGTGAACTGAATGCGCGAGAACGGCAGATCCAGCACCTCGCCGAGCGTTCGGATGAGCATCGTCTTGCCCAGCCCCGGCACGCCCTCGAGCAGCACATTGCCGCCCGCGAACAGGCAGATCAGCACGCCCTCGATGACGTCGTTCTGCCCGACCATCACCTTCTGGATCTCGGTGAACACGCGCTCATAATCCTGCCGGAACGCGGCGGCTTGCTTTTGGATATCGGTGGTCATTCTGTAGGCTCCTCTGTGCAGGTGAGGGTGAGGGGATGGTTGTTAGCTGTTGGTTGTTAGTTGTTGGTCTCCAAGAATGGGAGACTTACTCCCATGGCTCGTTGCGGTTCTCTTGATCTGCAGATCGGGGGGTGCGTTGCTGAACGACTCTCAGCGTGGCTCGGGTCCGAGACTGAAGCGCGGTGAGCATCCTCATGATCTCATTGATTCGGGATCGGAAGTCGACGTGCAGTTCGCGGGGGAGATAGCCGAGGTCAGTGGTAAGGAGCATCAAGTACTTTGCCTCCGAGGCGGATCCGAGGGCAATCTGCAGGAATCGAGCGAAATCGTTGTTCCCGCCACGCCCGCATCCTTCAGCGATGTTGGTGGCTATCGAGGAGGTGGCGCGCCTGAGTTGGGAGGTCAAACCGAAGCGCTCCTCGGCCGGAAACGACGCGGAAGCCTTGTAGACCGCCAACGTGAGGTCATGTGCTTTGCGCCAGACGATCAGGTTCTCAAAGTCCTGCATTGATCGCGTCATCCTGCCTGAAGTTGCTCGGCATCCGCTACCATCAGCTCCACCTGCCTACCAACCACTAAGCACTAACAACCAACCACTAACAACTCCCCACCTCACTTCTTCCTCTCCTGCGCCCTCTTCTTTGCCTCCTTCAGGCTGCTCAGGCTCGATCCTCCGGCGGGGGGGCGGTCGGGCGAATCGGACGGGGACACGGTGTGCTTGGCGCGTGGGCGGGCGGGGCCGGGCGCGTCGGGGGCCTCGAAGACGGACTCGCGTGCGGGCGCCTGCTCGGCGTCGGCGTCCAACCGTTCGCGGAACGTCGCGCGGGCCTGTCGCTCTTCTTCGGCCTGCTCGCGGTCCGCATGCGCGCGTTGCTTCGCGGCCATCAACGAACCCATCGCCTCGTCGCGCTGCACGGTCACCTTCGGCCGGCGGAACGTCACCGTCTGCCATGCCGTCGCCAGGCCCTTCAGGAAACCCTGCCACAACTCATGCGGGTCGAGGTAGACGCGCCGCAGGAAGATGTCTACCGGGATAAGGAGCAGGCCGAGCAGGAAGAGCAACTCCCAGATGGGCGTCGGCTGGCGCGTCGCGGGCAGGTCGCGGCTGAAGGCATAGTAGTTCGCGGCCGCCACGCGCCCGCCGGATTCCGTCGCGATGCGATCGAGGAACTCGTCGTTCGACCGTCCCGCCTGATACTCCGGCGAATACGACAGCGCCGCGCCGCCCACCGCCGTCTGACGCGCTTCCTCCGGCCCGGAACTCAGCCGCACCAGATACGTCCCGACCTCGCTCGCCTCGAACTCGCCCTCGTAGCGGCCCGGTCCCACCTGCCGCACCGTCACCTTCTCCGGCTCCAAGCTCGGGTTCAGCACCACCGCGTCGAACTCCAGAAAGTTCAGGAAGCTGCCGTCCGGATCGATGGCATCCACCACCACGCGACCGCGACCCGCGTTCAACTCCGTGTTGATCTGGAAGTTCGAAGAACTCGTCTCGCGCAGCGACCACCGCACGAGCTGGCTCCAGAACTTGCTGTAGTTCTCCCAGTCCACCCAGCTTGCGGCCCACTTGTTCCGCGCGTCCGACGTGAACGCCACCGTCTTGCCGAGGCCGTAGCGCCAGTGCGCCAGCAGCGGATCGTCCTTCTCCGTCCGCAGCGCGATCGTCGCCAGTTCCTTGTCCGACGTCACCACGTAGCCATGCAACTGCGGCAGCGCCGAGAAACCCTCGAGCATCTCCGACGGCGCATCCGCCACCGGGCTGAACGTCTCCTCGAAGATCAGCGAGCGTCGGACAACCGATGCCTCCTTGACGAAAATGCGCGGCAGCTCGCTCGCCGTCTTCGGATAGTAGAACTCCCCGGCGCCCCAGTAGGCGAGCTGGCGCATCGTCTCTTCGGACTGGCCGAAGTGCGGCGCGATGATCACCGACGACACCGTGATCCCCTCGTCCCGGATGCGGTTCACCAGGTCCTTGTTCGGCGGCGCCGGATCCCCGTCCGAAATCACGATGATGTGCTTGGCCTGCGTCTTCACGTCCTTCAGCCCCTGATAGGCCAGCTCGAGCGTCGGATCGAACGTCGGCATGTCCAGCGGCGTCACGCCGCGAATCTTCGCCCGCATCGCATGCTTGTTGCCCGTCATCTGCAAGCCCGGCTCCCACAGCCAGAACTCGCCCCAGCCGCCGCCCGCGCCGCCCAGCCCCGTTCCCGGCTTCGAGCCGTAGTACAGCAGACCGAAGTAGTCCTGAGCCGACAGCACATTCAGCGCTGCGATCGAAATCTCACGCGCCCAACTGTTGCCCTGTGGAATCTCGCACGTGTGCAGCACGATCGCCAGCGCCCCGTTCGGCAGCACCTTCTTCTGCTTCACGTCCATCGAGACCGGCAGCGCCTCCTCGATCGGCGAGTCCTGATAACCTCCCGCGCCGAACGAATCCTCGCCACCGATCATGATCAGTCCCACGCCGAGATCATGCACCGCACGCTCGATCATCTTCATCTGGTCGATCGTCATCTGGTTGGCGTGCACGTTCGACAGGATGATCGAATCGTAGGACTGCACCTCCTCGAGCGTCTGCGGGATCGAGTCGCTGCCCCGGAAGTCGACGGAGATCTCCTCAAGGCGCAGCGCGCCGGCCAGATAGTTGCGCGTCATCTGGTCGCCCTCGATGTAGAGGACGCGCGGCTCGGCCTTCAGGTGCGTGAACGCCTCGGCCCGGTTGTTCTGGGGCCTCGGGTCGTCCGGAATCTCGACGCTGGCGCGGTAGCGATGAAAACCCCCGTCGCGCAGTCGTCGCGTCAACACCAGCGGCGGGTTCCGGCCCGGCTCGACCGTCACCGGCTGGTCCACGATCAACGTGTCGTCCTCGTAGACGCGCAGCCGACCCGTCGTGGACGTCTGGTTTTCCGACGACATGTAGACCTTCAGGTCGAACGGTGCATCGCGTGCCGTCTGCGCCGGCACGATCAACTTGTCGATCTGCACGTCCCCGCGTTGGTCGTAGCGCATCGGCACGACGTCGATCGGCACGGCGCTGTTGCGCGCCATGCGGGCGATCTCCAACGCGCTGCCGCTGTTCTCGTTGCCGTCGCTGAACAGCACGATGCGCTTGAGCCGGTTGCGCGGGAACGCGCTGAGCGCCAGCCGCAGCGCCGACGAAATGTCCGTGCGTGCCGTTCCCACCACCGAGCGGTACGACCCGTCGAACTCGAACGTGTTCACCGCCAGCGTCTCGAGCGACGCGCCGTCGCCGAAGATGATCAGCCCCGCCTCGTCGTTGCGCGGCTTGTTGCTCCCGCGCGTGAACTCCGACACCAGCGTCAGTGCCTGCTCGCGCTTCTGCGCGGGAATCGAGTCCGAGACATCCAGCAGGAAGTACACCGTCAGGTCATGGCTCTCGCGGGCGATCTCGGGCTTTGAAAGCGCCAGCACCAGCAGCAGGATCACCAGCGTCCGCAGGCCCAGGATCATCCAGCGCCTTGCGGGCTCGATCGCCCGCAGCCGCCTTGCCGCCAGCCAGAACACCGGCAACAGCAGCAACAGCCACAGGTACTCCGGGCGCACCACATGGAAGGTCACGTCGCGTTCCTCCCCATGCGGAAGGCACGCTCCGGACGCCGCACGATCTGCACGCGCCCGTTGTTCGTGTCGGCGATCGCCAGCACGCCGCCCGCCCCCACGGCGACTCCCCACGGCGAGAACAACTCGCCCGGCCGATGACCCGGCAGGCCCCACGCGCCCAGAAACTCCCCGTCCGCCGTGAACCGGCTCACCCGACTGTTGCCGTACTCGCAGATGTACAACGTCCCGTCGTCACCGACCGCCAGGTCGTAGGGGTATTTCAGCCGGCCGGGCGCCTCGCCCGACTCGCCCCACGAGTTCAGCAGCGTCCCCTGCCGGTCGTACACCAGCACGCGATGGTTGCCGCCATCGACGACGAACAGGCGCCCCTGTGCATCGACGGCAATCGCCATCGGCCGCGCCAGATCCGCGTAGTCGTATTCGCCCGAGCCCCACTCGGCCAGAAACTCGCCCGTCGCGGAGAAGTGCATGATGCGGCTGCGCAGGCCGTACTCGCACACCCACAGCGAGCCGTCCAGCGGGTCCGGCGTCACGTCGGTCGGGAACACCATCTGCCCCGGACCGGTCCCCTGCTCGCCGAAGGAGAAGAGCAGGTTGCCGTCCAGATCGAACTGCAGGATGCGCTGGTAGTGCGTGTCGGCCACCCAGAGCGAGTTGTCGCGCGGATCGAGCGTCATCCCCGTCGGCGTGCCGTTCGAGTAGTCGGGCAGCATCCAGCGGCCGCGCACCTCGCCCGTGCGGACGTCGAGCCTTTGCACGCGCCCGGAGCGGTCAATCACCACCAGGTCATTCTCTTCTGTCAGCACAATGGCACGCGGGCGCGAGAACTGTCCCGGCTGCCGTCCGTGCGAGCCGATCACCTGCGCGTCGCGGGCGCCTGTGGCCGCGTCACGCGACGTGCCCCCCCCGCATCCGCCCAGCAGCCCGGCGGCCAGCAACAGGCCCGCCGCCATGATGCCCCTGCCCGCCCGGACGCGGCGGGCGCCGGCATCGCAGGCGGGCGATGGTGGCTCGTTCGGGTGTCGACTCTTCAGGGTGGTCCGCCAGGGTGGAATCTGTCCGCCGTGCTCTCAGTCGGCCGCGCGCCGCTGCGGATTGATCGCCTCGAAGTAGTTCCGCACCGCATTGCGGTAGCCCAGCGGAATTTCGTTCTGGCGCATCGCGTCCGCGTTGTTCTGCATCCGCGTGTTGTAGATCTGCGTGTAGCGCACGTTCGACTCCCCCTTCAGCGCCGGGGCGTCGATCTCGATCACCGCCAGAATCTCGCCGTCGTTCTTCTCGCCGCGAATCATCTCGTCGAGGAAATCCACCTCGACCAATCCGGCGTCGGGTGGGTTGCCGCCCTGCCCGCGTCCAGGACCGCCGCTGCCTGCGCCCTGACCCTCCGGCGGGCCCTGCGCAAATTGGCCCTGACCCTGACCCGGCCCTTGTTGACCCTGGCCACCGCCTTGGCACTGCCCCGGCGGGCAGTCCGAGTGGCCGCACGGCTGTCCACCCGATTGCCCCGGGTTCTGGCCCTGCTGGCCCCCCTGCCCCTGCGCCTGCTGGCCCCCCGACTGGCCGCTCTGTGCCGACTGACTGTCCTGATTCTGCGAGTTCAGCAGCGACGAGCGCGCCTGCCCCAGTTGCTGGCTCACCTGGTCGAGCTGCTTCATTTCGTTCACCAGTTGCTGCTGGCTGGCCATCTGCTGGGCCGCCTGCTGCATCTGCTGCTGCGCCTGCGCCATCGCGTCGGAGGTTGCCTGCGACTGCTGGCTGCCCTGCTGGCTCTGCTGCTGCTGCGGGCTGCCGCCTGCCTGACTCTGCGACGGCTGCCCTTGGCTCTGCTGTTGCTGGCCTTGGTTCGACTGCGAGGCCTGTTGCTGTCCCTGTTCCTGCTGATTCTGCTGCTGGGCCTGCTGTTGCTGGGATCCTTGCTGGCCTTGGTCGCTCTGCTGGGGCTGCTGGCTCTGCTGCTGTTGCCCCTGCTGTCCCTGGTCCGCCGACGCCTGCTGCTCCGGGCTCGTCTGTTCCTGGCCACTTTGCTGCTGCTGCTGGGCACCGGACTGCTCGTCCTGCCGGCGAGCCTCGGCCAACTGCTTCAGCGCATCGGCCGACTTCTGCAGCGACTCGCTCATCTCCTGATTGTCCTTCAGGTCCTCGGCCAGCCGCTCCAGCTCGTTGGCGAGCTGCTCGGTCTGCGCCGCCGACATCTGCGTCACCTGCTGCTGGGAGAGCTGCTCCATCCGCTGCGCCGCGTCGTTCAACCGCAGGTCCTTCATGTCCTGCTGGATCTGGCGCGTCGTCTCGGCCCGTTGCAGACCCTTGATCTGCTTGAACGGCTCGGCCTCCTGCGCCAAGTCGCGCTTCTGCAGCTTCACCTCGTCCTCGAGCCGCGACAGCTCCGCCACCGCCGCCCGCTTGTCCTTGTTCCCAAGGTACAGATCGTCCGACAGCCGCTCGAGTTCCTTCGCGAAGTTCACCGTATCCACCAGCGCCAGGTCCTCTTCCCGGCGCTTCTCCTCGAGTTCCCGGGCCAGTTCCTTCAGCTCGCGAGCCGTCTCCTTGCGCATGCGCTCTTCAGTCTGCTGGGCCACCGGATCGACCGGCGGCGTCAAGGGTGCGGGCTTGGCGAACAGGTCGAACTGCGGCATCATGAGGTATGCCCCGACGAACGCCGTCATCGGCCACACCAGATGCACCAGCGCCCGCGGCGCACGCCACCGGAAGTCCCTCCGCGGCTGGATCGCCGCCGCGTGCCGCAGCGCGTCCGCCTCCAGCGCCTGCACCGCGCCCGACGGGTCCTGCCAGCCGTGCATCAGCAGGGCGCTCGACAGCCGCTCGCGCAGCGCCAGTCGCTCGTCGGCGGCCAGCGCCGCCTCCACCAGTGTCAGCCGCCGCCGCCATGTCCACACCCCGGCCGCCAGCAGCGACAACGCCACCAGCCCACCGGCCACCACCAACGGCTCGGCCGGCAGGTTCGCCAGCCGCTGCGCCACCAAGTAGACAAGCGCCAGCACCATCGCCACCAGCGTGGCGCGCGCCAGCACTTCAGCGAAGAAGAACCAGGTCAGTCGTCGCCGAATCTGGCGAATCTTGCCTTCGAGCTCGGCCATGACACGTATCCTCCGTGGCTTCCGGCCCTGCCCACACCTCTCCCGCGCGGCCCGTCCGGATGGACTGGGCCCTGACTGAGACAATACCACCCCCCAAAAGGTTCGCAAGGAGAACCCGGAAAATTCAATCCCCCCGCGCCGGCGCCTCCTCTTGCAGTCCCCCCATCCTCACAATAGCCTCAAGAGACTGTCCGCACTCCTCTCAACCGGGCTCGACCATGCCAGGCGATCCACCCCCCAATCTCCTGCCAGCCGAACGCATCGAGCGCTCGATCCTCGTCCTTCGAGGACACAACGTCCTGCTCGACGAAGACCTCGCTGTCCTCTACGGCGTGGAAACGAAGTCCATCAACCGAGCAGTCAAGCGTAACCCGGACCGCTTCCCTGAGGACTTCATGTTTCAGGTCAGCCAGGACGAATACGATGCTCTAAGGTCCCATTCTGGCACCTTAAAGGCTGGCCGTGGGCAGCATCGCAAGTACCTTCCCTACGCGTTCACCGAGCAGGGCGTCGCGATGCTCTCCAGCGTCCTGCGCAGCCCCCGGGCCGTGCAGGTCAACGTCGAGATCATGCGCACCTTCGTGCGGCTGCGGCGCATGTTGGCCTCGCACGAGGAGCTCGCCCGCAAGCTCGAGGACCTTGAGCGCAAGTACGACAGCCAGTTCCGCGTTGTGTTCGACGCCATCCGCCGCCTGCTCGCTCCGCCCTCGACGCCTCCCAAGCGCCGGCCCATCGGCTTTGTCCGTGGGGACGAGGACTGATTGGCGCCCCCACCCCGGCAGGCGAACAGATGGCGAAGACGCTACCCGTAACGATTCGGCAATGGTGGCGCATGTCTTGCTCCCCTCCCTCGGGCCGGGATGTGTCAGCCCGAGCGTCTCCAGCCAGTCGCCTCCGGCGGGCTTGCCCTTGGGGCGGGCGCCGCGAACCATACGCCGTCGCGGCGACGACACCGACACCACAAGCCCATCGAATCTGGACCCCTCATGCGAACCCTGCTCCGGAATGTCTTTCTGCTGGCTTCTGCCATTGTGCTCGGGGCGCTGGGCTGGGCCGTCTATTCCAAGCTTTCCCAAGAGGCTCCCGTGCCGCCGCCGCGCGGCCGCCCCGCCGTCGCCATCGAGGTGCGGCCCGTTGTCACCGGCCCGATTCGCGATGTGCGCCGCATGCCCGGCACCCTGTTCGCCAGCAACGAGGTGGACATCGCTCCCAAGATCGGCGGGCGTCTGGCGCGGCTCAACGTCGACATCGGCGACGTCGTGCGCCGGGGTGACGAGATTGCGCGCTTGGACGACGACGAGCTGACGCAGGAGGTCATGCGCGCGCAGTCCGACCTGGAGGTTGCGCGCGCCAACCTGCGCAAGGCCCACGCCGAAGCCGGCCAGGCCGCCCGCGAGTACGAGCGCGTCGCCATTCTGGCCGACCGCCGCGTCGCCTCGCCCTCCGATCTCGACGCCGCCCTGATGACCCAACGCGTCAAGGAGTCCGACGTCAAGGTCGCCGAGGCCGCCATCATGCAGCGCGAGGCCATCCTGCGCACCGCCGAGATTCGCCTCTCCTACACCCGCATCGTCGCCGACTGGCAGGGCGGCACCGACACCCGTGTCGTCGGCGAGCGCTTCGCCAACGAGGGCGCCGTTCTGCAATCCAACCAGCGCATCGTCTCGCTGCTCGACATCGACACGCTGCGCGCCGTTGTCCATGCCACCGAGCGCGACTACCCGCGCCTGCGCGTCGGCCAGACGGCCCGCGTTGTCGCCGACGCCTTCCCCGGCCGCGCCGTCGAAGGGCAGATCTCCCGGCTGGCGCCGCTCTTCCGCGAAGCCTCGCGGCAGGCCCGCACCGAACTCGCCGTCCCCAATCCCGACCACGTCTTCAAGCCCGGCATGTTCATCCGTGCCGAGATTCTGCTTGGCGAACGCGACAGCACCACTCTGGTGCCGGTCGCCTCGCTCGTGGATCGCGAAGGCCAGCGGGGCGTCTTCGTTGTCGATGGCGAGACCAAGACCGCCCGCTTCGTGCCTGTCACGGTCGGCATTATTGAGGGGCAGACCGCTGAAATCCTCGACCCGCCGCTGACGGGAGATGTCGTCACCCTCGGCCAGAACCTTCTCGACGACGGCGCCGCGGTGCTCATTCCCGACGGTACGCCCCGCCCGGCATCCGTGGCCGCCGGCGCCACACCGGAGGCCGCCTCGTGAAGATTGCCGCCTTCACCGTTCGAAGGCCCGTCCTGACGACGATGTGCACGCTCATCGTCGTCGTCTTTGGCGCCGTCTCCCTCACGCGCCTGCCCATCGACCTGCTTCCCGAAATCACCTACCCCACGCTCAGCGTCTCCACCAACTACGGCAACGCCAGTCCGGAGGAGATGGAAACCCTCGTCACGCGCGTCATCGAGGAGGCCGTCTCCGCCGTCCCCGGCGTCGAGGAGATCACCTCCGAATCCGCCGAAGGCGTCAGCAACGTCCGCGTCCGCTTCTCCTGGAAGACGGACCTCAACGTCGCGTCCAACGACATCCGCGACCGCATCGACCGCGTGCTCAACAACCTGCCGCCCGACGTCAGTCGGCCCCAGCTCCGCAAGTTCGACGTCGCCGCCTTCCCCATCGTCATGCTCGGCATCTTCAGCGAACTCGACCCCATCGAGCTGCGCGACGTCATCGACAAGCAGGTGCAGTACCGCATCGAACAGACTCCCGGCGTCGCCTCCTCCGAGGTATGGGGCGGCCTCGAGCGCGAGATGCAGGTCAACCTCGACATCGAGAAGATCAAGGCCCTGGCGATTCCGCTCGATCAGATCCTGCGCGCCATTCGCGAGGCGAACCTCAATCTGCCCGCCGGCGTCATCGAGCGCGGCAACCTCGACGTCACCATCCGCACCCCCGGCGAGTTCGAATCCGTCGAGGAACTCGCCGGCACCGTCGTCGCCATCCGCGAAGGCGTTCCCGTCACCCTCGGCCAGATCGCCCGCATCGAGGACACCCACCAGCGCATCACCCGCATCGTGCGCATCAACGGCGTGCCCGGCGCCCGGCTCGCCGTCCGCAAGCAGTCCGGCACCAACACCGTCGAAGTCGCCGACCGCGTGCTCCGCGAGGCCGCCCGCATCAATGCCGACCTGCCCCAGCTCGAGATCGTTCCCGTCATCGACACGTCCCTCTACATCCGCCGCTCCATCGCCAACGTGCAGCGCTCCGTCCTGCTCGGCGGTGTGCTGGCCATCGTCGTCCTCTTCGTCTTCCTGCGCAGCCTCCGCAGCACCTTCGTTATCTCCACCGCCATCCCCATTTCGATCATCGCCAGCTTCGCCCTGCTCTACTTCTGCGGCTTCACGGTCAACCTGATGACGCTGGGAGGGCTCGCGCTTGGCGTCGGCATGATGGTGGACAACGCCATCGTTGTGCTTGAGAACATCTATCGCCTCCGCGAGGAGGGCATGGAGACCGAGCACGCCGCCATCGAGGGCACCCACGAAGTCACGCCCGCCATCGTCGCCAGCACGATCACGACCCTCGTCATCTTCCTCCCGCTGCTGTTCGTCGAGGGCATGACCGGGATCCTCTTCAAGCAGCTTGCCTACGTCGTCGCCTTCTCGCTCATCTGTTCGCTGATGGTGGCGATCACGCTGGTGCCCGTGCTGGCGGCGAAGTTCCTGCGCCGTCAGGACGGCGGGCACGCCACCGCGCAGGCCCCGCTGATCATGCGCGTCAGCGAGCGCCTCTTCATCGGCATCGAGACATTGTACCGCGACGTGCTGGAGCTTGCCCTGCGCTTCCGCATCCTCACGGCGCTCTTCGTGATCGCCCTGTTCTGCGGTTCGCTCTTCCTGATGCCCCACATCGGTTCGGAGTTCCTGCCCCCTTCGGACGAGGGGGAAATCCGCGTCGATGTCGAGATGGCCGTCGGCACGCGGCTTGCCATCATCAACGAGACGATGAAGCACGTCGAGGCGATCGTCGATCGCGAAGTCCCCGAGGCCACCCACACGGTGGTCAATCTGGGCTCCTCCTCATTCCGCCCCTCGGGCGGCACGCGCGGTTCGATCCAGGTTGCCGTCGGACCGACGTCGAGCCGCACGCGCTCGAGCGAGAAGATCGCCGAGGACGTGCGTCGTGCGATCGGACCCGTTCCGGGCGCGACGGTGCGCGCGCGCGCCTCCGAAGGCCTGCGCATCCTGCGCCTGGGCTCCGGCGGAGAGGATCGCCTCCAGATCGAGATTTACGGCTACGAGTTCGCTGTCCTCGACGAGCTGGCCCACCGCGTCCAGCAGGCTGTCTCCGACATCCCCGGCATCACCGAAGTGCGTGTCAGCCGCGAGGCCGGCGTCCCCCAGGAGATCGTGCGCATCGACCGCGATCGCGCCGCCGACCTCGGCCTCTCCGTCGCCCGCGTCGCCCAGGTTCTCGAAACCTCCGTCGGCGGCACGCGCGCCGGCAACTTCAGGCGCCAAGGCTACGAGTACCGTATCCAGGTCCGCATCGCCGACGCCGAGAAGCTCACTCTCGACGACCTCCTCGACCTGCCCGTCGCCAACGACCGCGGCGAACCGGTCATCCTGCGCAACGTCGTCCAGCTTGAACCCCGCCGCGGACCCCAGATCGTCGAGCGCAAGAATCAGGAACGCCTCGCCACTGTCTCGGCCAACTACACCGACCGCAAACTCGATGCCCTCGTCGCCGACGTCCAGGAAGTCCTGCGCCAGATTCCCCGGCCGAACCAGTACCAGATTCTCATCGCCGGCGATGTCGCCGACCAGAAGAGCGCTTTCCAGTCCCTCCTGATCAGCCTCGTCATGGCGCTCGTGCTGGTCTACATGGTCCTCGCATCCCTCTACGAATCGCTCACCGACCCCTTCATCGTCATGTTCAGCGTCCCGTTGGCCGCCATCGGCGTCCTTGTGATGCTCTTCCTCAGCGACACCACCTTCAACACCCAGACCTTCATCGGCTGCATCATGCTCGGCGGCATTGTGGTCAACAATGCCATTCTGCTTGTGGACCAGGCCTCGTCGCTGCGCACCGGCGGTTACGCGGTCCGCGCGGCGGTTCTGGAGGCCGGCCGCCGGCGCCTTCGCCCCATCCTGATGACCTCGCTCACCACCATGCTCGGCCTCGTCCCACTGGCCCTCGGCATGGGCGAGGGCTCCGAGCAGCAGGCCCCGCTCGCCCGTGCCGTCATCGGCGGCATGCTTAGTTCCACCGTCATTACCCTTGTCTTCATCCCGCTGGTCTACTCCATCGTGCACCACCAGCGTCGCGGAGCCCCCGCCGCCCAGCAGGAATCCGGGCGCGCGCAGGGACTCGAAGCGGCACCCTGACACCACACGATGGAACACATGGAACACATGGACCGCCTCGCTCACCCCGGCCAGCGCGACCGCTCCGCGTGGTCCCTGTCGCTTATCGTCCTGGCGCTCCTGGCGCTGCTCTGCCCAACCCTTCACGCCCAGCCCGCCACCGCAGGCGCCCGCACCCCCGAGAGCTGGCTCTACATCGAGCCCTTCGAGGTCCGCCACGAAGTCCTCATCCCCTTCCACGTGCTCGAGTCTCTCCTGCCCATCGCGCGGCGCGACGCCGCATGGCTCGACGTGGACGAGCAGGATGAAGCCCGCGACGACATCGCCGACTTTCTCGGCGCCATGGCACCCGTCGAGATCGACGGCATCGAGGTGCAACCGGTCTCCTCCCGCGTTGTCTTCTTCGACCGCGCCGTGACCACCATCGTCGGCAACCCGCCGCCCGCGCGTCTGCCCGTGGCCGAAGTCACCGTCGGCCTGATCCACTCCTTCGGCACCAAGGGCCCCGCGCGCCGCGTGCGCGTCACCTGGAGTGGCTTCGGCCCGGTCCTCGAGACCATCCGCGGAACCGCCGTCGCCGGCGACACCATGCGCCGCCACGCGATGTCGCCCGCCTCGCCATCGCTCGAGTGGACCGCACGCGGCGAGATCGCCGTCCCCGCCGTCCGCCGCATCCCGGCCGAGGGGCGTGTTGTCCGTCCCGCCGACGCCGAGGCCGCCGAGATCTTCGAAACTCTGCTGCGCAACATCTACCGCGCCTTCGACTATCGCGCCGAGGGCGACATCTACGACGCCCTCGCACGCAGCGTCGCCGACGACCTGCTCACCCGCCTCTATCTCGACATCCGCCGCGGTCTGGTGCTCGAAGCCGAAGGCGGCGCCACCGCCCGCGTCGAATCCGTCTCCGTCAGCAGCGGCGCCCTTGCCACGCCACCCGCCGAACCCCGCGCCTTCACCTATCGTGCCACCTGGCAGGCCGCCGGCCGCATCGAGCACTGGGGCCACGTCCACGACCGCGCCAACACCTACACCGCCGAGTTCACCGTCGGCGTGCGCGACGCCTCGTGGAAGCTCACCAGCATGCGCGTGCTGCGCCACGAACGCAACGAGACCGGTCTGCGCGTGCGCGACCTTACCGGGGGCTCGGGCTCGTGATCCACGTCGAGCAGGTCGAGTTCGCCTACGCGCGCGGCGGCTTCCAGCTCCGCGTGCCGGACCTGCGCGTCGCGCGCGGCGAACGCGTCGCCGTCGTCGGCCCCAGCGGCTCGGGCAAGTCCACGTTGTTGCGCCTGCTCGGCGGCATTCTGGTGCCCGCCCGCGGAACGGTTCGCGTTGCGGACACCGCCGTCGGCTCACTCCCGGAGCGCGCCCGCCGTGCCTTTCGAGCCACGCGCATCGGCTATGTCTTCCAGGAGTTCGAGCTGCTCGACTACCTCGACGTGCTCGACAACATCCTGCTGCCGTATCGCCTGACGGGCGCGTTGCGCCTCGATACTGCGGCCCGCGACAACGCCCGCGCGCTGCTCGCGTCCGTCGGGTTGGCAGGCTTCGAGTCGCGCGCGCTCGCCAGCCTCTCCCATGGCGAGCGTCAGCGCGTCGCCGTCTGCCGCGCCCTCGTGGCCAGCCCCGCCGTCGTGCTTGCCGACGAACCCACCGGCAGCCTCGACCCCGACTCGAAGGTCGCCGCACTCGAACTCCTCTTCGAGCGCACCCGCTCCCTCGACGCCACCCTGCTTGTCGTCACCCACGACCACGCGCACCTCGACCGCTTCGACCGCGTCGTGCCCTTCCGCGCCGGAGCACCCGCATGACCGGCCCCCTCTATCTCGCGTGGCGCTACGTCGCCGCCAATCGCTTCAAGAGCCTCGTGCTCCTTGTCGCCATCTCGCTGACGCTCTATCTGCCGCTCGCCTCGCGATGGACCCTCGTGCAGTTCCGCGACGCGTGGACCGCGCGCGCCGACGCCACGCCGCTCGTCGTCGGCGCCGCCGGCAGCCGCTTCGATCTTTCCCTCCACGCCCTCTACTTCCGCGGCGAGCCCCCCCATCGCCTCACCATGAAGGACGCCGACGCCGTCCGCGACAGCGGCCATGCGCGCTCCATTCCTCTTTACCTGGCGCACACCGCCTCCGGCCATCCACTCGTCGGCACCACACTCGACTATCTCGATCGTCGCGGATTGGTCGTCGCCGACGGACACCCCTTCGCGCAACTCGGCGACTGCGTCGTCGGCGCCTCGGTTGCCCGCCGGCTTGGCCTTCGCTCCGGCGACCGATTGCTGTCCGATCCCGACAATCTCTTTCATCTCGCCGGCGCCTATCCGCTCAACATGCTCGTCGCCGGCGTGCTCGCCCCCACCGGCACCGCCGACGACGAAGCCGTCTTCGCCGACCTGAAGACCGCCTGGGTCGTCTCCGGCATCGGCCATGGGCACGAGGACCTCGCCACGACCACCGATCGCGCCGCCATCCTCACCCGCCGCGGCAACGAAATCGTCGGCAGTCCCGAGGTCTACGAGTTCACCACCATCACCGACGCGAACCGCCACACGTTCCACTTTCACGGCGACCCGGAGACTTTTCCCGTCACGGCGATCCTCGCGTTTCCACACGACGCGCGCGCCGCCGCCCTGCTGCGCGGGCGCTATCTGGCCACCAACTCCCCCGTGCAGATCGTCGTCCCCTCGGAGGTCGTCGACGAAATCCTCGATCTCGTGCTGCGCGTGCAGCGCCTGTTCGACGCCGCCTCGGCCGCCGTGGCGTTTCTCACGGTGCTCTTCCTCGCCCTTGTGGCGCTGTTGTCGATGCGGTTGCGACGCCGCGAGATGGAAACCCTCGTGCTCGTCGGCGCCGGCCGCGGCACGTTGGCGCTCATGCACGCGGGCGAGTACGTCCTGATCCTCCTTGCCGCGGCCGGCGTGGCCGGGCTTGCTGGAGCCGCGACCCCTCTGGTGGCCGGCCAGTGGCTCGCTGACATCATTCTCGGAGGCATGTAATGCACCGTCTGTTCATCCTGTCGCTCTTGGTCGCCTTGACCGTCGCATGTCGTCCCGCCGCGGAGCAGCAACGCCCTGCCGCGGCCCCCGCCCAACCACGCATCGTCGCCACCAACTACCCGATGGCGTGGGTCGCCGAGCGGCTTGCCGGCTCGTTCGCCACCATCGAGCTTCCCGTTCCCGAGGACGAGGACCCCGCCTTCTGGGAGCCCACCGCCGCCGACATTCGCTCGATGCAGCAGGCCGACATGATTGTTCTCAATGGCGCCGACTTCGAGAGCTGGCTTCCCACCGCCTCGCTGCCCGCCGACCGCCTGGTCGATACGGCTCGTTCCTTCCGCGATCGCTGGATCATCCTCGAGGACGCCGTCACACACAGCCATGGCCCCGCCGGCGAGCATACCCACTCCGGCACCGACGCGATGACTTGGCTCGACCCGCGCCAGGCGCTCGCACAGGCCACCGCCGTCCGCGAGGCGCTCGTTGTGCGCTTCCCGGAGCGGGCCACCTCCATCGCCGGGGCCTTCGAATCGCTCAAGGCCGACCTCGAGGACCTCGATGCCCGCTTCGAACGCGCCCTTGCTCCCGCAGGCGACAGGCCCCTCGTCGCCTCGCATCCGCTCTACAACTATCTCGCGCGACGCTACGCCCTCAACATGCGATCGGTGCACTTCGAAGTCGACGAGATGCCCGACGACGCTGCATGGGCCGAGTTCGACGCCCTGCTTGCCGAGCACCCCGCGCGCATCATGTTCTGGGAGGACGAACCGCTCGACGAGATCGCGAGCGAACTCGATATCCGCAACGTCCTGCCCGTCGTCGTGCTCACCTGCGGCAATCGCCCCGAGGAGGGCGACTACCTTGACGCCATGCGCGCCAATGCCCGGCGACTGGAGGAGGCCCTGCGGTGAGACGCCTGCTGTCGTGGTGTGCGGCGGTTCTGCTCGCGGCCGGTGTGCTCGTCTCCTCGGCCGCCGGCCACGGCTTCGAGCCCTCCGTCGAGCAGCTCGACGATGAATCCGTTCTGGCCCTTGTCGACTCCACGCCGATGACCGCCGGCGAACTCAAGACGCTGCTTGGTCTGCGCACCGCACCATATCGCCCCGGCGAGGTCGTCTTCTTTGGACTGGGCGATCTGCTGCGTGCCGCACGCCTCGCGCCCGTCTACGATCAACTCGCCGCCCAGGCACGCGACGAACGACTCGAGTTCACCGAAGCGGACCGCGAGCGCATCGAGCGCATGACGCGCGAATACGCCCGTCGCATGCTCTATCGCGAGCGCATCCTCGGCGGCCTCGAGGAGCCCACTCCCCAGGAACTCCTCGCGCTCTACGAGACCGTTCGCCACGACTACTTTCGCACGCCCGACAAGCTCGTCCTGCGCGAGATGACCTTCCCCTTCGCCACGGCCGACGAAGAGGCCGAGGCTCTCGCGCAAGCCCGGCACGCCGCCGCCCGCATCGACGCCGGCGAATCGTTTCTCAACGTCGCCCGCGAAGTCGCCGGCCAGGCCGGCGGCGCCTCCTCGCGCATCATCATCCCCGAGACCGACCTGCGCACCCCGCCCGAGGTCGTCGCCGCCTTCCACGAACTTGCCGACAAGCAGACCTCCCCCCCCTTCCGATCCTCCGGCGCGTGGCACATCATCTATCGCCAGTTCCACACGCCGGCAGGCTTCATCCCCTTCGAGTCGACGATCGACATCCTGGCTGCCATGCACAGCCGTCGCCAGCGCGAGGAGGCCGTCGCCCGCTTCTTCCGCGGGTTGGCCGCCGACGTGAACCTCTTCCGCGTCCACGCCGAGAATCTGGTGGGGGAGGGCGAACTCGCGCTCACCAGCGATGTGCTCCTTAGTGTGGCCGGGCGCACGTTCACGCGCGGCGACCTGATCGCCGCCGGCGGCTGGGCGCTCAGCCGCGAGGTTTCCGTCCGCCAGCAGGAACTGCGCGACGTCGCTCTCCGCCTCGGTCCCGTGCACGAGGCGCTCGCCGACTGGGTTGCCGAACGCGAGGGCTTCCTCGAACGCCCCGCCGTCGTCCGCTATCGTGCCCGTCTCGAGGACACGCTGCTCGTCCGCGCCCTGTTGCTGCGCGGAATCGACACCGCCTCCCTCGAGCCCACCGACGACGAGGTCCTCGCCGCATGGCGCCAGAGCATGGCTGCCAATCCCGAGGCCCCCGGCATGGTCCACTACGATTCGCTCGCCGCGTGGGGCCCCGCCGACCAGCGCGCCGATCTCGCGCGCCGGCTCGCCACTGTCGAGACCTACGACGCCTTCGCCGCGCTTGCACGCTCGCTCTACAACGGGCCGCTCACAATCAGTTGGGGCACGCGCCTGCGCGACTTCGCCGTAGAGGCCCCCGAGCCCGTCCGCGACGCCGTTCGCGCCGGCAGGACGCACGGCCTCGCCGGTCCCGTCCTCGAAGACAATCAACTCGAGGCATGGTGGATCAACACCGCCCACCCCGAACGCGAGCCCACCGTCCGCGAACTCGCCATCGCCCGCGAGAACCTGCGCACCAACCTCGTGCAGGACCAGATCGAACTCCTCCTCGACGAAGCCAGCGAAGCCATCGTCGTCGAGGACATGATCTCCAATCCCGACGGAATCACCCCATGATGCACCGTGCCCCATCCGCACTCGTCTGCCTGCTCACCGGCCTGCTCTGTTTCGTCGGCGCGTTTCCGGCCGCCGCCGAATCCGATTCGCCACTTCGGACGATCGACCTGCAAAGCGCCGCGCTCGCGCGCGAGGTGAAGATACACGTCCTCGTACCAAGCGATCCCGCGCCCGACGAGCGCTTCCCCACGCTCTACGTGTTGCACGGTGCGATGGGCGGCTCGGGCGATTGGGTGCAGGAGGGCCCGCGTCGCGCCTTCGTGCTCGAGATGGCCGCCGCCCATCGCGCGATCCTCGTCTTTCCGGAGGGCACGCCGTTCGGCTGGTACGTCGACAGTCCCGTCGACGCGAACTCGCAGGTGGAAACCCACTTCGTGCGCGAGTTGATCCCCGCGATCGACGCCCTGTTTCCCACGCGGACCGACCGCCACCACCGCGGCATCATGGGACTCAGCATGGGCGGCCACGGCGCCATCACGCTCGCCGCCAAGCACCCCGACCTCTTCGGCTCCGCCTCCTCGATGTCCGGCATCCTGGACCTCACCGCGCATCCCAAGTCCTGGCAGATTCCCCAGCGCCTCGGTGCGCTCGACGACAATCGCGCGCTGTGGGAAGCCAACTCGGCGCTCCAACTCGCGCCGCGCTTCCGCGACGCCGACGTGCGCCTGCTCGCCGACTGCGGCATCGACGACACCCTCGAGCGCCAGACCGGCGCCCTCGAGGACGGCCGCGCCTTCCACGAGCGCCTCATCGAACTCGACATCCCGCACCAGTGGCACGAACACGCCGGCGGCCACACGTGGACCTACTGGCTCGAACGCCTGCCCGAGCACCTCGAGTTCCACGCCGCCGCTTGGAACAGCCCCATTCAGGCAACCAATCAGAACCCCGAACGTGAGTGAGGGGCGTCTTCCCCATCACACCAACCGTCGCAACCAATCAGAACCCCGAACGTCAGTGAGGGGCACCCTCCAGCACGTGCGCATCCCTCGTCGTTCGCACCACGAACCACGAACAATGCCATCAACGCCTACACGATCGCCTTCTCGGTCTTGGCGTCGAACAGGTGAATCTTGTCCAGGTTCACCAGCAGGGGCTTCTCCGAGTCGATCTCGGCCTGGATGTGTGGGCCAACGCGGGCGACGAAGGGGTTCTTGCCCGTCGTCATGTACAGGTAAAGTTCGGAGCCCATCGGCTCGATGATTTCGACGCGGGCGCGCACCTCACCCGCCGGGATGTCGGCCGGCTTCTCCTCGGGTGCATGGAAGTCCTCCGGCCGCACGCCCAGCGTCACCGGGCCCTTCTCCGTGCCGGACTCGCGCACGCGTGCCGCCATCGCGTCCGTCAGCACCAGCTTCAGCTCGCGCTCGACGAAGCACAGCTTGCCGTTCTCCTCGACCAACTCGCCCTCGATGAAGTTCATCGGCGGCGTGCCGATGAAGCCCGCCACGAACTTGTTCACCGGGTTGTCGTACAGCGAGATTGGATCCGCCACCTGCTGCACGATGCCGTCCTTCATCACCACGATGCGGTCGCCCATCGTCATGGCCTCAACCTGATCGTGCGTGACGTAGATCATCGTGGACTGGAGCCGCGCGTGGAGCTTGTTGATCTCGACGCGCATCTGGACGCGCAGCTTCGCGTCCAGGTTCGACAGCGGCTCGTCGAACAGGAAGACCTTGGGCTGGCGGACGATGGCGCGGCCGACGGCCACGCGCTGGCGCGGG
>JAHCAW010000014.1 GCA_019634695.1 Candidatus Sumerlaeia bacterium
GACCGCGCCGGCATCGACGACCTCATCGAGCGCCTGACCGCCGCACTCAGGGACCTCACCAAGCTCCTCGAGCGTCACCTCGAACCCGAGAAGCCCGGCGTTGCTTTCGCCACCATCGATCGCTCGCAGGTCTCCGACGATCTGCCCGAGTACGCTCTCGGCGATCTGGCCGACCGCGAACCGGTCGAGGACGCCAACGTCACCGGCAACTACGAGGGCAGCCCGATTCAGGTGAAGGCGGCGGACCTGTACGAGTACGACGAGTTCGCCACCCATGCCCCGCGACGCGAAGGAGACACCAAGGGTGATTGATCGCGTTGCCGACCTCGAGACCGTCGTCCGCGCCACGATCCGCAGCGGTCAGACGGTGCTGGTTGCCGGCTTCGGCCGCGGCGGGACTCCCTTCACGATCCTCGAGTTCCTCGCGGAACACTGTCACGACCTGCGCGACCTGACCATTGTGAAAAACGACGCGAACGAACCCGGGCTCGGCGTCGGCATGCTGCTGCGCCGCGGGATGGTCCGCAGAGTCGTCTCGACGCACATCGGCCTGAATCCCGAGGCCATCGGCATGATGAACCGCGGCGAGCTCGAGGTCGAGTTCGTTCCGCAGGGCATTTTCGCCGAGCGGCTGCGCGCGGCCGGTGCCGGCCTGCCCGCCTTTCTGACGGACATCGGCCTCGATACGCTCGTCGCCAACGGCAAGCCCACCGTCGAACTCGACGGCCGCACGTTGCTCGTCGAGCGCGCGCTCGGTGGCGACGTAGCCCTGCTGAGTGCCGATCGCGCCGACCGCGCCGGCAACTGCTGGTGGCGCGGCTCGAATCGCAACATGAGCATCGTCATGGGCACCGCCGCGCCGCGTGTTCTCGTCGAGGCCAAGGAAATCCTGCCCGTCGGGGCCCTCGAACCCGAGAGCGTGCACCTGCCCGGCGTCTTCGTCCATGCCGTCGTGCAGGCCCAGCCCCGCAAGCACATGATGCCGCAGGCTGAAACCGCCCAGAGTTGAACCCGCCCATCCGGAGGCCGATGTGAACGAGCAGGAACGCACGATCGTCGAGCGCTGCGCCCGCGAACTCCGCCCCGGCATGGTTGTCAATCTCGGCATCGGCTTGCCGACGCTGGTGCCCTCGGTGCTGCCAAAGGACTCGGGGGTCGTGTTCCACTCCGAGAACGGCTTCGTCGGCATGGGCGCCCCGGTACCCGGCGGCACGCCCGACAACGACGTGATCGATGCCGGCGGGCGCGCATGCACGCTGCTGCCCGGCGCCGCCTGCTTCGACAGCTCGCTCTCCTTCGCCCTCGTGCGCGGTGGTCACCTCGACCTCGCCGTGCTCGGCGCCTTCGAGGTTGGCATCAATGGCGACCTCGCCAACTGGATCATCCCGGGCAAGTCCGCCCCCGGCATCGGCGGCGGAATGGAACTCGCCCAGAAGGCCCGGCGCGTCATCGTGCTCAGCCGCCACCTCGACAAGAACGGTCGCGGCAAGCTCGTCGCCCGGTGCACGCTGCCGCTCACCGCGCCCTGCTGCGTCGATACGCTCATCACCGAGCGTGCCCTCTTCCGCCTGCGCAACGGCCGCATGACGCTCACCTCGATTCATCCGGACCACACGCGCGAGTCCGTCTTCGAGGGCCTCGACGGCGTCGTTGATGTTGCGGACCCGCTCGAGCCGTGGGACGCCTGAACCCAGCACGGAGGTTCCCCATGCCCCTCGACCAGTCGCTCGTCGCCCAGGCCATCGCCGACCGCCGCCAGTGGGCCATCGACACGTTGGCCTGGTGGGTGCGCCACGCCAGCGTCCTCGGCCAGGAGGAACCCGCCCAGTCCTACATCGCCGGCGTCTACGAGGACCTTGGCTTCAGCACGCGCCTCGAGGCGGTGGACCCCGAGGAACTGCGCGACATGCCGGGCTTCAGTCCGGTCGATTGGTCCTACGAGGGTCGGCCCAACGTCGTCGGGGTGCACGATCCCGGCCGCAACCTCGGCCGCACGCTGATCTTCAACGGCCACGTCGATGTCGTTAGCCCCGAGCCGGTGCGGCTGTGGTCCTCGCCGCCGTTCGAGCCGCGCGTCGTCGAGAACGAGGAGGACGGCGAGAGCTGGATGTACGGCCGCGGCGCCGGCGACATGAAGGGCGGCTCGATGTGCTTCCTGTGGGCGTTGGCCGCCCTGCGCGATCTGGGCTTCGAGCCCGCTTCGCGCGTCGAGCTCCAGTCGCCCATCGAAGAGGAGTGCACCGGCAACGGCGCGTTGGCCCTGTGCATGAACGGCGAGGCCGCCGATGCCTGCCTGATTCCCGAGCCCTTCAACGAAACGATCCTGCGCCGTCAGGTCGGCGTGCTCTGGTTTCAGGTGCGCGTGCTGGGGAAGACGACGCACGTGCTCGGCGCCGGCCGCGGCGTCAACGCGATCGAGAAGTCGTGGGTCTTCATCCAGGCGCTGCGTCGCCTCGAGGAGGAGATCAACCAACCGGAGAACATCCCCGACGGCTACAAGGGCATCGCACATCCGATCAACCTGAACGTGGGCATCATCCAGGGGGGCGACTGGGCCAGCACGGTTGCCGGCGAGTGCGTCACGCGCTTTCGCCTCGGCCTCTTTCCGGGCGAGCGCATCTCCGACCTGCAAGCGCGCATCGAGAAGTGCGTCGCCGACGCGGCCGCCGACGACCCGTGGCTGCGCGAGTTTCCGCCCACGGTCGAGTACGTCGGCTTCCAGGCCGAGGGCTGCGAGTTCGACATGGACTCCGACTTCGCGCGCACGCTCAAGCGCACCCATCGCCAGTGGCGGGGGAGCGAACCCGAGGAACTGATCGCCACGTGCACGACCGATGTGCGCTTCTTCAACCTGTATCGCGGAGTGCCCGCCACCTGCTACGGCCCGAAGGCCCGCAACATCCATGGCGTGGACGAGAAGGTCAGTCTGGACTCCATGCAGCGCGTCGCCGAGGTGCTCGCCTCCTTCATCGACGCCTGGTGCGGCGTGCAGGCAATCCCGCAGACCGAACCGGAACAGTGAGAGGATGACACGATGAAGTTGTCGCAGCCCGTGGCCCTGGTGGGCCTGTGCCGGACGCCGATCGGGAAGGTGGCCGGGATGCTTGCCCCGGTCGAGCCGCACGCCCTTCAGGCGCACCTCTTCCGCGCCGCGCGTCGGCGTGCCCTCGATGCCGGCATGCCCGAGGCGGCGCTCGTGCCCGACGAGGTCATCGTCGGCAACCTGCGCAACTCGGTCGGCAACATCGCGCGCGTCGCGGCGCTCGATGCCGGTCTGCCCGAGTCCGTGCCCGCCATCACGGTGGACCGCCAGTGCGCGTCGAGCATGGAGGCGTTAGCGTTGGCGGCCGGCAAGATCGCCGCCGGCCTCGCCGACGTTCTGCTCGTCGGCGGCGTCGAGAGCGCCTCGCAGGCTCCGTGGCTCTACGCCAAGACCCCGCGACCCTACGCCTACGCCGAGCCCCGACCCTTCACCGTCCGCATGGCCGCGCCTCCCGCGCACGACCTGCCGATGGGCGAGACCGCCGAGCTGCTCGCCGACGAGCACGCCATCTCGCGTGCCGACATGGACGCCTTCGCTCTCGACAGCCATCGCAAGGCCGCCGCGGCAGCCGACTCCGGCGCCTTCTCCCTCGAAATCGAGTCGCTCCCGAATCCAACTCCCAAGGCCAGCCCTGCCGTGCTCGATCGCGACGAGTGCATCCGCGCCGACACCAGCGCCGCCGCCCTGGCCAAACTGCGCCCCGCGTTCCGCGCGGACGGTCGCGTCACGGCGGGCAACAGCTCGCCGATCAACGACGGCGCGGCGGCCGCCTGGGTGCTCTCGCCCGAGGCCGCTCGCCGCCACGGCATCGCGATCGGCGCACCGGGCACCGCCTGGATCACCGGCGTCGCCACCGTTGGCCTCGACCCGCGCCGGATGGGTCTGGGGCCGGCACTGGCGATTCCGCGCCTGCTCGCCGCGCACGGCCTGCGGTCCGCGGACATCGATCTGTTCGAGATCAACGAAGCCTTCGCCGCGCAGGTGCTCGCCTGCCTGGCGCGGCTGGAGGCCGACGGCTGCGCCCTGCCGCCCGAGCGTCTGAATGTCCACGGCGGCGCCATTGCCCTTGGGCATCCGCTCGGGGCCACGGGGCTGCGGCTGGTGGTGACGCTGGCGCACGCGCTGGCCGCCCGGGGGCTGCGCCGCGGCGTCGCTTCCCTGTGCGTCGGCGGCGGCCAGGGGATGGCCGTCCTCGTCGAACGCACGCCTGCCTGACGTTTCCGCCGTTGCGCCGCCGGCCCGCCCGCGCGCACCATCCCGCCCCTGATCGCACGCCAAGGGAGTTTCTCGTCCGATGACCACCGCCACACAGACCAATGCCGACCTGCTCCAGCGCCGCCAGCAGGCCATTCCCCGGGGACCGTTCAACGTCGCCCCCATCTTTGCCGACAAGGCCCGCGGCGCACTGCTGTGGGACGTCGAAGGCAAGGAGTACATCGACTTCTGCGGAGGCATCGGCGTCCTCAACGTCGGCCACAATCACCCCCGCGTCGTCGAGGCCATCAAGGCCCAGGCGGACCGCTTCATCCACACCTGCTTCCACGTTGCCATGTACGAGGAGTACGTGCGACTGGCCGAGCGCCTCAACGAACTGGCGCCCATCGCCGGCGCCCGCAAGACAGCCTTCTTCAATAGCGGCGCCGAGGCCGGCGAGAATGCCGTCAAGATCAGCCGCGCCTTCACGAAGCGCACCGGCGTCGTCGCTTTCGAGCGCGGCTTCCACGGCCGCACGCTGCTCGGCATGACGCTCACCGGCAAGGTGAAGCCCTACGCCGCCGGCTTCGGGCCCTTCGCCCCGGACGTCTACCACCTGCCCTACGAGCCCTTCTTCACGCTGCCCGGCGAGCGCTCCGACGCCGACGTCGAGCGCGCCTGCAACGAGGCACTCGAGCACCTGTTCGCCTACCATGTGGATGCCGAGAACACGGCCTGCGTGATCGTCGAGCCCGTGCTGGGCGAGGGCGGCTTCCTGCCACTACACTGCGTGGCCATGCGCGTGCTGCGCGACACCTGCACGAAGCACGGCATCGTCTTCGTCAGCGATGAGGTGCAGACCGGATTCGGGCGTTGCGGGGCGCTATTCGCCTGCCAGCGCTACGACATCCAGCCGGACATGATCGCGATGGCCAAGTCGCTCGGCGGCGGCACGGTGCTCAGCGGCGTGACGGCCCGGGCCGACATCATGGACGCCCCGCAGGTCGGCGGCATTGGCGGCACCTACGGCGGCAACCCGCTGTCGTGCGCCGCGGCCAACGCCGTGCTCGACATCATGGCCGACGAGGACCTTCCCGGGCGTGCCCGCGCGATCGGGGAGAAGGTGATGGCCGCCATGAAGACCTGGGAGTCCCGCCATGCCCACGTCCGCCGCGCCCGGGGCCTCGGCGCCATGTGCGCGATCGAGATCGTGGACCCGGCCACCGGCAAGCCCGACGCCGCCCGCGCCGGGGTGGTCTGCCGCAAGGCCCTCGAGGGGGGGCTGCTGCTGATGACCGCCAGCGGCAACGTTCTGCGGACGCTGATGCCGCTGGTCATCACGGACGCCCAGCTTGATCGCGCCTTGGGCATATTCGGCAACGCCGTCGAGGCAGCCGGCTGACGAACAAACCGGGAACCTGACCGGCCGGGTCGCTTGTCTGAATGGACGCGGTCGGGGAACCGCAGGGGTCAAGAAATCAGGGGGAGACGCGCGATTGCCACCGCGCGGCCCCCTTTTTTTCTTGGCTTCATCCCCGGCATGTGGCCGAAACTGGAGACGATAATTCACAAGGATGGCTGACATCATGACGATACTTGGACGTTTTTTGCATTGGACGGCCAGTGCCTTGTGCACCGGAGCCTTGGTGCTTGCCACGACGGCCGCCCAAGCCCAGCAGACCCCCTTCTCCGTTCCCGAGGGCGTTGGGACCATCGATATTCCCGACATCGGCCCCATGCCCAAGGAGATCATCTGGAACGCCGACGGCGCCCGGATGGTGCTTATTCCGGGCGGCGAGTATCGCATCGGGCTCAACAACCCGGCCGAACGGGGGTTCACCCGCTACGAGGGACCCGAGGTCGTCGTCCGCGTGGGGGCGTACTACATTGACAAGTTTGAGGTTAACTACCAGCAGTACATGAGCATCGCGGACGCCGCGGGCCTCAACAAGCCCCGCACTACGCTGAATCCAACCCTGCTGTCCGAGAACCATCCGATCATCGCCGTCTCGCACGACAGCGCCGCCCAGTACGCCCGCGTCATGCGCAAGGAACTGCCCACCGAGGTCGAGTGGGAAGTCGCCGCCCGCGGGCCCGACGCCTTCATCTATCCGTGGGGCAACGAGGCGCGACCCGGCGCGGCCGTCCTGGCCATGGGGGCCCGCGGCGTTACCCGTCCCGTCGGCTCCAACCCCGACGACGTCTCCCCCTTCGGTGTCCATGACATGGCCGGCAACGTGGCCGAATGGTGCGCTGACATGTACCAGCGGGACTTCTACGTCCAGGTGGCCGACAAGACCAACCCGGTGATTTCCGAGGGCAGCGAGACCCGCGCAGTCCGCGGCGGCGACTACTACAACAATACCGACGGTCGGGCCACCATCCGGACCGGATGCGTCTCGACTCACACCCGCGACGAAATCGGCTTCCGCACCGTCTTCCGGCTGCGTCCGGCCCCCAAGGCCACCCCGACGCCGACACCGCCCCCGCCCCGCCCCACGCCCACCCCGCGGCCCGAGGAAGTCTTCCTCGAGATGAAGGACTCGCTGCTCCAGTACTTCGTCGATCCGACCGTCGAGCTGCCCGAGCCGATCGCCGGGCCCTTCGCCCAGACCCGTCCCGTGCCGTTCCTGAACATGAGCCCGCTGGACCTCAAGATCGGCTTCCTCGATCCCTCGACGCGTCGTCTGCTGCGCCAGTTCCCCTCGCCGCTCGCCGGCGGCCGCTACCACCAGCTCAACGTCCCGCGCGACGTCGCCGTCCTTGCGCTGGCCTACGCCGACCACGGCACCTTCAAGGAGCTGGTCAACCTCGGCCCCGTCAACACCCGCAGCAATCCGTTCGTCATCATCCCGCCCCACGCCTTCAATCGGGTGACCTACGCCAGCGGCAGGGTCATGGAACCGGGCCCGGGAGTCGAAAGCGAGCAGCACTACGGCCCGACCTTCACCCCGCCCAACAATCAGTTCCTGATCCACAACAGCACCGACCTGCCCGTCGAGATCAAGGTGCGCCGCGGCAACCGGGTCCTGGTGACCCAGCTCGTCGAGCCCAACGAGTCCTTCGTCGTGGACAACCTGCGACCCGGCGAGAACGAGTTGTGGGCCTCCTACGTCGGCGCCACCGACGACAAGACCAGCAACTCGATCCAGTTCCGCAACGACGCCGCGGCCGACTTCCGCATCTTCACGATGCGGCAGGGAGCCGAGGAAGGGACTTCGGTCCATGTCGTCACGCGCCGCGTCCCGCTGATCGCCATCCGCCAGCATGACCTGCGCGTGGCCGGGACTCAGCGCGACGCCTACGTTGTCGGCGAGCGCCGGACGCGCTAGAGAAGACCATTGCCCTCCCGCCAACCGGGAGGGCAATTTCCTTCGCCGTCGAGTCTTGTCGTACCCGCACGCCGTACCGAACGGAGAGCCTTGATGAGCCAGTTGAAGGACCAAGTCCTCGACGCTCTTAGAACCGTGCAGGATCCCGACCTGAAGCGGGATCTCGTCAGCCTCAACATGGTCAAGACGGTGGAAGTCGATGGTCAGGGCAACGTCCGCGTCGTCGTCGAGCTGACCACCCCCGCCTGCCCCCTCAAGAAGAAGATCGAGGACGATTGCCGCGCGGCCATCGCCCGTGTGCCGGGCGTCGCCAACATCGTCGTGGAAATGGGCGCGCGCGTCACCACGTCGGCCGCGCCCGAGGGCAAGAACCGCCTTCCCGGCGTGAAGAACATCCTCGCCGTCGGTTCCGGCAAGGGTGGCGTCGGCAAGTCCACCACCGCCACGAATATCAGCGTGGCGCTGAAGGAACTCGGCGCTCAGGTCGCCCTGCTCGATGCCGACATTTACGGCCCCAACATCCCGGGCATGATGGGCGTCGCCGGCCGGCCCAAGGTCATCAACAAGCGCATCATCCCGATCGAGTCCAACGGCGTGAAGCTCATGTCGATGGGCTTCCTCGTCAGCGAGGACCAACCGGTCGTCTGGCGCGGGCCGATGCTCCATGGCGTCATGAAGCAACTGCTCTTCGATGTCGCCTGGGGCGAGATCGACTATCTGGTGATCGACACCCCTCCCGGCACCGGCGACGTGCAGCTCTCGCTGTCGCAGATGGTTCCGGTCAACGGTTCGGTCATCGTCACGACGCCGCAGAACGTCGCCCTGCAGGACGTGCGCAAGGGCCTGTCGATGTTCAAGAAGGTCGACATCCCGGTGCTGGGCATCGTCGAGAACATGTCGTACTACTTGTGCCCGGCCTGCGGGCATCGCGACGAGGTGTTCGACCACGGCGGCGGCGAGCGCGTGGCCGCCGAACTCGGGCTCGATTTCCTCGGCGGCGTGCCGCTCAACTCCGAAATCCGTCGCTCGATGGACGTCGGGCGACCCGTCGCCGGCGTCAAGGGATCGGATTTCTACGCCATCTATCGGGAGATCGCGCAGAAGGTCGCACAGCAGCTTGCCATCCGCAACGCGCGCGCGGCGATCGACCTGACGCCCCCGCCGACGACGATGCTCGCCGAGGAAACCACCTGATCCGCGGGAGCTCGCCGTGACCGGGACCGTTCCAGCCCCCGCTCCACCCGCAACCGACGGCAACCCCGCCGCGCGCCGCCGTGGCACGGTAATCGCCGTGATCGGGCTCGCCGGCTTCATTCCCGCCCTGCTCGCCGCCGTCTTTCTGGCCGACTGGCGCTTTCCCGCCGCGCTCGTCATGCTCGCCTTCTGGGTGGTCTGGAAGATTGGCCGCACGATCGTCAAGGTCAGCTCGGGCGACTCGTAGGGTGGCTGCGAAGGCACCGGCCTTGATCGTTGCCAGCGGCCACCCCCCTGATCGGTGAGCCTCATTTCACACGTGCCCTGCCGCCCGATGTCCGAGCCTCACACCACCGCCCCCTCCGCCTCGATCCACGAACAACGAAGCACGAACCACGCTCCCATCTCCGTCGTCATCCTGTCGGGTGGCCGGCTTGAGAAGCTCGCGCGCTGCCTCGAGTGCCTCGCCGCCGGCACGCGCCTGCCCGACGAAGTCGTCCTCGTGGACAAGGACCCCAGCGGCCGCACGGCCCAGTTCCTCGACCGCGCCGAGTTGCCCTTCCCGCTCGCGCGCATCGAGGGCGGTGACCTTGGCTTCGCCGAGTCGCGCAATCGCGGAGTCGAGGCGGCCCGCGGCCCGCTCGTCGCCTTCCTCGACGATGATTGCTACGCGGACCGCTACTGGCTCGAACGCCTTGCCGTCGCGCTCGAAGGTGCCGATGCGGTCGGCGGTGTCGTGCTGCCCGCGCGCGATCATCGTCCGCCGGCCGACTTCGTGCCCGCACTCAACTGGACAGTCGGTTTGTCCTCGACCGGTCTGCTGTCCGAAACGGGCGGAATGATCGAGCTGCCCAGCACGTCGAATCTCGGTCTGCGCAAGGCGCTCTGGCAGGATCTGCCGTTTCAGGAAATCGGTGGAAACCTGACGCGCCCGGATGCCGCGGGCAACTATCGCGTCGGGCGCGAGGATGCGCAGTGGTGGCGCGGCGTGCGGCGTTGCGGCTTTCGTACGGCCATCGCCCGGCGGGCGCTGGTGTTCCACGACATCGAGCCCCAACGCTACGGCTTCGCGCGTGCGCTCGGCCGTGCCGAAAACGACGCGCGTGCCCACTGGCACCGCGAGCATCCGCGCGAGGAACTCGCCGCCGCCGCCGAGGACGTTGCCCATTACCCCGCACGCGTCGCACGCGACCTGTTCGCGCCGGGCGTCAGCGCCGCCCAGGCCCGCCGTGCCCACGGCACATGGGCCCGACGCCAATGGGCGCTGCTCGCGGCCGCCGTCGACGATCCCAACAGCGACTTCTCGCCGACGGACCGCACCGCGTTGCTCGCCCGCGCGGGCATTCGTCTGGTCGGCGATCTCGCCAAGCCCCTCGTGCGCGGCGCCGCCGCGCTGGCCCATCACGAGTTCAAGCGCATCCGCCCGCTGCCCTCGCCCGCAAGTCCGCCCGCGCGCCTGCTCGTCGTCAGCTACAACTTCCTCGGCGACGCCGTGCTCACGATCCCGCTGCTCGAGCAACTCGATGCCGCGTTTCCGGACGCGCACCTGAGCGTGCTGTGCGGTCCGGCCGCGGCGCCGATCCTGCGCGCGGTGCCCGCCGTGGACGACGTGATCGAATTGCCCGGCCGACTGCCCAAGCGCGATCCGCGCGCCGTCGCCCGCGTGTACCGCGCGGTCCACGATGCCGAGCCCGACGCGATTGTGGTGACGTACTTCCACGGCGCCCCGCCCCTGGGAATCTTCGCCGCCACCGACGCGCCGGTGATCTGCTGGGATCAGGACCACGGCATGGAACAGGAACTCTGGCGCGATCTCGGCAGCGCCGTCGTTCCCAAGAATATGAAGAAGGCCGAGGTGGCCGCGCTGCTCGATCTCGCCGCGCCGCTCGGCGTGACCACTCGCCCCGCGCGCCCGCGATGGACTCCGCCCGCGGCGGCACGCGAGCGCATCGCCACGCTGCTCGAGCGTTGGGGATGCGAACCCGGACGCTTCGCCGTCATCCCGCTCGATGGCGTGGCGGGCACGTGGAAGGTCTGGCCGCACGAGCGATGGGCGCCGGTCGCATGGCATCTGTGGGAGCAGCACGGCCTGCGGGTCGTTTTCGATGGTCGCCGCACGGCGCGCCGCACGTTCGAGGCGCTCGGTCTGTCGGCCGAGTGGGCCATTTCCTCGCATGGGATGCTCGACACGGCGGAGCTGGGTGCGCTGCTGGCGCAGGCGCGCGTGTGCGTCGGCGTCGACTCCGGCCCGCAGCATCTGGCGCATGCGGTCGGCACGCCGACGCTGACGCTCTTCGGGCCAATGGACGAGCGACGCTGGGACGCCCTGCCGAGGCTGTCGGCCGACGGCGATTCGCCATTGCCGTTTGCAGCCCTGCGGGCCTCGGATGCCCCCTTCGAGTGGCTGCCACACGAGCGCCTCGGCCTGCCCGCGGACATCTGGTTTCAGCGCCTTCAGCCGGAATCGGTTATTGGCGAAGTGGACCGGTTGCTGGCCGGGGATTGATGCCTCGTCAGGCCCCGGTTCCCGCCTGCCACGTCTTGAACGAGCCCGAGAGATTCCGCGCGCGGAACCCGTGTTGCAGCAGCAGGCGCACGGTGTTGTACGAGCGCTGGCCGCTGGCGCAGTGGACGATCAGTTCCTTGTCGCGCGGCAACTCGCCGAGCCGATTGCGCAGTTCGCAAAGCGGAATCGCCTTCGAGCCCGGAATTGCGCCGCCGGCGACCTCGGCCGCGTTGCGCACGTCGAGCACGAGTTGGCGCTCCGGATCGAGCCGCGCCACGTCCGTCCAGTCCGCCGTCTCCACCAGCCCGCGCCGGATGTTCTGTCCGATCATGCCCGAGAGATTGACGGGATCCTTCGCCGAGCCGATCGGCGGCGCGTAGGCGAGTTCGAGTTCCGCAAGGTCATCGACCGTCATGTTCGCCGCGAGCGCCGTCGCCAGCACGTCGATGCGCTTGTCCACGCCGTCGCGCCCAACCGCCTGCGCTCCCAGCAGGAGACCGGTCGCCGGATCGAACAGAATCTTCATCGCGATGGGATGCGCGCCCGGATAGTAGCCCGCATGCGAGCCCGGGTGCAGGTGAATTGCACGATACGGCCGGCCCACGCGCTTCAGCGTCTTCTCGTTCGCACCGGTTGTCGCGGCCACGAGATCGAACAGGCGCAGCACGCCGGTGCCCTGCGTTCCCTTGTACGTCGAGTCGATGCCGAAGATCTGGTCGGCGACGATGCGCCCCATGCGGTTTGCCGGCCCGGCCAGCGGAATCAGCGTCCACTCGCCCGTGATGCGGTCGCGCACCTCGACGGCGTCGCCCACGGCATAGACGTGCGGGTCGCTGGTGCGCATCCGCTCGTCGACGCGGATGCCGCCGCGCTCGCCGATCTCAAGGCCCGCGTCGCGCGCCAACCACACCTCCGGCCGCACACCCAGCCCCAGGATCACGACGTCGGCCGGCACGCGCTGGCCACTCTTCGTCACCACCACCGACGCGCGCCCGTCGCCCGTTGGCGGATCGAAGCGGTCCACGCCGTCGCCCAGCATCAGCCGAATCCCGCGCCCGCGCAGCTCGGCGTGCAGCAACGCCGCCATCTCCGGATCGAGCGGCGCCATGACCTGCGGCAGCGCCTCGACCAAACTGACCTCGAGCCCGCGGTGGTGCAGTTGCTCGGCCATCTCCAGACCGATGTAGCCCCCGCCCACAACGACGGCGCGCCGCGCTTCACCACTGTTCAACCAGGCAAGAATCCGGTCCATGTCCGGAATCGACCGCAGCGTGAAGTGACCGGGCTGCTCGATGCCGGGGATCGGCGGACGCAACGGCGCCGCGCCCGTCGCCAGCACCAGCGCATTGTAGCTCTCTTCGCATTCGGCGCCGCCATCAACGGCGCGCAGACGCACCACGCGTCGCGAGCGATCGATCGCCACGACCTCGGTCTTCGTCCGCACATCGAGTCGGAAGTCGCGGCGCAGATCCTCGGCCTTGCGGACAATCAGCTTGCCGCGATCGGCGATCTCGCCGCCGACGTGGTAGGGGAGCCCGCAGTTGGCGAAGCTGGGGAACTCGCCGCGCTCGACGACGACGATCTCGGCCTGCTCGCTCAGGCGCCGGGCACGCGTGGCGAAGCTCATGCCCCCGGCCACACCCCCCACCACCACGATCTTGCGTCGTTCCGATGTGTTGCTCATGAATCCGTCCTCCACCGATTCGATCTCAGCGCGGGCACGAACTGCTCGCCATCTTGTTCCAGGGCATCCGCGCCAGCAGCAGCGCCATTCCGCAGAAGCCGGTCAGCCCGGCGATCAGCAGTCCCGCGCCCATTGCCGCCGTCACCCACACGGCCCCGGGAACACCCATGCCCGCCAGCGTCGCCGTCGTCAGCACCATCGCGCCGACCACGATCTGCACCTGACGCATCAGCGGCAGCACCCGCGCGTTGCGCTCGACCGGCAGCCCGGCCTGCACCCAGGCCGTCGTGCCGCCCTCCATCACCACACAATTGTCCACGCCGCCCGCCCGCAGCCGTGCGGCCGCCTGCGTGGCCCGGCCGCCCGACTGGCACACCAGTACGATGCACTGTTGCTGCGCCTTCGCCCGCAACTCGGCGATGGCCTGCTCGTTGAGGTCCGAAAGCGGACGGTTCACTGCTCCGCGGGCATGCACTTCGGCGAACTCGACCGGCGTCCGCACGTCCAGCAGCATGGCCCCTTCCGGGCACTGCCCGGGCGGGACGTGGATCACTTCGGGGGATTGCGTGGCAGTCGTCATGGAACCTGGACCTCCCTGTCCGGGTGAAATGGGCGTGGCAGCGTCACCACGCGGAATCGGCCAGCAGCGCGGATTGCTCCGCGATGGCCTGTTGCTTCAAGCCGTCACACACGACCCGGCAGACCTCGAAGACCTTCGGATCGCGGATGCTGTAGAACGCGAGCGCGCCCTGTCGCCGCACCTCGACGATGCCCGCCCGCTTCAGAATCCCCAGATGCTTGCTCACGGTGGCCTGCCCGACGCCAATCTCGGCGACCAGCGTGCCGACGTTGGCCTCGCCCTCCTTGAGCTGCAGCAGCAGCCGCACACGGGTTTCGTCGGCCAGGGCGCGGAGCCAATCGACGATTCGGGCAACCTGTTCGGGGGAGGGCTTTGGGGTGGTCATCATTATATTCCGTCATCGTGATATGGCGATAGTGCGAACCCGGACTGGCCGGGGGCAAGGAGAATCGGAGGGGATGGACAGGATGGACCGGATGGACGGCCGGCGGGGTTGGCCGCCCTCCAGCGCATCCGGGGGGGTGCTGCGTGGCTCGAGACGCTTGATTCCCGGAGGGACTGATGGGATAGCTGCCGGACCCGCGACCATTTCCCATTCCGAGGACGCGCCATGGCAAAGTTCCTGAATACCAGCGCAACGAACTACTTTCTTGAGGAGCTGATCAAGGAGGCGAAGGATCGCCTGTTTCTCATCAGCCCCTTTCTCAAGCTGAACGATCGGATCAAGGAACTGCTCGCGGACAAGAACCGACTCAAGATCGACGTTCGGATTGTATATGGCAAGAGTGAGCTGCAACCGGAGGAGATCAACTGGCTCAAGGAACTCACCTACGTGCGCACGAGTTTCTGCAAGAACCTGCATGCAAAGTGCTATCTGAACGAGGAGTTGTGCATCGTCACGAGCCTGAACCTTTACGAGTTCAGCCAGGTGAACAACAACGAGATGGGGATCCTGATCCGGCGCTCTGAGGACGCCGAGCTTTACAAGGACGCCTACGAAGAGGCGCAGCGGATCATCCGGATCAGCGAGGAGGTGCGCATCTCGCTGGAGCGTGTGGCCAGTCAGGCGGAGGCGGCACCCGAGGCCAAGGCGGAGCCCGAGGAGGCTACGGAGAAGCTGACATCGTCCAAGCTGGCACAGAAGCTTGGCATGAAGACGGGAGAGTTGATCGCCAAGTTGGTGGATTCCGGTTACCTGGAATCGCGGGACGGGAAGCACTACCTGACCGCAAAGGGCAAGGACGCCGGCGGCGAGTTCCGGCTGAGTCCCAAGTTCGGTCCGTACTTCCTCTGGCCCGAGAGTTTGAAGCCTTAATCACTCCCCGCCCGTCAGCAGCTTGACCGGCTGGAACCAGAGGCCCACGTGGCGGGCGAGTTGGGCGGGGGGGCGGCTGGGGGGCTTGGGCACCACGCGCGCCACGGCCAGCGCGTCGCCGCCCACCGGGCAGAGATAGACCAGATCGTCGATGCGGCCGGCGGTGGATTCGGGGTCCAGATGCCCGAGGGCGGCCGGGATGGCTTGCCCGCGATGCAGCCACGGCACGCCGGCGGCCTCGACGTAGTAAATCGGCCACGCCGTCAGCGCATCGAGCATCGGCAGCAGGTACTGGCCGAAGCCCTCCGGGCCCGCCTCGCGCAATCGGTCCAGCGGCACGGCCTCGGCGATGTCGAAGTCCTCGACGTGTGTGCGGCGCAGTTCCTGGACGAGCGCCCCGCAGCCGGCGGCCTGCCCGAGTTCGTGCACGAGCGACCGCACGTAGGTGCCCGACGAGCAGGCGACGCGGAAGCGGGCGGTGTCGCCCTCGCGCTCGAGGATGTCGAAGGCGTCCACGCGCACGCGACGGGCTTCGACCTCGACCGGCTCGCCCTCGCGGGCGTACTCGTAGAGTTTGCGGCCGCGGACCTTGACGGCGCTGAACGCCGGCGGCACCTGGTCGATCTCGCCGGTCAGCGGGGCGGTGAGGCGGCGCAGGGTCGGCAGGTCCGGGATCGGGGCGCCGGGGCCGGGCTGGACGTCGCCCTGCCGGTCGTGTGTGTCGGACTGCACGCCCAGCCGCATGGTGCCCTCGTAGACCTTGTCGAAGCCGACCATGTACTCCGAAAGCTTGGTTGCCTCACCGATCAGGACCAACAACAGTCCGGTGGCGAGGGGGTCGAGCGTGCCGGTGTGGCCAACACGGCGCGTCCCGGCCGCCCGTCGCACGACGTTGACGACGTCCTGGGACGTCATCCCTTCGGGCTTGTCCACCGCCACCACGCCGTGGAATCGCGACTGCCTCTTTGCGCCCTTGGGCATCTCCGGCACCCCATGAGGAATCTTTGACTCGTCCTGCTTCGTCCCCCGCCCTGTCCGTGCGCCCGGACAACTCGGCCTTCGTATTGGTCCAGCCGACGTTGTGGGTCTTCGCCGTCGTGGCGCTGACGTTCCCGTTCTGGCCCCTGTACTTCCAGAACATCGGGATGACCGAAAGCCAAATCGGCTTCCTGTGGGCGGTCAGCGGTCTGGCCGCCCTGTTCTCGCAGCAACTGTGGGGCTATCTGGCCGACGTGCGCTACAACATCAAGTGGTGCATGATCGTGATGTCGCTGGCCAGCGCGGTCGTCGCCTACTTCTTCCCCTTCTTCACCTCGTTCGCCGCCTTGTGCGTCCTGATGGCCCTGTTCGCCGTGGCCTCGACGGCCCGCGTGGCCATGGTGTCCGCGCTGATCCTGGACAACCGCGGCGGCG
Organism: Candidatus Sumerlaeia bacterium; assembly: GCA_019634695.1. GTDB lineage: Bacteria > Sumerlaeota > Sumerlaeia > SLMS01 > JAHLLQ01 > JAHCAW01. The sequence continues at coordinate 16,262 of JAHCAW010000014.1, forward strand.
AGAGTCGCTACGGGCCCCTGCGCACCCTCGGCACCGTCATGTTCCTCGTCGTCCTGTTCGGCGTCAGTTGGCTGGTGGACCTGCCGTCGGTCGGCATCGGGATCATCTTTCCCCTGCTCGTGGCGGCCAACCTCCTGTGCGCCCTGACGATGCTGCCGGTCAAAGGCTATCCCTACGGCAGCCGCAAGGACCTGCCCACCCATGTCCAGAAGATGCCCTCCTTCGTCGAGGTCCAGAAGGTGCTCTTCTCCTACCCCGTGATCCGCGCCTTCGTCTGGTTCATGTTCTTCACGCAGTTGCCGCACAACTTCTCGCACCTGATGCTGCCCGTGATGCTGGAGAACGTCTCGGACGGCGGCGGCACGTGGCTGGCCACGCTGCCGATCCTGGTGGCGGCCTTCGCGGAGATCGTCGTCTTTCTGACGTTCAACCGGATGCTGCGCCGGGTGCGGCTGATGCCGCTGCTCTTCCTGTCGGCGTTGGCGGGCGTGCTGCGCTGGGCCATGATCGCCTGGCACCCCACCGTGCCGGTCATCCTGCTCAGCAGTGTCCTGCACATGTTCACCTACGGATTGCTGCACATGTGCTCGGTTATTCTGGTGAACCGCGAGCTGCCGGACCATCTGCGCTCGTCGGGCCAGACGCTGCTGAACATCCTGTCGCTGGCGTTCGGGCTGCTGCTCGGCTCGTTGCTCAGCGGCCTGTTCCTGCTGTTCTTCGACCTGCGGGCGTGGTTCGGGCTGGCCGGCGGGCTGTCGGCGCTGGCGCTGCCGTTCTGGATCGTGCTCAAGAATCGCTACAATGCCGAGCACGGCGTGCGGGGCTTCTGGGTGCGGACGTCGACGGGATGAGGGCTCGCGGGGGCTGGGCGGACGCTGACGCTTCCGCCTTCGCCAACGCTTCCGCCTTCGCCAAGGCTTCCGCCTTCGCCAAGGCTTCCGCCTTCGCCAAGGCTTCCGCCTTCGCCAAGGCTTCGGCGGACAGGCCCGGTTGTGATGGAGTGTCGGTCTTGTCCTTGCTTCCGTCGGGGTGGAGCGGCAACCTTGCGCCCAGACCGGTGGGTTCCCGGAGTCCCATGGAATACCTTCTCCCGATCCTTCAGCCAATCGTCCTCCTGGTGCTGTTCGGCATCTGGGCGTGGTGCATTGCCGATGCGCTGCGCGAGCATCGCCCGTGGATCTGGGTGATCGTGCTGGCCCTCGTGCCGATTCTCCCGGTTCCGTTCTATCTCCTGAATTTCAAGCTGTTTGGCGCGCGTGCGGATGGCCGGCTCGATGGCTATCTGAAGGAGGAGCGCGAGCTGCGCGACCTGCGCCGCGATGCCGAGGAACGCGACCTGCCCATCGCCCACCGCCAGCTCGCCGAGGCGCTGCTGCGGCGCGGCCAGCCCGAGGAGGCGCTGCGCTCACTCGGCCGCGTGCTCGACCTCGACGCCGAAGACGTCAGCGCCCAGTACCTCGCCGGCGTCGCGCTGCTGGCCGTCGGCCAACCGGCCAAGGCCCTCGAGCACCTCGAGTACGTCGTCGAGCAGGACCCCGGCTACCGGCGCGGCGATGGCCGCCTGTCGCTGGCCTATGCGCTGCAAGGCGTCGGCGAGAACACCCGCGCCCGGCAGGAAATCGCCGCCGCGGCCGAATCGTATCTGCTGCCTGAGGCGATCGTGCGCCATGCGCGCTTCCTGCGCGACGAAGGCCAGCACGACCGCGCCCGCACGATCCTGGCCGAGTTGCTCGCGCGCGCCGAGGAGATCGACCCGCTCGAAATCCGCCGCCACCGTCCGTGGCTGCGCCAGGCCACCGAGGAACTGGCCGCGCTCCAGCAGGCCCGGCGACTCGAATCCCCCGGCGAGTAACACGGTCTTGGCAAACAAATGACAGCGCCCAGCCCAGCATACCTTCTCGGAGAATGGGTGCCAGTCGTCCGGCGACACGACGCGGGCCGAGCCTGTTTAACTGTGGCTTGGGCGTCCCCGCCCAAGTCCATCCACGCCACGCGCACGGGTCGGCTACTTGCGCTTGAACCGAACCACCCGAAGGTCCTCTCAGCCGCCGCCTCGGGCTCTGAACGCCCTCATCGTGGCGAGATTCCCCGGACTTGGGCGGGACCCTCCTACGCTTTTCGGCTTCGGCGCGCCAAGCGCCCAAGCCACAATTAACGGATCGGTCGCTGCTATGGACCTCCCGAATTCCTGTAAGCCCACCGCCCCGGCGCGAGAGTGCACTGCATGTCGGCCCTGACGTTGCCCCTGCAAGAGACCCATCGGCGCCTTGGAGCCTGCTTCGGCACGGTTGGCGGCTGCGAGGTGGCGCTCGACTACGGCGACTGGCTGGCCGAGTACGCCGCGCTTGCTGCCGGCGTCGGGTTGCTTGACCTCTCCATTCTCGGCCAGGTTCGCGCATCGGGAGCCGACCGCGCGGACTATCTGAACCGTCGTCTCAGTCAGCTCGTGCGCGACATCGCGCCGGGCGAGCGGCGGGCGGCGACGCTGCTGGATGCCGTCGGCAAGATGGAAGCGGACCTCGAGGTGCACGCCCGCGCAGAGGACTTCCTGCTGCTGGCGCCGCCGCATGGCGCCGACGGGTTGGCCGCGCTGCTGGACCGGTTTGTCTTCACCGAGGATTGCCGCTTCGCCGACGAGCGTGGCCGTCATGTGATCCTCGCGTTGGTGGGCGCGCAGGCGGGTGGCGTCGAAGGCGGCTTTGCCTCGCGCTACGTGCCGGGCGGCGCGCTGTTCCGGGTGCCGGTCGAGGAGGGCGAGGCCTTGTGGATGCGGCTGCTTGCCCGCGCCGCGCGACCGGTCGGATGGACGGCGTTCGACGCCTGGCGCATCCGGCACGCCTGCCCATGGTGGGGGATCGAACTGGACGGCGAGACGATCCCGCTCGAGGCCGATCTGGACGAGGCGCTGCACTTCGACAAGGGCTGCTATCCGGGGCAGGAGACGATCGCGCGCATCACGAACCTGGGGCATCCGTCGCGCAAACTGGTGGTGCTGGACGGCGCGGCCGACGCGCCGCACGCGCCGGGCCGCGAGCTGCTGGCGCCCGACGGCAAGCGCGCCGGAGTGCTGGCCAGCGCGGCGCTGCTTCCCGATGTTGGCGTCGTGCGCGCGCTGGCGATGGTGAAGTGGCCCTATCGCATGGCCGACACGGTGCTGCACGGCCCGGACGGCGAGGCGTGGCGCGTGCGCGGCACCCGCGGGGAGTGGCGCGCGTGAGCGATCCGAACAAGGGCCTGTTTCTCGGGTCGCACATGTCCATCGCCGGCGGGGTGGACCAGGCACCGGCGCGCGGCGCAACGGTCGGGTGCACCGCGCTCCAGATGTTCGTGAAGAACAACACGCAGTGGGCGGGCCCGCCGATTCCTCCCGCGCAGATCGCGGCCTTCCCGCGCGCGCTCGAGGCCGCCGGCATCCGCCTCGACAAGGTCTTCGCGCACGCCTGCTACCTCATCAATCTGGCCTCCTCGAAGGAGGACGTCGGCGCGAAGTCCATCGTCGCGCTCGCCGACGAACTGACGCGCTGCGACCAGCTCGGCCTCCCGGGCCTTGTGCTGCATCCCGGCGCGCATCTGGGCGCGGGCCGCGAGGCGGGCATCGAGACGCTGGCGACGCGTTGCCGCGAGGTCTTCCGCCGCACGCCCGCCGTGCGCACGCGGGTGCTGTTCGAAACCACCGCAGGCACCGGCACGAACCTCGGCGCGCCCTTCGAGGACCTGCGCGACATCCTGGCCGCCGTCGATGCGCCAGACCGCACGGGCGTCTGCCTCGACACCTGCCACATCTTCGCGGCGGGCTACGAACTGCGCACCGCGGAGGGCTACGCGGCGACGATGGACGCCTTCGCGCGCCTCGTCGGCTTCGAGCGCCTGCGCGCCGTCCATCTCAACGACTCCGTGCACCCGCTCGGTTCGCGCAAGGACCGCCACGCCCACATTGGCGCCGGCCACCTCGGCACCGCCGCCTTCGCGCACCTGCTCAACGACCCGCGATTCCGCGCGCTGCCGATGGCGCTCGAGACAGCAAAGAACGAGCATATGGACGAAGACCGGATGAACCTGGAGGTGCTGCGAAGGTTGAAGGATGAAGGATGAATGATGAGTGGTTTCAGACAGGTTTGGCCAACTTTGCTCAGCCCTTGGCCTTCTTGGAGATGGCTGTGAAGATTGCAAGCAACTGCTCGCACTCGTCCCGGAGTCCGGCAACCTTCTGCGGTGGACTAATACCCGACTCCTCGAGAAGTTCGAGCCAGTAGCCGGATTCGTCCAACTCCTTCAGGCAGTCTCCAATCTTGGCGATGAATTCGGCCTTCGAACGGGCTCGGTTGGCCTCCCTGTAGTTCGCTCCAACCGACGTCCCTGAGCGCAGGAGTTGCTTGCCCATAACCTGCGCCGGGGTTGTTCGGGGAAGGCCGCTGTATAGTCGGACGATTCCCAACGCGAGTGCCTTGGTACGCTGCTGCAGGTCTCTCTTGGGTGTCCCATCGGCGCTGGGGTTGTCTGTACTTGGGTCGTCGGGTGCCATGGTGCCCCAAGTCCTTTCACTTCAACATTCAGAATTCATCCTTCAAACTTCCTTCTTGGTACGGCAAGGCCCATCTTGATCATCCTCTGCTGTTGCCCCCTGACGGCCTTGGCGGCCCGAATCGTGCTCCACGGCGGTGGCGGGCACCGGTGCCCGAGCCACACTTCGCGGCCTTTGCACGCGTCAAGTCGCGGTGGAACTGGTGTTCATTCACCGAAACGGATTCATTTCTGGGGCAGCCGAATCCGCTCCACGAATCTCGCGGCTTCTTCCTTTCCCAACGCTTTCTCAAGGTGCATCAGTGGTGTCTCATCCATGGTGGTGTCTGGGATATTGATGTCGCCCCCATGTCGAACAAGTACGGCCAGAATCTCCAGCGCCCGCCTACAAAGCTCCGCCGCGAAGGTCATCGATGTTTCACCGACGACACTATCGTGCTTGTTCGGATCAGCACCGAGGCTCAACAGATACTCAACAGCCGTCCGATGACCCAATCGGACACAGTCCATCAACGGAGTTGAGCCATTCTCGCTGTACTCGTCATATGGGAGACCCAAGTTGATCAACTTCTTCGCGAGTTCCAACTCAAATTCAACAAGCAGCCAATGAACCAGGTTCTCTCCGGCGGAATCCTTCAGTCTCAATTGTTCCGCCGACAAGGCCTCTGGCTGGAGATCACCTGATCGAAGTGCATCGACAACCTCATGGAAGGTTTTCACGATCTGATTCTCCGCTCTTCGTGATAGCTGCTTGGCAGAACGCCCTGCCAGACTGGGGAGTGTGAGGCTCCGTACTCGCGCCGTGGGGCGCCGCGCGGGTGCGGAGCACCGCGTTCCCAGGACCGTCATTCGTCATCTTGCCCGTCGTGTTGACGATCCGGAGGATCCTGTAGCCGTTTGCGTCATGCTCGCAGGTCCGGTCAAGCCCGTTCTCGACGGCGACGGTCTACTGCTCGAGTTCGGACGCGTTCTCCCTCGCGTCAGTCGCCGTCGGCATGATCGCCGGGCCGTCAGTTCCGATACTCACGAACATCCAGCGGCGGGTCAAACTCCCAGAGAGGAAACTCCTCCTGCTCGAGCAGTCGCAGGTAGCGGATGAACTCTGCTGGAACCGGAAGTCCCATTCCGCCCAGCCAGGATTGGAACTCGGCAGCGCCGCCCCATTCGGGATGGATGGCAAGCCATGCCCGAAGGATATGATGAAGCGCACGGCCGGACTGATTGCCGTAGATCGAATTGCTGTTTCGCAGCAGATCCCTTGCTGCGGTTTCCAGTGTCCGTTCGGCCGCGTCTCGATCGCAGTTCCCGCCTTCGAGTCTGGCCTTCTCGGCCGTGTAGATCACTCTGACCCAATCAGTCTCGATCTCTTCCGGCCGAAGATGCTGATTCAGCATCCTGAGGTTCTCCGGTGCGAGTGGGTCCACCACAAGAATCTGATCCAGCAGAACGACGGCCAGCAGGTCGGGCGCGCCTTCCAGAGTCGCCACACTCGCATTGAAGCGAGTGCGCGACAGAGACCTCAGACTCTTCGTGGCGCTTCCGATGTCGAGGAAGACGAGTTCGGAGGGATGCTGGTCGGCAATCGACTGGTTCGCCTGCTCCATGAGTTTGATGGCCAGCGAAAGGTCAGGGTCGGACACGGTCGCAACACCAGCCCCGCTTGAGGACCTTGTCTCATGGCAGGCCGCTAAGCCGACGAGGATCACGGCAACAGGGCCCCAGGTGTGCGTTGCCTTCATCAGCAGACCTCCGGCGTGGGGTAGTTCGACGGGAATCTGAAGGCGAATGACTGCAGAGCGCAAGGCACACCGAGGCCAAGGGCCGGCGGGCTGTGTGTCTCCCGCGTACCCAAGATTGCTGTCCCTCATCCCGTCCGAGAGGTGAGGCTCCGCATGCCGGCCCTCCCAGCTCGGGGCCTTGGCGCGTACAGCATCTGGCTGTCCCCCCGGGGCTAACGGATTGACCCGCCGGGGGGCGGGTGGGTCGGATGGCGGTCCGCTGGGCAGGGCGGGATGCTGCCTGGCAGACCACGGAGAACCAGCACGCCATGGCCGACTCGAAGATTCGCAACATCCTGATCTGCGGCAGCGGTCCGGCCGGACTGACGGCCGCGATTTATACCGCCCGCGCCAATCTGGCGCCGCTGCTGCTCGCCGGGCCGCAGGTCGGCGGACAGCTCACGACCACCACGACGATCGAGAACTTTCCCGGCTTCCCCAAGGGGCAGGACGGCAACCAGCTCATGATCGACATGGAGGAGCAGGCGCGGCACAACGGCGCCGAAATTCTCTATGAGAAGGCCAGCAGTCTGGCGCGCGAGGGCGACCACTATGTGCTCGAGACCGGCGCCGGGACGCTGCGCGCCTATGCCGTCATTGTCGCCACGGGCGCCTCGCCGCGTCTGATGGGCCTGCCCAGCGAGCAGACTTACTGGAACTACGGCGTGCATACCTGCGCGGTGTGCGACGGTGGGTTCTACAAGGGCAAGTCGGTCGCCGTCGTCGGCGGGGGAGACTCGGCGATGGAGGAGGCGACGTACCTCGCCAAGCTCTGCGAGAAGGTCCACCTGATCCATCGTCGCGACGAGTTCCGCGCCAGCCAGGTGATGGCCGAGCGCACGCTAGGCACCAAGAACATCGTGGTGGAGTGGAACTCGGTGGTGGACGAGGTGCTGGGCGAGCAGGAGAGCGAGCGCAAGAAGCGCGTGACCAGCATTCGCCTGAAGAGCACGAAGGATGGCTCGACGCGCGAGATTCCGGCCAGCGCGATGTTCCTCGCCATCGGCCACACGCCGAACTCGGACTGGTTCGCCGGCGTGCTGAAGACCACCGACTCGGGCTACCTGATCGTGGACGAGCATTTGCAGACGAACCTGCCGGGCGTCTTCGGCGCCGGCGACATCCACGACCACCACTACCGGCAGGCGATCACGGCGGCCGGCTACGGGTGCCAGGCCGCGCTGGAGGCCGAGCGCTATCTGGTGCGCAACGGGCTTGCGGGCTAGCGGGCTGGCCGGTCATTATCCCCGTGTCGTGTGAAACGCCCTCCGCTGCCCGGAGATTGCCGACCGCGTGCTTCCGCCGAGCCATCACCACTTCGACAGCATCTGGGGGCACGAGCCGGTGAAGCGGCTCGTGCGCCGGATGATCGAGACCGGTCGGCTGCCGCATGCATTGATGCTGCACGGGCCGGACGGCGTGGGGAAGCGGTCGCTGGCCTTTGCGATCGCGAAGATGATCTTCTCGGCCGGGCTGCCGACTCCGGCTGTGCGGCTGGAGACCCCCGGGCCCGCGCGCTTCGCCCTGCGGCTGCCGCCGGTCGAGCGCGATTCCGACGATCTGTTCGGCGGCGGGGGAGAGGACCTGTTCGGCGCGCAGGACGACCTCTTTGGCGAAGCGCCCGCGCCCGAACAGCCAGCCCAAGCCCCGCCACCCGAGCCGGCTCCCAAGCCCAAGGCCGCCCCGCGCAAGCACGCCAAGGCCGCAGCCGAACCCGCTCCCGCCGCGGAGGCGCGACCGGTTCGCCTCGACGAGCGCATCGACCGCCTGGTCGCGCGCGCCTACCCGCTCGAATACGACGGCGACGCGCCGGTCTTCCGCGGCTTCGTGGACCTCAACATCATCGAGCCGCCCGAGAAGAAGAAGAGCATCCTTGTCGAGCAAATCCGCGACTTGCAGGACCTCGGCTGGATGCGCCCGATGGAGACCTCCAAGCGGGTGATCCTGATCTTCGGCGCGGACACGATTACGCTGGGCGCGGCGAACTCGCTGCTCAAGCTGCTCGAAGAGCCCCCTTCGTATCTGGTGCTCATCCTGGTGACGAACCAGTACAACCGGGTGCTGGAGACGATCCGCTCGCGGTGCGCGTCGCTACCGTGTCATGCGCTGCCACGCGACGAGCTGAAGCGGCATCTGGTGCAGGACGAGGGGATCGACCCGAGCCTTGCGCAGGTGGCGGCGACGCTGTCAGGCGGGCGGCCGGCGATGGCGCTGGACGTGGCGCACGGGGCGCTGAAGGAGACGCGCCGGGAGGTCTACGAGGCGCGGCTGGACCTGGAACGGGTGGGCATGGCGGCCATGCCGTCGGCGGCCGGGCGGGCGATCCAGAAGGCCGGCTCGATCGGTCAGGCCTCGCTGCTGCTCATGACACTTGCCCGCGACCGTATGGTGCGCTCCCTCGTCCCGGAGGCAGGACACTTGCTCGTGAACGAAGACATGCTGGACCTGCTGGACGCGGTGCCAACCGACGTGCCGGGCCTCTGGGAGGAGGCACAGCGCTTGACCGGGTGCCTGCGTCTGGAGGACCACCCGTTGGTCATTGCGCCCGAGGCGGCGCTGGAGGTGGCCCTGTGGCGAGACTAGGCGACATGACGGGCGGATGGCCGCGGGCATTGGCGGTGGGTCTTGCCCTGCTGGCGACCTCCGGGCCGGCGCAGCGCTCGATCCTGGAGGGCGCGCGGTTCGAGGGCATGGAGTTGATTGCCAGCGAGGGCACGCGCATCACGCAGGAGATGCGGGCGCGCGAGTCGCACGTCTCGGCCGACGGGCTCTCGATCGTCTGTCGCGACGTCTTGATCGTCGTGCACGGGGCCGAGGGCGAGGAGCCGATCACCGTGCGCGGTCCGCTGGCGCGCTACTTCCATGCGATGCCTGATCCGCCGGTGGTCGATCCGACCGTGGTTGTCGAGATCGCCGAGGAGGACTTGGCGCTCCAGATATTCGGGTCGTTCGAGGTGGTGCGGGGCGAGGATGCGCCAACCATCGCGGGGGCAACGCGGCGGGACTTCCTGCTGGTGGATCCGTCGGGGGGCTTGGGCATTGAAGTCGATTTCGGGACGGAAGGCACCGTGCGGGCACGGGCGCTGTACTGGAGCAACGCGGCCAAGCGCTTCGTTTGTCCGGGTCCCTTTGAGCAGAGCGCCCGCTTCCCGGACGGTCAGGTCGTGATCCGCGGCACCGGCTTCGTGGCCGACCGCGACTTCGCCGACTGGTGGTATCCGGTGGTTGGCGACGAGCCCGTCACCCTCGAATTCCAAGGTGGTGCGTCATGAGGCGTTCATCGAGTGCCTTGCTGTTGGTAGCGGCGTTGGCCTTCACGGGGCCGCAGGTTGGCTTGTGTCAGGCCGGCGATCCGGCCGCGCAGTCGTCCTTCCTGGGCCAACTCGCCGGCGGCGGCAGCGTCTCCTTCCGCACCGGGCGATTCCCCAACGGCGAGCCCGGTTGGTTCCACTTGGGCACCGACGAGGCCGCGGGCCGGCAGGTCTTCGAGGCGCGCGGGCAGGTGGAACTCATCACGGCGGACCTGAACCTGCGTTGCCGGCATCTCTCCTTCCTGATGGACACCGGGGTGCTGCTGGCCCGGGAAGAGGTGGACGTCAAGACGAGCGAGATCGAGGCAACCTGTCAGGCGTTCGACTACGACCGTGAGCGCGGCACGCTGCACCTGAGCGGTACGCCGAAAGTGCTGCAGCGCGCGGGCACGAGCACGACCAGCTTCGACGGCATGGAGGTCTTCGCCCTCGAGCGCACCGAGACCGAGGAGCAGATCGTGCGCCTGACCGGGCCGCGCCCGATCGTGATCCTGCTCGCCGGAGCAGAGCCCGCCGAAGGCGAGGAGCCTGCCGAGGAAGCCAGCGGCCTGGCGAAGCTGGGCTCGAACCTGCGCATCGAAGCCTCGCCGCGCGGCGAGACCGAACCGCGCGTGCGCTCGACCATCGACCCGGAGGGCGAGCTGTCCGAGTTCACCGCCGCCGGCTCGATCGTGATGGTCAGCGAGGACTTCCAGATTCGCTGTGACGAGATGACCTACGTCGCGACCGAGCAGCGCTTCGTGGCCAGCGGCGACGTCTACTTCAAGCAGGAGTCCGTCGAAGCGGACAGCGGGCACCTCGTGTACGAGCTCGACTCGGGGCGCGTGACGCTGACCGTGAATCCCGACATCCGGCGCTACGAGCCCGGCGGCGTGACGCACATCACCGACTACGACGTCTTCATCATCGAGCCACGGGCCGACGGCCAGCCGGATCTGCGCGGCGTCGGCGACGGCCGCAGCTTCTTCACCCCCGTCGACAACAGTGCCAATCGCGCGCCGGGGTCCACCGAGCGCCCCGTCGACACGGAGATTCGCCTGGAGACTCCCTCGCAGGTGCCCTGAGCGGCGCCGTGCGAGCGGGGATCAGGCGGCGGTGATGTCCTGTTGGTCCGGCGTGGGTTGCGCCTGCGTGCGAGCCAGTTCCGTGCGGCGGGCACGGCGACCGCCGCGGTGGCGCTGCTTGTACGGCACGCCGCCATTGTCGTAATCGGACAAGACGAGCAGATCGAGCGGGACGACGAGTTCGACCGCCTGGCCGACGACGGAGATCGTCGAGGCGATGCGGGCTTCGCGCTTGTTGCGCCAGACGACGAGCCCCTCGACGCCCTCGAGCGGCCCTGCGATGACGCGGGCCCGCCGACCACGCTCCGGGATCGGGCCGAGCCGGAAGTCGCGCTCGAGCCCGGCGATGTGCTGGACCAGTCGAATCTCGGCCTCGGGAATCGGCGACGGCACATTCGGACGCGAGCCGACGACGTAGCGCACCTCGGTCAAGCGATTGATGCGCGCCAACAACTCGCTGGTCATGTGCGCCAGGATGAAGAGGTAGCCGGGGAACAACGGCTCAGTCCGGTTGCTGCCGGCTGCCGGGCCGCTGGAGACAACGGTCCGCAGCAGCGGGAAGAGCAGGTCGTCGAGCTCGAGCGGCTCGAGCCCTTCGCATGCCTTCGCCTCCATGCCGGGACGCGTGTGCACCGCATACCAGCGGGGCGCGTCCCGGTAGGGCGACGGTTCAGGATCGCATGCCTGGTGCGACTGGGCCATGGGCCGTCTGCTTCTCCCGCAGAGGGTGTACGTCAGAGCGGCGAGTAGGTGGCGTTGGCTCCGACACGGACCGACCGACCCCACAGCTCGCCAAGCAGCGAGGCGAAGGTGCGCCAGTTGGACTTGTAGATGAACATCTGGTCGTTGTCCTCGAGGACGAAGTCCGGTGCCTTGCGCCGCATCAGGTCACGGGCGTTGACGAAGAAGGACTCGGTCGAGCCATCGGGATGCGTCCGGACGACTTCGGCGATCGATGTGGCCTTGAAGTCGAGGCCACCGGTCTCGGTGACCACCTGCACGAAAGTGCGCAGGCTGGGCCCGAGGAAGACGACGCGCGGGCCGGCGACGTTGCCGTTGACGGAAACCGTTCCGGCCGGCGGGATGAAGACGATGTCGAAGGGACGCAGGGGGATGTTGTACTTCAGGTCGCCGCCGAGGATGAATTCGTCGAGCGGCAGGATGATTTCTTCGCGCGGCAGGATGCGGTCGTCCTCCCGCAGGAGGCGCATCAGCTCCTCGGGTTCGAGGTCGAGGCGCTGCTTCTGGCTGACCTTCTCGCGATAGACCTTGAGGATGCGCGCGGGCGGCAGGCCGGCGGTGCGGCCGCCGAAGGTCAGGCCACCTGCCTTGAAGATCGCATCGAGCACCGTGTCGCCGACCGCGAGTTCGTAGCGACCCGGTTCGCGGACGCTGCCCAGCACCGTCACCTGGTTCGCGTAGTAGGTCTTCAGGCGAACGACGGGGACGGGGTCCTTGATGAAGGGCGAGTAGGCGACGCGAATTTCTTCCTGCAACTGCTCGGCGGTCTTGCCGTGGACGCGGATGGCCCCGATGTAGGGCATCGTGATCGTGGGGCTTTCCGAAACGGTGACCTCATAGTCGTCCTTGTTGGGTCCGGTGACCAGCAGGTCGGGACGGCCGACGAAGGTGATCGAGAGCACGTCGCCCGGCCCGATGGCGTAGTCGCGGCGGGCGGGCAGTTGCAGCTCGCTCTCCGTGAGGCGCGCGATTGAATCCTCCCAATCCTTGCGTGCCGGGTCGAATGCGGGCGGCAGGCCGGGATGGAACGGCGTCCGCGAGGGCGAGTAGCAGCCCGACAGGGAGAGCGCGAGAACGCCAATCAGGGCGGTCCAGACGAGGCGGGAGCGAAGAAGCATCGGGTGTTCCTTCCGGTTGCGAGATGATGTCAGGCGGACGTGCTGCCCGAGGCGAGCGTGGGATTCGAATTGTTGGTGGCCGAACGACGGGCCGCTTCCTGCACCTCCTCGCGTTCGGCTTCGCGCCGAACCGCAAGGAACGAGACGTTCTCGATCAGCAGGATGAAGCCCACGAACAGGAATGCGGCGTTGGCGATGATGAGTGCCGCGGATCCGGTTTTCTCGAGCGTGAAGGCCGTCAGGCCCAGATAGGCGGTCAGGAACCACAGGATCCACACGACGCGGCGCTGCGACAGGCCGATGCCGAGCAGGCGGTGGTGCAGGTGCTCCTTGTCGGCGCTGAACGGATGGCGGCCCTTGCGCGTGCGCCGGACGATCGCCACGAAGGTGTCCATCACCGGAACGGCGATGCACAGCAGCGGGATGATCAGCGTCAGGACGGCGGTGCTCTTCGTGCCGGTGGTCAGCGTCGCGCAGGCGAGCAGGTAGCCGAGGAGCAGACTGCCGGTGTCGCCGAGGAATATCTTGGCGGGGTGGTAGTTGTGGAGGAGGAAGCCGAGGCACAAGCCGACGGTAAGCGCGGGCAGCACGGCGTAGAAGGTGGAGTCGAACTGGACGATAATCGCGGCGAGCACAAGGCTGGAGATGCCGCTGATGCCCGAGCACAGCCCGTCGAGGCCGTCGATGATGTTGATCGCATTCATCAGGCCGACGAACCAGAAGATCGTGATCGGGAGACCCCAGAGACCGAGGGCGATGCGGCCGCCCTCGGCGAATGGCCAAGTGAGTGCCTCGAGTCGCAAGCCGCCGAAGAACACGAGGCAGGCGACGGCAATCTGGGCCAGCAGCTTGTAGAGCGGACGCGACCCGCGCGTGTCATCCCAGATGCCGACGGCGACAATGGCCACGGCGCCAAGAACGATCGCAAGGAACTCGGGGCGCTGGTCGGCGAACATGCCCGGCATGAAGAAGTAGAGCACGCCAAACACGATCATGAAGGCGGCGAACAACGCGAGGCCGCCCAAGCGCGGCGTGGGACGCGTGTGCACGCGCCGCGCGTCCACCTGGTCGATGGCGCCGATGACATGGGCGATGCGGCCGGCCAGCGGTGTCAGCACCGCGGTCAGCACGGCGCCCGCGGCTCCGGCCGCCAGCAGCACCACCCAAAGCCCGGTCTCGCCGAACGGTGTCTCGACTCGGATCATGCCTTCTTGTCGCCCGAGGGAGCGGCCGAGGTCTCGACCTCGTCGCCCGAATCGCTCACGTCGCTGCCGTAGCCATATCCGTAGCCGTAGCCATATCCGTAGCCATAGCCGTAGTTGGCCGCGTGTCGGCCCTTGCGCTGCGTGTTGTAGATCACGCCGAGCGTGCGCGCATCGATCGAGCGCAGCTTCTTCGCCGTGTGGACGAGCGCTTCCATCATGGTACGTCCCGGACGCACGACGAGCACGACGCCATCGACCTTCTGGGAGAGCACCAGGGCATCGGCCATGCCGTGGGCGGGGGCGGAGTCGAGGATGATGGTCGAGTATCGCTCGCGCAGCCGTTCGATCAGCTCGGCCATCGCCTTGCTGTCGAGCAGCGAGACGGGCGAAGGGGTGGAGCGGCCCGCAGGCAGGATGTCGAGGTTCTCGCGCACGCCCGAGACGATGGCCTCCTCGAGGCTGACCTGGCCGGTGAGGACGTCGGAGAGCCCGGGCACCTTGGGCAGGTCGAAGATGCGGTGCACCATGGGGCGCTTGAGGTCCGCGTCGATGAGGATCGTACGGTCGCCGCGCTCGCCGAAGGAAACGGAGAGGTTGGACGAGACGGTCGACTTGCCTTCCTGCGGGAAGCAGCTCGTGATGAGCAGCACCTGGGGCGAGCGTCCGGCACTCGAGTACTGGATCGACGTGCGGAGGTAGCGGACTGCCTCGGCGTCCGTGCCCTTCGAGTTCTGCGGCAGCAACGACGGGGTCTTGCCCTTCTGCCCCGGCAGGAAGCGCCGTGTCGTGCTGTGAAGGAACGGCAGCACGCCCAGGAACGGGAGGCCGAGGTTGGATTCCACAACGCGAGGATCCTTCACCGAGCGGTCCAGAATGTTGATCGAAAGAACCAGGCCGGCGCCGAAGACCAGCCCCACAAAGCCGAACAGAACGAGCGTGCGCGGTACGTTGGGGGAGATGGGCTTGTCGGGCAGCGTGGCCGGCGAGATGATCGTCACGTTCGTCGTGTCGGCCTCGTCGGTGACCTCAAGCTTCTTGAACTGGTCGAGCAATGTCGCCAGCACCTGCCGGGTCGCCTCGACTTCGCGGTGCGGCACGCGGAACTGGATGGTCTGCTTCTCGAGCTGGTCGAGACGCTGCCGCTGCTGGTCGAGGCTCATCTCGAGCGACAGGAGCTTCAGGCGCGAGACACGCAGGCGGTCCTCGACGAGGACGCGATACTGCTCGGCGGCCGTATTGATCTGCTCGTCGAGGCCCTCGAGTTCGCGCTTCAGGCGAATCACGGGCAGGAAGGTCTCGTCGTTCTCGTTCGTCAGCTTGTTGATTTCGATGAGAAGCTGGCTGCGGCGGTCCATCAGGGATTGCAGCAGGCGATGGCTGGAATCCATCACCATGCGGGCGTCGACGGCGCGGAACGAGGAGGCTTCGGCCTCGAGCATGGCGACCTCGAGGCGCTGGGTCTCGACCTGCTTGGTCAGCGACGTCAGGCTCTCGATGGCAATCTCGCGCTCGGCGTCCGTGACGCGCAGGTCGGCCAAGCCGCTCTGCTCGAACAGGATTCGTTCGGCGTCGGCCACTTCCTTCTTCGTGCGCTCGATCTGCTCCTGCACATACTCGCGCGCATAGGTCATCGAGCGCTGGCGCTCTCGGTTGGTGTACTCGATGAATTGGCTGGCGAAGGCGTTGGCGATGCGGTTGGCCCGCGACTTGTTGGTGTCCTGCACCTGCAGGGTGATGATCTTGGTGTCGGGCTTCTGGGCGGCCTCGACCTTGTTCAGCAGCCGGGTGACGGCCTGCTGAGCGGTCATCGCCTCCTCGTCGAAGTTGGCGGGGGTGCGCTCGATCACCAAGTGGCGGCGGATGGTCGACGCCATGTACTGGATCAGTTCCTTGGCGCGGGCCAGCGGCGACTCGTCGCGGATCACCTCGGGGGGATCGACGCTGCCGAGCACCGAGAGCACCGCGCGCGCAATGGACGGGCTCTTGAGAATCTCGACGGCGGTGTTGATTTCGTCGCGTTGGTACAGGGTGGTGGAGCGCTCGCCGAAGTCGACCACCTGCGCGGCGCGCGGCTCGTACTTCAGGTTCACTTCCGAAAGGTAGACCGGCGTGGAGCGCCGGATCTGGAAAGCCCCCAGCACGAGGAACAGCAGGATGAAGAACAGAATGAACCAGCGGCGATGCCACAGCAGTTCCATGTACGCCCGCAACTCGCCGAAGTCGTCCTGCGACTCGGCCTCGCGCGGCATGGCTTCGACGATGAACTGGGGGGAGCTGTGGACGGCGGGATGTGCTTCCGACTCAACAAGGGGCTGCCCCTTGCCTTCAAGCCCACGGATCGTGCTCAAGTGATCGTACCTGCTTTCGGAGTGAACTGACCGGCGAGGCGCCGGCTACCCGGTCGGGGATTCGTATCGAGTTCCGGCGCGCCAAGTCCAGCGACGCCAAATCATTATACACGATGGCAACAGGGACGAGGCACCCTCAACCCCAAAGGCCGCCATTCTTCGGTCATCGTGTTCCGAACACCTTGGTCCCCGTCAAGAGTAAGGCGAGCAACGTCAGAAACTGGAAGCCCACGAGCGGGGTTCGGAGATGAAAGTCGAAGAAGGCATGAACGAGCGTGATGGCCAGTCCGGCCAGCACGGCGCTACGGAATCCGCGATGTCGGCGACCGACCTTGTACGTCGTCGAAGTCCAGTCCTGCCAGAGCTTCCGCCCGAAGACCCCCACCGCCACCAGCGTCGCGACGGTCCACAGCATGCCCAACTCGGCCACGACCTGCACCCAGTCGTTGTGAGACCACACGGCGACCACCGCGGTGGGGCGGCCCACCTGAAAACGATTTATCACGAGCTCGGTGCCACCGAGCCCAATCCCCATCAGCGGCATGCGCCGAAGGCCCTCGAGCGTGGCAATCCAGTATTCCATGCGCCCGCTCAGGTCGTCGGTTCCATCCAGGCGCGCAGAGAGTCCCTCGACTGCCTGCGAGAGATACAGGACCACGGCGGCGGTCACTGCGAGCAGGAAGACAATCAGAGGCCGGGCGGTCAGCACGCCGGCATCGGAACGCCGCGAGCGCTCGCCATTGGTGCCATTGCCGCGCTGCATGAAGGCCAGTGCGCCGTGCAGCAACAGACTCGCGATGCTCACCACGATGAAGGCCACGAGTGAGCCGCGCGACAACGCCATCGCCCAGCCCGCGAACGTGACCACCACGATCCCGCCCATCAGCAGCACGATGTCGGTGCGCTCCGTTTCGGCGTAGCCATAACGGTTGAACACCTTGCGCGACATCACCCACCACGCCGCGACCGGCAGTCCCATCATGATGGCTGCGGCGTGATGATTCGCGTTGTAGACGAGACCGTAGGCGCGCGGCGTGTTCCCCAGCACATAGACCGCCAAGCCGATCCAGGATTCAACCAGGGCGAATCCCACCGCCAGCGCGGCCAGCACGATATACCCCTGGCGTCGCGATGCGACCACGCATGCGCCGAACAGAAAGAGCAACGCGGCCACCAACTGGTTCCACGAGCTCCAGGCAGCCTCGGGCGTCGAAGCCAGCGGAAGCCGCTCGGGGATTGCATAGCCGGCCTGCTGCATCGCCTCGAGTGACTCGGCCCAGAAAGGCGACAACTGACGCACCAAGTCTACCGGCAGCGGCACCAACTGGCAACCTGCCCAAGCAACTGTGCCGACTCCAAACAGCAGCCCCCACCTCACCAGAGGGAATCGCTCGAAGATGAAACGACCCGAGGCCCAGAAGCAGGCCGCCCAAATTGCCAGTGCGCCGCACACACACCAGCCGATCGCCCGCACCATGTCATTGTAGGCGTAGCCGAAGGAGACGGTGCCTCCCAAATAGACCAGACAGACAAGCACGATGCCGGTCCAATAGGCGACCTCCCGCAGATTGAACGGGCCCTCCCCGCGGAAATCCCATTCCGCGCCCGGTTGCCAATCGCTCATGGGCGATCCTGCCCTTCGCTGACGAATTCCAGCCGGTCGATGAACAGTTGCGCGCCGTCCTGTGGCGGCGTCCCCACCCACTCGCGGTAGAGGATGATCTCAATCAACTCGGGCGATTCCGCCGGCGGGATCGTCATCCGAATCGCCTGCCATCCAAGTTCAGCGGGGTTGGACCACGGGCCCTCGGTGAGACGATCTCCGACACGCAGGATCAGGCGGCAGCGCGAAGTCTGGGCGGGCTCGGCTCGCAACCACAGGCGGACGGTGATGGGCGCCGTGTGGGCGGGCACGGGCAGTCGATAGGCCGGCCAACGGAACGCGCGCGACTGCCCCGGCAGGGGAGGCGTGAAGGTCAGGCGCAGTTGTCCGCCCGCCTCCGCCCGGCCGGCGCCTTCGGCAAGCCAGAAGGCCGTTGAGGCCGCGGGGCCCGGGATCGGCTGCCAGCCCAAGTGAAACCGGGAGTCGAGCGGCGAGCGCTCAAGCGACAGGTTCGTGGCCAGCAAGGGCGGGTCGCCGTCGGCCTCGGGGACATCCTCCAAGGCGCCAATCTCGCGTTTCCAGATCTCCCACGACTTGTCCAGAACCAACGGGGAGGTGAAGACGCGCGCCATGCGATTGCGAAAATCTCGGTTGAGGAAGGCGGCCTCAGGGATTTCGGCATGGACGCGGCGCATGGTTTCCGACCGTTGGGAGCGGACTGCCTCGATGACGTCGGCCAGTTCGTTGATCGGCATGGTGTCGGCGCCAAGCATCCGGACGGCTTCGGCGGGATCGATTCCGATCCATGCCAACCGGGAAGCCGCTTCCTTGCGCGCCGACCCGCCGACGGCGCCGATCTGAAGCGCGAGTTCGATGGCGCGGTCGCGCTCGCCGAGCAGGTCCCACAGTTCAACTGCCATCATGCGGCGGGTCGGGTGAAAGGGATGCAGCAGGTCGGAGCGTTCGAGCGCCACGCGTGCCTTGTCGGAGTTGCCCTCGAAGAGGTGATAGCGGGCGCCGTAGAGCCAAAGCGTGGAGCGCATCGGCGCCAAGGCGAGCCCTTTGCCGATCAGCGCCTGGGCTTCCGAGTAGGCGGGGGGGACGGGGCGCTCACCGAAGAAGAGTGCGGCCTTGAGCAGCGAGGCCGACGAAGCCGGGACCGTCTCGGGGGTCTGGACGGCGAAGAAGGAATTTCCCTCGCGCTGCCAGCGGGCTTCCCAGATTTCGCGCTCGCGCGTTGCCGTGTAGTGCTGAGCGGCCCATGAGGCGACGACAGCGGACGCAACCAGCGCGGCGATCCAACGGGGCAAGGGCGACGGGCGCTTGCGACGGCGTGCCATGGGCTAAGGGGTCCCGGGTTGCGGATGCAACGGCAAGGCCAAGCGCCAAAGAGAACGCCGGGGCAACGGCTTTCCGCGCCCCGGCGTGGGATGACTCGGTTCAGGTGGTCGCTCGTCAGGGAGCGGTGAGGCTGCGCAGAATGTCCTCGAGTTCTTCGATTTCCTTCTTCAGGTCATCGAGTTCGTCCTCAAGGTCGTCGATGTCGTCCTTGTTGTCATTGTTGCGCTTGAGGGCGTAGCCGCCCACACCAACGCCAACCAAGCCGGCGCCGATGCCGCCGGCAGCGCCGATGCCGCCGCCGCCGCCGCTGCCACTCCCGGTGCCGGTACCCGTGCCGGTGCCGGTGCCGGTGCCCGTGCCCGAACCTGCCGGGTCCTGCATCACGGGAGCGAAGAACTCGCGCGTGGCGATGACCCAATTGCCGGCCTCGTTCTTGACCAGTTCGATGGCGTCGTTGGCGCCGATGACGGCCAACTGCGCGCCGGACTGGATGTCGCGGACGATGGCCGTCTCATTGAGCGCCGAGAGGCGAAGGCTCGTCGGGGTGAGACGCTCGGCCGCAATGACGACCGAGCGCGGCGTCGTCGAGGTTGGTACGATGGCCGCCTGCTCGGATGCGTCGGTCAACGGCTGGGCGAGTGTGACCTCGAGAGTCTCGTAGCGCAGCGCCATCGGCTTGTCAGCCGGGAAACCGGCAGCGACGGTGCCGACCTGCAGCTCGACGGTGCGGGCGGCCTTCATGAGCACCTCGGAGTTGCTGCCCACGAGGACGGTGCCGGTTTCAGACAACCGAATGGAGACGGGCTCGGCGGACGCGATCACGCGATCCCCGACTTGCAGACGGGAAAGGCGACCTTCGCCGTTGCGCGTCTCGTTGGTGGCCATCACGACCTGGTAGCTGCCGCGTGCGTCCACGACACCCACCCACGCGTCAGCCGGCTTGACTTGGTCGGCAAAGGTCGGCGCCACAAGGAGCCCTGCCATCAGCACAGTTCCGATAAGCTTCTTCATGGTGTCAGAATATACCCTGTCCGCGAGATTATTTTTCACCCGATCATTCGGGGTTTTCACCAGCATTCGCCCCTGACCCCAACTTCTTGCGGCGGATGTGTCAAGCCATAATCGGACACGACCCGCTTTTTTCTCGTGCATTCCGAAACTCGCTGCACAGACTTGGCTTGCCGCCTGTTACGACTGCAGTTCGCCAGTTCCCTGACGACTTCCTCAGGGAGTTGTCAGGCTCCGAAGGACGTCCTCCAAGTCCCGCAACTGGTCCTCCAGATCCTCGATCTCGTCCTTCAGGTCGTCAACGTCGTCCTTGTTGTCGTCCGCCTTCTTCAGCCCGTACACGCCGGCCACAAGACCGGCGGTTCCGACGGCGATTCCGGTGCCCGTTCCCACTCCGATTCCGGCCCCCGCTCCCGCGTTTGCTCCGCCCTGCTGCACCAGTGCGCCCGACTCGTCGCGCCTGTCGCTGGTTTCGCCGGTGGTTTCGGCTTCCTGACTCCGGATGGCGTCGGCCAGCGTCCAATTCCCAAGCGCGTCCTGAACGAGTTCGAGCACCTGGTTTGCGCCCACAACAGCCAACTGCGTGCCAGACTCCAGCAGGCGCACCGAGGCCATCTCGTTGAAGGCGCTGATGCGGATGCTACCGGGCGACAGTTGATCGATCCCCAGCACGGCCGAACGCGCGGCGGTTGCTGTCGGCACCACGGCGGGCCCGGCTTCGGCAGCGGGCTCGGGCTTCAGGATCGCCACGCCCAGCGTGTCAAACTGCAACTCCACGGGCTTCTCGACGCGAAAGCCGGTCGCAACGCTGCCGCCTTCAAGCGCGATCTGACGCTCGCCGGCCACCCGGACGCTCGATCCGTTGCCGATCAGCACCATGGCACTTTCGGGCAGGCGCATGACGACAGAGCGCTCGCCGGCCAGAACACGGTCGCCGACGCGCACCTTCGCGCCATGGACAGGCAGCCCTTCGGTTCCGGCTGCCTCGACGATGCGATACCCCGCCTTGCCGTCCACGACGCCGACCCAAGCCGGCGCCGTCGTTTCCGCAACCCCGACGAGGGGCGCGCCCACCAGCAGCCCACACAAGACCCATCCACTAAGACGCATGATACTGACTCCTGTTTCCCAAAGCGAAATTGATACGGGAACAACGACCTGCGAAACGGATATGTGCGCATTCACATGACCGCACTTCTACTGCCTTCTCCAGTCCGCTGTCAACTGACTTCGTCTGTCTGTCCGCCTTCGGGCGCATCAAGCGCGTGATTCTTTCTCCGGCGCCAACGTCGGACGCCGGCCGCGACAATCCGGCCCGTCAACCAAGCCAACCCGAAACCCACCAGAATCCCGGCCCAACTGGCGTAAAGGTCCTCGAAGGAGGCGGTGCGGCTGGGGACCGAGAGTTGGCGGTATTCCTCGTAAAGCGGAACCAGCAGGGCCACTCCGAGGGCGATTCCGAAGGATCGGCGTCTCCAGGAGGTCCCCCACAGGGCGACGCCCGCCCGTCCGGCCGCCGCCGCCATGACGCCGTAGGGGAGGAAGAGGAAGAAGTGGAGATACAGATCCTGATGGCGTGGTTTGAACCGACGCACGTTCCGGGGCAGCAGCTCCACGACCTTCTCGTGCCGGCGGACGGATTGCTCGAATTGGGAGGTCCTGTCCGATGGCAGAGTGGAAATCCAGTTGGTTGCCTGCCAGTACCCCAGGAATGCCAGCAGGCCCACGACGACTCCGGTCCAGAGCTTCCATGGTCGAGAGCGGGGGGCGACGGGCTCTGGCGCGGCGGGCCGGGTCGCTTGGTCGGATGGAGCCATGGTGGGGGCTTCTTTGGTCACTTCGAGGTGGCGGTCGGCGAATGGGACCGTGGCCGAGGGGTTCAGGGATAGGTGCCTTGGGGGCTGACGTGCCAATCGTGTCCGGGGCAGCCGCGGGAGTTTATGTCAAATCCGCCATAAACGTGGGGGCTTTTCCCTCAAATCCGCCTCCGACTTCCTACTCGGAGGCGGATTTGGCGACATCGCAGCTTGACAGCCCGCGCGAGGGGCGCCTTACATCCCCGCGCTTTGCGAGGCGGCCAGCGCGCTCATCAGGCTCCCGGGCACCGTTTGCCAACGGCAATCCCGAGTTGTAGCAAGGGTGGGCTGGACTCGCGTCTCGGGGTTTTCGGGGGTGGTCTGCCTGATACGCACGGCGGGGTCGATGGGCTTTTCTTGCCCTTATCCGCGCCACGCACCTCCCGAGTTCCATCCGAGTTCGACTCATTCGCGTCGTCCGGTTCCCGCACGTTGCCTGATTCCATGGCAGCGACCAGCGTGGCCCGCCTTGCAGCCCCATTCCCATCCCCGAACGAGACACCACCCACATGACTACCGTCGTTCCCCCCGTGGCATCCACCCCCGTCCATGAACTCATCGAGAAGATTCGCCAGCGCACCGCCGTCGTCGGCGTGATCGGTCTTGGGTATGTGGGGTTGCCGCTGCTGATCGAGTTCCATCGCGCCGGCTTCCCGGTGATGGGACTCGACATCGACCAGGCCAAGATCGACCACCTGCGGGCCGGCAAGTCGTACATCCTGCACATTCCGTCGGCCGCCGTGAGTGAGATGGCCAAGAGCGACCGCTTTGCCGTCAGCGTCAACATGGCCGACGCCGCCAAGTGCGACGCGCTCCTGTTGTGCGTGCCGACGCCGCTGACGCACCACCGCGAGCCCGACATCAGCTACGTCGTCAAGACGTCGGAGAGCATCGCGCCGGCGTTGCACGCGGGCCAGATCGTCATCCTGGAGTCGACGACGTATCCGGGCACGACCGACGAGGTGATGGTGCCGGTGCTCGAGAACGGCTCGGGGTTGAAGGCGGGCGTCGATTTCCTGGTGGCCTACTCGCCGGAGCGCGAGGACCCCAGCAACAAGAACTTCCAGACGGCGACGATCCCGAAGGTGGTGGGTGGCGGGACGCCCGAAGCGCTCGAGGCCGCCGTGGCGCTCTACGATGCGGTCGTGGTCAAGACCGTGCCGGTGTCGAGCACGCGCGTGGCCGAGGCGGCCAAACTGGTCGAGAACATCTTCCGCTGCGTCAACATCGCGATGGTCAACGAGCTGAAGGTCGTCTTCGCGCGCATGGGGATCGACATCTGGGAGGTGATCGAAGCGGCGAAGACGAAGCCCTTCGGCTTCATGCCCTTCTATCCCGGCCCCGGCCTGGGCGGCCACTGCATCCCGATCGATCCCTTCTACCTGACCTGGAAGGCGCGGGAGTACGAGATTCCGACCCGCTTCATCGAGCTGGCCGGCGAGATCAACACCGACATGCCCAAGTATGTCGTCTCGCAGACGATGGAGGCGTTGAACGATCAGGGCAAGGCGCTGAAGGGCAGCCGCGTGCTGCTGCTCGGGCTGGCCTACAAGGCCGACGTGGACGACCTGCGCGAAAGCCCGACGCTGAAGCTCATCGAGCTCTTCGAGGCGCGCGGCGCCAAGGTGCTGTACCACGATCCGCACATCCCCGAAATCATGATGACGCGCGAGCACGCCGAACTGGCCGGCCGCAAGTCCGTCCCCCTCGACGAGGCGGCCACCTGTGACGTCGTCGTGATCTCCACCGCCCACAGCGCCGTCGATTACGCGCGCCTCGGCCAACTGGCCTCTGTCATCGTCGACACGCGCAACGCCATGGCCAACGTGGCCAAGCCCAAGGCGGCGGTCTACAAGGCCTGACGGCCTTGCTTCCGGTCCATCCCTCAAGGAACGGTTGTCCCATGAAGATTCTCGTCACCGGAACCGCCGGGTTCATCGGCTTCCATCTGGCCAGCGCCCTGCTGGACGAAGGCCATGAGGTCGTCGGGCTCGACAATTTCAACGCCTACTACGCGCCGGTGCTCAAGCGGAGTCGCCACGCCCTGCTCGAAGGGCGCGCGGGCTTCCGCCCCGTCGAGCTCAGCCTCGAGGATGCCGACGGCGTGCTGGCCCTGATGAAGGCGGAGAAGTTCGACACCGTCGTCAACCTGGCCGCCCAGGCCGGCGTGCGCCACTCGCTGACGCATCCCTTCGACTACGTGCGGTGCAACCTCGACGGCTTCCTCAGCATCCTCGAGGGATGCCGCCATGCCGGCGTCCCGCGGCTCGTCTATGCGTCGAGCTCGAGCGTCTACGGCAACAACACCAAGCTGCCCTTCAGCGAGACCGACAACGTCGACCACCCCATCAGTCTCTACGCCGCCAGCAAGAAGGCCAACGAGCTGATGGCGCATACCTACACGCACCTCTACGGCTTCCAGACGATCGGCCTGCGGTTCTTCACGGTCTACGGACCATGGGGCCGGCCGGACATGGCCATGTGGCTGTTCGCCGACGCGATCCTGCAGGGTCGGCCGATCAAGGTCTTCAACCACGGCGACATGCACCGCGACTTCACCTACGTTGCCGAGATCGTCGACGGCGTGAAGCGCTGCATCTTCACGGGCGGGCTGGACCCCTGCGAGGTGTTCAACCTCGGCAACCATCGCAGCGAGAAGCTGATGGACATGATCGCGACGTTGGGCCGGTGCATGGGGCGCCAGCCCGAGATGGAGCTGCTGCCGATGCAGCCGGGCGACGTGCCGGCAACCTACGCCGACATCGAGCGCGCCCGCACGAAGCTCGGCTTCGAACCACGCACGACCATCGAGGAAGGCGTCGCCCGCTTCATCGAGTGGTTCCTGGCCCACCAGGACCTCGTCGAGCAGGTGCGCCGCCACGGCCAGAGCTGACGGTCAACGGACGGGAGGACGCGAGTGATCTGTTTCTGCCACATGACGAAGACCGCAGGCACGACGCTGCACCACGGCCTGCGACACAACTTCGGCACGAACTACGTCGAGTTCAACCGCATCCCGCAACTGGAGCACCAGGTGCGTCTGCTGCGGGTGCTCAAGGGGCTGCGGCCGAATCTGGGCGGCATCGGCGGCCACTACCTGCGGGCCAACGACGAGTTCGCCAAGGTCTTCCCCGACGTGACGTACTTCACCTTCCTGCGCGATCCGGTCCGTCGCTTCTTCTCTTGGTACAAGGGCCAGATGCAGGGCGGCAAGCACAGCCACACCGTGCAGGACCATTGCGCGAACGAGCGGTGGCGCAACTACCAGACGAAGTTTCTGCTGGGCTGCATCACGGGTGCGGAGCGCGAGTTCGCGGCCGGCGCGGCCGAGCTCGAGAAGGCCAAGGGCATCCTGCGCGAGCGCTACGCCTTCGTCGGCCTTGTCGAACGCTACGACGAAAGCCTGCTGCTGATGCGCGACGCGCTGCGCATTCCGCGGTTCGACATCCGCTACGAGCAGCGCAACGTGAAGAAGAGCGGCGACGCGCTCGCCTCGCTCTCGGCCGACGAGCGGGCCTGCCTCGAGGAGGCCAACAGCCTCGACATCGCGCTGTACGACTACGCCTGCGACGTAATCTGGCCGGAGCAGGTGGCGCGCTATCCGGGCGACCTTGCCGCCGACCTCACCGCCTTCAAGCGCGACAACGAAGGCTTCGTCTTCGACCGCTTCGGCCTCCTGCGCTACCGCGTGGCCAAGCACGGATTCTACCGTCCCCTGACAGCGATGGTGCAGCTCTCCAAGGCCACCTGACCAAGCCAGCAGACCTCGCCGATTCATCAGCAGTGCGGATCACTTGCGGGGTTGGGACTGCCTGACCTTCCACTCAAGCCCGCGCTGCACCACCTTCCCGAGAAGGATACCTGTCCTAGATGACGTCAGATCAACAGCGCAAGTCGTCCCTGATCGAGATCGAAGGACCCGTATCGCTGCGGGGCGAAGTCCGCGTGCGTGGCGCCAAGAACGCCTCGCTGCCGATCCTGGCCGCGGCGGCCCTGACCGGCGACCGGGTGCGACTGACCAATCTGCCGACGGAGTTGGTGGATGTTGGCTTGATGGTGGATTCGCTGCGTCACATCGGCGCCGAAGTTGCCGTCGAGGATGGCGCCGCCACGATCGCCTGCCCGACCATCCGCGCGACCTCGCTGCCGGCCGACCTTGCCAGCAGCTTCCGCTATTCTCTCCTCTTTCTCGGTTTGCTGGTGGCCCGCGCGGGCGAGGCGGAAATCCCGCTGCCGGGCGGCTGCAAGCTGGGCGACCGCAAGTTCGACCTGCACGTCGAGGGCCTTCGGCGTCTCGGGGCGGAGGTGACGGTGGAGGAACGCCGCATCGTCGCCCGGGCCGACAAACTCAAGGGCGCCGACATCAGCTTCTACCTGCCGACGACCTCGGGCACGGAGAACGTGATCCTCGCGGCCTGTTTCGCCGAGGGCCGCACGCGCATCCTGAACGCGAACACGCGCCCCGAGATCGTTGACATGGCGAACCTGCTGAACGCCATGGGCGCGAACATCACGGTGCGCAACCGCGTGGTCGAGATCGAGGGCGGTCGCCCGTTGACGGGAGCCGCGCATCACATCATGAGCGGTTGGGACGAGGCGCTGACCTATGTCCTGGCCGCAGGGACGACCGGGGGCGAAGTGTGCGTCCGCGACTTCACCCTCGATCATGTGCAGGGCGACGTCGCCTACCTGCGCGAGGCTGGGCTGGATGTCTTCGAGTGGGGTGGCAACGTCTATGCGACGGCCCGGAATCGAACGCTCCGGCCCTTCGATCTGTTTACGGCGCCGTACCCGGGAGTGAATTCAGACATGCAGCCGCTGTTCGCGGCCTTCGCAAGCCGCGCGCATGGATCGAGTTCCGTGACGGACCAGCGCTTCACCGAGCGCTTCCAGTATGCCGGCGAGCTGCGCAAGCTCGGCATCGCGATCGAATCGTACGGCAACTGTGCCGTCATCGAGGGACCGTCACGACTGGTCGGCACGCGGGTGAGTGCGTTGGACCTGCGGTGCGGGGCGGCCCTCGTGATCGCTGCACTCGGGGCGCAGGGCACCACGACGATCGACAACTGCAAGCAGATCTATCGCGGCTACGAACATCTCGTGCCGCGGATGTCGGCGCTCGGGGCACAGATTCGCGCGGTGGAGTCGGTCGCCACTTCATGACGGCTGCCGGGACGACTGTGTTGGAGAAACTCGCCCGGCGGTTGGGCGAGATGTGCCCAGGTGGCGTTCGTCGCGACGAGCCTTGTCGGCACTGGCTACTGGGCGATCGGCGGGCCCGCGGATTTGCTGGTCGAGCCCGGAGCGCCGGCCGAGGTCGCCGCTGCGGTCCGCGAGCTCCGGGATTCGGGCGTACCGGTTGCCGTCATCGGAGGGGGCACGAATGTGCTCTTTCCGGACGAGGGTTTCCGGGGCGTGGTGCTGAAGGTCGCGGGGCGACTGAATCGCTTTCGGATTGATGGGTGCCGAGTCGAGTCGGAGTCGGGCGTCTGGGTGCCGCGTCTGGCGCGCACCGCGGGGTGCCTTGGCCTGACGGGGATCGAGCATACCGTCGGGATTCCGGGAACGCTGGGCGGCTTGGTGCTGATGAACGGAGGCAGCCAGCGCAAGGGCATCGGCACGCATGTCGTGCGCGTGACCGGATGCGATGCCTCAGGGAATCCAGTCTCCTTCACACGCGAGGAGTGCGCGTTTGCGTATCGCGAGTCGCGCCTGCAGACGAATGGGTGCATCGTCACCGGGGTGGAGCTTGAGTTGGCGCGCGGCGATGCCGCTGCGATTCGCCGCGAGATGATCGGAATCATGAAGAGCCGTCGGTTGAAGTTTCCGAAGCGGCTGCCGAACTGCGGCTCGGTCTTCGTCAGCAATCCCGCGATGTACGAGAAGTTCGGCCCGCCCGGCAAGATGATCGAAGATGCGGGCCTGAAGGGAACACGTATTGGCGGGGCGCTGATTCCCGAACTGCACGGCAACTTCATCGTGAACACGGGCGGGGCGACGGCGGATGACGTGAAGCGGTTGGTGCGCTTGGTGCGGGAGCGTGTGGAGGCGCGGACGGGCTTCTGGCTGGTGTGCGAGGTCAGGACTCTGCTCGCGGACGGCACATTCGTGCCGCTTCATGACAGGCTATAGGGAACGGTTCGATGGGTCTGGCATCCTGCTTCACGCGTGATCTGCGCTCGAATGGACGGAAGGTGCCCGGGCCGATTGGCTTGGTGCAGCGCTACCTGTTTAATGCGGGCTACAGGGTGGTCGTATTGTATCGAATCGCGATGCTGCTGCGCCAGTCAAGGATACCGCTGCGAATCGGCAGGCTTTTCGCGCTGGTCATTCTCTCCAGACTGGCTCGCGTACCCGGTGTCGAGATCAACACCAAGTACCCCATCGGTGACGGGCTGCACATCGGGCACCCCCATGACATCGTCATCGGTGGGGGTGCGCGCATCGGTCGAAACGTCATTATCTACAATGGTGTCACGCTCGGTTCGAAGGGGCCGGACGACAACGTCGATATCGCGGATCGGTTTCCCGAGATCGGTGACGACGTCACCATCTATCCCGGGGCGAAGATCATCGGGAATGTGAAGATCGGGGCCAGATCGACGGTCGGGGCAAACTCGGTGGTATTGAAGTCGTTTGATGAGGACAGCGTGATCGCGGGCGTGCCTGCCCGGCTTATTCGAAAGGGGTCTGGGTGAAGCCACACGCGGGATCGCATCCGGGGCCGAAACGGCCGGGCTTTGCGAGATCCACCATCCAGACGGTCAGCGTCCGCTTCATGCTGCTCGTGGCTGGTATGGGCACGGGTGTCATTCTCGCACGGTGGCTCGGCCCGGAGGGAGTCGGCATCTATGCACTTCTGTTGCTGATGAAGGATCTGTCGTACCGGTTCTCGAATCTTGGACTCGGCATGGCCATCGCGTTCTTCATCGCACGACGCCTGGTGTCGGCGCGTCGCCTGCTGCCCTTGGCCTGCATTTTGGCGGCCGTCCTGTCCGGTCTCTCGCTGCTGGCCTTGCTGCTGGTTTGGCGCGAGCCATGGTCCCCTTGGCACAACATCAGGCCCTTCTGGTTCTTCCTGGCCCTTCCGACTGTCCCTGTGCTTTTCTTTCGGACGTTCTTCGAGCGGTTTCTGAAAGGACAGTTGCACATCACCGCGGTCAATCTCGCGGACATGACGGGAGATTTCTCGCAGTTCCCCCTGCTCGGTATCTTCGTCATTCTACTCGATGGGGGGCTGACGGGTGCCATTCTGGCGCTGGTGATCGGGGACAGTCTTCGCATGCTCTTCCTGGCCGGCTACCTCTTCCGCTTCCGTGCGGTCGTTGTGCAGCGCGGCGATGGGGAATACGAGCAGGCATCGACTCCGCGCCTCCTTGGGGGGCTTCTGCACTATGGCAAGTGGCAGTATCTCTTTCTGTTCGCCAACTTTCTCGTGGAGGACCTTCCGCTCATTCTTGTCAAGAGCTTGACGATGAACGACGCGTTGGTCGGCTTCTATTCGAGAGCTCGGGCGCTTGGTCGGCAGACACGCCTGATGACCATGCCGGTCACATCGGTACTATTCCCTTTCACTGCGGCATCGGAGGAGTCGGTTGCCGTCAGGCGCACCAACATCCTCTGTCGCAACATGCTGCTCGTTACCACGATCGGCGTGTCCTGTTCGTGCCTTGTCGCCGAGCCCGTCATCGTCCTTCTTTATGGCTCTGAGTTCCGGCCATCCGTTCCGGTCTTCTATGCCTTGGCTCCAGGCGTCATCCTGTGGCCGTTCGGTCGCTTCCTGGCGACGCACCTGCTTGCGTCAGGCGAACCCAAACGGGTGTTCTTCGCATCGATTCCGACCTTGCTGATCGGGGGCACCTCCTGCTGGGTCTTGACTACTCGCTTTGGGATTCTCGGTGCAGGCTGGGGAGCGAGTATCATGTTTGCGATCGATGCATTCGTCCGGCTCCTCCAGTATCGCGCGCGGTTCGGAGTGAAGTTCCGGGATGCCATGGTGATCACCCGGGAGGATATCGAACGATACCGCCAGCTTCCAGAGTTGATCAAGAATCGCGGGAAGCGCAAGAAGGCCAAGACACGCTCCGAGAGCGATGGGGAGCCGACACTTGAGGGCTGAGCCCCGCGTCCTGTTCCTGATCTCCGTGATGGGCCACGGCAGGGGCGGGCACTTCTACAGCCTTCGCACGACGGCCGAGGCGCTCGCGAGCGAGTTTCCCTGCATGATCGCGATGCTCGGGCGGCACGAGTCGCCGGTCGTTGGCGCATCTTCGGTGCCCACCTGCGTGGTGCGCACGACGGGACTGAATCTGCCAACGGCGCTGGGCGGGCTGCAGGACCTGATTCGCGAATGGAAGCCAACCGTCCTGCACGCCTTTGACGTGTCGAGCCATGGGTTGGCGCGCCTGGCGGGGGCGCGGGCCGGAGTCCCCGTCGTGACCACCAAGGCCGGCGGGCCGAATCCGAAGCGCTTCTTTCCGCTCGCCGACGACATCGTCCTGTTCAGCTCCGAGAACATGGAGTTCTTCTCTTCGCACCCCAAGTTTCGCGGCGTGCGCCTGCACCACATCGCGAATCGCGCTGTCGAGATCGAGGACGATGCGGACCGGATTGCAGCCATTCGCCAGGATCTGGTCCCGGCACGCCCGACGCTCATGCGCATCGCGCGCTTCAATCCGCACTACCGCGAGAGCATCGTGCAGGCGGTCAACCTGACGAAGCGCCTCAACGCCGACGGGGCGGCCTGCCAGTTGGTTCTTGTCGGCACGCCCCAGATTCCCGAGGTCCACCGCGAGATCGTCGCCCTGAGGGACGAGCACATCCACATTTACTCGGATGATCGTTTCACTGTCGAAGCCAGTCGCCTTCTGGGCGTGGCCGACTTTGTTGTGGCAACCGGGCGGTCCATTATGGAGGCGAGCAGCAAGGGGCGCGTTCTGTTGACGCCCCTGGCCGGCGGCTCGATTCCCGCCTTGGTGACCACCGGCAACTTTCCGGAGTTCTTTGCCACGAACTTCTCGCCGCGCAATCGCCTGCCCGACTACGACGAAGAGTCAAACTACGCGCGGGTTCGCGAGCTTGTTCGCGGCGACACGGCCGGGGTCGAGGAGCTGAAGCGCCAGTCGCGCGAGTGGTTCGAGCGCCACTTCAGCATCCGGGCCGCGATTCCGACCTATCGCGCCATCTATCAGGGGGCGATGGAACGCGGCCGAGGCGGCGCGCATCCGTTGGATGCACTCATTCACGTCGCCATGAGCGTTCGCCAGTTCGCTTCCGCCGAGCAATGACAGCGCGCATCCTCATCGCGGGCGACGTCTGCCCGATCAACGCCAACGAGGCGCCCTTTGCGGGCGGCACGATCGGTTCGTTGGCGGGCGGGTTGACGGGACTCGTCGAGCGTGCCGATCTGGCCGTTGCGAATCTGGAGTGCCCGCTGATCGCCCGCCCGACGCCGATCGCGAAGAGCGGCGCGGCGATTGGTGCGTTGGTGGGGACGGCGGTCGGGCTGAAGGCACTGGGCTTCGGCGCGTACAGTCTGGCGAACAACCACATCATGGACCATGGCGCGGAAGGGCTCGCCTCGACGCGGGCCGCGCTGGACGATGCGGGCATTCCCTGGTTTGGCATCGGGGCAACGCGTGAGGAGGCGGCACGCCCCTTCGAGGCCACGGTGCGCGGAATCGATGTGAGCATCTTCACGGCGGCCGAGAGCGAGTTCTCGATCGTCGGCGCGAACCAGCCCGGCGCCAACCCGATCGATCCGGCGCGGCTGGCACTGGCGGTTTCCGAGCACGCGCGGCGCGGGCGCTTCGTCATCGTGCTGTTGCATGCCGGCAAGGAATACTACCCGTATCCGCCGCCGGGATTGCAGGACCTTGCGCATGTTCTGCTCGAGGCGGGCGCGCGCTGCATCGTGTGCCAGCATTCGCATTGCATGGGCGCGGTCGAGCGCCATGCGGACGGCGTCGCGTTCTACGGCCAGGGCAACATGCTGTTCGACTGGGCGACGCCGCGGCCGGCCTCGTGGTACGAGGGCTTCGCCGTGGAGCTGCAAGTGGCCGCGGATCGTTCGTTCGAGTTCGCGCTGCATCCGGTGAAGCAGGTTCGCGGCACCCCGGGAGTGACCGTGGAGGGGCCGGATGCGGGGAAGGCATTGAAGGAGCGCCTTGCGGCGATGGGCACCGCGTGCGGCGACCGGGCGTTTGTCGAGGCCGAGTGGCGCAGGTTCTGTCGCGCCAAGCGCGACTTGTACTTCAGCATCCTGAAGGGGCACGGTCGACTGGCCCGGGCGTTGAACCGCAAGACCGGCCTGGCCGGGGCAGCGTATTCGGAGGAAGCGCTGAACACGCTGCTGAACGTGGTGCGATGCGAGAGCCATCGCGAAGTGTTGCTGACCGTGCTCGACGAGATACTTGCCGCAAGGAAGAGCCGCTGACAAATATGCCGACCCCTCCGCCGCCACCCATCGAGACATCGCGCCACCTGTTCCAGGCGCCACGGTTCCGTTCGCCCGACGGACGCTGGCACGACTGGATCGAGGATGCGCACGCGACGCTGTCGGGGGAGTGCGTGATCGATCCGGCGGCGATTCTGTCGCTGCTGTGCTTCAGCCAAGTGTGCGGCGACAACACGTTGGTGCGCGGAATCGAGCGCCAGCCCTGGCTGTCGGAGATCCGGCCGGACGGCTCGGTGCGACTGGAGGAGATTCCGCCGCACGGGACCATCGCGCCGACGGTTGCCGAGATGGCCACCGAGTTTCTGGCGCGTGTCGAGGCGGAGGCACGGCGGGTCTGCGCGGGCCGCGCGCACATCTACCTGCTGCTGACCGGCGGGTTGGACAGCCGAATCGTTGCGGGCGTGGTGGCGCGCCTGCATCGCGAGGGATTCCTGAACTGCACGCCCGTTGCGGTGACGTGGGGCTTTCCGGATTCGCGCGACGCGGGCTATGCGGAGGCGATCGCGCGGCACTATGGGTTCGAGTGGATCAATGCGCCATTCGGGCCCGAGGTCGTGCGGGACAACATCGACGTGACGGGCAAGTGGCTCGGCGCGCTGCACTCGCCCGAGATGTTGCACTACATGACATGGTTCGAGCGGGTCGAGCGCGACGCGCTGGTACTGGCGGGCAGCTATGGCGATTCGATCGGGCGCGCGGAGTTCGCCGGGCTGCACCTGCTGGAGTTGGGGCCGCGCAAGCCGTCGGATCCCTTCGCCTTGATGCGCCCGGGAGTGCGTGCGGCGGCGGACCGCCAGGTGCGCGAGTGGAACGAGAACCTGCGCCGGCGTGCGTCGAACGCGCCGCTTCATGCGCAGTGCGAGCACTGGATGCAGGGCTATCGCATGCGCGGCAACCTGTGCCATGCGCTCACCGTGATCAATCGCTACGCGACGATCTACCAGATGTTCACCGATCCGGAGGTGTACGGATACATGTGGTCGTTGCATCCGGCGTGCCGGACGGACGACATGTACGCGATGGTACTGGAGCGGCTGGACCCGTTCCTGGCGCGGTTGCCCTGGGCGCGGACGAACCGGGCGCTGAGCGGCGCGACGCACGGCGCGCGCGAGGAGCTCAAGCCGCACTACCATGACTACACCGGCTGGTCGGCGGGCGCCCTGCGCGAGCGGCTCGAGGAACTCGTGGATCCTGAGTGGTTTGGCGACACCGGAGTGTTCGATTCGGCAGGTATCGTCGCGTTGCGCGAGAAGGTTGCCGCGATGAAGACGCGGGTGGGCCGGGCGAACGATGTCTGGTTTTGGCTTGCCGGATTCCGGAGCTTCGTTTCCCATCTGGAAGCGGGTGGCTTGCGGGTGCGCTTCGACGCGGATGCGTCGGCTGCGACGGGATCGGGCGAGGCGCCGCGCAAGGAATCGGTGGTCGCGACGGTTGGCGCGGCGCTGGCGGAGAAGTCGCCGGGACTGACGTCGATCGGCAAGCGCCTGCGGACGAAGTATCGGATGATGCGGCGTGCTCGCCTGCGCCAGCAAAGCCTGCGGGCCTTTCCGCCGCAGCCGCCGAATCGCCCCTCAGGCGATGGACCCGGGAGTTCTGTATGAGTGTCGAGACTCAAGGCCGACTGCCCGCCCTGCTGCCGGCGTCTTCGGGGCTTCGGCTCGTGTCGCCGGGGGCCCGTGCGGCGGTCGGCGGCTGGGACACGCTCAGCGCGAAGGTGCTTTGCGTCGGCTTGGTGACCCTGGTCTTCATCGACTGGCTGGGGGACTACTTCAAGAATCCGATGTTCACGGCCGTCGGGCGCATGGCGCGCGCCGGCCTGCTGGCCTACTTCATGTTCTACATCATGCGGACGGGCCCGATGTTCTGGAAGCACGGGTTCTCGTTCGGTCGCCCGCTGTTCGTGCTGGCCTTGTCCTTGTTCATCTATGCGCCATTGGACCGCGAGCCGCTGGCCGGCGTCTATTTCTACGCGCGCATCCTTTACTGGATCGCGGCGACCGTCATGGCCTATAGGCTGCTGCGAATAGGGGCCCTGACGATCGGGATGGTTGAGAAGACTGTGCGATGGATTGTCTTCGTCGCCTTCGCGTTCACGCTGGCCTACATGCGGCGCCCGGAGTTCGAGACGGACTACAACGCCAGCGCCTACCTTCTGCTGCTGACGCTGCCGCTTCTGCTGTTGAAGGAGAATCGCTCTCGCCTCGACGTGATCTTCTTCTCGGCCGCGTTGATCGGCATCATTGTAACGGTGAAGCGCGGCGCTGTGCTGGCGCTTGTGCTGTCGACGATCGCGTACCTGCTGGTGAACCTGTACGTGGCGCGCAACGCCCGGCACACGCTGCGGCTGATCGTCATCGGCCTGGCCTTCCTGGCAATCGGCGGCATGACGGCGATGGTGCGCTGGGAGCGCATCCAGGAGCGCACCACGCAGGACAAGCTTTTCGATCCCGAGAAGGCGGGTTCCGGACGCGGACGCATGTTCCGGCGTGCCTGGGACGGCTGGGTCAACGGCACGATCGTGGTCAACATCTTCGGCAACGGCAACCGGGCCTATCTCTTCTCGCATCCGGATCCGAACCGGCGCAAACCGGCGCACAGCGATCTGTTCACGTTCCTCCACGACTACGGGCTGTACGGCATCGGCATGCTGCTCTATCTGCACGCCCACTTCGCGCTGCTCCTGTGGAAATTGGTGCGACGGCGCAACATCATGGCCGGTGCGGTAGCCTTCTCATGGGTCTCTCTGATCGGCATGAATGTCTACACCTCCGCGGTGGTGAACCCGAATCAGATCATGATGGGCCTGTTTCTGGCGGTTGTGACCGCCGAGTTGGGCAGGCCCGAGCGCTATCGATTGCGACTCGTGAACGCCGGCGCACCTCCCGCTCCCGCAAGGCAGCCCCGGCCGCTACCGGCTGCCGGCACGACCTGATTCGCCTGCGCCCACCCTTTCCATCCCCCAAGAGATGTCCCAATTGACCAAGCCACATCGGGTCGTCGTGACCTCGAATCCCCTCAATCATGAGGGCGGGGTCGTGAACTACTACCGCATCTTCCTCGCCCGTTTCCGGGACGAGCGAGTCGAGCTTGTCCACCACGTCTTCGGCTCGCGCATGGAGGACTTCTACGCCAAGCGCATGAAGGTGTTGCTGTACCCGTTCCACTTCGTGGCCGACGGCGTTCGCTTCGCCTGGCGCCTGTTGACGGACCGGTCGATCCGCATCGTCCAGGTCAGTCCCTCGTTCATCCCGGTGCCGCTCCTGCGTGACGGCGCGGTGCTGGTGATGGCGAAGCTGACGGGCCGCAGGACGGTGGTCTTCTATCGTGGTTGGAAGGAATACATGGTGGAGTGGTTCCAGCGGCACCGCGTCGCCTGCCGATTGTTCCGCGCCGTGTTCGACCGGGCGGACGTCACGTTGGTATTGGCGCAACGCTTTGCGGACGACCTGAAGGCACTGGGCTGCGATGTCTCGCGCGTGGTCGTCTCGAGCACCATGTTCGAAGGCGAACACCTCAGGCCCGCCGTACCGCCGCCGGATCCGGCCACGGTGCGCTTTCTGTTCCTGGGGCGTGTGTCGCATCTCAAGGGAATCCACGAGCTGATCGAGGCGGCGGGCCTGCTGCGCGATGCGGGCAAGTCCTTCCACTTCCGCGTGGTGGGGCACGAGGACGAATCGGGCGTGCTGGATCGCGTGCGCGCGCGCCTTGCGGAACTTGGCCTCACGGACCGCTTCGAGTTTCCCGGCCACTTGTCCGGCGGGGCGAAGTTCGATGCCTACGCAAACGCGGACGTCTATGTCTTTCCGTCGTGGCAGGAAGGCTGCCCGACGTCGGTGCTGGAGGCGCTCGGCTCCGGCCTGTTCGTGGTGGGGACGGATGTCGGTGCCCTTCGCGAAATCCTGCGAGATGGCGAAAATGGCCGGATCGTTGCCCTGCGCGACGCCCAGGACCTGGCGCGCAAACTCGAGTGGGCCGTGGACCACATCGACGACATTCGCTCGCGTCGTGCGGACATCGCCCGCGAGGCGCTGCAGCGCTACGAGACGAAGTGCATCCTCGAGCAGTTCCGCACGATCTATCACGGTCTGCTGCCGGAGGTGGCAAGAAGCGCATGAAGAAGGTCTATCTCGTCGGTCCCACAGAGTCCGCGCTGACCCGGCGCGGCAACCGCCATCCTGCACTCGCGGCGTTCCTCGTCTCGAAGGGCTATGAACTCGAGTACATCTCGAGCGACTTCTACCATGCGACGAAGCAGTTCTTTTCGAAGCAGGAGGTCGCGGAGGCGCAGGCACGGCTGCCGTACAAGCTGACGATCTTTTCGGTGCTCGGCTACTGGTCGAACGTTTCGATCCGTCGGGTGCTCTCGAACTCCCTGCTGACCCTGAAGGTCTTCTTCTATCTCCTGCCCCGATTGAATCGCGGGACGGTGCTGATCATCCCGTCGCGGCCGGTGGAGCTGATCTTCGCCAGCGCTCTTCTGCGTCTGCTGCGCGGCACCAGCGTCCTGCTCGACATTCAGGACATCTGGCCGGATGCGTTGGCGATTCGCCACCCCGTCAAGCGCCTGGTATTCAACTCGTATTGCCACGCCTACCTGTATCCTTCCCTGCGGTTCATCGACAAGTTCATCCACGTGGCCCCCTCGTTCGTGCAGTGGCTGCACCGGTACGCGCCGCGGGCGACGTCGTCGTTTGTTCCCCTCGGTTTCGACGGGCCGCGCTGGAAAGCAATCCCGCCGGGCGGAGGAGCGCAGGCAGAGGCCGGCTCGCTTCGGCTCGTGTGCGTGGGATTGCTGCAGTATCAGATCGACGTGTTGCCGGTGGTGAAGGCGCTCGTCGGGCGGTCGGACGCCGAGTTGTTCCTCATCGGGGACGAGGGCGAGGGCGAGCGGTATCCTGAAGTGCGTGGCTTCGTGGACGAGCACGCGATGACGAACGTCCACTTCGTCGGGCGCGTCGAGCCGTCCGAGGTGCCGACGCACCTGGCGACGATGCACCTTGGCGTGATGCCAATGATCTCAAGCTCGATCCCGAACAAGATGTTCGACTACATGGCGGCGTCGCTGCCGATTCTTGTGCTCGGCGAGAATGATAGCGCGGAGTTGGTGGACTCGCTCGGCATAGGCTGGGCGACGCCTTACACGGCCGAAGGGGTCGTGGCGCTGCTGGACCGGCTCTCGCCGGGCGAGATTGCGGAGAAGAAGCGACGCGTTGGGCAGGTGCGGAACGATTTCGACCGCGACGTGCTGCACCAGCGCATTCTGGAAGTCATCGAATCGTAGACTGGCAGGGCGGCCCGGAGAGTTCGGGACCACAGACGCAGGCAGGGAGCGACATGGACCAACTGACGCAGAAGCTCGGCTCGGGCGACATGAAGATCCAGGAAGTGCCGGTGCCGTTGCTCGGTCCGGGCGAGGTGTTGGTGCGCAACCACTACTCGCTGATCAGCAGCGGGACGGAGGGCTCGACGGTCAAGACGGCGCGCAAGAGCCTGATCGGCAAGGCGAAGGAGCGCCCGCAGCAGGTCAAGCAGGTGCTCGACGTGTTGAGGAAGCAGGGCCCGGTGCAGACGTACCGCGCCGTGATGAAGAAGCTCGAGGCGTACTCGCCGTTGGGCTACAGCTCGGCGGGCGTCGTGGTGGACATGGGCTGCGACGTCGAGGGACTGGCGATCGGCGACCGCGTGGCCTGCGCGGGAGTGGGCTACGCCAACCATGCCGAGTTCGTCGCCGTGCCGCGCAACCTGTGCGTGAAACTGCCCGCCGATGCGGACCTGAAGCGGGCGTGCTACAACACGCTTGGCGCGATCGCGTTGCAGGGCATCCGTCAGGCGGACCTGCGTCTGGGCGAGAATTGTGCCGTCATTGGCCTGGGTCTGATCGGCCAGTTGACCTGCCTGATGCTGCGGGCGTCGGGCGTGCGGGTGTTCGGCATCGACGTGGACAGCGCGGCCGTTGCGACGGCGCGTGCGCATTGCGCCGATGAAGCCTGGGCGCGTTCCGAGCCGGGCGTTGCCGAGCGTGTCGAGGAGTTGACGGGAGGACTCGGCGTCGATGCGGTCATCATCACCGCCGGCACGAGCAGCCTGGACCCGATCAACTTCGCCGGACGCCTGGCGCGCAAGCGCGGCCGCGTGATTGTCGTTGGCGCCGTTCCGACGGGATTCGATCGCGATCCGTACTACTATCGCAAGGAGCTCGACCTGCGCATGTCGTGCTCCTACGGGCCGGGTCGGTACGACCTGGACTACGAGGAGAAGGGCCTCGACTACCCCGCGGCCTACGTGCGCTGGACCGAAAACCGCAACATGGATGCCTTCCAGCATCTGGTGCACAGCGGTCGCATCGATGTGGACTACCTGACGACGCACGAGTTCCCCCTCGAGGATGCGGTGGCCGCCTACGGTTTGATCGTGGACCGTTCGGAGCCGTTCCTTGGCATCGTCATCCGCTACGACATCGAGAAGCCGTTCGAGCGCGGACGCGTGCAGATTGCCGGCGCGACTGCCGCAACGGGCAAGGTGGGCATCGCCTTCATCGGAGCGGGAAGCTATGCGCAGGGCAACCTGCTGCCAAACCTTCCCGACGCCTCGGAGAGCATCACGCGGCGCGGGGTGCTGACGAACACGGGCACGACCTCCAAGCGCGTCGCCGAGCGTTTCGGCTTCGAGTTCTGCACCTCCGAGGAGCAGGACATCCTGGGCTCGGACGCCATCAACACCGTGTTCATCGCCACGCGGCATGACACACACGGCTCGTACGTTCTCAAGTCCCTGCGCGCCGGCAAGCACGTCTTCGTCGAGAAGCCGCTGTGCCTGACCGAGGAGGAGCTGGTCGAGATCGAGGCGGCGTGCGCGGAGCGCGCGGCTGCGGGCAAGCCTGCGCACCTGATGGTCGGCTTCAACCGGCGCTTCTCCCCGCTGGCGGTGGACCTGCGCAAGTCGCTCGGTTCCGGGCCGATGGCGATGATCTATCGCGTCAACGCGGGGTCGATTCCGGCGGACAACTGGATTCAGGACCCTGCGATCGGCGGCGGCCGCATTGTCGGTGAGGGGTGCCACTTCATCGACTTCCTGACGTTCCTGTGCGGGGCGCTGCCCGTATCGGTCCATGCGGCTGCGATTCCAGATCCGCAGGGCCTCAACGACACGGTGTCGATCAATCTGTCGTTCGCGGACGGCTCCATCGGGACGGTGTGCTACTTCGCCAACGGCTCGAAGGAGCTGCCGAAGGAATACGTCGAGGTCTACCAAGCGGGGCGCACGGGCGTGCTGCGGGACTTCAAGGCGATCGAGTTCTTCAACAGCGGCAAGCCCTCTGGACGGAAGCTGCTGAATCAGGACAAGGGCCAGCGCGACATGGTGCACGAGTTCCTGGCGCGGGTGCGTGACGGCGGCCAGCCGCCGATCTCGCTGTCCGAAATCGTGGCCGTCACGCGGGCCAGCTTCGCGGTGAGGCACTCGCTCGCCACGCGGCAGGCGATTATGCTCTGAGGGCGAGCAGGTTCAATCGGCTTGACCGGCGAGCGTCTTCTGGACAATCTTCGGGGTGGAATCGCAGTTCAGGAGAAACTCGGAGATGCATGAGCTCAGCGAACAGGATGCGAGAGACTCCTTCTCGAACATGCTGAACCGTGTGGATGCGGGGGAGCATTTCGTCATTACCCGTGCCGGCCGTCCCATAGCCGAGGTGATGCCGGTGGAGCGCGCACGTCGGTCTTTCGACGACATCGTCCGTTCGATGGACGAGCGCAAGGCACACTGCCGACTTGACGGCCTTCGATGGGCGGAGCTTCGGGACGAAGGGCGTCGGTGATGCAAGTTGTGTTGGATTGCTCTGTGGCCGTCTCTTGGTTCTTCGCCGACGAGTCGAATCCGGGGGCAGATCGGGTTCGAGAGGCGTTGCGTCTGGAGCCCGGAGTAGTCCCGGCAATCTGGCCCGTGGAGATCGCGAATGTGTTGGCAATGGCGGCACGGCGGGGCAGGATTTCGGTCGCCGATATGCAGGGATTCCTGGCGGATGCCCGGGATTTGCCGATCAGGATTGATCGTGGTGGCTGGGACACCCTCACGCGGTCGGTGGAGTTGGCTTCGCAAGAGGGCCTCAGCGTGTACGACGCCATGTATCTCGAACTCGCGATTCGGGAGCAACGTCCCTTGGCAACGTTTGACAAGCAACTGATCGAGGCCGCCCGCAGGCACTCGCTCTATTGCGCGCTTCTCTGAGGCCGCCCGCGTCGTGCCCTCCCTCGCCTGGTACGTT
The DNA here is from genome assembly GCA_019634695.1 of Candidatus Sumerlaeia bacterium. Classification (GTDB taxonomy): domain Bacteria; phylum Sumerlaeota; class Sumerlaeia; order SLMS01; family JAHLLQ01; genus JAHCAW01. The sequence goes on from JAHCAW010000014.1 coordinate 56,872, forward strand.
CAACGTCTCTCCGCGATGAGTCCCGCGGAGATTCCCTGGCGACTCTCCCACAAGGTTCGCGACGAGGTCGGCCGGTTCCGCTCGTGGCCGACGGCCGAAGCGATCCCGTTCTCCTCCATCTGGAACGGCCCCGCCACGTTGATCGAGTGGCGCGCCGCGGCCCGTTCCCCCCTTCCCGCCAAACCTGCCGAGCACGAACTGGCCTCGTGGCCCGAGGAGTGGCGCACGCGCTGCCTCGCCGAGGCAGAAGACCTGCTCGCCCATCGCGTGACGTTCTTCCATCTCGAGCGTCATGATCTTGGAGAAGCGATCGACTGGAACCGCGACTGCGAAAGCGGCAAGACGGTGCCGGTCACGTACGCCCCGCGCCTCGACTATCGCGCCGCCAACCGCGTTGGCGACGTCAAGATCGTCTGGGAACTCAATCGCATGCAGCACCTCGTGCGGTTGGCGCAGGCATGGCTGCTGACGCACGACGACCGCTTTGCCCGCGAAGTGGTCGCGCAAATTCAATCATGGATCGCGCAGTGCCCGTACATGCACGGGATCAATTGGACCAGCGCGATGGAAGTCTCGCTGCGCGCGCTCGCATGGACGTGGGCCGTCGAGTACATCCTCGACTGGGATGGTCTCGACGACGAGTTCTTCAAGCTGCTTGCGCGGTCCGTGCATCAGCATCTCGACTTCGTCGACCGCCACTACTCGCTCCACAGTTCGGCGAACAACCACCTTGTGGCCGAGGCCGGTTGCGCGTGCGTGGTCTCCTCATGGTGGAGCGGCCTGCGTGGCGCCTCGCGATGGCACCAGCACGCCCGCGCGCATCTCGAGCGCGAATGCCTGCGCCAGAATTGGCCCGACGGCGTGAACAAGGAACAGGCATTCTTCTATCAGTTCTTCGTCTTCGACCTGTTCTTCCTGCCCGCGCTCCAGGCTCGTCGCACTGGCAATCCGTTTCCGAAGGAATATCACGCGCGCCTAGAGGCGATGGCCGAGTTCCTTGCCTGGGTGACCGACAGCGCAGGCAACACGCCGCGCGTGGGCGACGAGGATGGCGGGTTGGCCCTGAGGCTGACTTGGCCGCACGCGAACGAGTGCCATGGCCTGCTCAACACGGCCGCGGCATACTTCGCACGAGCGGACTTCAAGGCGTGGGCGGGCGGTGTCCTCGATGAGAAATCTGCGTGGCTCCTGCAAGAACGAGACAAATTGGACTACAGTAGTCTGGAGACTCCGCAATCTCGGCGTGCCTCGCGTCTGTTCCCTGAAGGCGGTTACGCCGTACTGCGTGAGGGAGAGGGCGCGAGTGAGATGCTCGCGCTTCTCGACGTCGGGCCGCTGGGATGGCCGGCGACAGCGGCTCATGGGCATGCCGATGCCTTGGCGCTCTGTCTCCACCTGGGCGGCGTGCCGATCCTGTCGGATCCGGGTACTTGGTCATATAGGGACAACAATTGGCGTGTTTATCTCAGGAGCACGCCACAGCACTCGACGTTGCAGTTCGGCGAGAACAACCAGGCGCAGTATCTGAATCGATTCATGTGGGGGAAGCGATTCGCCGCGAGATTGCGAGAGTTTGAGGCGTGCCCGGAGAGTTCTGTCGTTGTTGGAGATGTGACGTGGTGGAGCGGTGAGCACCACGAGCGTCGTCTGGAGTGGCACTCTGACACACGGCAGCTTCGGATTGTGGATGTCTGGCACGGAACTCGGCCGGCGAGTATCGTGTTCGTCCTGCATCCGGGAATTCATGCGAGAGCGGTTGATGAGCGATCCGTTGTCCTTTCGGTGGGTGACGTGACACTGCAATTCACGGTGGATTGCGGTGAGTTGGCCATCGAGCCGATGAAGTTCTCCCCGCGTTGCTACGTGCTGGTGCCCTCGATTCGGCTCGTTGTGCGGGGCTTGCCCGCGGCGGGGCGCGCGGCATGCACTTTGCAAGCCCTTGCGTCCGCGACGTCGGCTGGATGATACGACGCGGCTGGCTACGCCTAAGCGGTTTATTGGGGCAGGTGGTGGTGTGGCATTCTCTGGGTAAAAATCGGGCTCGACACACCAAGGTCATCTGCCTACGGTCTGCAAGCGTACGTTCGGAAAGAAGCCTTATACACGTCAAGCCGCGCAGGGCGCCGGGTAGAAGCCAGCACGAACACACGAAAGTGTTGGGGCGGATGTCGGGGTTATCGGTCGTGGGGACCCATAACAATTTACTTCGGCATCCTATCGTGCCCCTCGTTTTCAAGCAACCATCAACACAGTCTGAATCGGGGCGGTAACCTATCAATGCAACAGAACAATCATGGCAACTACTATGGATCGCGCGAGACGGGCTCTGGCCCGTCCGTAATGATGTCGGAGGCCTTCAGCGCCAGCATTCAGGGTTACTCGGGCGTGGGCCAGGGAGTTGGTGTTCTGGCGCCGCCGGCGTCGCGCCGCACACCGTTGCCGGTCACCGACCGCACGACGCACCTGCCCGAGGCCGTTTCGATCCACGGCATCCCGCTGTCGTTGTTCGATGGCTACGACCACGCCGTCGAGTCCGTGCGCCAGCGCATTGCGGCCGGCCAGAAGACCTTCTGCGTGGCGATCAATCCCGAAAAGATTCACAAGGCGCTTGCCGACTCGGGTCTGCGCCAGACGCTCCTGAAGGCGCACATGTTCATCTGTGACGGCATCGGCGCCGCAATTGCCGCGCGCCTGCTGCACGGCGTGGAAGTGCCGCGCATCACCGGCGTGAACCTGTTCCAGCATCTTGTCGCCGAAGCGCCGCGCCAGGGCTGGAGCGTGTATTTGCTGGGCGCCTCGCCGGAAGCCAATGCAGGCGCCTGCCGCAATTTGCTCGCTGCCCATCCCGGCATCGACATCGCCGGCGCGCGCGACGGCTTCTTCAAGGACGAGGATGCCATCATCGACGAGATCAACGCCAGTGGGGCGCAGATGCTCTTCGTGGCGATGGGCTCCCCGCGGCAGGAGGAGTGGCTGGTGCGCAACATGCACCGCTTGGCTCCGACGTACCTGATGGGCGTCGGCGGCACCCTCGACGTCGTCAGCGGCAGCGTTCGCCGCGCACCGTCGTTCTTCTGCAGAACCGGCACCGAGTGGCTCTACCGGCTCATCACCCAACCGCAGCGCTGGCGCCGTCAGGTTGCCCTGCCGCTGTTCGCGATCCGCACCCTGAGGCAGAAGTTCCTCGGTCGATGAAAATCGTCAACATCGTCGGTGCCCGTCCCAACTTCATGAAGATCGCGCCTCTGATGGAGGCGTATCGTGCGCATCCGCAGATCGAAGCGGTGCTGGTGCATACGGGCCAGCACTATGACGAGCGGATGAGCGACCTGTTCTTCCGCCAGCTCGGCATCCCCAAGCCCACCATCAACCTCGGCATCGGCTCCGGCTCGCATGCCGTGCAGACTGCCGAGGTCATGAAGGCCTTCGAGCGCGTCGTGCTCGACGTGCGCCCCGATGCCGTGCTTGTCGTCGGCGACGTCAACAGCACCATCGCCTGCGGACTCGTGGCCGTCAAACTCGGCGTGCGGCTGATTCACGTCGAGGCCGGCTTGCGCAGCGGCGACCGCACGATGCCCGAAGAGATCAACCGCATCCTGACCGACGCGATCTCCGACCAGTTGTTCTGTACGGAGCAGGCCGGCGTGGACAACCTGCTGCGCGAAGGGCAGAACCCGGCGCGGATTCACCTCGTCGGCAACGTGATGATCGACACGCTGCTCAAGAATCTGGACCGGGCGCAGGCCTCCACCATTCTTTCCGATATCGGCATCGAGTCCGGCGACTACGCCGTCCTGACGTTGCATCGCCCCTCGAACGTGGACGATCCGGCGGTGCTGCGCGGCCTGTTCCAGGCCATCGCCGCCATCCAGCGCGAGCTGCCTGTCGTCTTCCCGATCCACCCGCGCACGCGTGCCCGCTTCGCCGACCTCGGCATGGCCCTCGGCGGTAGCGAGCTGCCCAATGTCCGCGGCATCGACCCGGTCGGCTACCTCGACTTCCTCAAGTTGATGGCCCACGCCCGCGTCGTCCTCACCGATTCCGGCGGCATCCAGGAGGAAACCACCATCCTGAAGGTGCCGTGCCTGACCCTGCGCGAGAACACCGAGCGGCCGATCACGGCCCAGGTGGGCTCGAACCGGGTGGTCGGCACTTCGCCGGACCGTATCCTCGCGGCCTTCCGGCGCCTGATGGACGGCGACGGGCCGGCCTGCGGCACGCCCCCGCTGTGGGATGGCCGCGCGGCCGAGCGCATCGTCGACATCATTGCCGCCGAGCACGCGCCCGCGATGGCCGCCGGCTGAGCCCCGGAAGCCCCGCTTTTTACCCCTCTTTTCGCTTGAAGCGCCGCATCGGCAGCCGCTAAAGCCCTCCTCCCTTGCGCGGCCCTCCATGCGTGCCGGTCCGGCATGCTGCCGCTGCCCAAGGGCGCCTCCCCACTGCGCATCCGTTCCATCGACAAGGAGTCTCCTGTGACCGACCAAAGCGCCGTCCCTGCCGCCGGCGGCGGCGATACCCTGACAGCAGTCCTCGACAAGAAGAACGAGCAGATCGCCCACGAGATCGTCGCCGACGAGACGCTGGAGCACTCCCGCGTGCGCTACACGGTGCGCGTGCCCGCCCAGGTCTTCGAGGCCAAGGTCGACGAGGTGCTGGCCGACGTTCGTCGCCAGGCCAGCATCCCCGGCTTCCGCCCGGGCAAGGCGCCCGCGAATCTGGTGCGCAACCGCTACCTGAAGGCCGCCCGCGAGGACGCCGTCCGCAAGATCGTTCCGCGCCTGGCCGAGCTGGTCGCCGAGGAGCGCAAGGTCCAGGTGCTTGCCCAACCCGCCTTCGAGGGCTGGGACGCAGCGGAAGCCGGCGCCGTGGATCTGAAGATCGTGCTGGAGATTCGTCCCGAGATCGTCATCTCCGATGAGACGCTCAAGGACATCGCCGTCGAGGTCGAGCACATCCCCGTCACCGACGCCACGGTGGCCCATGAGCTTGAGCATCTGCGCGAGCACAACGCTGTCTTCCAGACCGTCGAGGGCGCCGTCTACGCGCCGGGCGACACGGTCACGATCAGCTCCGAAGCGCGCGAGGGCGACCTGATACTGCCCGAGCACTTCATGGCCGAGGAGCGCACGGACAACCCGGGGCGCTTCCTGCCGCCTGCGGTCGTCGAGGCGCTCAAGGGCCAGCCCGCCGGCGCCCGCCTGACGCTCGAGAACATTGAGCTGCCCCCGTCCGCGAACACCGGCCTGAGCGCCGTCGCGACGTTCAAGGTCACGATCCACGACCTGAAGAAGCGCATCCTGCCCGCACTCGACGACGAGTTCGCCAAGGACGTCTCCGACAAGTTCCAGACGCTGGACGACCTGAAGGCCGACATCCGCAAGCGCCAGGAAGAGAAGGAACTCGAGCGCCGTCGCACGGCCACGCTCGAGAAGATCTACGAAATCCTGCGCGAGCGCCTGACCTTCGCGGTTCCGCCGACACTGGTTCAGAACCTGGCGAACGCCTCGATCCGCCGCACCGAGCAGGAACTCAACCAGGCCGGCCTTTCGCTGCGCCGCTTCGGTCGCGACCTGCTCGACGGCTATATCAAGCGCGTCGAGGGCGACTCGCGCGTCGTGGCCCGCACGCTCCTCATCCGCGACGCGGTGGGCCGCTTCCTCGGCGTCGAGGCCACCGACGAGCTGATGGATGCCGAGATCGCCCGCGTGGCCGAGCAGCAGGGCCGCAAGCCGCTTGCCGTCCGCGCCGCCCTCGAGAAGAACCGCCAGCTCGAAGACTTGCGCGAGGAACTTCGCGCCCGCGCCATCGACGAGAAGCTCGCCACCCTGGCCAGCGTCACCGTCGTCGAGCGCGAGGCCGACGCTCACGCCCACTGCAACCACGGCCACGACGGGGAACACTGAGGCGCATGAAACGCCACGCCTGGCTGCCCGGCGACATCGCCGCCGGATTTCGCGAACTCGACGAGCGCCGCGCCTCGGGCCCCAACGCCCCGGGGGCGGCGCACGATTTCGACGACGATGATGTCTACTACATCCCGATCCCGCGCATCATCGAGCAGACCGAACGCGGCGAGCGCGTCTTCGACCTCTACTCGCGCCTGCTGCTCGACCGCATCGTCATGATCGGACGCGAGTTCGACGACCGCCTCGCAAACCTCGTCACCGCCCAGCTCCTGTTCCTCGAGAGCCAGGACGCCGACAAACCCATCAGCCTCTATATCAACTCGCCCGGCGGAGTCATCTCGTCGGGCATGGCCATCTACGACACGATGCAGCTCGTGAAGCCCGAGATCAGCACCACGGTGATCGGCGAGGCAGCCAGCATGGGCGCCGTCATCCTGCTCGCAGGCGCCAAGGGCAAGCGCTTCGCCCTGCCCAACGCCCGCATCATGATCCACCAGCCCAGCGGCGGCTCGCGCGGCACCTCCGTGGACATCGAAATCCAGACCCGCGAGATGGTGCGCGTGCGCGAGACCCTCTACTCCCTGATGGCCCGCCACATGGAGCGCACGGTCGAGGAAGTCGTGCAAGCCTGCGACCGCGACCGCTTCATGACACCCGAGGAAGCGATTGGCTTCGGCATCATCGATGCCGTGCTGGAACCGAAGAAGAAGATCGCCGTCGCCCCGACGACCTGACGCCCCCGACCCGGAAGGAAACGCCCCATGGACGTCCCCTTTGTCCTCGAGCAGACCGAGCGCGGCGAGCGCTCCATAGACATCTTCTCGCGCCTGCTCATGGATCGCATCATCTTCATCGGCACGCCGATCAACGACACCGTCGCCAGCCTGGTCACCGCCCAGCTCCTGTTCCTTGAGAGCTCGGACCCCGACAAGGACATCAACATCTACATCAACTCCCCGGGCGGCAGCGTCACTGCCGGTCTGGCGATTTACGACACCATGCAGTTCGTGAAGCCCGACATCGCCACCACCTGCGTCGGCCAGGCCGCCAGCATGGGCGCCGTCCTTCTGGCCGCCGGCAGCGCCGGCAAGCGCTTCGCCCTGCCCAACGCCCGCGTCATGATCCACCAACCGCTCGGCGGCATGCAGGGCCAGGTCAGCGATATCGAAATCCAGGCCCGCGAGATGCTCCGCATCAAACGCCGCCTGAACGAAATCCTCTCCCGCCACACCGGCAAGACCCTCGACGAAATCGAGAAGGACACCGACCGCGACCGCTTCCTCACCGCCGAGGAGGCAGTTACCTACCAGATCGTCGACCAAGTCGTCACCCACAAGCGCGGGTTGACCAAAGTCTGACCCCTTCCCTCCGAGTTGTTTGCCCACCTAGGCCCGGACGCCTGCGCGCTCCGGGCCTCACTTTTTGTTTCCCTGCCCGGAACCCAAGCACCCCAACTATTGTCCGACATGATTTGGATGCACCCTTGGTGCGGGCGTGCGTGACGCGTTGGGCATGAATAATCCCACGCATGGTGCGTAGTCCGGTCTGGTTGGTATTTGGGCGCGAGCCGGTCCGGGGGGATCGGGCGCCAGAAAGCATGGGGGCTTTGCCATGAGTGCAAGTGCCGGTTCCGGTGGAGGGCGACGCGCGACGTTGCCGCTCCTGATCGTCGTGTTCGGCCTGTTGCTGGTCGGCGTGCTGGTCTTCTTGAAGAGTTCCGGCGGGGAGTCGCCCGCTGCAAGTCAGGAGGTCGCCGCTCCGGTCGCGACGCCTCGGCCCACCACGGCCCCGGACCGGGAGGCTGCCGCTCCGCAAGCGACCGCCACCCCCGACCCGGGCGTCGCCGTCGAGGCGCCTGTTATCGAAACGGCCCTCGTGGCTGCCGAGACCCCGGCCGACAAGCGTACTCCCAAAGCCACGATCACCGGTCGCGTGACATCCCTGGCAAGCGGTCGCCCCATCGCCGGCGCCCGCGTCAGTATCATTTCGACCTCCTTGTCCATGGACATCACCCGTCCGCCGGTCGCGGAAGTCGAGACCGAGACCGACGAGCAGGGGCGCTATCGGCTCTACTCGTTCGAGAAGTCCGGTCCGTCCATGTTCGGGCAGGGCGATTCGCGCATCGTTCGCGTCGAGGCCGAGGACTTTGGCTCGCTGGGCGCCATCGTCCAGACAGGCGGCGTGCGCGAGGTGACTCAGGACTTCGCGTTGCCGTTCGGCACGACAATCTCGGGGCGCGTGGTGCGCGCCTCCGGTGGGGGAGTCCCCGACGCCTTGGTCGGCAGCGTCATCCTGGGCGAGATGACCTTCATGACGTTGGCCCAACAGAAAGCGATCCTCTTCCCGTCCTGCTTCACCGTGGCGGAGGAGGGCGGCGCCTTTACGCTCAGGGGCGTTCCCGAAGGCGAATCCCTTCGCCTGCCGGCGCGCGCCGCCGGGCTTCTGCCTGCCATGGGGGGGCCATTCGCAGCCGGTGCCAGCGGCGTCGAGATCGTGCTCGGCGAGAGCAACGCGCGGATGTTCGGCAAAGTGACCACCTCGGACGGCGAACCGGTCCAGGGGGCCATCATCATGGCGTTCAACATGATGGCCATGATGGGTGGCACGGTCGGCGACCTGGCCGCCAACCAGCATCTGGCGCGGTCGGATGCCGACGGGGCCTACAATCTTGGTCCGTTGCCGGCCGGTGGGTTGATGGTGATCGCCATGCAGGACTTCGACGCCGGGCTTGGACGAAGCGGCGTCCTGCAGGAGATGGTCACCCTGACGGAGAATCAGGAGCTCGAGAAGAACTTCCAGTTCGCCGCGCCCATCGTCATCGTCGGCAAGGCCATCGACAGCACGACGGGCAAGGGCCTCGCGGGCGTGCGCCTCAGTTCCCAGCCCTACGAACTCAACACGATGATCGGTGGCTTGGAGCTACCCGACGACGAGTCCGAGCGCATCGAGTCCATCTCCGATGCCGAAGGCGCCTTCCGCTTGGAGGTCGCCTCGCTCGGCATGGTGACGATCTTCTTCTACAAGGCCCCCGACAGCTACATCATAGCGGACGACTCCGCCACTCGGATGGGGATGGCGCCGGGCACCTACATGCTCGAGGGGCAGGGCGCGACCGACAAGGAGATCGAGCTGCGCTTCCGTCAGGGAGTCGTTGTCAGCGGCATCGTCACCGAACCCGACGGCACCACCCCTGCGAGCGGTGTGACGGTGGCAATCACCAAAGCCGACACCTATCATCCCACCACCACCAAGACCGACGAGACAGGCGCTTACCGTCTGGCGGCCGACCCCGGATCCACGGGCGCGCTGCGCGCGCGCGGGGACTCCGGCTCTGCGGAACAGGAAATCACTATTCCCGCTGCCGGCAAGGAACTGACCAATATTAACCTGACCCTGCGCGCCTTCGCCACCGTCACCGGCCGCGTGACCGCGCCGGGCGACAAACCGGTCGCCAACATCACCGTCCGCGCCAATCCCGTTTCGGGCAGCCCCCGCTACCCCTTCATGGGAGTTGGGCCATCGGGCTTTGGCTCCGCGATGACGGACGGGCAGGGCGTCTATGTGATCACGGATGCCCCGGCCTCCGAGGTCGAGATCACCGCCGTGCCGCAGGACGGCAGCGACTTCAGTGCCCCGAAGGCCCTGAGGCTCACCTTGGAGCCCGGCGAGACGCGCGCCAACGTGGACCTGCGTCTGCTCGCCGGCGACTACATCGAAGGCGTCGTCACCGACGAGGACGGCAAGCCGCTCTCCGGAGTCAGCATCATCGCCCAAGCCTACTCCGCCACGCCGGCTATCATGAAGCAGGCGCGCACCGACAAGGATGGCTACTACCGCGTCGCGGGCATTCCGCAGGACCAGACGCTGGACATGCTGATGGCGATGCATCCGGGCTACGAAAACGTGAATCGCCAGTCGGTTTCCATCTACGACAATCCGCAGAACATCACCCTCAAGCGCCTGCGCGGCGTCGTCGTCGAGGCGATCGGCCGCGAATCGAAGCAGCCGGTGACCTCCTACGAGTATCGCCTGCTGCAGGAACAGTGGCGCGGATACACGCTTTCGGCGATGCACACACCGGCGCGCGTTCAGGACTCCGCGGGCAGGGTCGAACTGTCCACTCTCGAGAAGGGCAAGTGGCGCGTCGAAGTGGTTGCCCTCGACGAGAAGGGCGCCCCGACCGCAAGCCGCGGCATGGCCGAGTTCAGCGTCGCCGAGGGGAGCGCCGAAGCCCAGATCGTGCGCGTGACCGTCGACGAGGGGCGCACCGTCAAGGGCCGCGTGCGCTTGGTCGATACCGAGGAACCCGTGCGCGGCGTGCACGTTGGCGTCGCCAAGCCCGTCTCCTTCATGGGCACCGGCTCGGTGACTCACGCCACATTCGACATTCCGGGAGCCACGAGCGACAGCGCCGGCCGCTTCGAACTCAAGGGCGTGCCGGTTGGCATGCACAAGCTGACGATCGTCGCCGAGGGACGCTATCCCGCCCGCGACTACACCCTCACGATCCAAGCCGAGTCCGAGCCCGAAGAACTGATCATCGATCTCGCCACAGGCGGCACGGTCTATGGCAAGGTGATCGGATGGGAGGGGCAGCCCATGGCCGGCCTGACCATGACGCGCTCGCGGCGAAACGAAGGGGGATGGCAGATCGTCGACACCGTCACCTTCCAGACCGACGAGCAGGGCGCCTTCCGCCAGGAGGGCCTGCAGCCCTCCCAGTGGTCGGTTGGCTTCGACGATGCCGAGTCGGGCCTCAAGGACACGCGGTGGATCAACGTCGAAGCGGGCAAGGAAGAGGAAGTTATCTTCGACTACTCCGAAATGGTGATCCTATCCGGCAAGGTGCGCGTCAACGGCCAGCCTTGGGGCATGAACATCCACCTGCAAACGAACATGCGGGGAGAGGCCGCGGGCTCGAACTGGGCCAGTTTCGACCGCAAGGGCACCGACGGCGGGTACGAGTTGCGCGTCAAGCCCGGCACGCACGACATCCGCTACAATCGCAACGACGGGGTCTTCGGCTTCTTCAATTCGCCGATCGAGGTGCTCGCCGAACCGCGTCGCCAGACGCGCGACATCGCGCTCGAGGTTGCCGACGTCGATGCCATCGTCGTCACCGAGGGCACTGCCCCCTTCATCAAGGGGCGCCTGACGATCCACCAGAAGCATCGCGACAACGACCAGCAGGTGCTGAACTGGGAGATCGAGAGCGCGCGTCGGCGCATCTCCGGGATGCCGGCCGGCTCCTATCGTGCCAGCTACCAAGCAGGCGACGGCTCGGTCAACGGCGAGTCCGAATGGACCGACATCGGGCCGGGCAAGGAGAACGCCCTGGTCATCTTCCCGCAGAAGAGCCAGCGCCGGTTGCTTGGCCGCTGGAACGCCGAATCGATCACGACCGACGAGAAGGTGCACAGCTTCGACGCCACGGCCGCGCTGCGCGATCTCGGCGGGGGCGACATCCGCATCGAGGTCGTCCACGACTCCGGCCAGCACGGCGTGAACATCTCGTGGGTGGCGCTGCTCGAGGACGGCCGCGAGATCCAACGCGACACGCACGAGGGCTGGTCGGGCTACTCGAAGCGCGACAACATTTATCGCGTTCCTCTGGCCCAGCCGCGTCAGGGAGCCCGCTACACCGTCGATGTCTCAATGCGCAGCGACGGCGGCACGAACTCCGAGGGCATGGTCTGGATCGTGGTCAAGTCGCCCGAATAAGCCGGCACGCGCCAACAGCGTTTCATGGGGGGATGGGGGCGGGGCCTTTCGGGGTTCCGCCTCCGTCTTTGTGGGTCGGGCCGCTGCGAGACGCCCCGGCATGCAAAGGGCTTAAAAAGAGCCAGGGCTCCCTTGCGGGAGCCCCGACCCTTGGAGGAGGGGAGGGAGGAAAATCAGTGTGTGTCGGCGTTGATCTCCTTACTGGGTCTGCTCTTCGCGTCCGCTCGGTGTTCCATAGCAGACGAGAGTGAGCGTAGTCGGGCGGGCGCCCCGGTCAACAGAAAAAACAGGACAAGAGTATCGGGAAACCACCCCGGGTCGTCGGGCCCTCCTGCGCCCAATGGACGCGATGGACCGAATGGACGCGAGGGAGGGCGCCTCCCAGCAATCAGGCGACGCCCGTTCCATTTCGTGGTCCGTGCCGCGCTCCAACTCAACTCGCGCTCTCGGCGAACTTCTTCAGCCGCGCCAGACCCGTCTCGATCACCTTCTCGCTCGTCGCGTAGCTCAGCCGCACGCACCGGTCTTCGCCGAACGCCACGCCCGGCACCACCGACACCTGCGCCGTCTCCAGCGCCGCCGCGGCGAACTCCATCGAGCCGGTCACCTTCTGTCCCCCCAGCGTCCGCCCGTACAGCGCCGAAACGTCCGGGAACGCGTAGAACGCGCCCAGCGGCTCGAACGCGCACGAGATGCCCGCGATCGCGTTCAGCCCATCGACGAGCAGGCGCCGCCGCGCGTCGAACTTCGCCGCGAACACGTCCACGAAACCCTGGTCGCTCGTCAGCGCCAACGCGCCCGCGCGCTGGCAGAATGTCGTCACGTTCGACGTCGCATGGCTTTGCAGGTTCGCCATCGCCCTGACGATGTCCTTCGGGCCCGCAAGCCAGCCCAGCCGCCAGCCCGTCATCGCATAGGCCTTCGACCATCCGTTGACGATGATCGTGCGGTCGGCAAGGTCCGGCGCCAGCACCGCGATGCTCGCGAACGTCGCCGGCTTGTAGACCAGCTTCATGTACAGGTCGTCGCTGATGATCGCGACCTGCGGGTGCTTGCGCAGCACGGCGGCCAGCGCCAGCAACTCGTCGGCCGAATACACCGCGCCCGTCGGATTGCTCGGGCTGTTGAGCACCAACGCCACCGTGCGCGGCCCGATCGCCGCCTCGAGCTGCGCCGGCGAAATCTTGAACGCCTGCTCCGGCCCGCACGTCACGATCTTCGGCACGCCCTCGGCCGCCTTGATCTGGTCCGGGTAACTCAGCCAGTACGGCGACGGCACGATCACCTCGTCGCCCGAGTCCACCAGCGCCTGGAACACGTTGTACAGCGAGTGCTTGCCGCCCACCGAGACAATGATCTGCGACGCCTCGTACTCCAGGCCGTAGTCGCGCTTGAGCGCCACGCGCACCGCCTCGATGATTTCCGGTCCGCCCGAGGCGCCCGTGTACTTCGTCCGCCCCGCCTTCAGGTCCTCGACCGCCGCCTGCTTGATGAACTCCGGCGTGTCGAAATCCGGCTCGCCCGCCTCGAACGACATGATGTCGAGCCCCTGCGCCCGCAGGGCCTTGGCCTTGGCCGTCAGGGCAAGAGTCAGCGACGGGGTCAGACTCGCACAGCGCTGCGAAACCTTCATCTCGGGACCCTCCCGGGTGGCATGGAACCTCCCGCGCCGGCAACCCGCCGCCGCAGGGTGCAGGACCCTGCCCAACCCTCGCCCCACGACGCAAGCCGGATGCGGGGGGCGGCCAATTCCAGCCCGATTCGGCGTTGACGGGGCGGGGGTTGTGGCCCGATACAGAGGGTGGTTGTTCCGGGCGGGGGAGCGGTCCCGCCCGCGGCCGGTCGCAGCCTGCATGCAGGAGTCGGAATCATGGCAGAGTTCTTCTACGAGGCGCTGGACAAGGGCGGCCGGCAGGTGCGCGGGGTGATCGATGCGGCCAACGAGGACGTGATCATCGAGAAGTTGCGCGGGATGGGCTACTACCCGCTGAAGGTGGTGCAGCACAAGTCGAGCGCGAAGGACGTGGACATTTTCGCGCTGCCGGGCGTCCGCAACGTGATGCACCGGATCAAGACGAAGCACGTGATGACCTTCACGCGGCAGTTGGCGACGCTGATCGACGCGGGTCTTCCGATCCTGCGGTCGCTGTTCATTTTGTCGGAGCAGGTGGAGTCGGTGGTCTTCAAGGAGAAGATCCACGCGATGGTGAAGGACATCGAGGGGGGCTCGTCGCTGTCCGAGGCGATGTCGAAGCACCCGAAGGTGTTCGACGGTCTGTACGTGAACATGGTGCGCGCGGGCGAGATCGGCGGTGTGCTCGAGGCGGTGCTGGACCGCATCGCGTACTTCCTGGAGAAGCGCGAGGCGCTGAAGGGCAAGGTGAAGTCGGCGATGATGTACCCGGTCGTCGTCTCGGTGCTGGCGGCGCTGATCGTGGGCTTCATCCTGTGGAAGATCATGCCGCGCTTCGTGGTGATTTTCGAGCAGCTCGGCGCCGAACTGCCGGCGCTGACGCTGGCGCTGGTGAAGGCGTCGGAGATTCTGGTGCAGAAGACGTGGATCGTGGTGTTGATCATCGTGGTGATCTTCGTGGGCTTCAAGCAGATCAACAGCACGAAGAGCGGCAAGTACGCGATCGACCGGATGTCGCTGAAGCTGCCGGTGCTGGGCGAGTTGCTGCGCAAGGTGGCGATCGCGCGGTTCGCCGGCACGCTGGCGACGCTGGTGACAGCCGGCGTGCCGATCCTGCAGGCGCTGGACATCGTGCGCGACACGTCGGGCAACGAAGTGATCGCGCGCGCCATGGACAAGGTGTACCAGTCGGTGAAGGACGGCGAGTCGATCCACGAGCCGCTGAGCGAGTGCCCGGTGTTCCCGCCGCTGGTGGTGCACATGGTGGCCGTCGGCGAGGAGACGGGCGCGATCGACCAGATGCTGGAGAAGGTGGCCGAGGCGTACGAGCGCGAGGTGGACGACACGGTGAACGCGCTGACGTCGATTCTCGAGCCGCTGCTGATCGTGTTCCTGGGCGCCATCGTCGGCGTCATCGTCGTGGCGCTGTACCTGCCGCTGTTCAGCATCCCGAAGGTCGTGAAGTAAGCGACCAAGGCCGAGCAGAGAGCATCGACCGGGCCCCGCGTGAAAGCGCGGGGCCTTTTCCATAGTGCCCTGGCCGCGTGGCCGGCGACCGCAACGAGAAGCAGAAGCGCAAGAAGGCGCGGTCGGCAGTTGGGACTCGCCAAGGAGATGCCGAATTGCCGGCTCCCTGTGGGTGCGCCTCGCGCCTTCTTGCGGCGCGCAATCGTCTCCCCGCTTGCCCGTCGGCGGCGGGTCGGGTCCGATCGTTGCTCCCGGGAGGACCGGGTCCGGGCATGCCGGGCCCTGCCGGGAGGAACGCCGCCTCGCATGTTCTCGATACTTCGCCCGATCCGCGTCTTCTTCGCGCTGCTGCCCTTCGTGCTCAGCTTCGTGCGCGACTGGCAGCGCTACATCCTGTGGGGCAGCCCGCGGGTGCTGACGGCGGAGGGCCACGCACGCCGGGCCCGTCGGCTGACGCAGACGCTCGGGCGCCTCGGGCCGGCCTTCATCAAGGGCGCGCAGGTGCTCGCCACGCGCGAGGACATCATCCCGAAGTCCTACACGCGCGAGCTGAAGACGCTGCAGGACCGGGTGCCGCCGTTCCCCGTCGAGCAGGTGCTGGCGATCATTGCGCAGGAGTGCGGCCGGCCGGCCGGCGAGGTCTTCGATTCGTTCGACCGCGAACCGCTCGCCGCCGCCAGCCTTGGCCAGGTGCACCGCGCGGTCTACAAGGGCCGCCCGGTCGCGGTCAAGATCCTGCGCCCCCGCGTCGTCGAGACCGTCGAGACCGACCTGCGCGTCGTCTCCTTCCTCACGCGCCTGGTCCACATGTTCATCGACAGCTATCTGGTGCGGAACTTCTGGGAGATCCACAAGGAGTTCCGGCGGATGATCCGCCAGGAGATGGACTTCCGCAACGAGGAGGCGAACGCGGATCGCTTCCGGCGCAACCTTGCCGGCGACGCGCGCTTCCTGATCCCGGAGTGCGCCCGCGAGCTGACCTCGCGTCGCATGGTCGTCTTCGACTTCGTCGAAGGCGTGCGCGTCGACGACGCCGAAGGGATGCGTCGCTGCGGCCTCTCGACGGACGACCTGATCGCCCGCCTGATCGAAGCCTACGTCCGCATGACGATCATCGACGGCTTCGTCCACGCGGACCCGCATCCGGGCAACCTGCTGGTCACGCCGGACGGACGCGTCGCCGTCCTCGACTATGGCATGGCGCTGGAGTTCCCCGACGCCGTGCGGCTGGAGCTCCTGCGCGCCTGCTTCGCCGTCGTGCGCAAGAACCTCGACACGCTGGTGGACTGCTTCTATCGGCTCGACATGGTGGAGCCGGACATCAACCGGGCGCTCGTGCGCGACGCGGCCGAGACGCTCCTGCGCATCCAGTTGCGTGCGGACTTCACGCCCCGAATGATTCAGGACATCGCCGACGACATTCTGGCGACGTTCCACCGGTTCCCGCTGCGCATGCCCCAGCAACTCGTCTTCCTGTTCCGGGCGTCGGCGCTGGTCGAGGGGCTCGGCATGCAGTGGGACCCGCACTTCAGTGGCGTGCGCGAGGCGACGCCGGTCATCAAGCGACTGATTCGGCAGGTGGCGCTGGCGCCGGAGCGCAAATGGGCGGAGTCGGTGCTGGAGGAGGGCCGGGCGGCCTGGGCGACGTTCCGGCACCTGCGCATGATCGTGGAGCGCTTCGAGCGCGAGGAGCAGCGGGTGCGGCTGCACCCGGCCGACGTCGAGCGGATCGAGGGCGTCCTGGGCGCGATGACGCGTCGGCTGCTGGTGGGGCTGGGCGCGCTGGGCACGGGGCTCGTGGGCCTTGGGGCCGGGCTGCTGCGGGGGCAGTGGCTGGAGGCGATGGTGCTGGTGGTGCCCGCCGCCGCGGCTTTGGTGCTGGCCGTGGTGCTGCCGCTGAAGCGGCACCGGCGGCTGCGCTGAGTTGATGGCTGCCTAACCCCAAACCGGTCAATATCCTGCGCCAGCACGGGGCGGGTCAAACAAAGTTTCTCTCAGAGGGAAACAAGGCGGCTTTATCTTTTTATCGTCCCCCCGGGCCGCGAACGGGAAAAGCCTTTCGTGGCGAAACGGGCGTGCCTACCATCGTTCGACCATGGCCACGGGGTGTCTTCCGGCTCCCCGCGGCCCCCCGGCAAAGCCGCAATCCGGACCACCGAAGAGGACCCATGAACCGAGTCCCGATGAATCATCGACACCTGACGAACCGCCGCGAGCCCGAAGGGCTGTACGATCCGCGGTTCGAGCGCGACGCCTGCGGCGTCGGCTTCGTCTGCCACATCAAGGGCGAAGCCAGTCACGCGATCATTCGCCAGGGGCTCGAGTTGCTCGAGAACCTCGACCATCGCGGCGCGTGCGGCTGCGATCCGCTGACGGGCGACGGGGCCGGCATGCTGCTGTCGATGCCGGACAAGCTGCTGCGCCGATCCTTCCGCGAGACCTACGGCACCGAGTTGCCGCCGCGCGGCGAGTACGCCGTCGCCCAGGTCTTCTTCCCGCGCAATCACAAGGCACGCGCCCAGCACGAGTTGCTGCTCGAGAAGATCCTGACCGACTACGACATGACGCTGCTGGGCTGGCGCGACGTGCCGGTGCGCAGCGAGGTCCTGGGAGAAGTCTCGCGCGCCTGCGAGCCGGTGATCCGCCAGGCATTCATCGGCATGCGGCCGAACTTCTACAACCCGCGCGACTTCGAGCGCCGCCTCTACCTGCTGCGCCAGCGCGTCGAAAATCTCAGCGAGTACCTCGAGCTTCCCGGCTGGGAGGATTTCTACATCTGCTGCTGCTCGACGAACCGCATGGTCTACAAGGGCATGCTCACGACGGCGCAGCTTGGCCAGTACTTCCCGGACCTGTCGGACCCCGACATGCAGAGCCACCTGGCGCTCGTGCACTCGCGCTTCTCGACGAACACCTTTCCGTCCTGGCTGCTCGCACACCCGTACCGCTATCTCGCCCACAACGGCGAAATCAACGCGCTGCGCGGCAACCGCAACTGGATGCGCGCCCGCCGCGGGTCGCTCCGCTCGCCGGTCTTCGGCGCCGAACTCGACAAGCTCTTCCCCCTCTTCTCCGAATCGGTCAGCGACTCGGCCACCCTCGACAGCGCCCTCCAGTTCCTTGTCGTCAACGGCCGCTCGCTGCCCCACGCCATCCTGATGCTCATCCCCGAGGCATGGGACAAGCACCAGACGATGGACCCGGACCTGAAGGCCTTCTACGAGTACCACGCCTGCCTGATGGAGCCCTGGGACGGGCCCGCCGCCATCGCCTTTACCAACGGCCAGATGATCGGCGCCGTGCTGGACCGCAACGGCCTGCGCCCCGCGCGCTACATCGTCACGCACGACGACCTCGTCGTCATGGCCAGCGAAGTCGGCGTGCTCGACATCCCCAACCATCGCATCAAGAAGAAGTGGCGCTTGCAGCCCGGCAAGATCTTCCTGGTCGACACGTTGGCTGGCCGCATCGTCCACGACGAGGAGATCAAGAACGAGATGATCGACAAGCGCCCATGGCGGCGCTGGATCGATCACAACATGATCCACATCGACAAGCTGCCCGACGCGCGCTCGATCCAGCACCGCCACGACGACGAGGCCCTGCTCGCGCTCCAGCACGTCTTCGGCTACACGAGCGAGGAGCTGCGCATCTTCCTGCAGCCGATGAGCGCGACCGGCGAGGACCCCATCGGCTCCATGGGCACCGACACGCCGCTGGCGTGCCTGAGCGACCGCCCGCGCTCGCTGTTCGATTACTTCAAGCAGCTCTTCGCCCAGGTCACCAACCCGCCGCTCGACGCGATCCGCGAGGAGCTGGTCACGTCGCTCGTGACGTACATGGGCCGGCAGGGCAACCTGTTCGACGAGTCGCCCGAGGTGGCGCGCCTGATCCGCATCGATTCGCCGATCCTGACGGAGGAGCAGCTCGAGAAGGTGCGCAACGTGCGCAAGGCGGGCTTCCAGTGCGGCACGGTGGAGATGCTTTACGATGCGACGCGCGGGGAGATCGGCCTGCGCGAGGCGCTCGACCGCGTGCGCGACGAGGCCGCCCGTGCCGTGCGCGAGGGCGTCAGCCTGCTGGTGCTGTCGGATCGCGGCGTGACGGACAAGCGCGCGCCGATCCCGGCGTTGCTGGCCACCGCCGCCGTGCACCACCACCTCGTCCGGGAGGGCACGCGCACGCAGACCGCCCTGATCGTCGAGACCGGCGAGGTGCGCGACGTGCATGCATGCTGCCTGCTCGTGGGCTACGGCGCCGAGGCGATCAACCCGTACCTGGCCTTTGAGACGATCGAGAAGCTCGAACGCGACGGCTTCCTCCCCGAGGGGCTCGACGCCGAGCACGCCATCGCGAACTTCGTCAAGGCGCTCAACAAGGGCATGCTCAAGGTGGCGTCGAAGATGGGCATTTCGACGATCCAGAGCTACCGTGGCGCGCAGATCTTCGAGGCGATCGGGCTCAACCGGGAGCTGGTGGCCGAGTACTTCACCGGCACCGCCTCGCGCATCGACGGCATCGGACTCGACGTCATCGAGAAGGAAGCGGCGATGCGCCATCGCCGGGGCTATCCGCGCACCGTCGATCGCGCCCGCGTGCTCGACAGTGGCGGCCACTACATGTGGCGCGCCGACGGCGAATTCCACATGTGGAACCCCACGACGGTCGCCAAGCTCCAGCACGCCGTGCGCGGCGAAAGCTACACCACCTACAAGCAGTTCGCCGACGCGGTGAACAACGAGAGCCGCCAGCGCTGCACGCTGCGCGGGCTGTTGGGCTTCGTGCCGCGCGAATCGGTGCCGATCGACGAGGTCGAGCCCGCCACCGAGATCGTCAAACGCTTCGTCACCGGCGCCATGTCGCTGGGCTCGATCAGCACCGAGGTGCACGAGACCATCGCCAAGGCGATGAACCGCCTGGGCGGCAAGAGCAACACCGGCGAGGGCGGCGAGGACCCGGGCCGCTATGTCGACGACCGCCGCAGCGCGATCAAGCAGATCGCCTCGGGGCGCTTCGGCGTCACGGCCGAGTACCTGGCCAACGCCGACGAGCTGCAGATCAAGATGGCGCAGGGCGCCAAGCCCGGCGAGGGCGGCCAGTTGCCCGGCCACAAGGTCAGCGACTACATCGCCAAGGTGCGCCACTCGACCCCCGGCGTCGGCCTCATCTCGCCGCCGCCGCACCACGACATCTACTCGATCGAGGATCTGGCCCAGCTCATCCACGACCTGAAGAACTCGAACCCGCGCGCGCGCGTGTCGGTCAAGCTCGTCTCGGAGGTCGGCGTCGGCACCGTTGCAGCCGGCGTCGCCAAGGCGAAGGCGGACCACATTCTCATCAGCGGCGACGGCGGCGGCACCGGTGCCTCGCCGCAGACTTCCATCAAGCACGCCGGCATCCCGTGGGAGATGGGCCTTGCCGAGACGCAGCAGACGCTCGTCATGAACGGCCTGCGCGGCCGCGTGGTCCTGCAAACCGACGGCCAACTCAAGACCGGCCGCGACGTCGTCGTCGCCGCCCTGCTCGGCGCCGAGGAGTTCGGCTTCTCCACCGCGCCGCTGATCGCGACGGGCTGCATCCTCATGCGCGTCTGCCACAAGAACACCTGCCCGGTCGGCATCGCCACGCAGGACCCGGAACTGCGCAAGAAGTTCCAGGGCACGCCGGACCACATCGTCGCCTACTTCATGTACGTGGCGGAAGAGGTGCGCGAGATTATGGCGCAGCTCGGCGTGCGCAAGCTGACCGACCTGATCGGTCACGTCGAGTGGCTGGCCTACAATCCGCCGGCCGACCACTGGAAGGCCCGCAGCCTCGACATGTCGATGCTGCTGCACAAGCCAAGCGTGCCGGCCGACGCGCCGCTCTACTGCGTCGAGACGCAGGACCACGGGCTCGACCGGGCGCTGGACAACACGCTCATTGGCCTGTCGCAGCGGGCGCTCGACCATCGCGAGCGCGTGCGCGCCGAGTTGCCGATCCGCAACATCAACCGCACGGTCGGCACGATGCTGTCCTACAACGTTGCGCGGCGCTTCGGACACGAGGGCCTGCCGAACGACACGATCCGCATCACGTTCCGCGGCAGCGCGGGCCAGAGCTTCGGCGCCTTCCTGGCGCGCGGCATCTCGTTCGAGCTCGTCGGCGACGCCAACGACTACCTCGGCAAGGGCCTGAGCGGCGGCCGCATCGTTCTGCGTCCGCCCGACGACTGCTCCTACGTGCCCGAGGAGAACATCATCGCGGGCAACGTGATTGGCTACGGCGCCACCTGCGGCGAGATCTACGTCCGCGGCGTGGTGGGGGAGCGCTTCTGCGTGCGCAACTCCGGCGCCAGCGCCGTTGTCGAGGGCGTCGGCGATCACGGCTGCGAATACATGACCGGCGGCCGCGTGGTCGTCATCGGCCAGACCGGCCGCAACTTTGCCGCCGGCATGAGCGGGGGCGTCGCCTATGTCTTCGACGCCGACCGCACGTTTGCCAAGCGCTGCAACACCGGCATGGTGGACCTCGAGGAGCTGACCGCCGAGGACGAGGACCTCGTGCGCTCGATGCTCGAGAGCCATCGCACCTTCACGCGCAGCACCGTCGCCGCGCGCCTGCTCGAGCACTGGGACCAGTCGCGCGAGCTCTTCGTCAAGGTCATGCCGCGCGACTACCGGCGCGTGCTCGAGCAACGCAAGGCGCTGGAGGAAAGCGCGGCCCTCGTCGAAAAGGGCGGCAAGCCCGAACCAGCCGCTGCCCGCAAAGGCAAAGGCTGACCCGCCCCCCTCCCTCGAACCACAAACCACGAACCACGAACAACGGAACGCACACATGGGAAACCCCACCGCCTTCATGGAAATCCCGCGCGAGACGCCCCCGACGCGCCCCGTCGAGGAACGCCTCCACGATTGGAACGAAGTCTATCGCGAGTTCCCCGAGCCCAAGCGCCGCCAGCAGGCAAGCCGCTGCATGGACTGCGGCATTCCCTTCTGCAATCAGGGCTGCCCGCTCGGCAACCTGATCCCGGACTGGAACGAGCTCGTGACGCGGGGGCATTGGCGCCAGGCGATCGAGGCGCTGCATCGCACGAACAACTTCCCGGAGTTCACCGGCAAGGTCTGTCCCGCGCCGTGCGAGGCGGCCTGTGTGCTCGGCATCAACGAGCCGCCCGTCGCCATCAAGCTCTCCGAGATCGGCATCATCGAGCGCGCGTACGCCGAGGGCTGGGTGCAGCCGCGCCCGCCGCGCCGCCGCACGGGCAAGAAGGTCGCCGTCGTCGGCTCCGGCCCCGCGGGTCTGGCCTGCGCGGACCAGCTCAACAAGGCCGGCCATACGGTCGTCGTCTTCGAGCGCGCCCCGCGTCCCGGCGGCCTGCTGACGTTCGGCATCCCGGACTTCAAGCTTGAGAAGCACGTCGTGGATCGCCGGCTCGACCTCATGCGCGCCGAGGGCGTGCAGTTCCGCTGCTCGGTCGCCATCGGCAAGGACGTCAGCGCCGACGATCTGTGCTCCGAATTCGACGCCATCGCCCTGTGCATGGGTGCCACCGCGCCGCGCGATTTGAAGACCCCCGGCCGCGAGCTCGACGGCATCCTCTTCGCCATGGACTATCTAGGCCCGCAAAACCACGTGAACTACGGCGACCTGCCCGCCGGCGTCCGCCACGTCGATGCCCGCGACAAACATGTCGTCATCATCGGCGGCGGCGACACCGGCGCGGACTGCTACGGCACCGCGCTGCGCCAGGGCGCCAAGTCCGTCACGCAATTCGAGTTCCTGCCCAAGCCCCCGCCCCAGCGCGCCGACTACAACCCCTGGCCCGAATGGCCGATGATCTTCCGCACGTCGAGCGCCCACGAAGAAGGCGGCACGCGCGACTGGGCCATCGACACAAGGGCGTTTCTGGACGACGGCGCCGGCCGCGTCCGCGCCCTGCGCGCCGTTCGTCTCGATTGGACAGACGGCCCGCCCGCACAACGCAAATTCACCGAAGTACCCAATAGCGAATTCGAACTCCCCGCCGACCTCGTTCTCCTCGCCATCGGCTACGCCGGCCCCGAGAAGCGCGGACCCGTTGAGGAGCTCGGGCTCACGCTCGACCCCCGCGGCAACATCGCCACCGACGCCCAGTACATGACCTCCATGCCCGGCGTCTTCGCCGCCGGCGACGCCCGCCGCGGCCAGTCCCTCGTCGTCTGGGCCATCGCCGAAGGCCGCAAAGCCGCCCGAGGCGTGGACCTGTACCTCATGGGCTCGAGCGATCTTCCGGGATAGCCCCCCTGGGAACGCACCCCTGGGAGTGCCGAGCCCCAGCTCGGCACTCTCAATGGACCCAATGGACTTGATGGACCGGATGGACGTACTCCTTCGCCCGCCCTTCTCCGATGGCTGCACGGGGCGCCTGTGAAGGTCCATCCGATCCATCTCGTCCATACGCTCCATCATGCCCATTCGACTTCTCCCGCGGCAACGGCCTCGCCGAGCTGGGGCTCGGCGCTCCCAGGAGTTCGGCGCCCCCAGCGCCAACTCTCCTTGCCCGGCGAACCCACTTCCGCCCCAGATTGTCCCACGATCAGGACATTCTCGACTCCCCGGGGCCCCGCACCATGCAATTGCCCGCCCGGATTGCCCTTTGGACCATCGCCTTGGCCCTGCTAGCCGCCGTGGCCGGCGCCCAGCCCGATGCATCGGACACCAAGGCCCTCGGGCCCATCACGCACGAATCGCTTGCCCGCGCCGGCGTTACGTTCGATCCCTCCCAGTCCCGCGGTGTCTTCATTGGCGTCAACGCCTACACCAGCTCCCTCGGCGCCACGCGGCCGCCCAACCTCAAGTCCTGCGTCAATGATGCCGTGGACTTGGCCGCCGCCTTCTGGGGGCTCGGCCTGATCCAGCCCGCCGGCATCACGCTCGTCCTCTCCGGCACGCCGTCGAAGCCCGACTCCGCCGCCGCGCTTGAGCGCCTGCGCGCCGCCGGAGCCAACGTTGCCGCCAACGCCCGCCGCGACACCATCGACGAAGCGGTCGCCGCGGCCTCCGCGGCCGCCGGGCCCGACGGCATTCTCTTCCTGGCTTGGAGCGCCCACGGCTTCGAACTCAACGGCGTCCAGTATCTGACGCCGGAGAACTTCTACGCCTCGGCCGACCCGCCCCCGACACACGAAATCCAGAGCCGCGCGCTGTCGGAGGCCACGCTCGCCTCCGTGGCCCAGCGCTCGCCCGCCGCCCGCCGCGTCCTGCTCTTCGACGCCTGCCGCGAATCCAAGGCCTTCGCCCCCGGCATCCCGCAACTCATCGCCGGCGCCGCCGGTATGGTCACGCTCTACGCCGTCACCAGCGGCGAACTCGCG
>JAHCAW010000015.1 GCA_019634695.1 Candidatus Sumerlaeia bacterium
GTCACGCGTAACGGCAGCCTCGACATGCTCGTCGTCGGCGGGGCGTTCCTCACCGACACGGGCAACATCTCGTACCTGCTCACGAATCGCGGCAGACAGGACGTGCCGGGCTACGCCGTCTTCACCGAATCCAACGTCGCCCACCCGGCGGGCCGTACCACCACGCCGGGCTGGTCGCTTGTTGGAGGACTGGGCTTTGAGAAAGTCCCCGCCCCGGGCGTGGTCGGACGCCTCTTCGACTTCGACAACGACGGCGACCTCGACATCATCATCGGCTACCACGGCCAGCAGAACGTTCTGTACGAGAACCGCAACGCCTACGGCTCGCCCTTCCCGCAGGTCCCCCTGCTGTACGAGGGCGACAGCATCATGCAGACGCTCGGCGCCTTCTTCGGCAGCGAATTCTACGACTCGCTCAAAGACTACGACACGACCGATCTGCGCGACGACACCTTCCCCGCCCTGCAGCGCGAGATCGAGGCACTCGGCGACGGCGTCTTCGAGGACACGCGTGTTCGCCTGTCGCTCGATCGCCTGCCGACGCTGCTGACCGACCAACTCGAGTTCACCACCGACATCGCCATCGGCGACGTCGACAACGACGGCTACCTCGACATGTTCTACGCCAACGGCAGCCGCATCGAGCCGATCCCCAACGTCCTGCTTATGAATCGCGGCACCTCGAGCAATCCCAACGAGCCGCTCTTCTACGCCGGCCGCCGCTTCATCGACGAGTCCAAGCTCCAGATCGGCGGCGTCGCCCGCCTGCCCCAGGTCGAGTACTTCGACTTCAACAACGAGCCCACCGGCTTCTTCGACGTCCAGTCCGACGACACCGCCGCGGCGTACTTCTTCGACGCCGATGGCGATGGCGACCTCGACCTGCTCGTCGTCAACCGCAAGGCCACCCTCGTGCCGCCCGGCAACTTCAACTGGCGGCAGGAGATGCAACTGCTCATCAATCAGGGCGGCGCCCAGGGCGGAGCCATCGGCACCTTCCTGCCGCAGGCGAACTTCCCGCCGACCGATCCCACGACGGGCCAGCCCCTTCAGGTCTTCGCGACCAAGGCTGCCATCGCCGACTTCGGCCGCAAGGGCGACATCTCCGAGGACATGAACGGCGACGGCATCGTCACCGCCACCGAGACGCTCAACTTCGACAACATCGTCAAGGCGCTGCAGCGTCAGGCCAACGCGGGCCTCGGGCCCTTCGCCGGCGGCACGGTGCCCGTACTCTGCCGCGCGCCGGGGACCTACAGCATCCCCGTCACCGAACTGGTCAATCACGAGTACTTCCCGTGCATGCCCGACGGCACCGTCGTGCGGCCCAGTGACGGCGCCCGCCTCACCCGCCGCGCTCCGCGCTTCGTCGACATGAACGGCAACGGCCAGTTCAACCCGGTCTACGACATCGTCGTCATCACCGACCAGGGCCGCGACGTCTACCTGTCCAACGATGGCGCCGGCAACTTCACGCTCGCCACCCAGCAGGCGTTCCCACAGGACATCCAGAACCACTACAACGACATCAGCGTCGGCGACATCGACCAGGACGGCTGGCTTGACTTCGTCGTCGCCGTCAAGAACCCGAACAACCTCCTGCCGCCGGCCCATCTCTTCCTGAACCTGGCCCGCCAGGGCGTGCCGCTGTTCGAGCGGCGCCAGAACGAGATTCCCGCCGCCGGCACGACGCAGTTCGTCAACGCCGCCGAGCAGACCGGTGGCAACACGCGCGCCGTCTACCTGTTCGACGCCGACGGAGACGGCGACCTGGACCTGATCGTCGGCGTTGGCGGCGAAGTCGTCGGCACGCTGACCTTCGCGGGCCTCAACGCCTTCTACGAGAACCGGCTCAACGGCCAGGGCTTCGATGCCCCGGCCAACCAAGCCTTCATTCGCGTGCCCGAGACCGGCACCACGCCGGCCGTGCCGCTGCGCGTGACGCTGGCGAGCCCGGGACAGGCCGAACGCGGCAACATCCACACCGTGCGCGTCTACGGCGAGAAGTTCCGCCCCGGCGCCTCGGTCACCTTCGGTGCCGGCGTCGAACTCGTCGAGCCGCCCATCGTCCGCAACGACGGCATGATCGACGCCAAGGTCAGCATTCGCGCCAACGCGCCGACCGGCGACCGCATCATCCGCGTCATCAACCCCGACGGCGAGGCCGCCGCTTCACGCAGTGGCGTCTTCCGCGTCCTGGCAACCAGCCCGCGCACCAGCGTTGGCACCGACTGGATTCTGTACAACTGACCCCCCGAAGGGATGCACGGCTATGCGACCGGCTCACAGGCACCGCAAGACACTGGCAGCGCTCCCGCTGGCGACGCTGCTGGCCGGCATCGTCCCGGCCGACGCCATGATCGACTACGGCCCCGCCCTGGTCGATCGTGCGTCGCTCACAGCCAAGGCGGCCATCGAGTCCCATCCGGTCATCGCCGATGACCTGATGGCCGTCGTCCGCGAGGTTGGCGCCCGCAAGAGCGCCAACGCGCGCCTCGCGTTTGCCGACGACATCAACACGAAGGCCCCCAAGTCGGTCTTTGTCCTCGGCGAGGACGCCAGCCGCATTCAGGTTGTCTTCCGGCTCGCGAACACCAGCCAGGCCAGTCTGGGCGCGCTCGAGAAGCTGGGTGTCGAGATCGAGTTCGTCTCGCACCACGCGCCGCTCGTGCAGGCCTTCGCTCCCCTCGACCGCCTCGAAGACCTCGCCGCCCTGCCGGCCGTCCTCGAGATCAACCGCCCCAACTACGCCTTGGCCACTGCGGGCACCATCCGCACCCAGGGTGATCAGGCCATGGCGACCACGCTGGTGCGCAATCACTCGGTCGACTTCCGCAACAACGTCAGCTACAACGGCAATGCGGTGCAGGTCTGCGTCGCCTCGGACAACCTCTACATCAACCAGGGCGGTCTCGAGCCCGGCCCGTGCAATCTCCTCCAGACAGTCCTCAACTTCGAGGCTCCTGCCGGCCTGCAGCGGGAGCTTCCCCTCGGAATGTTCCCGTCGTGCGGCTCCATCCCCGGCGCCGGTTTCTTCGGCGGCATTCCGATCAGCCCCGCCACGCATGCCGACCACGTCATGACGGCCAGCTTGCAGACCGACGAAGACCGCATGTACCGGTTCCATCCTGATGGGTCGGCCATGCTTGAGGTCATCCACGACATCGCGCCGGGTGCCAGCCTGCGCTACATCCGCGGACGCACCGACCTGGAGTTGATCGAGCGTCGTCGCATCATGGACTTCCTGTCCATCCCGGTCGACGTCATGGCCGACAATCTGGTCTTCTCGGGAGCGGGTCGCTACGACGGTTCGAGCGCCGTTTCTCGTTCGGCCACCGAATTCGCCCGCACCCGCAACATCCCCTTCTTCGTCAGCGCGGGCGGTGTCACCCCGCCGGTCAGCTTCGGCCCCACGCGCGTCCAGCGCTTCCCGGCCCAGATCACCGGTTACTTCAACGCCGATCCGCGCGACACCCGCGTGAAGGTTCACTCCTGGTCCGGCGGCAGTGCCACGAATCGCGACGAGGCCCTGAGCATCGACGCTATTCCCGGCGAGGCCATCGAGATCGTCCTCGTCTGGGACGACCTGTGGGACGACATCCGCCCCCGCGCCAACATCGACCTCGATCTCTACCTCGTGCCGCGCTCGTCGCTTTCGCTCAGCCAAGCCGTCGCCACCTCCGCCCGCATCCAGAACGGTCAGGGCGTCAATCCCGTCGAACGCCTCGTCTACCTTCCCGGGTCGGACCAGCCGTTGGCGCTCGTCATGGTCAACAAGAACGCCGGCCAGAACATCCGCACACTCTTCACCCTCTCCTTCGAGCAGGGGCAGATCGCCGAGAGCCAGTACCTGACCCACGGCGTGCCCTTCGCCAACTCCGACGCCCTCGAGCCGGTCATCTCCGTTGGCCACATCGACCTGCTCGTCGGCCAGGAAGACCCTGCCTTCGACGTCATGCCCGGGCTCCAGCCCTACGCCACGCCGGCAACGGAGTTCGTTCGCTGGTATGAGGGCCAGACCTACCCGACGGTGCTCGGGTACAGCTCGGTGAACACCTACACGACCTTCACCCTCTCCTCGAGCTCGACACGCGATCAGGCCTTTACTGGACCGTCGGCCTCCGTTGCGCATCTGGCCGGCTTCGCCGCCATCCTGCGCCACCGCGTTCCCCAGATGCCGGCACGCCGCATCCGCGAACTGTTCACCTCCACCGGCGTCCTCTTCCATGAAGGTGCCGCGCTGGCCCCCTTCGCCACCGACATCACCCCCACGGCCACACGCCTGTATCGCAACCACCCGACCTTCATCCGTCCCAATCCCTTCAACATCTACGACGCAATCACCCGCGGGCGCATCGACCCGATCAACCTCGCCGGCACCAAGGAGTCAGTCACCCTTGTCGACGTCGATGACGACGGCGAGCGCCAGACGACATGGAACGCCTCGCAGGATCGCACCTACAACGCGTTCGACCTGCCCACCTACCGGGTGTCCGATCTGGGCCTCGAGATGACGCCGACGTCGGACTTCTGCTACGGCTTCTGGCAGAGCCCCCTGCTCACCGTTCAGGGCGCCGAAGACGACGAACCCCGCACCGCGCTGCGCGCCGACCGCCTTTACGTTGCCGAGGCCCGCATCGGCTCCACCGGCACCGACTCCCGCCGCGTGCCCGACTTCCGCCTGCGGCTCACCTCCGGCGCCGGCGACGAGAGCGCCCTGCTTGTCATCGCCGACGTCGCCGAGGACGCGCAGAACGCCCCCACCACGCTGGGCGGCAATGTCTACCGGGTCTACTTCCAGCCCTCCAACGCCGCCGTCGCGGCCTCGGGCGTCACCTTCAACTTCGACATGCTGAACTTCAACCCGGCCGACGATCAGGACGTCACGCTCATCCTGCGCGACTTCTCCTTCACGGAGCTTGCACTGCCCGCGCCATGAGCCCGTCGTTTGGGAGGAACCCGTACACTGGAATTGCCCGCCTGCCCGGCGGGCAATTCTGTTGAGGGCCATGAACGGTCTGCCCTTCCCCGGTCCCGGACTGCCGGCCTCGGCCGAGCGCCTGCTGCACGCCGCCTGCGACGAGGCCGGCCTGCGTGGGCCTCTGTATTGGCACGGCAACCCCGCCGTCCTTGACGCCCCGCGCGTCGCGCTGGTCGGCACGCGCGAGCCCATCGCCTGGACCCTCTCCGCCATGGAGGGCCTTGCCGGCATTCTCGCCCAACTCGGCGCCACCATCGTCAGCGGGGGAGCGATCGGCACCGATAGTGCCGCGCACCGGGGAGCGCTCCACACCGGCGGGCGTACCGTCGTGGTTCTGCCCTGTCCCATCGAGGACATCGACTTGCGTCGTTGGCGGCCCGCGCTCGCGGGGCTCTGGGATCTCGAGCGCGTTCTCTTCCTCTCCCCCTTCCGCTCCGGCACGCGCCCGCGCCGCGGACATCCCATCGTCCGCAACCGACTGGTGGCGGCCCTGTCCGACGCGGCGGTTATTGGACAGACAGGCCTGCAAGGGGGGACGAACCACCTGCTTGCCTGCGCCACGACCCGCGGCATGCCGGTCTTCTTCCTCGATGCCGGCGTGGAGGACACCGCGCTGGCGCAGGCGCTGCGGACGCTCGAGGCGGGAGGGGCCGTGCGCTTCGACGAACGCATGGCGCTCGAGGGGCGCCCGCTCGGCGCCGGCATTCTGCGGGCCGCTGCCAACTTTCGCCAACGCCGCCAGCGCGACGACGATGCCCAGTTGCGCTGGTGCGAGCCTCCCGAAGACTATCGCCCCGGGGTCTAGCTCGCCGCCTCACGCCCGCCGTCCGGACCGCCCCCGTGTTCGCCCACGTCCTCTTCAACGCTCCGATGCCCGAACCCTACACCTACGCGGTGCCCGAGGCGCTGTACGGGACGCTCGCCCCGGGCATGCTGGTCGAGGCGCCCCTGGGTACTCGCACGGCGGTGGGTTGCGTCGTGGCCATGGCACCGGACGCCGGCACTGTTGACCCGGCGCGCCTGCGGCCGCTGACGCGCCGCGTAACACCCGATTACCGCATCGATCCGGAGATCGTCGCCTTGGCGCGCTTCGTGTCGGACTACTACTTCGCCGGCCCCGGCGAGGCGCTCGCCACGGCCTCGGTCGTTGGCTTTCGTGACGTGCGCCGCCATCGCAGCGACTTCTTCCGCCTCGTCGCCGACTGGCGCGCGCTGCTCGACGCGCCGTTGACGGCGCGCCAGCAGCAGGCCTGCGAGACGCTCGAGGAGGCCGGCTTTCCAGTGCTTCCGCGCGCGCATCTGGCCACCGCCGCCCACGCCAGCCCGGCCATCCTGCGACGCCTCGAACAGCTCGGCCTCGTCGTTCCGACCGATCCCGACCCGGAGCCCGTCGTGGAGTCGCACGCGAACGACTTCGCCGATCCGCTCGTGCCCTCCGACGAGCAGCGCGACGCCCGCGCCGTCATCCTCGAGGCTCTCGAGCCCACGCGCTTTCAGGTGCACCTGCTTCACGGTGTCACTGGCTCGGGCAAGACGGAAGTCTACTTGCAGGCGATCGAGCACGTCCTGCGCGCCGGCGGCACCGCCCTGTGCCTGCTGCCGGAAATCGCGCTGACTCCGCAAACCGTCGAGCGCTTCCAGCATCGCTTTCGTCAGGAGATCGGCGTCTTCCACAGCCAGCTCACGCGTCGGCAGAAGCTCGAGCTGTACTGTCGCATCCAGGCCGGTGCGGTGCGGCTGGTGATCGGCGCGCGCTCGGCGGTGTTCGCGCCGCTGCCGCGTTTGGGCATCATCATCATCGACGAGGAGCACGACGGCAGCTACAAGCAGGGCGAGAACCCGCGCTACCATGCGCGCGACGTCGCCATCGTACGCGCGCGCCGGCTGGGCATTCCCGTGGTGCTCGGCTCCGCGACGCCCAGCATGGAGTCGCTTCACAACGCGCGCACCGGCAAGTACCACCTGCTGCGCCTGTCGAGTCGCCCCTCGGGCAGCCGCATGCCCGATGTCCGCGTGATCGACATGGCCACGCAGGTGGTGCCGGCCGCTGCGCCCTCGTTGCTGTCCGAAGACATGGTCGCCGCGATTACCCAGCGGCTCGCCGCGGGCGAGCAGTCCCTCCTGTTCCTCAATCGCCGTGGCTTCTCCAACTTCCTCTTCTGCCCGTCGTGCAAGTGGGTCGCACGCTGTGACGAAGATGATGTCGCGCTCACG
Source organism: Candidatus Sumerlaeia bacterium (assembly GCA_019634695.1). Taxonomy (GTDB): domain Bacteria; phylum Sumerlaeota; class Sumerlaeia; order SLMS01; family JAHLLQ01; genus JAHCAW01. Next base: position 7,196 of record JAHCAW010000015.1, read on the forward strand.
GTCCATCGCAAGCGTCCCCGCGGCGAGTCGCCCGAGGAACCCCAGATCGACCTGTTCCGACTCACCGAACAACCCGACGACTTCGTCCTGCGCTGCCACTTCTGCGGCTCGCGCCGCGAAGCGCCCCGCGTCTGTCCCGAGTGCAAGGCCGACGGATTGCTGACCGTCGGCGCCGGCACGCAGCGCATCGAGGAGGAGCTCGCCGCGCGCTTCCCGACGGCGCGGCTCCTGCGGCTCGACCAGGATACGGCCGGTGGGCGCGAGAAGTTCCTCGTCGCCTGGAGCCGCATGATCTCCGGCGATGCCGACATCATCTTCGGCACGCAGATGATCGCGAAGGGTCTGCATCTCGAGCGCGTCACGCTGGTCGGTGTCGTCCTTGCCGACGTCGGGCTCTTCCTGCCCGACTTTCGCGCCGAGGAGCGCACCTTCCAACTGCTGACGCAGGTCGCCGGCCGGTCCGGTCGCGTCTCCGATGGCGAGGTCCTCTTCCAGACCTACCTGCCGAACCACACCGCGATTCGCCACGCCATGATGCACGACACCGAAGGCTTCTTCGAGGCCGAACTCGCGCGCCGCGCCAAGCTCGGCTTTCCGCCCTTCTCGCGCATGATCGCCATCACGCTGGCCGACAAGGATCGCGATCGTGCCTGGGGGGCCGCCCGACAGATGGGCTTCCTGCTCGGACGCATGCGACCACGTCACGGCGCCTCCCGCGTCACCGTCAACGGCCCCACCATTGCGCCGATCGCGCGCCTCGCGGGGCGTTTTCGCTATCGGATCCTGTTGCGCTCCGAGTCGCCCAAGGCCCTCGGTATCCTGCTGCGCGCCGTCCTCGACCACGCCGACTGGAAGCCCACTCCGACCTTGCACCTGACCATCGACGTCGATCCCATCGACTTGCTGTGACCCGGGCCCGCCTCCAGATGAATACGTCGCCGACTCCCTCGCCGCCCGCCCCCACGTTGCTCGAGCGCCTGCTCGGCATCCGTCGTGGCTTCGGCGAGGATGCCGACGGGGTGCGCCTGATCTTGCGCAGCGGCCTGCGCACGCGCCGCAACTGGGTGCTGCCGATCTTCGGGCTTGTTCTGGCGATTGCCCTGTTGTTCTCGATCAAGTTTGGCATCGACGATCCCGTGGGGCGCGCCATGTTGCGTGCCGTTCTCCTGGACCTCGCCATCTTCCTCTTCGCCGGGCTTTCGGGTTGGAACATGGCCCGGCTCTGGCGCGAGAACGCCGACCAACTCGAGGAGCTCGCCCTCTCGCCGCTGCCTCCGGCCGTCATCGGCGCGACGCTGCTGACGCCCATGGTGGCGATCTGGCTGGTGATGATCGTGGTGTTCGGTTTGGTGGACGGCCTGACGCCGGTCGAGTTGTTCGACGGTCTTCAAGGCGGCACCTCTCGGATTCTCCTGCGTGCAATCCCCGTCGTGCTGGCAGCACTGTTCGTGGCGGTGCCAATGACGTGGTATCACTTCGAGTCCACGCGTCTGGCGCACTGGATGTTCGTCGTGCATGCCCTGCCGCGGGGCGCAGGCCCGTTGGCCACGTTGGTGAACCTGATCGTCATCGTGTCGATGGTCTGGGCGCTGTGGTGCATCGGGTTGATGCTGTCGGTGTTCACGGTGCTGCCGTTGGCGATCGCGCAGGATATTCTCGGGCGCAACGTTGCCAGCATGGACGTGGCGCTGGTGCTGGCCCCGTGGCCGGGACTGGTCGTCCTAGCGGCCGCCAAGCGCGCCATCTGTCGCCTGTACGAACGCGCCTTCGTGCGTGCCTGGCTGCTGCGGCAGTGGGGCGGCATCGGCGAGCGGAATCCCTCCGCGCCCCCGCGCCACCATCTCGACATCCTGCCGTTCTGGGAAGCCTATTACGCCAGCCAGGAAGAGGAACGTGCCAACGTGCCGCTGCACCGGCGGCGCGCGGGCCGGCACTTCGCCGCCATCTGCAAACGCATCGCCGACCAACAGGGATGTGCGGCCGACGAGGTCAGCGTGCGTAGTAGCTCAGGCTCTCCATCTCCAACGCCAGATCCACGTAGTGAACCGTGACCTGCGCGGGAAGCTGGAGCCGCACCGGGACGAAGTTGAGAATCGCCGTCACGCCTCCGGCCACCAAGCGGTTGGCGATCGACTGGGCCGCGTCCACCGACACCGTCAGGATTGCGAAGGTGATCGCGTGCTCGGCCAGCCGCGCCTCGAGTTCCTCGACGTCGTAGACCGGCACCTGCTCCTCCCCCACATGGCCGCCCTTGGCCTCCTTGTCGAACGCGCACACGATGCGGAAGCCTTGGCGTCGGAATCCGGCGTAGGACAGGAGCGCGGTGCCGAGATGGCCCACGCCCACGAGCGCGACGTGAATCTCGCGGTCCGTGCCCAGAATCTGCCGGACCTGCTTGCGCAAGTCGGCGACGGGATAGCCGAAGCCCGGCACGCCGAACTGACCGAACGTGGCGAGATCCTTGCGCACCTGGGCCGAGTTGAGGCCAAGCGCGCGCGCCAGCTCGGTCGAGCTGACCTTCTCGACTTTGTCGCGCTCGAGGTTCTGGAGCGCGCGTGCGTAGAGCGACAGGCGCTTGATGACCGCGGCCGGGATGCGACGCTCGGCGGGGGAGAGCAGGTGGTCGGGGCGGTCCTTGGCGGACCCGTTGTCGGAAGGAGGGGATGCGGTCATCGGGGAGAGAACCCGGCCGAAAAGTCGGCAAAGGCTTCCCGGCGCTTTGCAGCGCGGCAAGCCAAGAATGCCGCCTCGTGCCTCACCCCATTGAGCCGCCTGATTCGAGGCCGCCGAATCAGATCGTGCGCCGGCTCACCACCGGCATCACCGACCGCGTCTCCTCGCCGTCGGCGCTGCTCGCCTCGATCGGAAACTCCAGCGTGCCATTCGGCAGGGCCATTCGGATTCCGAACGTGCCGTCGGCGTTGAGTCGGATGTCCCGGCCCATGAAGCGCACCCGCGCATCGGGCTCCGTGGCGCCGTAGACGATCACTTCCGTGTCGACGACCAGCCAGAAGCCGCGCTCGCGCGCCGACTTCAGGTCGTGCTTCGAGAGCGCGCGCACCATGAACTCGCTACCCACCAACTCGCCGCTAAAGCCGCCCCAGCTCGACGTCTGCTCCGCCAGCCGGGCCTGCAACTCCTTGACGAAATCCACGCTGCTCAGGTGCGACGACACCGTCACGCCGCCGGACATCCGCAGCAATTGAAGGTGCGCCTCCTCCTCCTGCGGCCCCCACGTCCACTCGAAGTCGTCCGACAGCCGGTGCGCCGGCATCGAGAAGACGCTCGAGCGCACGATCGCCCGGAACACGCCGCCGTCGCCGACGGCGCCCAGCTCGATCAGGTACTCGCGACCGGGCGATCCGATGTGGACGTACCAGGAGTTCGTGTAGTCGGTCACCGGGATGTCCACCCGGCTGTGGGCCCGCGAGCGGTCCGCGCCCAGCCCGGTCACATCGTAGAGGCGCAGCTTGAGCGGCACCGACGGTGCGGTCAGCCCCATCGCCTGACGGGTGGCCTCGGCAATCTCCCAGTACACGAAGACCCACTCGGCGTCACGGATCAGCACGGAGAGGCGGGTCTCGCCGTAGGACTCGGGCAGTTCGGGAATCTCGACCGTGCCGGCCGCGGCGTCGCGTGCGGGCTTTGCCCCGACGGCCTGCCCGGTGGCCTTGGCCTGGCGATACAGGATCGCGCCATTGACCGGGCCGCCTCCGGGCGCGCGGCGCGCCGGCGTGCTGATGCGCCCGGTGGCGCCGGTTTCGATGCGGTCCATGGTATGGCGGGTGGCCGTCTTGGCCACAATCGGCGCCTCGGCGGACTTGGCTGCGGCAGGTTTGGAGGCGGCGGGCTCGGCAACCGCAACGCTCGCCGGCGTCACATCGATCACCTTGGCCGTGGCGACCTTCTTTGTCGCCTTCTTGGCGGCGGGCTTGCGGGCCGGCTTGGTCTCGACAGCCGGAATCTCGGCGGCGGGCTTCGGGGAGGCGACCTTCTTCGCAGCCTTCTTGGCTGCAACAGCCTTGGGCTCCGCGGCCTTCTTGGGCGCGGCCACCTTCGTGGGTGCAGCGGCCTTCTTCGGTGCAGCGACCTTCTTCGCGGCCTTCGGCTGCGACTCCGTCGCCGGCTTCAGTTCCTTGGCCTTGTCGCTCACGCCTGTCTCCTTGCCTTTCGCTGCACTCTTCTTGGCCATTGTGCGTGCTGCCTCCTGCGAGTCCTGATCGCGTTGGTGCGTTCAGTTTCCGCCTATATCTGAATTGTCATTCGGTATCGGATTCGGTGCGCCCGGGGCAGCGATGCGCGCAGCCCCCCCGCGCCGTTTTCCGCATCATGCCCGGGACCGCGCATCCGGCCACCCGAATCCCGCGCTCGTGACCCTGCAAATTCAAAACCCCTTTATCCATGCCCGTTCCGGCGCGGGCCCTTGCAGGCCGCTGGCTTGGCCCGCCTTAGCCTGAAACTCATGAAGTTATCCGCGTGTCTGCAAGCGATTGCTTGAATGGCCGGCTCGCCCGCCCCTTCGCCATGCGACCCTCTCCCCCCGGCCCTCTGTCTGCCCGTTTGCCTTCCGCCTTGACGCACGACCGGCCCCCGGATACCACGACCGCGCGGTTGCCCAGCCGGGCGGAAAGCGGGGTGAGTGCTCCTCCATGGCCACAATCCGGGTTGATGATGGCGAACCCATCGATCGCGCCCTCAAGCGCTTCAAGAAGGAATGCCAGAAAGAAGGCATCCTGTCCGAGGTTCGTCGTCGCAAGTTCTACGAGAAACCCTCGGTGAAGAAGAAGCGCAAGCGCGAGGCTGCGATGCGCAAGCTTCGGCGTCGCATGATCAAGCTGCAACGCCGCCTTGAACGCGCCTGAGCGACACCGAATCAGACGCAACCCTCCCGCTCCGGCGTTCCCCTCACACGGGAACGCCGGAGCCATTTCCACCACCGTCCACTCCCCTCCTCATGATTCCCATCTTTCGATTTCCGCGCGACCGCAAGGCACTCGCCGACCGGCTCGCCTACCGTCCCACCGACGACCCCGCGACGCGCCGCGCCGTTCAGCAGATCGTCGAGGACGTGCGGCGCCATGGCGACAAGGCCGTGCTCGCTGCCACGCGTCGCTTCGACGGCGTGCGACTCGATGCCCGCTCGCTGCGCATCGACCCCGCGCGTCTGAAGGAGGCGTGGGAGTCGCTGCCGCGCGACCTGCGCCGAGCCATGCAGGCGTCCGCGCGCCGCATCCGTGCCTTTCATCGCCATCAGGCCCGAGCCTCATGGACGATCACCGATCGCGAGGGCTTCCGCCTGACCCAACGCTGGATGCCGCTCGAGTGCGTCGGCCTCTACGTCCCGGGCGGTGCGGCCGCCTATCCCAGCTCGGTGCTGATGAACGCGATCCCGGCGCAGGTCGCCGGCGTCGAACGCATCGTCGCCGTCACGCCGCCGGCTCGCGAGGGCGTGTGGAGCACCGCCACGCTGGGCGCGCTGCACCTGGCTGGCGTGCATGAAGTCTATCAGGTGGGCGGCGCGCAGGCCGTTGCCGCGCTGGCCTTCGGCACCGAGACCATCCCGCGCGTCGACAAGGTGGTCGGCCCCGGCAATCGCTTCGTCGCCGAGGCCAAGCGCCTGCTCTACGGCACGATCAGCATCGACATGGTCGCCGGGCCGAGCGAGGTGCTCATCCTGGCCGACAGCGACGCGCCGCTGGAGTGGATCGCCGCCGACATGCTGGCGCAGGCCGAACACGATCCAGCCGCGCAGGCCATCGCGGTGCTCGTCGGGCGCTCCGATGCGAAGGCACTCGCGCGCGAGGTCGAACGACAGGTCGCCCGTGCTCCGCGGCGCGCGATACTCGAGCAGTCGCTGCCCGCTTCCGGTGCCATCGTCCTTGTTGCCAACGTGGACCAGGCGGTCGCGCTCGCCAACGAGAAGGCACCCGAGCACCTTGAAATCCTGATGCGCGACGCGCGCGCCGTCGCCCGGCGCGTGCGCCATGCCGGCTCCATCTTCGTCGGCAACCACTCGGTCGAGGCCATCGGCGACTACATCGCCGGCCCCAACCACGTTCTGCCCACCGGTGGCACGGCGCGTTTCTTCTCGCCGCTGTCCGTGCAGGACTTCCTCAAGATGACGCAGATCGTCGAGTGCCGGCCCGCCGGCCTGAAGGCGGTCGGTCCTGCGGCCGCGTGCTTCGCCGACGCCGAAGGGCTCGACGCGCACGCCCAGTCCATTCGCCTCCGCCTTCCATCGAACAGTTCCAAGCGAGGACGCCGATGAGCACCGCCGCCGTTCGCACCGTTCCCGATCCGCGCCCCTCCGTTGCCGCCATGGCGCCCTACATCCCGGGCGAGCAACCCGCCGATCCCGGGATCGTCAAACTCAACACGAACGAGAATCCCTATCCGCCGTCGCCGCGCGTCCTCGAGGCGTTGCACGGCCTCGGCGAAGCGTCCCTGCGCAAGTATCCCGATCCCCTCTGCCGGCGCCTGCGCGAGGCCGTCGCCGCGTCCCTTGCCATCGAGGCCGAAGGGGTCATCGCCACGAACGGCTCCGACGAGATCCTCAAGATGGCCGTCGAGGCCTTCGTGCGCCCCGGCGATGCCGTCGGTTACCTGTGGCCGACGTACTCGCTCTATCCGGTCTTCGTTGAGGAGGCCGGTGGCCGCGAGGTGCGCCTCGACTGGAGCGAATCCGGTCCCACGCAGGAGCAGGCTCTGGAGTCTGCCCCGGGCGACTTGCGCGTTCTGTTCGTCGCGAATCCGAACCCGCCCATCGGGCGCCTTGTCGGGCTGGACGATCTTCGGCGTCTGGCCACGCGCCTGCCCGGCACGCTGCTCGTCGTCGACGAGGCCTACATCGCTTTCGGTGGAGAGTCCGCCGTGGCGCTCGTGCGCGAGGGATTCGCCAACGTGCTCGTCACGCGCACGTTCTCGAAGTCCCACGGCCTTGCCGGCATGCGGGTCGGTCTGGGGCTGGGCGTGCCGGAGCTGATGCGCGTTCTCTTCCGCGTCAAGGATTCCTACAACGTCGGCGTGGCCGCGCAGGCCGCCGCGCTGGCCGCGTGGCAGGACGAGGAGTACACCGCCGACGTCGTGCGCCGCGTGCGCGCCACGCGCGAGTGGACCACTGAACGCCTGCGCGCGCTTGGCTTCACCGTCACCGAGAGCCACGGCAACTTCCTGTTCGCCCGCCGGGCCGACGCCCGCGACGTCTTCGCCGCGCTGCGCACCCGCCGGGTGCTCGTGCGCTACTTCGACATGCCCGGGCTGGCCGACGGCCTGCGCATCACCATCGGCACCAACGCCGACATGAAGCGCCTTGTCGAGGCACTCGAGGCCTGAAACAGCAATCCGGCGGATCGGATGATCCGCCGGATTGAGTGGGTTTCGGCTTGGTGCGCGTGCTTACCGTGCGCGGTAGATCTTGATGTTGTCGATCAGCAGCACGCCGGTCGTCGCCAGGTTGTCGCGGATCGAGAGCGTGTTGATCGACTTCGGGCACGAGTTCAGGCGCGCGCCGCTGACGATCACCTTCTCGTTGGCATGGCCGTCGATCAGGTGCCTCGGCAGGTCGATCTCGAAGCGGATGTGCGTCCACTTGCCGAACTCGTACGGCGTCGCCTCGTTCTGGATGCGCAGCGTCGGGTTGGCGCTGGAGTTCGTCCGGTGCACGATCGTGTGGATCGACTGGCGGAAGTCCTCGTCCTGCTCGATGTAGAAGCCCAGCAGGTACTTGTTCTTCTCGTCGCAGCGGATGTCGAACTCGACGACGATGCGGCCGTTGGCGTTGGGGAAGCGGCACGAGTAGTAGGCGCTGCCGACGCCGTTGCGCTTCTCGAAGCGCATGCAGCGACGCGACGGATCGTCCGGGTGCTCGACCACCGTCAGCGTGGCGTACTCGTAGTCGCCGCGCCAGTTGGCGGGCTTGCCGCCGACCTCTTCGTTGTCGAAGTCCTGCTCGTAGAACAGGTCCTTGTTGGACGGGTCCGGCGGCGCGGGCAGCGGCAGCGGCGTGACGGCCGCGGGCGGCGCCTGACCGGGCGCCACGTCAGGCATCGGCGGGATGATGAACTGGGTCGAGGGCTGCTTCTTGGGGCCGTCGGCTGCCTGTGCCGTGATGTCTTCGGCATCGCTGTCGGGCCGCGTCTCGACGTTCTCCTCGGCCGGGGTGTCGAAGAGGAAATCCAGTCGGATGCCCGACTCGGGGCTTCCGGGGTCCGGCATCGGTTCCGGCGGAAGAGGTGGCGGGGCGGGAGCCGGCGGCGGGGGAGCGGCCGGTGCCGGCGCCGGAGCTGCGGCGGCCTTCTGCACGGCCTTGGGCACCGGTTCGGGCTTGGGAGTCACCGGCTTGGCCGGCATCACCGTTCCCGGGCGAATCCGGGCCGACGAGTCGACTTCCTTCACGTCCACCCCTGCGGGTTTGTCGGCGGGTTTCTCCGCCGGTTTCGCCTTCGCGGGCTTCGTGATGCTCGCGGCCGTCGGAGCCACCGGCGCCTTTGCCAGTGCCTCCACCTTCTGCCGCAGCTCGTCGTTCTTCTTCCTGCTCCGCATCACGACGAACACGATGCCGCCCAGGATCAGAACGATGCCGGCGACGATCGCAATGAGCACGATGGGCTGCAGGCCGCTGCGGGCCGTGACCGCCTCGGCCTCCTGCTGACGCAGCCGCTCGTTGATGCTGCGAATCTTGTCGGTGGCCTCATTGAACGAGGCGCCCTCGGGCAGGATTGCCCGCAGGGATTGCCAGTGAATCAATGCCTGCCGCAGATCGCCCTGTGTCTCGGAATCGACTGCCGCCTGCCGCAGTGCGACCGCTTGTGGGCTGTCGGCCGTCGGTTGCGCCGGAGTCGGCGGCGGCGTTGCTGCAGGAGTCGTGATCGGGGCCGGGGTCGCCTGCCCGCCCTGCTGGCGTTGGCGAATGGCCTCGAGCATCGCTTGGAATTCCGGGTCCACCGAACCCGCCGGTGTCGGAGCCATGCCCGGGGTGGGCTGACCCACCAACTGCCGCGGCATGTCGCCCTGAATGATATCGAGCACAATGAAGCCGCCGGCCACCAAGCCGTCGCGGGCGCGTTCGGCGTCCGGGCGCGAACCATAGCGCCCCACGAGCAGCGAGTAAGTCCCGTCGCCGTGATCGATCGTGTCCAGATCGGGACGTCCGGTCAGCTCGCGTGCCAGATCGTCCACGGCCTCGCGGTCCGGAATGCGATTGAGCAGCACCAGACGGAAGCTGTCCGCGCGAGGCGCCGTCGCTCCGGCAGCCGGAGTCGCGGTCGGCGTGGTGGCCGCGGCCACCGCTGCTCCGCCCAGCGCCTCGACCCGCACGTTGTCGAACAACACGCGATTGAACGCCTGCCCGACGGCGACCGTCCCACGCGCCAGACCGGTGTCGGTCGCCGACAGAATCTGGCGGCCGTCCAGTCGCACTGTCAGCGCCGAACCCTCGGCGGCGAACTCCAGACGCCGCGGTGTCGCCGCCGGCGTCATTGAATGAAAGACCGGGACGTTGAGCGAATCCGGCTCGATCGCCGTTGCCAGCGTCGCCGCCACGCCGTTCGTCACGCGCAGAATCTCGACCTGCGCCAAAATGCGCGGCTCGCCCGGCCGACGGAACGTCCGCAGCACCGCCGCGTAGTGATTCTCCGCATCCGCGTAGCGCACGGCCAGAGCCACCCAGCCCAGATCGCGCAGCATCCAGAAGTCCGACCCAACGCGCACATTGGACCACTCCGCGGCTCCGGGACGATCCACTGCCGCCCACGACAACTCCGCGGTGCGGGCGCCGTCCCCGCTATCCAACCGACCGCTGGCGATCGACCACGTCGGCGGCTGCGCCGTAATGCGCCAACCCGCCGGCCGCGTGCCTTCCGCGCCCTCGAAGCGCTCCTCGAAGACCACCTGTTGGGCCGACGCCACGCCTGCCGTCACCCAAGCCAGAATCGCCGCCAGCATCGCCCAGCGCCAGAGAGTTCGCATCATTGCCGAGTCCTCATGTCTCCCAGTGGCCATCGTGCCCCCAAATCCCCGGGGAGTGTGTGCGCGCTCCACCGTCCTGTTTCCCTGCCGGGACCGCAACACAAACAACCGGCCAGCCCGGCTCCCGACCGATTCCAAACCTGTTCGTCCGCCCCTGCCGCATTCGGGCTCACGCCCGCCCCTGACGGCGCGGTCGTTCCTCCAATAACTTCCCGCTTTCCAGTGGCCGCCGCGAGGCCACGAACACCGCGCGGCTCAGCCCCATCTTGTTGTTCTGGCCCGCCGTCGGCGGCGGGGCGTCCCAATCCACCGGAAACTCCGGATGCGAGGGCTGCGTCACCGGATAGTAGACATGAGGCATGTGCTGACGCAACCGCGCTTCCACCCATGCCCGCGTCGGCCGGCAGCCGGTGCCGCTGAACGCCTGCGACGCATGTCCCTGGACCTCGCTCACCGGATTCAGGCGTTCGTCGTCCCCGAAGCTGACACAGAGCTCCACCAGCAGCAGCTCGCCCGCCGTCCCGGCAAGATACCGGATCGCCTCCGTCGGGTCCGACAGGTGATAGAGCAGGCCGTAGCAATGCACAATATCGAATCCGGCGGGCGCCTGGGCGGGCGGATGCTCGAGGTCGATCGCCTCGAGCGTCACGCGCGGCTCGCCGGCGAAGCGCTCGCGCATGTGCGCCAGATTCTCCTGCCGCGGTTCCGACGCGTGCACCGAGCAGCCCCGGTCCAGATAGAACTGGGTGTGGTCCCCGATGCCGGCGCCGGGTTCGAAGACGCGCCGGTCGAACAGATCGAGCCCCAGCGTGGCGAGGTGCTCGAGCCGCCGCGCGGTGTGCCGCAGGTAATGGGTCGAATGGAAGACCTCGGTCGGGCTGCGGCGGTTCTTCGATTTCGCGAACAGCGCCATACAGACCTCCGACCGTCCCGGGTCCGGCGTCCCCGCTGATCCCGTCTGGCCCCGCGTGCGTTCATCGACCCGGACGGGCGTCAGTCAAGAGCCCCCGGCCCGGGGTCGGCAACCCCTTTTCCCATGTTGCTCAGAGAAGCGCCAGCAATCCCAGGCCCATCGCCAGCCCGGCCACGAAACCGAGTATCTGAATCCACGCCAACTCGCGTCGCCCCACCTCGTCGACCAGCCGCTCGATCGTCGCCGGGTCCATCGCCAGCACTTCCCGCTCGACGATTGCCGCCACGGGTAGCAACCCGAGCAGGTCGCGCTGCAAGTCCGACAGGTTCTGCCGGAACGCCTGCTTCAGACTGCCCGACTCCCCGTCGAACAGCGCCTCCGGCAGACGCCGCAACACTTCGTGCAGCGCCCCTTCGACCGCCTCCCACGTCTCGGGCTTGCGCCCGATCTCCGCGAGGCCCTCGGCCAGCAACGCCAGTCCCCGTTCCTCGCACCAGTCCAGCCCCCGCTCGATCGCCGCCAGCCGCACCCGCCCCACCGCTTCCGACGCCTCCGGCGCCCGCAACCGCTCCGCCAGTCCCTCGGCCGTCTCAATCAGCACGTCCGCCAGGTTCTCCGCCGCAGACTCGCTCCGCAGCGTCTCGACCAGCGAATCCCGCAACGCATCCCAGTCGAGCACGAACTGCTCGGCGAAGAAGCCCCGCACGGGATGGCGTTCGCGATAGCGCCGGAAGTGCTCCTCGAGCAGCGCCATGATCCGCGTCACCGTACCGTCGCGCGCCGATTCGCGGAAGACCCACTCCGCCACCGCCCGGCGCACGGCATGATGGTGCACGAATGCCCGCAGCGCCCCGTCGATCCAGCCCAGCACGCGCTCGCTCGTCAGATACTGGTCGAGAGCCCGCGCGGCCGCCTGCCGCAGGTCCGGCCGCAATCGCTGCACGAACGCCGGCCCGTGTTGCTCGATGCCCTCCGTCACCGCCGCCACCAGCACCGCGCGCACTTGCGCGTCGTCCAGCAGACCGTCCAGCTCGCGCCGCACCACCCGCCCGATCGCGGCCTGCAAGTCCGGATCCTCCAGCGCCACCGCCACCGCATCCGGGTGCATCAGGCGCTCGGCCGCGACCTGACCCAGCGCCCGGGCGAAGCGCGCCTGCTCGCGTGGCACCAGCCCCTGCGGCCAAGCCACCAGCCACGACCGACGCACCCGCGGACGGAACAGCATCCGGATCGCGAGCCAGTTTGTCAGAAAGCCCACCGAGCCGCTGGCCAGCACCACCAGCGCCGCCCGCGTGCCCGTCGGCCAGGCACTCTGCGATGGCCCCCCGAGCAGGCGCCACGCCGCCAGCGCCAACACGGCGAACAGACCGACAACCGACAACGCCCCGCAGGCGCGCAGCAGCCAAAGCAGCCCCGCGCGCGACGAGGCATCCGTCCCTGCCGTCGCCCTGCCGCCCGATGTCATGCCGGTCATGTCCGTCCGAATCGCCCCGCGCCCGGCGCGGTGCCGTCACGCGCGGGTCTCGTTCTCCCGATCCCGCGAATCCTCGACTCCGAGGAAGCGCACGAGGATCACCGAGATGTTGTCGAGCCCGCCGTTGGCGTTCGCTGCCTGGATCAACTCCCGGACGGCCGTCTCGAGGTCCGGGTGCTTCAGCAGGATCGCGCGCATGGCGGCATCGTCCACCATGCCTGAAAGCCCGTCCGAGCACAGCAGGTAGGTGTCGCCCGTCCGCAGCGCCCGCGACTGCACGTCCACTTCGACGTCCAGTTTGTTGCCCAGCGCCCGCGTGATCACGTTCTTCCAGCGGTGGTTCTTGGCCTCTTCGGCCGTGATGATCTTCTTCTGCAACTGCTCCGAGACCCACGAGTGGTCCAGCGTCAGTTGCTCGATTTCGCCCTCGCGCAGCAGATAACATCGCGAGTCGCCGACGTGCGCGATCGCCAGCCGGTTCGTGCCCGGGTCGATCAGCAGCGCCACCAGCGTCGTCCCCATGCCGCTGTATTCGGCATGCTCGAGCGACAGGTTGCACACGTCGCGATTGGCCACCTTGATGCCGGAGACGAGGGTGTTCTCGAGTTCGCTCAAGCCGGGCTCGGCCGGGAAGGGCCAGGTCACGTCGCTGGCCGTCGAGGTGCGCACGAACTCGACGATCGACTCGATCGCCTGCCGGCTCGCCACCTCGCCCGCGTTGTGTCCGCCCATGCCGTCGGCCACGATGTAGAGCCCGATGTCGGGCACCACCGACAGGCTGTCCTCGTTGTGTCCCCGCTTCAGGCCCCGGTCGCTCAGCCCCGCGGCCTGGATCCGAATGCCTGCGTCTTCGCCGGTTTGCAGCTCTCTGAACAAGATCCACGCCTCGTTGCGGCCGAGTCTGTCACTGCGTCAACGTCCCGCACCAGCCCCACGCGGACACCCCGTTGCGTCTCGTTCCAGAAATCCTTCCCCCGGCACCACCCGGGCAAGACAAAGTTGGTCCACTTTCCCCCCCCCTGCGTCCAGCCGATTCGGGGCGCTGGCGGACTCCAGCAAGGACCAAACGGAATCGGCACCCCAACCCGCAGGCCCGCCTTCCCGTTGACAGGGCCCCGCCCTTGCCCCGAGCCTCCCGCACCGCTCGGCGGCACGTCGCCGCCGGGCACGCGCAGGGGAGTAGTTCAGCTGGTAGAACGCGGGTCTTTGGAACCCGATGTCGCAGGTTCGAGTCCTGCCTCCCCTGCCATCCACCTACGCCTTTGGCTTCGGCGGACCGGTCCCCCCCCTTACCGCATCAACCATTCAGGCCGTACTCGGCGGCCACGTACTTCTCCGCCACCGACTCGCGCTCGAGTTCCGCCCGCAGCTCCTCCTCGGTCGCCGGCAGCTCCTCGGCCTGCATCTCGAGCACGTCGAACCACGACTCCTCGCGCTTGGGCACGCGCAACCGACCGGCCTCGTGCGCCGCGCGCAATTCCTCCAGCGCCGCCCGCACCGCCACCACCGTCTGCTCGTAGGGCGTCGCCGCCGCCGCGATCCGCTCGCTGATCCGCAGCACCACGTCCGGCCGCAGCACCCACGCCTGCGGATCCAGCGACGCGTCCGACTCCGTCAGCCAGTCCCGCAGCCGCGCCGCATCCCCCGCGCCACCCGCCGACGCCACGTTCATCAGCCGGCAGTCGTAGGCCAACTGCTCCAGCGACACCGTCGGCGCATAGTCGCTCAGCAGACGCACCCGCGCCACCGACTCGTTCGACCACAGGTCGCACACCGCCTGCGCGATGTTGCCCACAGGGCTCAGGTGCGCGCATGCCGCCGAACGGCCCTCCATCGAAATCGGCACGCCCGCCAGCGCCTTCATGTACGGGCCCTCGTACGCGCAATCCTTGCTCGGCCCGACGGCCCCGCGGCTGTACGCCACCAGCGACCGCGGCACCGACGCCACCCGCACCACCGCCGCGAACAGCCGCGGGATCATGCGCTGCTCGGCCAGCACCATCGCCGTGTTCGCAAACCCGCACGCCGTGTCGCCCGCCGCCACGATGTTCTGCCGACGGCAACTCGCCACGATCGCGTCCCACAGGAAACTCATGTCCCGCGCGCCCAGAACGCCGAGCGCGAACACCACCGTCCGCAGGTCCGCGTTCATCAACGCCTCGTCGCACACCTCCTTGCCGCCCGTCGACTCGATGGCGATCATGTCCGCCCCGGCCTCGCCCGCGCCCTCGAAGAACTCCAGCATCTTGTCCCAGTACTCGCCGCGCCGCATCAGCGGCGGCCGCACGAACTCCCGCGTGTCGTTCGGCGTCAGCCGCAACGCCGAGTTCAGCCCATGCCGGTCGTGCGCCTCGCGCAGTGCATCCCCCAGCACCCGCGTGATCTCCAGCCCCCAGCCCGGATTCTCCGTCATCGGCGGCAACGTCTCGAATTCCACCACCAACCCGGGCACCTCCAACTCGACCGCCCGCCGCACCACCCCCGCGATCATGTCCTGATAGTGCCCGCGCACCTCGCCCCACGTGCCGGCCGCGATGTCCATCGGCGGCAGGGTGAAGTTGATCTCCGGGTACACCGCCCCGGACCCGATCTCGATCCCGCGCCCGCACGCCACCGGCCGCGGCGCCCTGCCGAACAGGAAATCGTCCAGCCCTGCCACTGCCAAGGTGCCTGCCATGATGCCGCGTCCCTCCCGCGCCCGAAATTTCAAGCCTGCAACCGTTTGCATGACCCTCCGCCGCCCCCCGGCGCAAGCCTTTCCCAACCGCCCCCACCGTCCGCGAGCGCATTGCCTACGACGAGTTCGGCCTTCCGTACATCTTCACGGACATCAACGCCAACGACTAGCACCAGCGCGAGTCGCTGATCGGCAAGCCCTACGCCTTCGGCGGCTATCGCTGGGACGCGGCGCTGGGGATGTACGACCTGCGGTTGCGGTTCTACGACCCGGTGCTGGGGCGAGCCCGTCCGCCGAAGTCTTGACGAAGGCGGATCATCTCCCGCGATCCGATCGGCGCCTGGGGCGACGGGCTCAACCTAGGCAACCCCTACACCTTCGTCGGCAACACCCCCTGGACCTGGCTCGATCCGTGGGGGCTCAAGAGCGAGTTCGCAGGGCATGGCGCGTGGGGCGAGAGGGCCGCGGCTGCATGGGACGCGAAGGTGCAGGGGGTTTACGACCTCGCCTTCGTTCATCGGCCCGGCGCCGTCGGGGTCGCCGCCGATGTCTATAATTTCACGTTCTACTACCACACGCAGATCATCCAGTGTCCGAGCGCCGTGCTGCGCACCGGCGTCGGGACGGCCGAGGGGGTTGTCGGCTACGACAGGAACGGCAACCGCCTGTCAATTGGTCAGCGGGTCGTGGGCGTTGGCGGCGACGCCCTGACGGTCGCCTCGGCCATTCTGCCGGCGAAGCAGTTCGGGGGCTTTCTCAGCGCGCGCTTTGGCCCAAAGGCTGCCGCCACAGCGCCTGCCGCAGTCCCGGGCGCCGTCGGCGTCAACGCCGCCCGAGGTGGCCCCGCCGCCGCGGCACCCAAGCCCTTGACGCCGGGGGCGGTGCGCTGCGAAGGAGCAGTAGAGAGTGCGCCGAGCACATTGACTGGCCGAGGCTATGGCGTAGCAGACCCTGCTGTTCGCATACCAAGAACTTGGGCGGAGGCTGACTTCCGAGCGGCATTGCAGGGCCGTCCGCCATCAGTCCCGAGAAGGAGCGCAGTTGGATCGTGAAGAACGGCGCAACGGATGAAGTCGTCGCATGGATGAGCCTCGATGCGGTCGACGTGATCCAGGTGGGCGATTTGATTGTCAAAGGGGCGATTCATCAAAATGCCGCCGACGGAATGCTGGCGGCGATCCCCTCGCCGGCGTTCAAGATTCAGAACGACGATCTCGAAACCGCCGCGACCATCGATGCCGACGGAAATCTCTATCTCAGAGGGCGGTGTCATGAAGAGTGGGAGTATTTGTCAGTATCTCGCGTTGCGACGAAGCGAGTCGGCATTCCCATTTGGGCTGATGCTGACGATTGCAGCATTCCTCCCTTGCGGCTTGCCCGGGCAGTACGATGTCGAGGTCTTTGAGCCCAAGGAGTGCTGTGTGGACTGGGGGCCGTTGGAGCTCGGCATGAACTATAGAGTTTCGGCGAGCGCGATGCATCTGAGATGGGATACGGAAGTCCGGATATTCAGTATTGATGCGGGCGGTTCTTGGGTCCAGCTCGACCGCCGGACAGGTTTTTCCTTTGGGGGAGGAATTGCGCAGTATGACTTTACATACAAGGAAGCCAGTAACGAGTATGCGGTTTTCGTGTGGGAAGCGGCAGGTTCCGGTCCTGGAAGTTTCATTAACAATGGAACGCAACTCTACCTGTTTGATGGCAGTCAATCCGAGATGCTTGGAAGTCTGTACATGGAAGCCTCGGGCATCGAGTACTTCGAAGAGACGGAGGAGGTTTGGCTGCTGGGGCGGTTCGCGGATGGCACCTACGGGCTCGTCTACGGTCCACTGCAAACGCTGACTCACCCCGACGAGCACGAGCACTTCATCCCCTTGGAGCGTCCTCCCTCGCTGAGTTCTTGGCTCACCTCGCTGGGTACTCTGGAGAGAGTCGCTACCTACTCGCTGACATACGATTCGGCCCGCGATATTTGGTGGGCTGTGGGAAGGCCCGACGTGGGGCGGGAACTCTGGGCATGGGATCGCCAGGGCGCCTTTGTCCAGCGCGTCGTGCTGGGCGACGACATCGAGGGCAACGTGCTGGCGCTCACCTATCAGGAGGACAACCTCTTCTGGATCGGCACGTCGGCGGGGTTCTACCAACTCGCCCTCTCGCCCCCCGCCGCCGCCCGCCCCGTAGTCTGGACAATCTACGAGTAGGCCACCGCACCGCTACGCTCTTTCAACCCCGCGCGTTCGATCACGACTCGCTGTCCCGCATGACGGGCCGGCGATGATTCCTCTTGTCCGGTCCGGCGCCGGCCGGGAGCGTCGCCAGACTCCGCGCCTTGCGTCAAGGAACCCGATTGCCCATGAACGAGTTGTCCTGGCTCAGTCTGGCCCCGCCGCTGGTCGCCATCCTCGCCGCGCTGGTCACCCGACAGGTGATCCTGTCGCTCTTTCTGGGCATCTGGATGGGGTGGACGGTGCTGTCGGGGTGGAACCCGCTTGGCGGCCTGGCCGAGGCGCTGGCCCAGCTCATCCGCGTTTTCGAGAGCGGCTACAACACGAAGGTCATCCTGTTCAGCGCGCTCGTCGGTTCGCTCATCACGTTGACGCAGCGTTCGGGCGGCGTGGAGGGCTTCGTGCAGTGGATGCGCTCGCTGCGCATCGGCCAGACGCATCGCAGCGCCGGCCTGCTCGCCTTCGTCACCGGCATCGTTGTCTTCGTCGAGTCGAGCATCACCTGTCTGGTCGTCGGCTCGGTGTCGCGTCCGCTCAGCGACCGGGTGCGCATGGCGCGCGAGAAGCTCGCCTACATCTGCGACTCGACCTCGGCGCCGGTCTGCATCCTGATCCCGCTCAACGCGTGGGGCGCCTACATCATGGGGCTGCTCGCGGCCGAGGGGGTGGATCGGCCGCTGTCCGTGCTTGCCAAGGCGGTGCCGCTCAACTTCTACGCCTGGCTCGCCCTGCTGCTGGTGCTGATCGTGATCCTGACCGGTTGGGACTTTGGCCCGATGAAGGCGGCCGAGCGGCGCGCGCGCGAGACCGGCAAGCTGGTGCGCGACGGCGCCATCCCGATGATCGATGCCGACGTGATCTCGCTGGCGCCGCGCGAGGGCATTCCGCTGCGCCGGCGCAACATGATGGTGCCCATCGCCACGATGATCCTGATGATGCCCGCCGGCCTGTTCATCACGGGCTACACGGCGGTGCGCGACAGCGCCGCGACCGCACGCACCGAGTTGCCCGTCGCCGAGGCACGCCATGTCGAGCTGGCCGGGCTGCTGGCCGAATCCGAAGGCGTTGCCAATCCCGCACTCGACGTGGCTCGCGCCGCCTGGCAGCAGGATCTCGAGACTGCCGCCGCCCGCATCGACACCCTGCGCACCCAGTCGCTGCTCCAGCCCGAGTTCTTCGCCATTCTGGACCAGGGCTCGGGTTCGACCGCCGTCTTCTGGGCCGTCGTCGCCGCCATCGTCGTCGCCGCCTGCATGTATCTGGGTCAGGGTATCCTGTCGCTGGCCGACGTGATGAGCCTGATTCTCAAGGGCGCGGGCGGCCTGATGCCCATGGCCGTCATCATGATGCTGGCATTCGGGCTCAACGACACATGCGGCGCGCTCGGCACCGGCGCCTACGTCGCCGAGGCCACGAAGGACCTGCTGCACCACGCGTGGATTCCCGGACTGCTGTTCCTGATCTCGTGCTTCATCGCCTTTTCGACCGGCACCTCGTGGGGCACCTTCGGCATCATGATGCCGATCGGCGTGCCGCTGGTGGCGTTGTCGGGTGGCAGCCTGCCGCTGGCCGTGGCGGCCATCATGGGCGGGGGCGTCTTCGGCGATCACTGCTCGCCGATCTCGGACACGTCGGTCGTCTCGTCGATGGCCACGGCGTGCGACCACATCGACCACGTGCGCACGCAGCTTCCCTACGCGCTGCTCGCCGCCGCCGGGGCCTTCGCCATCTACGTCGTCGCCGGGTTCGTGATGTCGTGATCCGGGCCACGGCGCCGCACGGCGATGGGCTGCATTGGGGTACAGCCCGGCAACATGGACAACAGCTCGGTCCGGCAGGATGGGTAACAGTCCTACCGCGGAGCTGTCTTGGGGAGCTGTGCAGGTGGACTGGATGTCGCGAGTCGCTCAGCGTGCTTCAGCACGCTCTTCCTTGCCCCCGGGTTCACCCGGTGGGGGGGCTTGAGGCATTAACTATTGCAGCGCGCTTCAGCGCGACTTCCAATGTGTGATCGTGTGCCGTTCGAGCGACTCCCCCCGGCTGAACAAGGTTGCAACCATCCGGAAGCACGCTGAAGCGCGCTTCAGAAAAGCCTTTCCAGGCAAGGTCCCGCCTGCTGAAGCAGGGGGCAAAGAAGAGCATGCTGAAGCATGCTGAGCGCGTTTGAAGTTGGGTTGTTCGCCGCACAAGTGTGCTGGACGCCGGAATGGAGACGTGGCCGGCTATCGGGCGTTGGCTGCGTCAAAATACAAAACGCCATAGGAGGCGTTCCTCGAACCACGAGCCACGAACATCGAGCCTCGCGCCACGAGCCTCGCGCCACGAGCCCCGAGCGACGAACTACGCACCACGAACCACGAGCTACTCTGCCACCCCCAGATGCTTCGCTGCGGCCTTGAGGAGTGCGGTGCGGCGGTCGAAGGGATGGACGGTTTCGAGCGGGAAGCCCAGCACCACGACGTTGGTGCTTGCGATGCCGGCCGCGCGGGCGCCGTCGCCGTATTCGAGCACCACGCGGCCGCCTGCCGCCGGCGTCAGCGCCTCGGCTGAAGGCACCGCCATCGTCGGCTCCAGCAGGTTGATCGCCGGATCGAGCGTCGCTCCGAAGCGCAGGGTCTTCACGTCGGCGAACGGCTCGGTGGCCCGCACGGCGTTCGTCTGCGTGGCGCGCGAGACATAGCCCGCGATGCCCAGCGTCTCGGCGGCGAAGCGTCGGCTGTCGGCGTTCGCCTCGGGGCCATCGATCAGATCCTCGGCCAAGTAGGCGCCGCTCAGCAGCAACCGGCCGCCGCCGCCGATGTGCTCGCGCAGGCGTGCGCGCGCGGCCGCCGGCAGCACCTCGAACGCCGTCGCCATCCGGTCCGGGTGGCCCATCGCCGGCATGCCTGTCGGCGGGGGAGTGGAGCGCTGCAAGCCCGCGCACCACGCGATCATCGGCCAGGAGCCCGCGGGCGTGGCGTCGGCGAAGGCCTCGGCCAGCGCGGAGTCGAACGCGAGGCCGGCCTCCTGCGCCGCACGGCCCCACGCCGCGATATGGTCGAAGCCGTTGCCGCGCTCCAGATGATCTTCCATGTCGCTGTTGCTCGCGCCCCAGCCCGGCGCCTCGAGGTCGTCCACCCAGTCCGAGGTCCGGTCGTAGTTGTAGACGTTGCCGACGACCCCGTAGTTCCAGTGCCATCCGACGCCCGGATCGAGATCGCGGTCAAAGCCCGCGGTCGCCTCGTCCTCGTAGTAGGCGGGTCCGCCGACGCGATCGAATCCATCGACGAGCAGGATCGGCCGCTTGCCGGCCTCCCAGCGCACGCCGACGAGACGGCTCGGGAAGGACTCGCCGCCGGCGTTGGCGGCCGTCACGCGGAAGTAGTGCGCCTGGCCCTCGGGCACCTCGACGACGAACGGCGACGCCTGCGCGGGCCGGCCATTGTCGAAGCTTCGTCCGTCGCGGCTTGTGTAGACAATATAGCTTTCCGCGACCGCGGAGGGCTCGAGCGGATCCGGGCGCTCGCGCCAGACGAGCTCGACGCGTCCGTTGCCCAAGTGCCGCGCCGCAACGTGCGTCGGCGCCAGCGGCTGGATCACCGGCTCGTAGCCGTTCGAATACGCCACGAACCGAAGCAGCGCCTTGTACACCGCGCGCGCCATGTCGAATTTGAACCGCGGGTCGAGGCCGTACTTCATGTCATTCATGTTTTGGTGCGACAGCAGCTCGATCAGCGCCGACGGGACATTCGGGCGGCTGGTCTCCGCCAGCGCCCGGTTGTGCACGTGCCGACGTGCCCACGTGGACGTGTAGAGTCCGCGCGCGGCCCGGACGATCTCGTCGTCGAGCAGCACGGCGAGGTCGCGGTTCAGCCAGCGCGAGCGCCCGTCCGGGAACGCCGCGCCTCCTTCGCCATCGGTCACCGAATAGATCATGTGCGTGCCGACGAGTCCCTTGTGGTCCACGCCCGCGTCGCTGTGCCAGGAGAGATAGAGGTCCACCGGCACGTTGAGCCCGTCGCTGTCGCGCCATCCGTTGTTCGGGCCGCTTGGGCGGCCCAGCAGATAGTTCGGCCACTCGCTGCGCGAGAAGTAGTCGCGGGCATAGTCCACGCCGAAGTGCTGCGGCGGACCGCCGCGCAGGAAGACCGAGTCGGCCGGCGCGCCCGCGTATTGCAGGAAGTAGCGCGCCGCCTCCGCGTAACGCGGCTTGCCGCTGATCTGTCCATCGACCGCCACGTTGCCCATGCCGCCGCCGAAGCGCACCGCGTCCGCCGTCACATACGTCGCGCCGCCGCGTCCGCTGGGCGTCGCCCCGTTCGTCGAAATCACCACCGCGCCCTTCTCCGGATCGGCGCCCTGCACGAACTCGAAGAAGCCCAGCACCACCCAGGTGCCGCCCGAGGATTGCTGGTTCACGCGCACGGTCGTCTGTCCGCCCGCGTGCCGGATCGTCACCGGCACCGACGGGCTATTCTCCGGCGCGTGCGCCCACGAGATGCTGACGGCATAGCGCCCGTCGCGCGGGATATAGGGCACGTAGAGCGCCTCGGACACGCGCGCCTCCACGGCGGCGCGCAGCGTCGTGCCTTGCTGGAAGGGCTCGTCGCCCTCGTCCAGCGACGCCGGCCGCCCGCCGCGCCATCCGCTTGCCGCGCCCGTTTCCCACGCGCCGCTCGCCAGGAACTGCGACTTGTCGCGCAGCCCGTCATTGTCCACGATCACCTCTTCGGTGTTCCAGTCGCGCTCGCGCGCCGAATAGACCACCGCCCCCGCGTTCTCCAGCATCGGCATCAGGAACGGAAGGATGTAGGAGGGCGAGAACAGGTCCTCGATCGTCGTGTGCAGGCGGCAGCGTTGGAACTGCCAGCGATTCTCCATGTGCCAGGTCCAGCCGTGACTCGGCGCGATCACCAGGTGCCGGCCGGCCAACCCCGCGGCCGGCGTCGGGCCGACGTACTCCGGGCGCTGCACCACCGGGGCAGCCAACCGCGGCCCGTCCACCGTGCGTTCCTGCTCGCGTGCGCGAATGTGCGCTGGGCTCGTGACATGATCCTCGAACGAGACGTCGTTGACGCGGCCGCGCCCGGCTGGATAGCGCACGACGATTTCGAGCGCCTTCGGATCGACGCCCAGAGCCCCGGCGACGAACGCCTGCAAGCGCGCCGCCTCCTCGGGGTACCAACGCCGGTAGCCCAGATGCACGCTGAACGCCGCGCGCACCTTGTCGGTGCCGCGCTCGACCGCCTCGACCTTCGTCGCCGGCGGAATCAATCCGTCATATCCCCCCGCGCCGCGCCGCCGTTCCGCATCCAGCGCCTTCGTCAACGCCTCGGACCCTGCCGCGTCCGGTTCTCCGACCCATGATGCCACGGCGGGCTCCTCTTCCGGTGCCGGCGTCGGCTCGGCCACCTCGCGAACTTGGGAGGCGCATCCCCACAGGAGAGCCACCAGGAACAGAACGGACAGGCGCTTCATGATCACACGTCCTCGCAAAGATGGCGCAACCGTTCTCACGGCCGGCCGGGCGGCGCAATCCCGCACTTGCCGCCTCAGAACGGAAGCAGGCCCCGTGGCGACAGCAGCCGCCGCAGGTTCCCCATGCCCGCCCCGGCAATCATCAGCGCAAACCCCGTGAACACCGCCATCGTCGCGTCGAACTGCGGCTGCGCCACCAGCGCGACGATCGGCCGCGTCGCCACCAGCAGCAACGCCCCCAGAATCGAACAGACCGGCGCCAGATAGCGTCGCCCCATCGTGTTCTTCACCAGCATTCCCCCGATCACCAGGGCCCCCAATGTGCCGCCCCAGCCCCAACGATAGTAGTCCAACAGGAAGGCCGCGACCTGCTTCGGAATCGCCACCCCCACCTTCGGCGCGACCGTCGGTCCAAGGAATCCCAGCAAGATGCCGGTGCCGAGCAGCGACGACGCCCCGTTGAGCACCGCGCGCACGGGGCTGCCGCCCACGCCATGATAGTGCTGCGAGCCGCGCATCAGCCCCATGCCGGTGCCGATCGGCGCGTTCAGTCCGCCGGCGAACTCCTCCGGCGCGGGTGCCGACGCATCGCCGCGGCGACGCTGCTTCGCCTGGCGCTCCTCCTCGCGCACCACGCGCTGCGCCTCGCGCCGCGCCTTGCGCAATGCCTCGCCCTCGCTCGCCCCCTGGCCTTGCAGCCGCAACGCCTCGGCGCGCGCCAACTGCCGCTCCTGCATTTCCTGCCGGCGTGCGGCCTCCACGTTGCGCGCCCAACGATACAGCGGGTCGCGCCACGTCCCGAAGCGCCCACGACTCACCCCCTTGCGCAACGTCACGAAGCGCGTGCGCGCCGAGAGCATCGCCTCATAGCCGAACACCGATTCGAAGAACTCCTCCCAGTGATGCCCGCAGGCCTCGAAGAAGCCTTCGCGTACCACGTCCTCCGAGTACCCGGTCTCCCGCAGCGCGCGCACCTGATCCATCGCCCCGTGCACCACCTCGCTGCGCTGCATCCGCAACGGCAGCACCAGTCCCAACTGATAGGCCAGCGCCATCGCCAGTGCGAGCACGGCCACCACGAGCCAGTAGACCAGCACTCCCATGGCCCAGGCCACGACTCCGCCGGCGAGCGCGGCCAACGCGGCCGTCGCCCAGCCCGCGATTCCCATGCGCAGCAGCGCATGGCGCAGTTGCAGGAACAGCGCGCTGCGCGTCAGCAGACCGTCGATCACGACGCTCCAGAAGATCGGCAGCAGGAGCAGCGCCAGTCCGGTCAGCGTGCCCTGGAAATCCCGCAGCCATGCCGCCGCCGCAAGCGTGCCGAGACCCGTTAGCGCAAAGAAGAGCAGCAGCACGAGCAAGCGCACCTTGCGCAACGGCGCGGCATGGAAGCGTTCGTGCAGCGCCTTGAAGACCGCGAACCGATTGGCGGTCGCGGCCGCCAGACGAGAAGGCGAATCGGCACTCGGCTGCGCCTGCTGCGCGGCCGCGCGCGCCGCGGGCGACAGCCCCTCGGGCGATCGCTCGATCCCGATAACATCCTCCAGCGCCGCCACGACCTGCCACGTTTCCTCGCAGCGCTTCTCGCGCGTGCGCGCCAGCAAGCGGTCAAGCAGGCGCTCGATCTCGGGCGAGACATCGCGCGCCAGTCTGGAGGGAGGCTCGTACGCGCCCTTGGCCTGTGCGGCGACCACCTCCGCCGCAGAGTTTCCCACATACGGCGGACGCCCCGTGAGCAGATAATATAGCACACACCCCAGCGCGTACTGGTCCGCACGCCGATCCACCGATGCTGCGTCGCGCGCCTGCTCGGGGGCGATGAACTCCGGGTCGCCCAACGCCACCCCGGCCCCCGTCACGTTCGCCATTCCCACGCCAAGAATGGGTCGGTTGTCGTCGGGCGTTGCTGCCGACGGCGCCTCGAACTTCGTCAGCGACAGCGCCGCGACTTTCACCACGCCGCCGCTCGTCAGGATCAGATTGTCCGGGTTGATGTTGCGATGGATCACGCCGCGGTCGTGCGCCACCTTCAAGGCACGCGCCACCTGAACCGCGTAGCCCACCGCCGCACGCGTCTTCAGCGGCCCGGTGGTCTCCACGACGCTGCGCAGGCTGCCGCCCGTGATGCGCTCGTAGCAGATGTAGTAGAGCCCCTCCCACTCGCCGGCCGCCGAGGCCTCGATCCAGTTCGGATGCACGACCTGCGAGGCGCTGATGCCCTCGCGGATGAACCGGGTCACGCGCACGATGTCCTTGGCCTGACGCGGGCGCAGCAGCTTCAGCGCCACGTCGCGCTCGTGGTCCACGTCGCGCGCGTGATAGGTCACCGTATCCGCGTCGGACTCGGCAAGATGCTCGACCTGATAGTGCAGGAAGCGTTTTCCGGCGAGGCGTTCCTCGGCCGGTCGACTGGCCGCCGCCGCCGGCTCGGGGGCCTCTTGCGCGCGACGGGCTTCGCCGCCGACATTGTCGAGCAGATTCGCTGCGCCGACTTGCAGCGCCAGCTTCAGTCCGCCGGCCCTCGCGGCTTCCCCCTTGTCACCCTTCTCCGTCGGCGACCGCAACGGCGCCAGCCCCACGCGCCCGGCCTCGCACAACTCGATCGGCTCGGCGAAGCCCTCCAGCCGGAAGCGCCCGTGGCGCATCCATTGCGTTCCGGGCGGCACCGCCTCGTTGCCCGCCGCACGCGTGCGGGCGCGGTCCCACGCCTCGCGCGTCATGAGCACCTGATTGCCCAACGCCAGGCGTCGCAGCATCGCCGCGCCCTCGACGTCGGAGCCCTGCGGCACGGGGGCGCCGCTGCCCGTCGCCCGCGCGGCTTCCACGACATGGATGCCCGCGCGCGGCTCGAGATCGATTCCCAACTCGCGCGAGACATTCCGCAGCGTCTCGACCAGGTTCAGTCCGTACGCCACCGCGTCGACGGGACGGTCGAACGCGATGCGGAACTTGCGCCCGCCCGAGAGTTCGTAGCCCGCGAACTGAGCGATCTCGAAGCGCGCGATCCGCTCGAAGATCGTCAGCAGCTCGCCTGCCTTCTCGCCGCCGTGCTCCTTGCCGAACGAGGAGGCGTTGCGCAGGTCGGCCTCGAGCAGCGCGACGCGCGTGGGCAACGCGGCCAGCACGCCCGTGCGCCCCGGACTCGCCGCGGCGCGCGGACGCGCGCTCCCGGTCTCCAGCGCGAACGGCACCGCCAGCAGCTCGCTCGGCTCCTTCGCCGCGCCTCCCCGATCACCTGCCGTCACCGGCGTCAACTGGCCGCAACTCGGGCAGAGAATCAGTCGCTGCCCTTCTCGAACCGCCACTTCCCATCCATGCGCGCACTTCGTGCACTCGAGTCTCAAGGAGGGCCACCTCGGGGGGGAGGAAGGGGAAGGCAAAGGGCGGAGTGCAGAAGGCAAAGGGCGAAGGGATCAGGAAGAGTCCTTCCGCATCGAAGGCCGGACTCCCGTCCTCATCCTCACGCTACTTTCCTTCTGCCGTTCACCTTCTGCCGTGCTCCTTCTGCTTTTTGCCGTTCTCCTTCTGCCTTTCCCCCGCCCTCACTCGCCCGACAACGCCTTGCACGCCATGCCCACCACAAACAACGCCAACGGAGTCCCCATGATCCCGCCCAGAATCGCCATCAGCAGGCCCACCGGTGCCATCGACTGGTTGTACGCCGCCGCCACCACCGGCGCCGACGCCGTGCCTCCGATGTTGGCCATCGAACTCGTTGCCCCAAGGAACAACGGCGCCCGCAGCAATCGCACCCCCGCATACAGGAAGCACACGTGGATGACGATCCACACGAAGCCGATCATGAAGAAGACCGGCACGTCGAAGATTGCCATCAGGTTCGCCCGTGCGCCGTAGCTCGTCAGCAGCAGGTACAGCCCCATCGTGCCGATGCTCGACGCCCCGCAGTAGTCCAGCGACCGCACCTTGGTCAGCGACAGCAGCAGGCCCGCCGCCGTAATCAGCAGAATGCCCCACGCATAGGCATTCACCACCTGCGACATCGCCTTGAGCTTCAGCGTCGCGTCGAAGAAGGTGAAGACCGGTTTGCCAGCCCACAGGCACACTTGGCTGACGACCAGTGCCACCGCCACCATGAAGGCCATGTCGGCCGTCCGCGGGCAGCGCGCGTTGGCTTCATGTTCCTGCGACAGGTGCGCGCTCAGCACGTCGATCGCCCGCGTGTCCGCCTTGTGTCGCGCGTCCACGCGCTGCTGGTAGGGCACCAAGGCAATCAACAACCCCAGCCACGTGTACGCCAGCACCGTGTCCACGATCACCATCGGGCCCAGAATGTTCGGGGGCGTTCCGACGGCCTCCAGCACCGCAAACATGTTCGTCGAACCGCCGATCCACGAACCCGCCAGCGCTGCCACGCCCTTCCACGTCCCCGTGGGCAGCGAGTCCGGCATCAGCGCGTTGAAGATGCCGAACGACGTGATCGCCCCGACGACGATACCCGTCGTCGCGATCAACATCATCGCCATCGCCTTAGGTCCCAGCTTCGCCAAGCCTTTCACGTCCGACGGAATCAGCAGCAGAACCAGAATCGCCGGCAGCAGCACCTGCGACATGAACGGCGAGTACAGCGTCGACTGGTCCGGCGTCACGCCGACCGTCGTCAGCAGCATCGGCACGAAGTACATCCAGATCAGGGGCGGACAGTAGCGGAACAGCGGCTCGAACGGCTTGAGTCCCGCCACCAGGAAGATCAACGCCACCACGCCGGCGAGAAACGCTGCCAGCGTCACCGGATTCCACAACAACGACACCGCCGCCGACGCCGGGTCCGTGCTCAACGACACCGCCCGCCCGTCCGCCAGCAACGCCTCGGGATCAATCAGGTGAACCGGCTTGCGCAGAACGATCGCCTTGGGCGCCTGCACGCTCACCGTCGCCAGCGCCCCGCTCGCCAACTCCCCCTCCTCAACGCGCCACACCAGTTGCCACTGGCGCGCCTCGCCGGCCACCGGCGTCATCGTGAACTCCACATCGGCGCCCGCCGCGGCACCCTTCACCACCGCCGGCGTTTCGAAGACCTCACCCCCGAAGGCGAGCACCGTGCGCACCTCCTGCGTGCCCGCCGGCAGGTTCTTCGCGACGATCGGCTGGGAGAGCACGGAACCAATGCCTCCTCGCAGGTCGCTGATCAGCAGCTCGGGCAACTTCTCGCCCGCCGCCGGGGCCGCGAAGCCCGCGGTCACCGACATCAGAAGAATCGACACCACCAACCAGGTTGCACGCAGGGAGGAACGGAATCGGAACAATCGCCTGTCTCGCTTCGGGAATGGGTGCCGCCCATGGCGCGCGGCCGATCAGGACTTCGCCGCCTCGCTCAGCAGACGGTCCAGCCGCTCCAGCAGGCTGTCCAGATGCAGCGGCTTGGAGATAAAGGCCCGCACGCCCAGCAGCGCGCACCACTCCTCATCCGTCCGCCGGTCTCCGTCGGTCAGCCCCGTCATCATCAACACGGGAATCCCCCGCAGGTCCGGGTCCTTGCGCAGCTCCACCAGCACATCATGGCCGTTCATCTCCGGCATCATGACGTCCAGCACGATGGCGCTCGGCCGATGGCGGCGCACCGCCTCCAGCCCGCTTCGCCCGTCATGCGCCACCACGCACCGGAAGTCCCGCGACTCCAGCAGCAACCGCAGCAGGTCGCAGACCTCCCGTTCGTCGTCGATGACGCAGACCGTTGGTGGCGCCGTCGGCATGTTTCCCCCGCATGGGACCCAATCAAGCTAAACCGCACCCGACCATGCCCCCGCGACCGGAGCAAGGATTTGTCGCCTGCCGCCTCAGCGGAGCATGTCCCCGGGTGTCATTCGCCGGCGGCATGATTCGTCTGCGCGCCGCATCAAATGTTCGTCTGCATTGGGATGTTTTGCCATAGAAAACAATTTATTCGGCATGCCAAACTTTGGCCTTGCCACCCAAACCACTCCCGGCCCAGAAGACGCGCGTCCGGCACAAAGCGCTCCCTCCGCCCCCGGCGCACCTCTCCGCAAGGTCTCCTCCGATGACTCGCCGCAACGCCTTCACCCTCATCGAACTGTTGATTGTTGTCGCCATTATCGCGATTCTGGCCGCGATCGCCGTCCCCAACTTCCTCGAGGCCCAGACCCGCTCCAAGGTCTCCCGCGTCAAGGCCGACATGCGCTCGATCGCCGTGGCCATCGAGGCCTACCATGTGGACACAAACCACTACCCGGAAGGCACCGACAACCCGGCGCTCTACGAGGAGCGCATCGTCGACTTTCTCGCGCCCCACGGCCTTCAGGCCGGCTACTACGGCTTCCGCACCCGCGGCAACGGCAAGGTCGCCGGCCGCGATTTCTTCACCATCACCACCCCTATCGCCTACATCACCTCCATCCCGACCGATCCCTTCGCCAAGCAGGCCGCCGGCTTCCTCACCTACACCTACCGCAATGCCAAGGACCGGCGGAACGGCTGGGTGCTGACCAGTTTCGGGCCAGACGCCGACATATTCGAGAACGTCAACGGCAAGCTCGGCGCCGGCACCGCCAACCCCAACCCCGTCTCGACCGCCTCCGATGCCAACTCCCCGGCGCGCCTCGGCGACGTCAACGAGCGCGAGGTTATTCGCATGATCGAGACCGGCACCGCCACCGTCCCCGGTGCCAGCGCTTCCCGCCTGCGCGAGTACCTCATCGACCTCTCCTACGACCCCACCAACGGCACCATCTCCGACGGCGACATCATCATGGTCGGCCCGGGCATGGGCTTCCCTACCGAGTAATCCGCCCGGACCTCGATCCCGCCGTCACGCCCTGTCCCCGGCTTCACGCTGGCGACAGGGCTTTTTCGTAGAGGCGATAGCGTCGGTACTCGCGGCAGCCGAAGGCCACCGCCTGATGGATCATCGGCGTGTTGCGCTCGAGGATCCAGGAAAACTCGCATGCCTTGATGCCGCGGGCGGCGGCGCCGTGGCCCAGGTCGCGGTACATCATCACCTCAAGCCCGCGGCCGCGGAACTCCGGCAGCACCCCCATCATCATCAGGCGCATACGGTGGATTCGGCGGCGCATCCACAACGCCAGCGCGAGCTGCGCCGGCCCGAGCCGGCCGTCCATCAGCTTCAGCACCTGGTTGTAGTCCGGCAGGGCGATCGTCATGGCGGCGGGCTCGCCATCGACTTCGACGAAGAGCACGAGGTTCGGATCCACGATCGGGCGCAGCTCGCGCGCGAGGAAGTCCATCTCCGCGTCCGTCAGTGGGACGAAGCCCCAGTTCTTCTCCCATGCCTTGTTGTACAGGCGCTTGACCAGGTCCACCTCGGCGTCCCAACGCTTGGGATCCAGCGTCCGGATGCTCACGGTGTGGCCGAGGCGCTCGAGGCGCCGCTGTGCCCCGTCGGCAAGGCGCTGGATGCGGTCCGGCACCTTCTCCCACACGATCCAGAAGCAGAGCAGGTCCTCGGCCTTGCCGTAGCCGCAGGCCTCGAGGCGGGCCTGATAGTGCGGCAGGTGGTACGGCATCATGACCATCGGGTCGCAGTGATGGTTCTCGACCAGCAGGCCGCATTCCTCGTTGGTGCTGAACGAGCAGGGCCCGCGCAGCGCCGTCAGCCCGCGCTCGCGGCACCACGCCTCGGACCCGCGCAGCAACAAGGCGAAGACCTCCGCGTCGTCCTCGGCATCCAGGAATCCGAAGAAGCCGATCTTCTCGTCGTGCACCTGATTGTGGCGGAAGTTCTCGATGGCGGCGATGCGGCCGACCGGGTGCTTGCCGCGCAGGGCTAGGAAGTATTCGACCTGCGCGTGCTCATGGAACGGGTGGCGCAGGCGGTCCAGCAGCGTGCGCTGGTCGCGGCGCAGCGGCGGCACCCAGTGGGCCGTGTCGGCGTGCAGGCGGTAGGGGAGTTCGACGAAGGTCTCGAGCGCGGCGCGCGAACGCACGCGGACCAGGCGCAGCGGAGCCGGTGCCGGGGGGGCGTCCATCACTCGAGCGTCGGCGAGGTGGCGTCGTCGTCGGCCCGGGCCGCAAGCTCGGCGACGTACTCGCGCAGGCGGCCCATCTGGGCGGTGACCTCTTCCTTGCGACGACGGGCGGATTCCTCGATGTTCGTGCCGCGATTCTCGCGCGCGATCTGTTCCAGCACCGCGATGCAGCGCTCGAAGTGTTCCTCGTGCATGCGGCCCAGCGCCGAGCGGGCGTACATCTCGGCGATGCCGAACTGGGTCTCGATCGCAAGACGGCTGCGCGTGTGCGCGCCCATGACCTCGACCATCAGGGCCTCGGCCTCGTCGTAGCGGTCCACCGCGGCGTAGTTGGCTGCCAGCTCGAGCAGCTTGCGCCCCTGCGCCTCCTTGTCGAGTTCCTCGCCGGCGCGCTCGCGCAGCACGGCGGCCCAAGTGTCGAAGTGTTCGCGCCCCTGCTCCTCCTCGCCGGCGAAGTGCAGGTTGATCGCCACGGCCAGCTCGAGCTGCGGCACCACCGTGTCGTCCGGGAAGGCTTCGATGTAGGCGCGGTAGGCGGCGTTGCTCTCCAGGAACGCGCCGCTGCGACGGTGGTAGTCCGCCAGCGACTCGCGGGCGAAGCCGCGCAGCGACTTCTCCTCGGCGTTCAGCATCCGGTCGTGCAGCATCTCGACGCCCTGCGGCACGAGGTCCTCGCGGCCGGAGCCGATCTTGGCGTTGGCAATCAGGATCGTGTAGGAGTCGCGCGCCTCGTGATCGTCCTCGGGCATCTGGCTGCGTGCCTTCTCGAGGACGGCGACCGCCTTGTCGAACTCGCCGAGTTGCTGGTTGATCGTGGCGAGTCCCTCAACGGCGCGGGCACCGGCTCCGTCGTTGGCGCCGGCCTTGTCGAAGACCGCTTGCAGGAAGTCGAGCGCGCGCGAGGCGTTGCCCTCCGAGGTGTAGTAGCGGGCGAGCAGGATGCGGGCTTCGTTGGCGAGCGGATCGTCGGGCGTCTCGCGGATGAGTTCCTGGAGCTTGATGACGCCGCGAGCGGTCTGGCCCTGCTGGAAGAGTCCGACGGCCTCGGTCAGGCGCTCCTCGGGTGTCGGCTTCTTGCATCCGGTCAGGGTCAGCGCGCCGAGGGCGAGCGCCAGAATCAACAGGGTGTGGAGTCCACGATTCACGGTTATCGCCTTGATGTGCAAAGAGTTGGGCGCCCGCGCGCCGCTGCGACCGCAGACGGTGGGGGCGCCCCCGCGTGTCCGGCAAGGGTTTTCGGCCGGTCGTGCTCAGCCCTGCGTATGCAGGTCGCGGGCGCGCTGGGCGACTTCGTCGGCCTTGCGCATGCGCGCCTCGGCCAGCGCCACGCCGGCCCGCAGCAGTTCCTTCTGGCTGTTGACCAGATGCTCGGTCACATCGACGGGCAGCACCTCGAGCACTTTGTCGCGCACGCGCTCGACCGTCTCGCACAGCGCCTTGCCCGGCGCGAAGCGGCAGGACTCCGCGTCGTCGTCCTCGTCGTAAAACGTCTCGACCACCTTCTCCTCGGCGGCCGGGGCGTCCTGCTTGGTTTCCTGGGTGTCGGTCATGGTCGGAGGGCCTTTCCGGGAAGTCGGTCTTGTTGGAGAGCAGACTACGTTCCGGCGGGCGCGTCTGCCAAGCGGTTTCGCCGCCCGCCGAATCGTCGGCGCGGCCGGCGTTACTTGGCCAGCTTGCGCAGCAGGTTGGCCGTCTCGATCGCCGCTTCGGCCGCTTCGCTGCCCTTGTTGCCCATCTTCAGCCCGGCGCGCTCCAGGGCCTGCTCGAGCGAGTTCGGCGTCAGCACCCCGAACGTCACCGGAATCCCGGTCGCCATGGCCAGTTGGCCGAGCCCTTTCGAGGCCTCGGCGACGATCGTGTCGTTGTGCGTCGTCTGACCCTTCATGACGCAGCCCAGCGCGATCACGCCGTCCACGCCCCCCTTCTCGAGCACCGCCTTGACGACGACCGGCAGCTCCCACCCCCCGGGAACGCGCACGACGGTCTGGTGCTCGGGGTTCGCCCCGTGCCGCGCCAGCGTGTCGAGTGCCCCCTTGAGCAACTCCTCCGTCACCAGTGAGTTGAACCTGCTGACCACCAGGGCGAACTTGAGTCCCTTGGCATCCAGCGAGCCTTCGATGACGCGTGGCATGGGCAGCGGCCTCCGTGAGTCGATGGGGGGTGTCTGGCACGCCCGGCCGGCGGGCGCAAGGCTGGTCCGGCTACGATACCGGCGCGATTTCGCGATACAGCGAGTCGCGCTGCACCGGCGTGCGCCCGCACTCGCGCACCAGACGCCGGATTTCCTCCACGGTCATTCCGGTCGGCGTGCTGGCCCCGGCGTCGTGGTAGATCTCCTCGTTCACCACCGTCCCGTCGATGTCGTTGGCACCGAACCACTGGGCCACCTGTGCCTGCTTGACCCCGAGCATAATCCAGTACGCCTTGATGTGCGGGATGTTGTCGAGCATCAGGCGGCAGACGGCGAAGTTGCGCAGCTCGTCGTGACCGGTCGGCCCCGGCAGGTGGCTCATGGCGGTGTTCTTCGGGTGGAACGAGAGCGGAATGAAACACTGGAAGCCGGCGAGCAGGTTGCCCGTCTCGTCGCGCACGGCCCACTCGTCCTGGTGTGCGCGCAGCCGCATCAGGTGATCGACGCGGTGGCGGGGCTGCTCGACGTGCCCGATCAGCATCGTGCAGTTGGTGCGCATGCCCAAGCGGTGCATCTCGCGATGGGTCTCGAACCACTGGGCGGCGTCGCACTTGTGCTCGCAGATCTGCTCGCGCACCTCGTCGTCGAAGATCTCCGCGCCGCCGCCGGGCATCGAATCCATGCCCGCCTCGCGCAGCCGCTCGATCGTCTCGCGCACGGTCAGCTTCGACATCTTGGCGATGAACACCACCTCGACCGGCGTCAGCGTCTTGATGTGGACATGGGGGAAGGCCTGCTTGAGCGCGCGGATGTAGCCGCAGTAGAACTCGATCTTCAGGCGCGGATCGATGCCGCCGACGAGATGGATTTCGCTGGCGCCTTCGGGCAGGCTGCGGCGCGCGCGCGCGACGATTTCCTCCGGCGTCAGAATGTAGGCCTTCTCGTCGAAGGCCTTGCGGCCGAACGCGCAGAACCGGCACGAGGCGAAGCAGGCGTTCGTCGGGTTGATGTGCAGGTTGATGTTGTAGTAGGTGCGGTCGCCGTGCAGGCGCTCGCGGACATGGTTGGCGAGGGCACCCAGGGCCGGCAGGTCTTGGCTGGCGTAGAGCGCCAGACCGTCCTCGAAGTTCAGGCGCTGGCCGGCGAGCACCTTCTCGGCGATCGGCGCCAGGCGTTTTTCGGTCGGCATCATGGGCTCCTCCGGCGCGGCACCCGGGTCGCCTTGTGGGCAAGCCCCGTGCCGAAGGCAAGCGGTGTTCGTGCCACGCTTCCGCCTTGTGCCGGCCCGGTCCCCACGGTCACCACAGACCGGGCCCTCGACGGAGACCCGCGCGATGAAGTGCCTCGTCGTCCTCAACGGCAGCAACCTGCGACGCTGGCGCGGCGACCTGCCCGAGCGCCTGCGCGCCGTGGCCGCCGACCGCCGCGTCGTCGCCCGCGTTGTTGTCTCGCGTTCGCCCGATCATGCCAACCGCCTGATTGGCCAAGCCATCGAGGCCGGCTGCGATGCCGTCCTCTCCTGCGGCGGCGACGGCACCCTGCATCATGTTGTCAACCATCCCCTGATCGCGCGCGCGGCCGTCGGCATGCTGCCTGCCGGCACGATCAACGCCTTCCTGCGCGCCGCCGGCGCCGACGTGCGCGATCCCGCGGCGACCTTCCGGCAACTCCTTGCCGGCCGGATTGTCGACGGTCATGTCGGCCTGCTGGCCGGGCGCCGATTCGCCTGCTTCGCCTCGTGGGGCTTCGACGCGCGCGTCGTGCACCGCACCCCCTCGGCGCTCAAGCGCCGGCTGCGGGCGGGCTCGTATGCGGT
The DNA here is from genome assembly GCA_019634695.1 of Candidatus Sumerlaeia bacterium. Lineage (GTDB taxonomy): Bacteria > Sumerlaeota > Sumerlaeia > SLMS01 > JAHLLQ01 > JAHCAW01. The sequence continues at coordinate 41,816 of JAHCAW010000015.1, forward strand.
GACCGGTCTGCGCGAGTTGGCGCGCGGCCGATCCGCCAGCGCCCCCGGCCGGGCACAATTTCACGTCGGGGACGAAACCCTGGTGCTGGCGGCCGGATCGGTGATCGTCTCGAAGATCGCCAACTATGCCGGGTTCCGGGCGTTTGATTGCTCGGCGGAGAGCGCGGACCTCGAGGGCCTGGTCGCGTCGACGGACCGCGCCGGGACGCTCGCGGCGCTCTACGGTTCCATTGCCGTTCGAGGCCTTGGCCGTCGACCGGGCACGTTCGCAGGAGTGCGATTCGTCGGCCCCTTCACGCGCGTCGCGTGGTGCTCAGGCGCGCCGACGCATGTGCAGCTCGACGGCGAGGCGGTCGCCGTTGCCGACGCCCGACGGTTCGCCGTCCGCGTCGATCCCGTGTCGCAGCGCTATCTGCTGCCGGCGGGGGAGTGATACGAGTGGGAATGCGTCGGTAGGGATGGCAGGCAATGGTTGGGGTGCGGAGCGCACCGGGAGGGCGAGGGCACGCCACCTCGCTGGCGCTCGGGGTACTGAAGTCTCTTGTCCGATTCCGCCTCAGACCTTCGTCTCGTCCTCGGAGTTGCCGAAGAAGGGCATGCCGCCGGTCAGGGTTGGGTCTTCGGAGACGGGACGGACGCGTTGGCCGGGCAGACCGGTCAGCGTGGGCTCCTCGGAGACGGCGGGCTTGATGCGCTCGTCGGGGAAGCGCGGCAGGCGGACGCCGGCGGAGCTGGCGCGCTCGATGGCCTGCGTGATGGCGCGGGCCTCCTCGGCGGCCATCTCCTCGCCCGGATTCGGACCCGCCGAAAGGTCGAGCATCGGGAAGCGGCCGCTGACGCGCTGGATGATGTTGTCGATCTGCTTGAGTTCGCCGGCCAGTTCCTGCGTCTCGTTCATCAGTTCGGCGTCCTCGCGCAGCGTCCCGTCGCTCTGCGTGGCGAGCAGCAGGCGCTTGTAGAGGTCGCGCGCGGTTTCGATGGCCTTCTTCTCGCGCTCGTTGAGCACGGCGAGTTGGCGACGTAGGGCCATGATCGAATCGAGTCCGCGGTCCAGTTCGCCTTCGAGCGCGTCGGAGATCTCCCACGTGGACTCGAGGGCGGCGGGTTGAGCGGTGGCGTCGGGGGTCTTGCCCTCGACGGGGCCTGTCATCTGTTCGGCCAGAATGGCGGACTGGGCCGTGAGGCGGCGCGCCAACGTGAAGAGGCGTTGGAGCTTGCGGGCCTGGTTCTCGAGTTCCTCGGCGGCGACGCCCGAGGCTCCGGAGGCGGCTTCGGCAACGAGCGCAATGGCGGGCTCGACGGGCGGTGCTGCGGCCGGCGCGGGAGGGGGTTCGGGCGGCGGTGTTGGCAGCGTCGGCGCCGGCCACGAGGGCTCGGCTTGCTGGCGCGCGGCGGGCGGCGGGGGCAGCGGCCGCCGGGCCTCCGACGTTCCCCGCGGCAGGCGCACCTGACGTGCCTGCTCCAGCGCATCCTCGGGCAATTGGGACAGGAACTCGGCCGGGATGTCGTCGAGCGTGATCTGGCCCGTGCGGCAATTCAGCGCGGCCTCGGCCGTGACGATCAGCAGGTCCTCGGCGTTGCCGGGCCAATGCCACTGGCGGAAGAGCGCCAGCACTTGGGCATCCGCGCCCGAGGCCTGCGTGCGGCCGGTGTCGCGTGCCCGGTTGATGGCATAGCGCACCAGCGCCGGGATGTCCTCGGAGCGTTGGCGAATCGGCGGAATATGCACATGGAAGCGGCGGATCAACTCGGCCAGTTCAGGCAGCAACTGGCCGGCGCGCTGCATCGCGGCCAAGTCCAGACCCGTGGTCACGACAACCCGAACGTCGGCTTCGATCAGGTCGCCCGAAATCGGGTCCGCGAATGCCTTGTCGTGCACCATCTCCAGCAGCGTATACTGCATGTCGGCCGGGAATTCGCGCTGCACGTTCACCACCAGCGTCCCGCCGTTACATTGGCGGCAGCGCTGGCCGACGTCGGAAGGCAGCTTCCAGGTGACCGCGACCTTGCCCATCGGGCGCTGGGCGCGTGGGCTGAGCGCATGCACCAGTTTGGCTGCGAAGACCTTCTCCGTCCCGGGTTCGCCGCTCAGGAAGACCGGCACGTTCTGGCGCGCCAGATCGCACAGGGCCTTGTTCGCGTTGACGATCGCCTCCGAGATGCCCGGCAGCAGTTCGACGTCGCGGTTGTCGGTCAGCGTCATGTCAGCCCCGCCCCACGGATGGCGTCTCGTTTACTCGCTCGGACCTCATTCCCGCGCCACACAACGCCCCGTGGCAGATGGGATGCGATTCCGCACACCAATTCGACGGAAACTGGTCGCGCATGTCCCGCAGGGCCGTCAAGGATAAGGCAGAGCACGGCGAACACGGTTGCGTTGGGTCCGATTTCCCGGGCGGCCTGCCTCCCAGTCCGCGGCTGATCCCTGCAAATCGGCCTTGTCCGGCACGGGACGTGCATACGAGAAGGAAACGGGACCAAAATGGTCCCAATTCGTCCCGGAACGAACCGCCATGCTCCGCCTGACGAAGCAAACAGACTACGCGCTGGTGCTGCTGTCGCTGATGGCCCGCGAGGGACGTCGGCCCGTTTTCACCGCGCGCGACCTGGCCGAGCGCACCCACATCCCGATGCCGATGGTCAGCAAGATCCTCAAGCGCCTAGCGCGCGAGGATCTGCTGGAATCCACCCGCGGGGTGAACGGTGGCTACAGTCTGTCCCGGGAACCGGAAGAGATGTCGGCCGCCGAGGTGATCCTCAAGCTCGAAGGGCCGATCACGCTGACCGAATGCGCGGCGGCCTCTGATTCCCTGTGCGCCATCGAGGGGTCGTGCCCGGTCAGCAGTACGCTCCAGCGCGTCAATCGCGTGGTCATCGAGGCCCTGCGGGGCATCTCGCTGGCCGACATGGCCCGCCCCGGCCCCGGCGCCCCGCCGGTATTCGGGCCCCGGCGCGACGCCGAAGCCCCGGCGCGAACCCCCGCCGGCATTGGCGCCGCCTCCTGATCAACGTCAAACTCCGTGGAGAACCCGCAATGACCACCGCCACCAAGACCATCGAAGAACTTGCCGAGCAGAAGTACAAGTACGGCTTCTATACCGACATCGAGGCCGACAAGGCGCCCCCGGGACTCAACGAGGAAATCATCGCCTTCATCTCCCACAAGAAGGGCGAGCCCGACTGGCTGCTCGAGTGGCGCCTCAAGGCCTATCGCCACTGGCTGACGATGGAAGAGCCCAAGTGGCCCAAGGTCCAGTACGAGCCGGTCGATTACCAGAAGATCTCGTACTACTCGGCGCCGAAGAAGAAGGGCGACGGACCGCAGAGCCTCGACGAGGTCGATCCCAAGCTGCTGGAGACGTATGCCAAGCTGGGCATTCCGCTCAACGAGCAGAAGATCCTGGCTGGCGTCGTCGCGGTGGACGCCGTGTTCGACAGCGTCTCGGTGGCCACGACGTTCAAGGACAAGCTGAAGGAGATGGGCGTTATTTTCTGCTCGTTCTCCGAGGCCGTGAAGGAGCACCCGGAACTGGTGCGCCAGTATCTGGGCTCGGTGGTGCCGCCGACGGACAACTACTTTGCGGCCCTGAACTCGGCCGTCTTCACCGACGGCTCGTTCGTCTTCGTGCCCAAGGGCGTGCGCTGCCCGATGGAGCTATCCACCTACTTCCGCATCAACGAGATGAACACGGGGCAGTTCGAGCGCACGCTGATCGTGGCCGAGGAGGGCGCCTACGTCAGCTACCTCGAGGGCTGCACGGCGCCGATGCGCGACGAGAATCAGTTGCACGCGGCCGTCGTCGAGCTGGTCGCCTTGGAGCGCGGCACGATCAAGTATTCGACCGTGCAGAACTGGTATCCGGGCGACGAGGAGGGCCGCGGCGGCATCTTCAACTTCGTCACCAAGCGCGGCATCTGCAAGGGCGACGACTCGAAGATTTCGTGGACTCAGGTCGAGACCGGCTCGGCCATCACGTGGAAGTACCCGAGCGTGATCCTGCGCGGCGACCGATCGGTCGGCGAGTTCTACAGCGTCGCCGTCACGAACAACCGCCAGCAGGCCGACACCGGCACGAAGATGATCCACATCGGCAAGGACACCCGCTCGAACATCGTGTCCAAGGGCATCTCGGCCGGGCGCAGCAACAACTCCTATCGCGGCCTCGTGCAGGTGAACAAGGGCGCCACGAACGCACGCAACTACACGCAGTGCGACTCGATGCTGATCGGCAATCGCTGCGGCGCGCACACGTTCCCCTACATCGACGTGCGCAACGACACCGGCCGCGTGGAGCACGAGGCCACCACGACGAAGATCGGCGAGGACCAGATCTTCTACCTCCAGACGCGCGGCCTCTCCGAGGAGGATGCCGTCTCCATGATCGTCAACGGCTTCTGCCGCGAGGTGCTCGCGGAACTGCCGATGGAATTCGCCGTCGAGGCCCAGAAGCTTCTCGGCATCAGTCTCGAGGGCAGCGTCGGCTGACCCCATCCCGAAACCAACGACTATCCCATACCACCTGGAGCTGCGAAACATGTTGGAAATCCGGAATCTGCGGGCCACCATCGAAGGCAACGAAATCCTGCACGGGCTGAACCTGACGGTGAAGGCCGGCGAAGTCCATGCGATCATGGGTCCGAACGGCTCGGGCAAGAGCACGCTGGCGCGCGTCATCGCCGGCTCGGAGGACTACGAGGTCACCGGAGGCGAGGTCCTCTTCGACGGGGAGAACATCCTCGAACTCGAGGCCGACGAGCGCGCCCGTCGCGGCATCTTCATGGCCTTCCAGTACCCGGTCGAAATCCCCGGGGTTGGCAACACCTACTTCCTGCGTCAGGCGCTGAACGCCGTGCGCAAGGAGCGCGGACTCGATGAGCTGAGCGGCAAGGAGTTCCTGGAGCTCGCCCGCGAGAAGGCCCGCCTCGTCGAGTTGCCCGAGGAACTGATGAAGCGCTCGGTCAACGTCGGCTTCTCCGGCGGCGAGAAGAAGCGCAACGAGATCTTCCAGATGGCCGTCCTCGAACCGCGCTTCTCGATTCTGGACGAGACCGATTCGGGCCTGGACATCGACGCCCTGCGCGTCGTCGCCTCCGGCGTGAACAAGCTCCGCGGCGCGGACCGCGCCATCGTCGTCGTCACTCACTATCAGCGCCTTCTCCAGCACATCGTCCCCGACGTCGTGCATGTGCTCGTGGACGGCCGCATCGTCAAGACCGGCGATAAGGACTTGGCCGAGCACCTCGAGGAAGTCGGCTACGCCTGGGTCGACGGCGAGTTGAAGGCCGCCCAAGCCGCCCAAGCCTGACACGCACCACGCCCTTATCAGGAGATTCGCAGACGATGACCCAGACTCTGACCAAAGCGGCCCGCTTCGCCGACCTGCTCGACAAGTCGCGCGCGACGCTTGCGAACGAACCCGCCTGGCTGGCCGAGCGCCGTGCCCGCGCGGCCGAATCCTTCGCGGAACTCGGCCTGCCCACCACACGGCACGAAGACTGGCGCTACACCAGCCTTGCGCGGCTCGAGGACGCCGAACTCGTTCCGGCGGCCGACAATGCAAAGGCATCGCCGGCGACGCTGGCGCTCGCCGAGTACGCCGGACTCGACGCGGTTCTGCTCGTGTTCGTCGACGGCCACTATCGTGCCGAGTACTCCCGCGCCGCGGCCCTGCCCGCCGGCGTGGTGCTCAAGTCACTCGCCGCCGCCATTCGCGACGGCTCCCCGTTGGTCGCCGAGAAACTCGGCCGTCTGACGAAGCCCGAGCGCCACTCCTTCACGGCGCTGGCCGAGGCGACCTTCCGCGACGGCTTCCTGCTGCACGTTCCCGACGGTGTCGAAGTCGCCACGCCCATCCATGTGGCCTTCCTGTCGTCGGACACCGCAGCGGGCGTGGCGGCCTCCGCGCGCAACCTGATCGTGCTGGGTGCAGGCGCGCAGGCCACGTTGATCGAAACCCACGCCGGACTCGGCGCGGGGCTGCACCTCAAGAACGTCGTCACCGAGATTCGCGCCGCCGTGGGCGCGCGCTTGGATCGCATCGTCCTCCAGCGCGAAAGCCCCGAGGCCGTGCACGTTTCGACCACGCACGTCTATCAGGAGCGCGAGAGCCTGGTGCGCAGCCACACGATCGATCTCGGCGGCGCGCTCGTGCGGCACAATCTCGTTGGCGACCTCGACGGCGAGGCCTGCGAAGCCATCTTCAACGGCCTCTACGTGCTGCGCGGCACGCAATCGGTCGACAACTTCATGTGGGTCGAGCATCGCAAGGAGAACATCCCGAGCCACGAGCTGTACAAGGGCGTGCTGGCCGACAAGGCGAGCGCCGTCTTCACGGGCCGCATCTACGTGCACCCCGAGGCCCAGAAGACCGACGCGAAGCAGACGAACCAGAACCTGCTGCTTTCGGACTCGGCACGGGCCAACGCGCGGCCGCAGCTCGAGATCTACGCCGACGACGTCAAGTGCACACACGGCGCCACGATCGGCCAGCTCGACGCCGCCGCACAGTTCTACCTCGAGTCCCGTGGTATTGACCCGCGCACCGCGCGCAACATGCTGGTGAAGGCGTTTGCGAACGATATCGTTGAACGCCTCGAGGTGGAACCGGTTCGCGAGGCCGTCGAGGCCCTGCTCGACCAGCGCCTTGCCGAGATGAGCTGACGAGAGGAAACGCCGTGAGCCCGACATCCCATGCGGCCACAAGTCCCGCGCTCGACGTGCAACGCGTGCGCGAGGACTTCCCGGTCCTGCACCAGCAGGTCAACGGGCAGCCGCTGGCGTATCTCGACAACGCGGCCACCTCCCAGAAGCCCCGCGTCGTCATCGAAGCGTTGCGGACCTTCTACGAGCACGACAACGCCAACGTGCACCGCGGCGTCCATATGCTGAGCCAGCGGGCGACCGATGCCTACGAGGCCGCGCGAGAAAAGGTCCGTGCCTTCATCGGCGCCGCCTCGGCCGACGAGATCGTCTTCGTCCGCGGCGCCACCGAGGGCATCAACCTCGTCGCGCAAAGCTGGGGACGCGCCAACGTGCGCGCCGGCGACGAAGTCGTCATCACGCACATGGAGCACCACGCGAACATCGTCCCGTGGCAGTTGCTCTGCGAGGCTGTCGGCGCACGACTGCGCGTCGTGCCGATCGACGACCGCGGCGAACTCGTGCTCGATGCGCTCGGTGACCTGCTCAACGACCGCACGCGTCTGGTGGCGTTCCCGCACACGTCGAATGCGCTCGGCACGGTGAATCCCTCCGCCGAGATCATTCGCCGCGTCCGCGCGTTCAACCCCACGATCCGCATTCTCGTCGACGGGTGCCAGGCGGTGCAGCACACCGCGGTCGACGTTGCCGCGCTCGACTGCGACTTCTTCGTCTTCTCCGGCCACAAGGTCTTCGGGCCGACGGGCATCGGCGTGCTCTGGGGCCGCGAGGAACTGCTCGCCGCCATGCCCCCGTGGCAGGGCGGCGGCGACATGATCGACCGCGTCACGTTCGAGAAGTCCACGTGGGCGGACCTGCCGAACAAGTTCGAGGCCGGCACGCCGCACATCGCCGGGGCGATTGGCCTTGGTGTTGCCATCGACTACGTGCACGACCTCGGCCTTGATCGCATCGCGGCGCGCGAGCATGAACTGCTCGAGGCCGCCACCGCCCGGCTGCAGGCCATCGAGGGCCTTCGCCTCATCGGCACGGCGCGCGAGAAGGTCGCCGTGCTCTCGTTTGTCGTCGACGGCATCCATCCGCACGACATCGGCACGATTCTGGACATGCGTGGCGTGGCCGTGCGTGTCGGCCATCATTGCGCCCAACCCGTGATGCAACACTTCGGCATCCCGGCGACGGTGCGCGCATCGCTGGCCTTCTACAACACCACCGAGGAGATCGATCGCCTGGCCGATGGCGTTGCCAAGGCGATCTCCATGTTCCGCTAGCCGGAGAAGCGTCCCCCATGACCGAAACCATCGACGAAGCGCAGAAGAACATCGTGGCCGATTTCGCCGGCTTCACGGACTGGGAGGATCGCTACGCCCACATCATTCGTCTCGGGAAGCAGCACCCCGACATTCCCGACGAGTTCAAGATCGAAACCTTCCGCGTGAAGGGCTGCCAGTCGACGGTGCACCTGCACGCGCGCTTCGAGGATGGCCGCGTGCACTATCGCGCCTCCAGCGACGCCATGATCGTTCAGGGGCTCATCGCACTGCTGCTGCGTGTCTACTCCGGCCGCACCGCCGAGGAGATCCTGCGCACGCCCCCGGACTTCATCCACGCGTTGGGCCTTACCGAGAACCTGACGATGGGCCGGCAGAATGGCCTCAAGGCCATGATCGAGCAGATCAAGCTTTACGCCATGGCCTTCCATGCCATGAGCCATTCGCCGAGCGCGAACTGAAGGGAGACCGTCCGATGCCGCTGACACTTGAACAGATGGAAGAACTCCGCGGCCTCATCGTCGAGGCGGTCCGCGACGTTTACGATCCCGAGATTCCCGTGAACATCTACGACCTTGGGCTGATCTACGGGATCGATCTCACGGAAGCCGGCGACGTGGACGTGCAGATGACGCTGACTTCGCCGTCGTGTCCGGCGGCCGAGTCGCTGCCCCCGCAGGTCGAGCAACGCATCGCCGCCGTCGAGGGCGTTGCCAGCGCCACGATCCGCGTTGTCTGGGAACCGCCCTGGAACCCGGAGATGATGTCCGAGGACGCCAAGCTCGAACTGAACATGTTCTGAGCCCTCGGGCGTCACGCCTCGTCCGCCAGCCACGCCTTCATCCGGCGCAGCACTGCCCGCCCGTGGCGCCACACAAGGAACGCCTCGAACGGCAACACGAGCGCGAACCAAACCGCGTTGCCCATCAGCATGTCCAAACCCGGGTTGAACGCCATGGTGCGGTTAAACGACCACGGCGCCAGCCAGATCACCAACATATACGCCCAACTGCACGCGAGGATGCCGACACCCGCGAGCGCCATCCAGCCCACCGCGCGGAACGTGGCGACCAGCGGATCGCGCCGGAACGGATACTCGCGCATCGCGACGAGCACCAGCAACGCGGCGTAGAGCAGGTCCTCGAGCACGGCGAAGAAGAAGATCGGCCACGCGGCGTGGAAGCGGAACACCGGCGCTGCAGCCGTCGGCGTCGCCGCGGCCGTCGCCGTGGTGGGCACATCGATTGCGCGCGTCGGCCAGTCCATCAGGTTGCCCTCGTCGTCGTAGACGAACGTCGGGCCCGTGCGCATGGAATTGCGGAACGTCTCATACCCATCGTCGGGCGGCCAGACGACGACGAACTCGGGATTGCGAAGCAGGTCGCCGTAGATGAACGCCATGGCGCCCAGGTTCAGCGCCGCAAGCAGCAGCATCGGCAACAGTCCCTTGCCGACGGCGATCTCGCGCGCCGTCAGCAGCGTCACGGCGAGTTCCTCGCGCACGCCCGGCCGGTGCAGCAGCGCCGCGGCGCGATAGACCAGGAAGAATCCGATCAACAGGTCCGCCCGAAACATCATGCCCAGCGAGTAGAAGACCTGCGCCTGCCAAGGGGTGAGAAACGCCGTGGCGGGCAGCAGTCCAAGCGCTTCGAGAACGCTCTCCGGCGAGCGCGTCATCAGCGTGATCGGAATCCACGCCACAAGGCCCAGCCCCATCCACAGCCACCAGCGCCGGCGAAACAGCCGGCACTCCTTGACGAAGACGGGATTGCGCAGGATCGCAGTCATGGCGCGTCGAACCGGTCAGTCCTCCCTGTCGAGCAGGCGCGCGCATCGCCACCACAGCAGCATCGCCAGCAGCAGCTTCGGCGTGCCCGCCAGCACGTAGGCCCACAGCAGGCGCACATGCGGCAGGCGGTCGCGCAGGCTCCAATCCAGCTCGCGCGCACGCGCATCGTCGTACCACACGAGCAGTCGCGCCAGCCCGTCCGGTAGGTGCCCCACCAGCGACGCCCATCGGCTCGCCGGCGCGGTCAGCCATTCGTAGATCTCCGGCGAGAAAAGGTACATCAACGCATGCGCTGTCTGCACCACCAGGATCGCACCGACGACCGGCACCAGCGCCGATAGCCGTGCGTTGCCGCGCAGCCCGAAGAACAGCGCGATGAAGCACATCAGAAACCCGTTCAGCGTGCCCTCGTACAGGATGCCGGCAATCTGCCACCAAGGGTGCACGTCGCGGAACTGCGGCGCCATCTGGAAGTAGCCCTGCACCATGCGAGGCGCCAGCACGAGCCCGGTGTAGAACACCAGAATCAGCGCCCCCATCGCGAACGGAATCGCGATGACGCCCCACAGGAACTCGCCCGGCCGCAGGAACGTCGTGCGGAACGGCCGGTACATCCCGTCGTCGCGAAAACTGACCAGCGCCCGCCACATCATCAGCAGCGGCAGGATCGTGCTGGGCCGCACGATCAGTTGGATCATCAGCTCGATGTAGCGCACCCACCCGCTCATCGGGTTGATGCCCGCGGGCAACAACCCGGCGCCGATCAACCCGGGCACCAGACCGGCCTTGTTGAAGTGCATGTAGCAGATGCCGCCGAGCACCAGCACGACGATGCCCAGATACGTCAGCGGGCGCGCGCGCCAGCGGCGAAACTCCGCCCAGACGATCGGGTTGAACACGCGCCCGTCGGGACCCGGCGACAGAATCCGGCTTTCCACCCCCGACGGCCCGCCATAGAACGAGCCCGCGCCCACGGGCGCCAGCGCCTCCTGCCCGGGGACAACCCGCATGTCTTCCACGTCCGGACTCGTCATCTTCGATCTCGACGGCACGCTCGTCGATGCTTTCGACGACATTCGCGTCGCGCTCAACCATGCTCTGGCAGCACACGGCCTGCCTCTTCACGACATCCAAACCGTGCGCGGCTTCGTTGGCAACGGCCTTTCGGTCCTCGTTCGACGGGCCGTGCCCGAGGCGCAACACGACCGCTGCCCCGATGTCGAGCGCCTCCTGCGCGCCCACTACGCCGCCCATCCGGCGGACCACGCCCGCGTTTATCCCGGCATGACCGATGCCCTCGCCGCGCTGCGTGCCGCGGGCCTGCGCACCGCCGTCCTTAGCAACAAGGCCGACGCGCTCGTTCAGGCCATCGTCGATGCGCTCGGCTTGCGGCCGCTGCTTGACGCCGTGCGCGGCGAGCGGGCCGGCACGCCCCTGAAGCCCGACCCCGCGGCCGTCCATGCCCTGCTGGCCGAACTGGCCTGCGACCGCGCCGTGCTCGTCGGCGACGGCATGCCCGACGTGGAGGCCGCGCGCCGCGCCGGCATCGGCTTCGTCGGCGTGGCCTGGGGCCTGGTGCCCGCGGAGACGTTGGCGCTCCACGGCCCCGTGGCGCGCGACGCATCGGAACTGCCGGCGCTGGCGGGGGAGAGGCTGCGGGGGTAGCGCGCCCACGCTTCGTCTTTTCTTCGCTTGCCCTGCCGCGGGCGGTTTGCTTCCGTCCCCCCATGCACGCTCAGATTCCGTCATTCTCAATTCTTGGCATCGACGCGGTTCCCGTGGCGGTCGAGGTCGATTGCGTCGAGGCGGGCTCGCTCGAGTCTGCCACGTGGACTGTCGTGGGTTTGGGCGACGCGGCCGTGCGCGAGAGCCGCGAGCGCGTCAAGGCCGCCATCAAGAATTCGGGCTATCGCGTCACGCAGAAGCGCGTGATCGTGAATCTGGCGCCGGCGGATCTGCGCAAGGAGGGCTCGCACTTCGACCTGCCGATCGCGCTGGCCGTGCTGATCGGCACCGGGTGGATCGAGGGCGGGCGCCGCGGCCGCATCGGCGCCATCGGCGAGTTGGGTCTGGACGGCACGATCAAGTCCGTGCCGGGCGTGCTGCCGATGACGATCGCGGCGCGCGACGCGGGACTGGACGGATTGCTCGTGCCGGCGGGCAATGCCGAGGAGGCCGGCCACGTCGATGGCATTCGCATTCTGCCGGTCGGACGCCTGACCGAGTCGGTGGCGTTTCTGCGCGGCGAACTCGACATCGTGCCGCATCGCAGCACGCCGGCCGGCGACAGCGGCGACGGGCGCGGCGTGCGCCTTGTCGACTTCAGCGAGGTGCGCGGGCAGGAAGGCGCCAAGCGCGCCCTCGAGGTCGCCGCCGCGGGCGGGCACAATATCCTGATGATCGGGCCGCCGGGCAGCGGCAAGACGATGCTGGCCAAGCGCCTGCCGACGATCCTTCCGGAACTCGACTTCGAGGAGGCGATCGAGACGACGAAGATCTACTCGATCGCCGGGCGCCTGGGCGGTCGGCGCGGCCTTGTGCGTCGCCGACCGTTCCGCTCGCCGCACCACACGGCCTCGCACGTGGCGCTCGTGGGCGGCGGCGTCGTGCCCAAGCCCGGCGAGGTCTCGCTCGCACACCACGGCGTGCTCTTCCTTGACGAGTTACCCGAATTCTCCCGACAGGTGCTCGAGGTCCTGCGTCAGCCGCTTGAAGACGGAATAGTTCATATCAGTCGTGCCCAGTTGTCCTTGTCGTTTCCAGCACAGTTCATCCTGTGTGCGGCGATGAATCCCTGCCCGTGCGGATACCACGGTCATCCCGACAAACCGTGTTTGTGTAATCCGATCCAGATTCATCGCTACACCGGCAAGATCAGCGGCCCGCTGCTCGACCGCATCGACTTGCACATCGAGGTGCCCGCCGTGAAGCTGGAGGACATGCGCGGCCGCGCCTCGGGCGAGACCAGCGCCGACGTGCGCGCCCGTGTCACCGCCGCCCGCGCCCGCCAGACCGCACGCTTCGCCGACCGCCCCGGCGTGCACTGCAACGCCCAGATGAGCCGCCGCGACCTCGACGACTTCTGCGCCCTCGACGCCGCCTCCGGCGCGCTGCTCGACAACGCCATGAAGGTGCTCAACCTCTCGGCCCGCGCCTTCGACCGAATCCTCAAGGTCGCCCGCACGGTGGCCGACCTCGCCTCCGCCGACGCCATCGCCCCCGAACACGTCAGCGAAGCCGTCCAATACCGCACCCTGGACCGGCTGGGAGGTGCTTGATGGCATCGGCGAGCGACCGGTTCGTCGTGGACAAACGGAAGGCCGTCGATTATCTTCTCAGCGAAGACCATCCCGAGGGGAAGAGCAAGGCGGCCTTCTTCGTCTCGCTCGGCTTCTCGCCACAAAGGTGGGAGGAGTTGTGCGAGTCCCTTGCGCAGGCTGGTTTGCAGGGGGAGACTATCGAGCAGGAACGGAATCGATTTGGAGAGAAGCTGGTGCGAGTTTCCGAAGTAGCCGGGCCGTCGGGAGCGAAACGGCTTGTCAGAACCGTCTGGTTTCGTAGCATCCCGGCCGTCGGGTGGCGACTTGTTTCCGCCTATCCCGAGAAAGGCGGCGTTCCATGATCCCCGAGCACAGTCTTGCCGTCCTCCTCAGCCCGTCTCCCCCGCATGGCCTTGTTGCCGGAGACGTGGGGACGGTCGTGCACGTCCACGACGATGGGGCGGGCTACGAGGTGGAGTTCATGGACGTACTTGGACAGACAATCGCCGTCCTTACAGTCGACGCCAACGACCTGAGAGAACTTCGTGAAGGGGAGCGCGCGATTCCCCATCTGCGCTCGGCGTGAGACGAGCGCAAGGAGGCTTCGAATCGCCGCAGGCATCGGGTCACTCTTCGACAGGCCGCCTCCGTCCTCCCCGATCCCCTGTCACTCACCTAGCAGGCCACAGCGGATTCTGCTGACGACACCAGCGTCAACGACGCCCTGGAAGAGTACCTGCGCATGAAGCGCAAGAGCGCCTGAAAGCCCGCCGCGCCTTTCCGCGAAGTCCATCAGCCTACCCCGCCCCGACTTGCCCCTTGTGCCCCGGTCCGGCCTTCGCGCCGAATCTCCGGCAATCCATCCCGGGGTGGTGCGATGGCGGGCATGCTGGCAGCAGCAATGTGGCAGGGCGAGATTCCAGCCCTGTTCGGGGCCTGGTTCCTCTGCATGATCTTCATGGGGGTGCTCGGCCTGATTACAACGGTCTTCTGGATTTGGATGATCGTGGACTGCGCCATGCACGAGCCTTCCGAGGGCAACGACAAGATCGTCTGGATTCTGGTGCTGATCTTCACGCAGGTCCTCGGGGCGCTGATCTATCTGGTCGTGCGCCGGCCGGAACGCATTCGCCGCTACGGGCATTGAACCAACAAGGGGGAAACGGGGCATGAACTATGGGAACGAGTTCTTGATCATCATTCTGGTCCTGCTCGTCTGTGGGGCATTCTGGCTGTGGGCGCTGATCGATTGTCTGCAGAACGAACCGAAGGAAGGCAACGACCGCATTGTCTGGGCGCTCGTGATCCTGCTTGGCCAGTTGATCGGCGCGCTGGTGTACGCGGTGGTGCGGCGTCCGCAGCGCAACCGGCTTCGGGCGCAGCGCAGGCGGCGCCCCCAAACTCCCACCGGATGATCTCATGGAAATCCCCTATCGGCAGTACATCGACGGCCAGTGGACCGAGGCCCTGAACGGCGGCACGTGGGACGTGCTGAACCCGGCGACCGAGGAGTGCGTGCGCACCGTGCCGTTCGGCGACGGTGCGGACTGCGTGGCCGCCATCGAGGCGGCCGCGCGGGCGTTTCCGGCATGGTCGCGCCGCACGGCATGGGAGCGCGGCGACATCCTGATGGCGACGGCGACCCTGATTCGCGAGCGCCTCGAGACCCTGCACCCGACCGACACGGCCGAAAGCGGCAAGCCGATCGCCGACGCGCGCGGCGACTGGCAGGCCGCCGCCGCGCTCTTCGAGTGGTTCGCCGAAGAGGGCAAACGCGCCGCCGGCCGCGTGATCCCCTCGCGCCGGCCCGGCAAGCGCCACCTTGTCCTGCGCCAACCGGTCGGCGTGGTCGGCATCATCACGGCCTGGAACTTCCCGGCCTACAACGTGGCGCGGTCGCTGGCCGCGGCGCTCGCGGCGGGCTGCACCGCCGTGGTGCGCCCCTCGGAGTACACGCCGCTGACCGCCATGCAGATGGTCGCCCTGCTCGCCGAGGCTGGCGCCCCCGCGGGCGTCGTCAATCTGGTCAACGGCGAACCGCACGCGATGGGGCAGGCGATGCTCGATCATCCGGCCTGCCGCAAGATCGCCTTCACGGGCAGCGTCCGCGTCGGCAAGCTGCTGATGGATGGCGCCTCGCGCACCGTGACGCGGCTGTCGCTGGAGCTGGGCGGCAACGCCCCGGTGCTCGTCTTCTCCGATGCGGACATCGCCGCCGTGGCGCGCGACGCCGTCGCCACGAAATACCGCAACAACGGCCAGGTGTGCGTCTCGCCCCAGCGCTTCCTCGTGCATCGCAAGGTCCGGGACGAATTCGTGGAGCGGGCGCTCCCGCACGTTCGGGCGCTGCGCGTCGGCAACGGGGCGGATCCGGCCACGCAGGTCGGGCCGCTGATCAACGCGCGGCAACTCGAACGGGTCGAACAACTCGTCGCGGCTGCGCCGGCGCAAGGGGCTGAGATCGCCATCGGCGGCGCGCGGCCAACCGAACCCGGACGTGGGTACTTCTACCAGCCCACCCTGCTCACCGGCGTCGCGCCCGGCACCCGTGCCTTCGACGAGGAAATCTTCGGGCCCGTCATGCCGGTCCTCGCGTTCGAGGATGCCGACGAAGTGATCGAGTTGGCGAACCGCACCCCCTATGGCCTGGCGGCGTATGTCTTCACGGAGAACCTGAAAGTCGCCGCCCGGTGCTGGGAGCGCCTCGAGTTCGGGATGGTCGGCATCAACGAGTGGGGGATCAGCGCCATCGAGGCCCCGTTCGCCGGCTGGAAACAGAGTGGCATCGGGCGCGAATGCGGCCAGGAGGGGCTCGACGACTACCTCGAGACCAAGCTCGTGGCCCTCGGCGGGATTGACTGACCCGCGGCCGCGTGGTGCACTCGGGCGGTTGGGCATCCGCCCGAGCACGAGCCCCGTCAGATGAGCCCCGGAATGAGTCTCCCCGCCCTTGGAATCATTTTCGCCCTGGTGATTGTCGGAATCTTCGTCGTCTCCGTCGTCCTGCTGCGGGGATCGGGAGGGGGCGACAATTGACCCCGTTGGGAACGCACGCATGAATCCGTTGTCGGGCAATCGATTGGTCGCCGTGGGCATGCGGTTCCTCGCCTGCCTGCTGCTGGCGCTGCCGGCGTGCATGGATGCGCAGGTACCGCGCACGCCCGAGGAGGGCTTCGCGCAGGTGCCGCGCCTGCGGCCGCGGGTCCTTTCCGTGCGGCCGCACGATCCGCAGGCCTTCACCCAGGGCTTCGAACTCCACGGCCGCATCCTGTACGAGGGCACCGGCCAGTACGGGCGCTCCACCCTGCGCGAGACCGATCCCGCCACCGGCCGCGTCCTGCGGGTGGCTCGCCTTCCCGACAACGCCTTCGGCGAGGGCATCACCGTCGTCGGCGACGAAATCTTCATGCTCACCTGGAAGAACGAAACCGCGCTCGTCTTCGACCGCACGTCGCTGCAGCCCAAGCGCCAGCACGCCTATAAGGGCGAGGGTTGGGGCCTGGCCTACGACGGCTCGCACCTCGTCATGAGCAACGGCACCAGCCGCCTTTCGTTCCGCGACGTCCAGAGCTTCGACGAAGTGACCAGCGTCACGGTCACGCTGTTCGGCGAACCGGTGGCCGACATCAACGAACTCGAGTTCGCCGAGGGGCACATCTGGGCCAACGTCTGGAAGACCGACCTGATCCTGAAGATCGATCCGGCGACGGGCAAGGTGGTCGCCGTCGTCAACGCCGCGGGCCTGCTGACCGCCGACGAGCGCCGCAACGCCGACGTCCTCAACGGCATCGCCTACGACCGCTCGACGAAAACCTTCCTGCTCACCGGCAAGCTCTGGCCCAAGACTTTCGAGGTCATCTTCGTGCCCGACGAGTGAGGGGCGCCGCGTTCGCTTGCCTTCCGGCCCGGGCCGGGTACAACACGGCCAGCGCCGCGCCGCCCGGTCCGGCGCCCTTTCTGGAGGTTCCTTCCATGCCCCTTCTGTGCCGCCCGCGTGTCTGGTGTGCGCTGCTGGCTTGTCTGGCCTGCCTGGCCTCCTTGCGTGCCGAGCCGGTGGACCCCGACCTGCTCGACCTTGAGGCGCGCGGCCGCAACTTCGTCCAGCTCGTGCTGCGCAAGGAGTTGCTGCGGGCTCGTGCCGAGATGAGCGACCGCCTGCGTGTGGCCCTTTCGGACGAGGCGCTTGGGCGCATCTTGTGGGACTTTCACACGGCCGGCGGACCGCTGCGCGAGGTCGGCGGCGCCAAGGCCAGCGTGCTGCCCGACGGGCGCGTCAACGTGCTCGTGCCGCTGCACGCCGCGCGCCGGACGGCGCTGGCCGAGGTCGTCTTCGAACGCAAGGCCCCGCTCGCCAAGGTCGTCGCCTTCCAGTTGAACCAGGCCAGCGCGGCCGACGTGGCGTTGTTTCGCGAGCAGGGCCTGCTGCCGCGCGAGGACAACGACCCGCCCCCGTACGTCGAGAGCGCCCTGGTCGTCGAGCGCCCCGTCGCATTGCCCGGCTCGCTCGGACCGCTTGAGGCGCTGTTAACGCTGCCTGCCGTGGCCGGGCCGACGGTGCGCGTGCCGGGCGTCGTCTTCGTCTGCGGCCCCGACGCCGCCGACGCCGATGGCACAGTGGGCCGCAGCCGCGTCGTGCGCGACGTCGCCCACGGCCTCGCCATGAACGGCGTGGCGGCAATTCGCTTCACTCCGGCAACGGTCGCATGGCCCGACGCCTTCGGCGCCGAAAAGCTGACCAGCTTGAACGACCTTGTGGTCATCGACGCCATGGCGGCGACGGCCCTGCTGGCCGCGCACCCGGCGGTCGATCCCGCGCGCGTGGCAATCGTCGGATGGGGATTCGGCGCCTACGTGGCACCGGACGTGGCACGGGCCACCGGCGCCGGCACGCTGGTGCTGATGGCGCCCGCGCACCCGACGTTCGACACATGGTTGCAGCGCCGCCTGACCGACGACGGCGTCGAAGGCGCGGCCAATCTCGCCGGCCTGCCGCTGATCGCCCTCGCGGAGAAGCACTTTGGGCTCGTCGGCCCCTTGTGGATGGAGCTGCGTCGCCAGAACGTTGCGAAGGATATCGCCGCCGCGGGCATTCCGTTCGCGCTTCTGTTCGCCGACGCGGATCCGCTCTACGATCCCGCGGACGAACAGGCCTGGGCCGATGCCGTCCGCGCCGCCGGCGTCCGAGCCGCCGTGCGCACCTACGAACGCCACGACCAGTGGTTCCGCGCCATGCAGCCCGGCGGACCGGATCGCTACGTCGCCGAACGTCTCACCGACGACCTCGCCCTCTTCGTCCAGCGCCATCGCCTGCCGGAATAATCAGTGCCCGGCCCGTCACTCCACCCGCCGCAGGATTCCCATCGGCGTGCATTCGGTCCCTTGGCCCAGCGGATTGTCGCGCAGGCAGGCCTCGACCTGTTTGCGGTCCACCTTCTCCGAGGCGCCGACCACCCACGAGCCGCCGACGTCGTTGACGTCCACGATGGCGACGCCGACGCCGAACTCGCGCTCGAGCCGGGCGGCCACAAGGTCCGGATCCTTCGGTCCCATGATGACGCAATGCGGTTGCAGCGGCGACGTGCTGGCCGCGTCGATCATGGCGGCCTGCGGGCCGGCGATTCGATAGAAGTCCCCGCGCCGGCCGAACAGGCGCGTGATCCCGCCGACGATTGCCGCCAGCCAGATGCGCGCGGCGCCACATTCGTTCACCGCGCACTGCATGCTGCTGGGGCGGCGCAGCCCGATTCCGTACGGCACCTTCGAGACGAACCGCCAGAGGATGCGCGCCGTCAGTCCAATGCGCACCTGATCCTCGGGCAGCGCGCGGCCCTGCGTGACGGCCACGGCCTTCTCGGAGAGGAACAGCGTGTCGCCGGGCTGGAAGCGCGGCGCCGCGTAGCGCCGAACCGCTGCCGAAAGGTCGTCCTGGTCGGACAGCACATGCGTGCGCACGGGTAGGCGCATCCAGCGCTCGCCGTAGAAGGAAATCTCGAGTTGGCGATTCGGGTTCGCCTGCACGTCGGGTGCTTCCAGGGAGAAGAGGTCGGCCGTTGTCATGGGAGAGGGGGAACCGGTTGGGGTGCTGGGCTCAACGCTGCCTGCCATCGGGAGCCCGAGGCCGAACACCGTCAACAAAAACGGCGTGGCGAGCCAGTCAGATTTGTGTTGGATCGCGGCGACCTTCCTGTTTGGGGATAAGACTGGTAAGTCATTGCTTTTCAGCGCTTTGTCCTGTGAAGAACAAAGGGGAAACGCGGCTTGACGAGCGTGGTGTCCCCGGCGGGCCGCCTTCCGCGTTGACCCTTGCCGCCGCTGGCCCCCGAATCCCACCGGTATCCGTTCAGACGAGGAGGCTGGTCATGCCGTTGGCAACGCTGGATTGGGCGGTGATCGTCGTCTACTTCGCCATCGCGCTGGGAGTGGGCCTGTACTTTCGCAAGCGCGCCGGCCGCAGCCTCATCGAGTACTTCGCCTCGGGGCGTTCGCTGCCGTGGTGGATCGCCGGTACGTCGATGGTCGCGACGACCTTTGCGGCCGACACGCCGCTGGCCGTCGTCGGCCTGACGGCCGAGCACGGTCTTGCCGGCAACTGGTTCTGGTGGGCCATGGCGATGGGCGGCATGGTGACGGTTTTCGTCTACTCGCGCCTGTGGCGTCGCGCCGAGGTGCTGACGGATCAGGAGATTGTCGAGCTGCGCTATGGCGGCGCGCCGGCGTCGTTCCTGCGGGGCTTCCGCGCCGTGTACTTCGCGCTGCCGGTCAACTGCATCATCATCGGCTGGGTGACCGGCGCGATGGTGATGGTGCTCAACCAGACGGTGTTGTTCAGTCCCGATGCGGTGGCCGGCGCGGCACCGAGCGTCGACAGTTGGAAGATCATCGTGGCCTGTCTCGCCATCGTCGCGGTGTACAGCACGTTGTCGGGCATGTGGGGCGTTGCGGTGACCGACGTCATCCAGTTCGTGCTGGCGATGATCGGGTGCATCGCGCTGGCGTACCTGGCGGTCGGGGAGGCCGGCGGCATGGGTGCGATGCGGGCCCAGGTGGTCTCGGTGATGCCGGCGGGCGAGAAGGCGTTCAGCTTCCTGCCGGACTTCACGGCAAAGGGCGCCAGCATGCCGCTGCAACTGTTCCTCGTGTATCTGTTCGTGCTGTGGTGGGCGAGCTGGTATCCGGGCGCCGAGCCCGGCGGCGGCGGCTACGTCGTGCAGCGCATGGCCTCGTGCAAGGACGAGAAGAACTCGCTGCTCGCGACGCTTTGGTTTCAGGTGGCGCACTACTGCGTGCGGCCGTGGCCGTGGCTGATCGTCGCCTTCTGCGCGATCGCCAAGTTCCCCGAGATCCTGCAGATGGAGAACAAGGGGATCGGCTTCCCGATGATGATGCGCGAGCTGCTGCCCGTCGGGCTCAAGGGCCTGCTGCTCGTCGCCTTCTTCGCCGCCTTCATGTCCACGCTCAGCACCCAGATCAACTGGGGCGCATCGTATCTGGTCAGCGACGTGTACAAGCGGTTCATCCACCCGGATGCGACGGAGAGCCAACTGACCTGGGCCTCGCGTGTCGCCTCGATCATCGTTCTGGTGGCCGGCGGCCTGACGGCCTACGTGATGGTCGGCAAGAACATCCCGGTCGACAAGGCATGGAAGTTCCTTGCCGCGTTGGGCGCCGGCACGGGTGCCGTCTACATGCTGCGCTGGTTCTGGTGGCGCATCAACGCGTGGACCGAGATCGTCGCCATGATCGCGTCGTTCGTCTACTTCATCCTGTTGACCTTCGTCATCAACCCCTACGTCTTCGGTGGAAAGCCCATCCTCACGATTCATTCTCCGGAGCAGGAGATCACGTACTCCGTTCAGTTCGCGTTCGGCACGACTCCGCTGTCGGACGAGTACATTCTGGCGATCGTTGCGTTGCTGACCATCGTGACGTGGTTGCTCGTCATGGTGTTCACGAAGCCCGAGAGCCCGGAGACGCTCGCTCGTTTCTACGAGAAGATCCGCCCGGGCGGAATCGGCTGGGGACCGGTCGCGGAGCGCCTGCCGCATGTCAAGCGCGACAGCGGCATGATGCTCTCGATCGCCTGCGCGCTGCTGGGCGCCGGCATCGTCTACACGGTGCTGCCGGGTGTCGGATTGGTCCTGTTCGGCGAGTACGCCAAAGCGGCGGGCTGCTTCGTCGCGGCGGGCGGGTGCGCCGGCGGAATCGTTTGGCTGCTGAATCGCGCCGGCTGGGAGACGATCGTGCGCTGAGGATCGGCACGGGGAGACCAATGTGGCGGGGGGCGCGGATCGTCGAGCGCTCCCCGCCATTTCTCTACAAGGTGTCGGGCACGTAGCCGGGCACTTCGGTCTGGAAGGCCAGCAGGCACTCCTCGTGGATCATGCGCAGGGCGCGGTCGGGGAATTCGTCCTGCATGTCGCCGAGCGCGCGGATCAGTTGCCGCGCGATGGCCTGGAAGTGGCGCTTCTTCATGCGCGCCAGAATCTGCTGACCTGTGTGGATCGGATCGCCGAGGCGCAGGCGCGGATCGGCCAGAATCGCGGTGAGCACCGACGGGTCGGCGGGCAGCTCGCCGGCCTCGCGCGCGTCCTCGATGGCGTGCTCGGCGTCGCGGTCCTCGTGCAGCAGGAACAGAATCCAGGGCTCGAGGCGCGAGTCGCGCAGCCAGGATTCGGCGAGGTGGTGGCGCACCACTTGCAGCGCCTCGAAGCTTTCGAGCATGACGCGCAGCGCCACGCGGTCGAGCGCGTCGAAGTCCGTCGGCGCGGTGGAGCCGGAGAGCGGCGCTTCGCCCGGGGCGCGGTGGCGCTGGCGGTCGAGCAGCCGATCCACCGCCTGGCGTGGCAGGCCTCCGATCCGGCCCAGCATCCGCGCGATGGCCGCCTCGCGCGCCACCTCGTTGCGCATGGCGATCAGGAACGGCGCCATCAGCTCGACGAGGCGGCCCTGACCCTCGAGGCTGCCGAGATCGAGGTCCGCCGACACGGTGTCGAGCGCGTAGTCGAAGAACTCGACGGCCGACTCGATGCGCGCGCGCAGCGCCTCGGGGCCCTCGCGGCGCAGGAAGGTGTCCGGATCGTCCTCGGGCGGCAGCACGATCACGCGCACGTCGAGCCCGGCCTCGAGCAGCGGCCCGCCACCCTTGAGCATCGCGTTGCGCCCCGCCGCGTCGCCGTCGTACAGGAACAGCACGCGGCGCGCGAAACGCTTCAGCAGCCGCGCCTGCTCGCTCGTCAGCGCCGTCCCCAGACTCGCCACCGCGTTCGTGAACCCGAACCGGTGCGCCATCAACGTGTCCATGTAGCCTTCGGTCAGGATCGCGGTGCCCGACTCGTTGATCGCCGGCTGGGCCAGATGCAGCGCGTACAGCGACCGGCTCTTCTTGTAGAGTTCCGTCTCGGCGGAGTTCAGGTACTTCGGCGTGTCGGGATCGTCGCCGATGCGACGACCGCCGAAGCCGATCGTCCGCCCCAGATGATCGAAGATCGGAAAGACCAGCCGGTCGCGGAACCGGTCGTAGACCGTGCCGCGGGTTTCGGATCGGACGGCCAGACCGGCGTCGATCAGCAGCGCGTCGCTGAAGCCGCGTGCGCCGGCCGCCTGCACCAGATGGTCCCAGCCCTCGAGTGCCGCGCCGAGTTGAAACGTCTCGACCATCTCCGGCGTGATGTCGCGCTGGCCGACGACCTCGTTGGCGGCGGGATGACGGCGCTCGCGCAGGTTGCCGCGGAACCACTCAAGGGCGAAGTCGTTGACGGACTGGACCGAGCGGCGGTGGCGGTCGGCGGCGTCGCGGGCGGCCGGATCGGTCGGCGGCCCGCCCCGGGCCTCGGGCACCTCGATGCCCAGCTCCTTGGCCAGAATCTTGAGCGCATCGATGAACTCGACGCGCTCGATGCGCATGATGAAGTCGATCGCCGAACCGCCGGCGCCGCAGCCAAAGCAGTGGAAGATGCCCTTGGCCGGCACCACGTTGAACGAGGGGGTCTTCTCCTTGTGGAACGGGCACAGGCCCTTGAACGAGGCGCCGGCGCGCTTGAGCGGCACGTAGCGCTCGACGATGCCGACGATGTCGGCCTGGTCGCGCACGCGTCGGGAGATGTCGCGCAAGGTGTCGGCCATGGGTATCTCGGGGGGATTCGGACGCGGTGTCACGCCGCAGGCCCGTGCGATGGCACGGGACCGGCCGCAAATCAACAGCAGTTGCGGGGGCGGAATGCACTTGGAATGCAGGGGCGTTACGGCGACTCGGCCTCTTCGATGGCCTCGCGGATGACGCGGGCGAGGGCATCGCGCGAGACCGGCTTCTCGACGAATCGAATCCCTCCCTCCTCGACGTCCGGGGTCTGGATCGCGTCCTCGGTGTATCCCGACATGAAGACAATCGGCAGTCCGGGAAGGAGCGCTCGGACTGACCTGGCGACGTCATACCCGTTCATGCCGGGCATGACGATATCCGTCAGCAGGATGTCGATGTGCTTCGGATGGTCCCGGACAAGGGCGAGAGCCTCCTCACCCCCGCTGGCCGCCAGCACCGTGTACCCCATCTTCAGGAGAAGCAGGGTGGCAATGTCGCGAACGGACTGGTCGTCCTCGACGAGCAGAACGATCTCTTCGCCGGCGCGGTGCTTCCTGGGTTCGGTGGTGGCGACGGGCCTCGCGGGTACATCGCGGTGGACGGGAAGGAAGATGCTGAAGGTAGTGCCGCGACCCAGTGCGGTTTGGACGGTGACGGAACCGTTGGCTTGCTTGACGATGCCGTAGACCGTGGCCAGTCCGAGACCGGTTCCCTTGCCTCGGGGCTTGGTGGTGAAGAAGGGCTCGAAGAGACGCGCGCGTGTCTCGTCATCCATTCCGGTTCCAGTGTCCGAGACTTCGAGACAAACGTAGTCGCCCGGGGCGGCATCGTCGTAGGCATCCGCCTCGGCCACGCCCAGATGGACGTTCCCGGTCCGGATCGTGAGCGTGCCCCCGGCAGGCATCGCGTCGCGCGCGTTGATCGCCAGATTCATCACCACCTGCCCGATCTGCATCGGGTCCGCCAGGACGGTGCCGAGCCCGGGCTCGTACTGCGTGACCAGTTCGATGTGCTCGCCGATGATACGACGCAGCATGCGTTCGACATCCCCGACGACCACACCAAGATCGAGCGCCTCGGGATTGGTGACGGATCGGCGGCTGAAGGCAAGCAATTGGCGCGTCAGCGCCGCCGCATGCTCGCTGGACCGGGAGATCTCCTCGACGTATTGGCGACGGGAGTCCTCGGGGGGTAGTTCCTCGGACAGAAGGTCCACGGAACCCATGATGACGGTCAGCAGGTTGTTGAAGTCGTGGGCCACGCCGCCGGCCAGCCGGCCGATGGCTTCCATTTTTTGGGATTGGCGGATCCGATCCTCGAGCAGGCGCTTGTCCGTCGTGTCGCGGATGGAAGCCATGTAGGCGGGATCGCCGTGCCACTCCACATCGACGACGCGCATCTCGGCCGTGCGCCGCGAGCCCTGCCGCAGGATCTCGATGTCGAGCACCTGGCCGGTGGAGACATCGAAGTTGAACCGGTCCCCCACGAATGCTTCGCGTTGCTTGCCGAACAACTTGATCGCAGCCTCGTTGGCGTAGCGCACGACACCCTCCGTGTCGGTCACGACAACGGCGTCGGGGCTGGAGGAGATGAGTTGCTGGACCTGTTGCTGGCGCACCTTGGCCTCGCGCGATCGGGTTATCGAGTAGCCGATCGCCCGGCGCAGGACGGCCGGCTGGATGTCGCCCTTGTGCAGATAGTCCTGCGCCCCGGCGTCGATGCAGGAGATCGCCAGTTGTTCATCGTCGGTTCCCGTCAGGACGATGATCGGAATCTCTTCGGCGGCGGTCTGGACGGACCTGACAGTCTCGACGCCGGAAGCATCGGGCAGACGAAGGTCGAGCAGAACGGCATCAATCTGGTTCCTACTCAGTTGCTCCAGAGCCTGCGCCACGCGTGTTGCAAGGATAACCCGATACGATTCGCCTCCGGCAAGCTCGAGAAGTTCCTGCACGAGATCGGCGTCGGCGGGGTTGTCCTCGACGAGCAGCAGCGCGAACTTGGTTTCGGTTGGAATCATGGGGAGCCTTCGCTTGCCGGGTTGAATCGGCCCAAAGTGGGTGGGAGCTTGACGATCGTCAGCCAGAACCCTTCAAGAGTCCGGACGATGCTCTGGAATGCGCGCAGGTCCACTGGCTTGGTGATGTAGCAGTTCGCTCCCAGAGCGTAGCTCTGCACGATGTCGCGCTCGGCGTCCGATGAGGTGAGAATCACGATCGGGATCGACCGCAGGTCCGGGTCTCCTTTGATTTCGATGAGCACTTCCCGCCCGGGCTTTCTGGGCAAGTTGAGGTCGAGCAAGATCAGGTCCGGTCGGGGTTGGCCGATGTGCTTCCCGCGTCCGTGCAGGAAGTCCATCGCCGCGATGCCATCGGCGACGACCGAGAGCTCCAGGAAGAGCTTGCCGGTCTCGAGCGTCTCGCGTGTCAGATCCGCGTCGGCCGGATTGTCCTCCACAAGGAGCACTCGGATCGGGTTCATCGGGCGTACTCCTGCCAAGCTGCCGGCAAGGTGAAGTGAAATGTCGTGCCCACGCCTTCCGCCGATTCGAGCCAGATGTGGCCGCCATGCCGCTCGACGATCTTCTTGGAGATGGCCAACCCGATGCCGTTGCCTTCGAAGCGACCCCGTTCGTGCAGGCGCTGGAACACCTGGAATATCCGTTCCCAGTACTGCTGCTCGATGCCGATGCCGTTGTCGGCGACGGAGAAGTGCCACATGGCCCCCTCCCGCGATGCTTCGATGCGGATGCGGGGCGGGTCCTCGCCCCGAAACTTCAGAGCGTTGCCGATCAGGTTCTGGAACAACTGGGCCATCTGCGCCGGGTCGGCATCGATGGTCGGCAGGGGGCCGACGTCGATCGTGCCGCCGCACTCCTGCAATGCGGCTCCGTGCGCATGGATGGTTGCGCGCACCGTCGCGGCGATGTCGGTCGGCTGCGGGCGCTTGCCCTGCGTGCCGACGCGCGAGTAGGCGAGCAGGTCGCCGACGAGTTGCTGCATCCGGCGCGCGCCCTCGACGGCGTAGTGGATGTACTTGTCGGCCTTCGCGTCGAGTTGTCCCTCGTAGCGGTCCGCCAGCAGTTGCGTGTAGCTGGCGACCATGCGCAGCGGCTCCTGCAAGTCGTGCGAGGCGACGTAGGCGAACTGCTCGAGGTCCTCGTTGGAGCGCTGGAGCTCGCGCGCGTGGTTGGCCAGGGCGTCGTCGATGCGCTGACGCTCGCTGATGTCGACGATGACGCTGAGCGTCACGATGCCCGTGTCGGTCGGGATCGGATTCAGGCCGATCTCGACGGGGAATTCGCTGCCATCCTTGCGGAGCCCGTACAGGTTGCGCCCGGCCCCCATGGCACGCCGCGC
Organism: Candidatus Sumerlaeia bacterium; assembly: GCA_019634695.1. Taxonomy (GTDB): domain Bacteria; phylum Sumerlaeota; class Sumerlaeia; order SLMS01; family JAHLLQ01; genus JAHCAW01. Next base: position 68,234 of record JAHCAW010000015.1, read on the forward strand.
CGGGCATTGCGCGAACTGCTTCCGATGCTCCGGATGGCCCTCCCGGTAACGCTGCGGGACCAGTAGTTCGATCCTCTGGCCGACCAACTCCCCGCGCGCATAGCCGAACATGCGCTCGGTTTCCGCGTTCACCAGCAGGATCTCGCCCTGCTCGTCCACCATCACCATCCCGCTCGGGCAGGATTCGACGGCAAGGTGGAACCGCTTCTCGGCCAGCTTGCGCTCGGTGATGTCGACGATCACCGACAGGACGTAGTCGCCGTCGGGCATGCGGATCGGGTTCAGGCCGATCTCGACCGGGAACTCGCTGCCGTCGCGGCGCAGCCCGAACAGGTCGCGTCCGACGCCCATCGCGCGCGTCGTCGGTTCCGAGGCATACTGCGCGCGATGCCCCGGATGCCCACCGCGAAACCGCTCGGGCACCAACACGTCCACCGATCGGCCCAGCAACTCTTCGCGCGGATAGCCGAACAAGCGCTCGGTCTCCGCGTTCACCAGCACGATCGCCCCCGACGAATCGACCATCACCAGGCCGCTTGGGCACGACTCGACCACAAGCCGCAGCATCTCGTCGGACAACTCCGACCTGAAGGCCGCGGGTTTCGCGCTCGAATGCGCGGCGCCGTCAGAGGGAAGGACCAAAGACACACCCCCGTCTACGGATTCGCATCCTGCAAGGATCTGCGGGGGCCCCACCCGGCATTCCTGCATGCACATGTAAGCAAGCACGCAACGGAAGTCCATCCAAAAGGAGATGCGCGCCCGGAGCACTCGTCGGCATTCGCCCCCTCCGGGCGCTCGCCCCTCGCGAGCAACCTCAGGCCAACATCAGCTTTCTCAAGACTCCAGGCATGGGCGGTCATCATCTCTTGCGCGCCGTCGGGATGGACGGGCATCCTGACTCCCCGGAATGCCGCCCCCAGGAGTCGCCCGCATGGAATCCTCGCGCCGCCCGCTGGGTCCCCGATTCTCCGCCGCCCTGGCCTTTGCCGCCGAGTTGCACGGCAGTCAGGTGCGCAAAGGCTCGGGCATCCCGTATGTGGCGCACCTGCTGGCGGTCACGGCGTTGGTGATCGAGCACGGCGGCGACGAGGACCAGGCAATCGCGGCGGCGCTGCACGACGCCGTCGAGGATCAGGGGGGCGCCGAGATGCTGCGGCGCATCGACGAACGCTTCGGCCCGCGCGTGGCCGCGATCGTGCAGGCCTGCACCGACGCCGAGACGATCCCGAAACCACCCTGGCGCGCCCGCAAGGAAGCCTATATCGCCTCGCTCGAGCACAAGCCGCCCGAGGCGCTGCTGGTCTCGCTGGCCGACAAGGTACACAACGCCCGCAGCATCCTGGCGGACTACGAGCGCATCGGCGACGCCCTGTGGGAGCGCTTCGCCGGCGGCCGCGACGGCACACTGTGGTACTATCGCGAGCTGTCGCGCTTCTTCACCCGGCGCGGCCACCCGCACCTTGCCGGGGATCTCGAGGCGGTCGTGCGAAGGCTGGAGGAACAGGTCCTGCAACGGGTCACCGAAAGCAGCCTGCAGTAGCTGTGTCCGGCCTGCGCCTGATTGGCTGCCGCGGCGCGCCTTGACCCTGTCCGCCGCCCGGCGTCGGATGGGGTCGGGGTTCCCATTCCGCCGGCCCGGTCGAAGGCACCATGTCGCTTGCCCGCAAGTCCGCCCTGGAAGCCGGCTCGCAACTGCTCGCCATCTCGTTCAGCCTCGTGTCGGGCATCCTGATCAGCCGGATGCTCGGTGCCGAGGGTCGCGGCGTCTACGTGCTGGCGACGGCGCTGGCCGCCACGGTGTTCGTGGCCTTCGGGGATCTGGGCATGTCGGCCGCCTGCCGGGTGTTTGCGGCGCGCATGCCGGAGCGCCTGGGCGAGTTGCACGCCGCGGCGGTGCTGGTGGCGACCGCGGCCGGGCTTGCCCTTGCCGGCGGCGCGGCCGTGCTGGCGCCGCGCCATGCGGACTTGCCGGCCGACCTGCTCGCCGTCCTGCCGTGGATCGTCGTCGGGGTGCCCGTGCTGCTGTACCAATCCTTCTGGCGCGGCCTCATGGTTGGCCTCGGCGACATTCGCGGCAAGGCCGTGGCCGACGTGCTCTTCGCGGCCGCGCAATTGGCGGCCATCGTCCTGCTGGCCGTGGCCCTGACGAACCGGCGCGCCACCCCGTTCGTCGTGGCATGGTATGCCATCGCCGTGGTTTCCGCGGTGCTGATGGCGGTACTGCTGGGTCGGCACGGGGCGCTTTGGCGACGCCCGAGCGTCGCGTTCGTGCGCGACCTCTTCGCCTACGGGCGCTGGATCTACGTCGGCGACATCGGTGCCCGGCTGCGGTTGCAGGCCGATCAGCTCGCCGCGCAGGCGTTCGGCGGCGAGGCGGCACTGGGTCGCTACAATCAGGCGGCATCGCTCGCCGGCCGCGTTCTGGTTCTGCCGTCCGCCGTTACCACTGCCGCCTATCAGGCGGTCACAGCCTCCGCGACGCCGGACGCCCAGCGCCTCGTCGCCGCCTCCTTCCGCCAGTGCCTGCTGCTGGCGGTGGGACTCACGCTGGCGGGTTGGGTGGCCGCGCCGCTGATTCCGCTGATCTACGGTGCGGACTTCCGTGAATCGATCACGCCCTTCCGGATCCTGGTGCCGGCGGTGGCATCGATCGGGATGGCGCAGGTGCTGGCGGCCTACTTCAGCGGCCACCTGGCCCGTCCGCGCGTGCTGGCCATCGTCAACTGGGTCGGTTTCGCGTTGCAGATCGGGCTGCTGGTCACGCTGGCGCCGCGGCTCGGCGTGCTCTCGGGACTGGCGTGGGCGACGGCGGCAACGTGCGCCACGACGTTGGCGCTGCTCGCGTTCGCCTACGCCCGGGCGGCCGGCGCCGCGGCGCTGCTGGACCTCGTGCGCTTCGGGCGCGGCGACGTCGAGCGCTGGGCCCGCCTGCTGCGGCGTTCACGCGCACCCAACGGTGGGACTTGACATGCGAAGCGGGCTCGGGTGGGCTGGGAGAATCCGGTAGCGGTCCCTTCAGGGGGTCCGCGTCGGAGGCCGGGGGAGGGCCGCAGCCGTGGAGGGCTGTGCCCTGCCGTGTCGAGGCCCTGCTCAAGTCGGGTGCCCGGGACGGGGGCGGGAGGAGATCCCGAACCCAAGGAGTGGTCCCGAGATGGCAACCGCAGTGCTCGAACCGAAAGCGGAAGTGAAGCAGTTCCTGGGCGGCCCCGCCAAGAAGCTCCTGATCGGCGGCAAGTGGGTCGCGTCGGCCAGCGGCCAGACCTTCGAGGTGCTCAACCCGGCCGACGGCAGTGTGTTGGCCCAAGTGGCGCGTGGCAACGAACAGGACGTCAACCTGGCCGTCGCCGCGGCGCGCAAGTCCTTCGACGACGGCAAGTACCGTCGCATGAGCGTCCATGAACGCTCGAAGTTGATGTACCGGCTGGCCGACGCGATCGAGGCTCACGCCGAGGAGTTCGCCCAGCTCGAGTCGCTCGACAACGGCAAGCCGGTCGGCGTCGCACGCGCGGCCGACGTGCCGCTGACCATCGAGCACTTCCGGTATTACGCCGGTTGGGCCGACAAGATCGACGGCGACGTGATCTCCGTCGCCCCGCCCTACGATCCCGGCCGCTTCCTGAACTACACGTTGCGCGAGCCCGTCGGCGTCGTGGCCCAGATCATTCCGTGGAACTTCCCGCTGCTGATGGCGGCGTGGAAGCTCGGCGCCGCGCTGGCCTGCGGCTGCTCGATCGTGCTCAAGCCGGCCGAGCAGACGCCGCTGTCCGCGCTGCTGCTGGGCCAGTTGGTCTGCGAGGTGGGTTTCCCGGACGGCGTGCTCAACATCGTCACCGGCTTCGGGGACGCGGGCGCCGCGCTGGCCAACCACCGCGACGTGGACAAGGTGGCCTTCACGGGCTCGACGGAGGTCGGCAAGAAGATCGTGCAGGCCTCGGCGGGCAACCTCAAGCGCGTGACGCTGGAGCTGGGCGGCAAGTCGCCCAACATCATCTTCGCCGACGCGGACCTCGAGGTCGCCGCCGGTGCGGCTGCCTCGGCGATCTTCTTCAACCACGGCCAGTGCTGCTGCGCCGGCTCGCGCCTGTTCGTCGAGGCGCCGGTCTACGACGAAATCGTCGGCCGCGTCGCCGAAATCGCCAAGGGCATCAAGCTCGGCCCCGGCATGGCCCCCGACACGCAGATGGGTCCGCTGGTTTCCTCCGAGCAACTCGACCGCGTGACCGGCTTCATCAAGTCGGGTCTCGAGGAAGGCGCCGAGGCAATCTGCGGAGGCGGCCGTCCCGGCGGCGATCTCGACAAGGGGTACTTCGTCCAGCCGACCGTGTTCCGCAAGGTGCGGTCCGACATGACGATGATCCAGGAAGAGATCTTCGGCCCGGTCGTCGCCGCGTTCCCCTTCAAGGACATGGCCGACGTGGCCGCGCAGGCCAACGCCACGCAGTACGGCTTGGCCGCGGGCATCTTCACCCGCGACATCATGAAGGCCCACCGCATGGCCGAGGCCGTGCGTGCCGGCACGGTGTGGGTCAACTGCTACAACATGTTCGACGCGGCTTCGCCCTTCGGCGGCTACAAGCAGAGTGGCTACGGGCGCGAGATGGGCAAGCACGCGCTCGAGAACTACACGCAGACCAAGAGCGTGTGGGTGCGCACCGAGTAGCGCCCGCGAAGTTGGAGTGGAGCGAACCGCCGCGCCCCGGAGCCTTGTGCTTCGGGGCGCGGTTTCATCATCCCTGCGTCGGGCGGCAGGCACTGGCCAACGCTTCGACCTCTGCGCGCGCGACACGCGTTCCGTGCAGGGCCCACGCCGTGCCACTGGCGACCGCCCAGCTCAACGCCTCGCCGCCGCGTCGGCCCGCAATCCACGCGTCCAGCAAGCCCGCGAGAAAGCTGTCCCCGGCGCCGACGGCGCGATGCGCGGACTGGGTCGGCGCGGTGCATTCCCAAAGTCCCGCCTCGTCGAGCATGCAGGCGCCGTCGCCGCTCGCCGTCACCGCCACGACCTGCGTCGCGCCGGTGCGCAGGGCCTTCATCGCCGCCACGGTGCGCGCGCGATCGGCGAGCGGTTCGCCGAACCACTCGCCCAGCTCGGTGCGATTGATCTTCACGATCGTCGGCTGGGAGACGACACCGCCCTTGAGACCGGCGCCGCTCGCGTCCAGGGCGCTCGGCACTCCGCGCTCCTTGCAGGCGCGGACGAGTTTGCCCCAGGCATCGTTCGACATGCCCGCCGGCAGCGACCCGCTCAACGCCACGGCCGAAAGCTCCGCGCCGAGCGCCGCCATCTCGCCGATCACCCGGTCCATTGCGGACGGATCGACCGATTCGCCCGCCATGTTCACTTTCACGTGCCGGCCCGACGCTTCCTCGAGGTGTACGTTGACGCGTGTCGGAACCCGCGAATCGACCAGCGTCACCTCGAGCCCTTCCGCGCGGGCCAGCGCGACGATCTCCTGCGCCAAGCCACCGCCGCCCAGAATCACCGCGCGCGACGGCCGGCCCAATCGCGCCAGCATTCGCGTGACGTTCATCCCCTTGCCGCCGGCCGCGCGTCGCTCGTGCCGCGCCCGCAGCACCGCGTCGAACTCGACGCGCTCGACGCCCAGGAACAGGTCGAGCGCCGGGTTCAACGTCACCGTCGCGATCATGGCTCCACGGGCCCCTTCTTCTTCGGGCCGTTGGCGACTTCGGGATGCCACAACGTGATCTCATCCGTGCCGAGCACCAGATGGTCCACCACTTCGACGCCCTGCATGAGCGAGTGGTCCTGATTGCTGACCTCGTACTTCCATGCGCCGAAGCGCCCGCGCGAGTAGACGCCGCGTTCGGCCAGCGCCGGCAGCAGCACGTCCAGCGCCTCGTCGCGCCGCAGCGAGGGCGTCGGGTACCCATGCTCGAGCCGCACGCGGAACAGGTCGCAGATTTCGTCGCGGCTGGCGATCAGGCGCGTGTTGAGCGCCCCCTGGATCACCTCCTCGACGACGCGCTCCTCGTCCACCGGCTTGACGGGCGACTCGCTCACCTCGGCCATCAGCGACCAGAACCGCGTCGCGTCCGGCACGTTGTTCGGCGAGTAGTTCGAGAACACCGTCACGCGGTAGAAGGGGCAGTTCTCCTCGGGGAAGTACATCCAGCACTTGGTCTTGAGGTGCTCGGGGGCGGTGCCCTTGAGGCCGAGGCCGACGATGTGGGTGCTGGAGTGGACGAGCTTGTCGGCGTGCGGGCCAAGCGGGCTGGCGAGGTCGCTGTTGCGGACGAACAGGTCGAGCGGCAGCGAGTTGATGAGATAGGTGTAGGGAATCGTTTCGCTGCTGGAGAGGCGGACGGTGCGCGCGGCGGTGTCGATGTGCTCGACGCTGGCGCCGAAGCGCATGCGCTCGGCGGGCAGGCGGCGCGCACACTCGCGCCAGATCGAACCCGTGCCGCCGTACTTCGGGAAGCGGAACGTGTTGTTCGGTCCCCACGAGACGTCGTCCTTGCCGGCGAAGACGTTGCGCAGCACGCGCTCGAGGTCGGGGATCGCCACGCGCTCGCCGAGCCACTTCGTGTTCAGTTCCTCGGGCGGGTAGGCCCAGACCTTGAAGTTGTACGGGTGCAGGAAGACGCGGGCGATGCCCGGACCCATGGAGCGCTCGAACTGGTCGGCGAAGTGCTTGGGTCGCGCGTCGCTGCGATTCTTTAGCGCCTGCACGATCCCGCACACGCACTCCACCATCTCCTCGTGCGGCAGATGGCGGATGTTGTTCTGGAACGGATAGGGGATGAAGCGGTCGCGCATCCAAACCCAGGCTTCGCGCTCGTGCTCGATCCAGCCATCGGGCAGCAGGTCGTCCATCAACTCGTCGAAGACGCGGTAGTGGCTGAACTGGACGTGGCCGCCCAGGTCCCAGGTGAAGCCCGCCTCGTCGGTGACGGAGCCGGCCAGACCGCCGGCCGTGGGGGTCTTCTCGAGCAGCAACCAATCATGAATGCCGAGCCGGTTGAGCCGCCAGGCGGCTCCCAGGCCGGTCGGGCCGGCACCGATGATGACGAAACGGGGCATGATGCGGGCGACGTCTCCTTGGCGGCGGGGGTGGTCCCCCGGGGTTGGGGCGAGACCCTAGGCACCCCCCGCCGTGGCGTCGAGCACGGAATGCCGCCCCCGGCGCGCGCTACGCTTCCGGCTCGGACTCCGGATCGTCGGGCTCTTCCCGCCGCCGGCGCACCAGACCCAACGCGAACCCGGCCGTCAGCAGCCCCAGCAGGAACGCCGGCGCCAGCGACGCCCGCGTCGCAACGGGCAGCCGCAGGACGCGCTCGACATCGTAGGTGCCGGCCTCGGGCAACGTGACCGAGCGGCCGGTGGTCTCCAGAACCACGCGCATCGACCCCGGTCGCCGCACCCGGATGCGCCAGCCCGGATAGTCCACCTCGGCGAAGTGCAGCGTCCACCCGGCCCCGGGGACCTCGACGACGACGCGCACCTCGTCCGGCGTGCGCTCGACCACCGTGACCGTGCCCTCGGGGCGGCGACCGTCCAATCCGGGCCAGGCCGACTCCATCGAAACCCACGCCCAGCCGGCCGCTTGCGGGTTCTCCCAGATCTCCAACCCGGTCGCGAATCGGGTCACCCGGCGCAGGCCCAACGCCTCGAAGTGGCGGTCCTGACCGGTGACGACCGCCGGCAGATACGAGAGCACATGGGTGGCGTTGTAGGCGTCGAGCGGCCAGCGCTCGCCCAACTCGGGCAGGCGCAGCGAGGAGCTGCGGAACGGAAGATCGCGCAGGTCCGCCGGCAGCAGCGCGCCGAACTCCTCGACATAGGAGGCCCATTGGAGCGGCTGGTAGCCCCGCATGCCCGCCAAGCCGAAGACCGCCGGGCGCTCGCCGGAGAACTCGCGCGCGAACTGATCGAAGTGGAAGCCGATGAAGTCGTCCGTGAAAACGAATCGGCCGTCGGTGCGCGCGCGCATCTCGGCGACGAGGTCGGTTTCCGGATAGAACCACTCGCGAAACGCGTCGGCGCGGATGCGGTGGAAGGGAGCCTCGGAAGGGAGTTCGTGCGGGTGGATGTCGGTGGGAAGCGGCTCGCGGTACGGGTGCCAGAAACGCAGGAGGTCGATCAGCAGGACGCCGACGATCAGGCCGATCCCAAGCCGGGAACTGAGGCGACCGCGCAGCACGGCCAGCCCGAGCGCACCGGCGACCACCAGCATTCCGATTGCCCAGGTGATCGAACCGGCAGCCGTGACCTGCCAGCGTTCGACCGCCTCCGGCACGCGGGCCAGCGGCAGCGCATGGAGGCCGAGGGCACGCAACAAGGGATCGAGCGCCGCGCGCGTTGCCACGCAGGCCAGCAGCAGCCCCCCCGCGGCGCCGACCCATGCCCACAGCCGGCGCGGCGGGGCGGGCTCGTCGGGCGACTGGCGGAGAAGCTGGATGCCCCAGCCGGCCAGCAGGCACGCCGGTGCCACCGCCCAAACCTGCCAGCGCGCCGGCACCCGAAACAGGTCGAATCCCGGCACGGCATGGAAGAGCAGCCGGTAGAGCGGCGTGTAGCGTCCGAGAGCGACGACGAGTCCCGTGAGGGCAAGTGCCCCGAAGCCAATCATCCAGCGCTTGTCGCGACGCCGGTCAAGGCCGCCAACCAGCACCGCCGCAGCGAACAGCGCCAGCGCCAGCGCCGCGATACCGACATAGGCGTTCATCTCAAGGTAGCCGGCCTGCGTGCCCCAGTAGGTCTCCTCGCGGTTGCCGGCGTCGAACAACTCGGGGAAGAGCCCCGTCCACAGGGCGCGCGGCTCGAGGGAACCGTCGGTGAGGTACTGCCAATCGGGTCCGGCGGAGCGTCCGGCGCCGCCGGCGGCGAATTCGCGCGTGGCGGCCAGTTGCGGGAAGGCGATCGCCACGGCGAGCACCGCCGCGACAGCTCCATGCGCCAACAGCATCAGCCGTGCGCGGCCGGTGCGCTCGAAAGCCACCCGCAGCAGCATCCACAGCAGGCACCCGCCCCACGTCATGTGGACGACTTGCGGCGAGCCGGCCAAAATCTGCATCGCCCCAAACAGCGCCAGCCGCGCCGTCGCCCGCGGGTTCTCCGGACCGCATCGCTCCGCCGCCCACCACACCCACGGCAACCACGCCAGCGTGTACGTGAAGATCACCACGCCATTCGTCAGGCGCAGCAGTTGGTATCCCCCGCACATCCACAACCCCGCGGCGACCAGCGCCGGCACGAGCTCCAGACGCAACCGGGCCATCCGATAGAATCCCCAGCCCCCCAGCGCCAGATGCCCCAGTACGAGCAGCGTCGTGGCGCGCTCGACCGCCAAGCCCGAGAAATACAGCCAGTTCGGCGGATAGAGCACGCCGGCCTGAATGTTCGCAAAGAAGGGGTAGCCGGAAAAGGACGAGGCGAACCACCCGGTCAGCGGGCCGTGCTGCGTCCAATACCACCGCCATGGGAAGTCGTTGTTGACGATGTCGCCACCGCACAGGACGAGCGTCCCCCACACCAGCCCCCCATGGAACAGGACGAGGAGCCCGAACAGCACGGCCGGCACGACCAGGCGGCGGGGCCATCCGGCGAAGGAATCGGTGCGGGGCATCGGAGCAGGGGCCTCCGCGAGGGCGGCGGATGGATTTCAGGACCAGCCAAGGCGAGTTCGGGATTGGAACCGCGCAACCGCGTGGGCTGCAAGGGCCCATCGCGGCGACAGCCCGATTTCCACGGGATTCGGCAGCGAGCCCTTGACAGCCCGCTCAACCCCACCCAAGGTGGGGCGACGGGGATGATGGCGAATGAAATGGCAGTTCGTCGAAGTCCAACCATTCCTTGCGCGTCGGGACGAATGCTTCCGTTCCGACGCAGACTTTCGGAGCTTTCAACTCGCCCTGATGCAAGACCCCGAACGATGGGGCGTCCTACCCGGCGCAGCTCCCTTGCGAAAGGCGCGCTGGGGAGACGAGTCAAGCGGCCGCGGCAAGCGTGGCGGGATCCGAGTCATCTACATGCAGGTGCCTGAATCCCGGCGGGTCTTCCTGCTGCATGTCCACTCCAAGACGAGACTTGATAACCTGAGCCAGAACGATGCGCGTATCCTGTCCAGGCTGGCACGCGAGCTGAGAGACGCGGAACTGGAACGCTTGTCGCACGAGGAAGAGGAGTAATCCAATGTCCCGCAAGTCCCCCCCCGTGACTCCCGAGCAGATTGAGACGTTGTCGCCCCTAGCGCGCGAAATCGCCGAGGGTTTGCAGAACGCGATTGCCTACACACGCGGCGAATCTGGACGGGGACGAGTGACCCGGCTCGAGTTGCCCGATCCCGCGCCCGAGTACGGCGAGTCGGACATTCGCGCCGAACGCTTGCGGCTGCGGCTGACTCAGGAGGCGTTCGCCCGAATCCTCAACATTTCGCCGAAGACCGTCGAAGCATGGGAGGCGGGCCGCAAGGCACCAGGCCCGCCCGCCCGCCGACTGCTGCAAGTCCTGACAGATGAAGCAACCCTGCGCGTGATCGCACGGTATGCGGGATACCAGTTGGTTCCCACGGCGGGTGGAGATGCCACGGAGACCTCGGCGCCAACCCGCCGAGGTGTCAGGCGGGCCCGCGGCTGAGGCATGTGGCCTTGGCAGCCGCCTTTCGCTTTGACATCCCCCCGCCCCGTTCGCGACACCACGCCCCGATTGGGACCCAACCCTTCCCCCCCTCGGGAGGCTTGCATGTTTCACCCCTGGCACGACCTGCCCGCGGGCGACGACGCCCCGGAGACGATTCAGGTCGTCATCGAGATCCCCAAGGGCTCGCGCAACAAGTACGAGCTCGACAAGCAGACCGGCCTCTATCACCTCAGCCGCGTCCTCTACTCGCCCATGATCTATCCGGGCGACTACGGCTTCATCCCCCAGAGCTACTACGAAGACGGCGACCCGCTCGACATTCTGGTGCTGACCAACGAGCCCACCTTCACGGGCTGCGTCGTCAACGTGCGCCCCGTCGGCATTTTCAAGATGCTGGACAAGGGCGAGCCCGACGACAAGATCCTGTGCGTCGCCACGCATAGCCCCTACTTCGG
>JAHCAW010000016.1 GCA_019634695.1 Candidatus Sumerlaeia bacterium
GGGCAAAGCCGAGGGGGCGCTCGACGCGGGCAACATGCTCAAGCCGCTGCTGGCACGCGGCGAGCTGCACTGCATCGGCGCGACGACGCTGGACGAGTACCGCGAGCACATCGAGAAGGACGCCGCGCTCGAGCGCCGCTTCCAGACGGTGCTGGTCGAGCAGCCGACGGTCGAGGACACGATCTCGATCCTGCGCGGCCTGCGCGAGCGCTTCGAGGTGCACCACGGCGTGCGCATCCAGGACAACGCGCTGGTGGCCGCGGCGACGCTCTCGCATCGCTACATCACGGACCGCTTCCTGCCGGACAAGGCAATCGACCTGATCGACGAGGCCTGCGCGGCGATCCGCACGGAGATCGACTCGATGCCGGCGGAGCTGGATGCCGCGGCGCGGCGCGTGATGCAGCTCGAAATCGAGGAGGCGGCGCTGAAGAAGGAGAAGGACGCGGCGAGCCGCGAACGGCTCAAGGCGCTGCAGAAGGAACTTCAGGACGTCAAGGCCCAGGCCGACGTGCTGCGGGCCCAGTACGACACGGAGAAGCAGGCGATCCACAAGGTGCAGGCGTTGCGCGAGCAGATCGAGCAGACGCGGCGCGACATCGAGCGGGCCGAGCGCGAGTACGCGCTCGACCGCGTGGCGGAGCTGCGCTACGGGCGCCTGGCCGACCTCGAAAAGCAGATCGCCGTCGAGGAACAGCGCCTCGCCACCGGCAGCGCCTCGCAACTGCTGCGCGAGGAGGTCACCGAGCCGGAGATCGCCGAGATCGTCGCGCGGTGGACCGGCATTCCGGTCGCGCGCCTGGTCGAGGGAGAGCGCGAGAAACTGCTGCGCCTGGACGAGGTGCTGCACGAGCGCGTCATCGGCCAGGACGAGGCGGTGCAACTGGTGGCCGACGCGATCGTCCGCGCCCGCGCGGGCATCAAGGACCCGAACCGCCCGATCGGCAGCTTCATCTTCCTCGGGCCGACGGGCGTCGGCAAGACGGAACTGGCGCGCACGCTGGCCCGCACCCTCTTCGACAGCGAGGACAACATCGTCCGTATCGACATGAGCGAGTACATGGAGAAGCACGCCGTCTCGCGCCTGATCGGCGCGCCGCCGGGATACATCGGCTACGAGGAGGGCGGGCAGCTCACCGAAGCCGTCCGCCGCAAGCCCTACAGCGTCGTCCTGTTCGACGAGATCGAGAAGGCCCACAACGACGTCTTCAACGTCCTGCTCCAATTGCTCGACGACGGCCGCCTGACCGACAGCCACGGCCGCACCGTCAGCTTCAAGAACTGCATCGTCATCATGACCAGCAACATCGGCTCCCACCATCTGCTCGATGGCATCGACCCCGAAGGCATCCGGGCCGACGCCCGCCACATGGTCATGATGGACCTGCGCCAACACTTCCGCCCCGAGTTCCTCAACCGCGTCGACGACGTCGTGATGTTCAAGCCGCTCCAGAAGCTGGAGATCGAGCGCATCGTCGAACTGCTGATGGGCGAGTTGCGCGCCCGCCTGGCCGAGCGTCGCATCGGCATCGAACTGACCGACGAGGCCCGGGCCTACATCGCCGAGGCGGCCTATGACCCGATCTACGGAGCGCGCCCGCTGCGGCGTTACATGCAGCGCGAACTCGAGACCCGCATCGCCCGCAGCCTACTCGCCGGCCAGATCGGCGACGGCCAGACGATACGCGTCGCCGTCGAGGATGGGGCCCTTGCCGTCAGCCACGGAGCCTGATCGCTCCGACCCCGTTCGGGGAAGGAGCACCAGACGGCAGGAACGGCGAGCATGGGCTGGGGGTGACGTGCGCGCACCGGGTGGGCGCAGGCACGCCGCCTCGCTGGCGCTCGGGGTGCTGATGCGCGCCGTCCGAAGCCGGCTCACGCATATGGCATCGGGGCCACTTTGCCGAGCAGGCGGGCGTAGACCGTCAGCGCGCCGCGGTGGTGGGCCGTGTGGTCCTCCATCGCGCCGAACACCGCACAACGCGGCGCCTGCCCGCCGAAGATGTTGTCGTTGGGGATCGGGGCGGACAGTTCCTCGGGGGTCGCCTTCTCCCCCACTTCGATGGCGCGGGCACAGGAGCGTTCCCACCAGGCACGCGCTTCGGCCAGCGTCGTCACGCGGCGGAGGAGAAGCTCGTGTGACGCAAAGTCCATGTCGAATCCGTTGTTCCTCAGGAACGCCCCTTCGACGAACCAATCGACCGTCTGGGCGACATGAGCGATCTGCTGGGCGGTGGTGAACATGCCCTCGACGGGGGCAAAGCCGGCGTCCTCCTCGGACAAGACGGCGGTCGAACGGTCGAAGAACTCTTTCATGCGATTGACCTGCTCACGGGGACTGCACATGGAGGCACCTCCTGGCTGGTGTGGGAGGTGGTGCTGAACTTTCGGCGGGCGGCGGTCAAGCGAAACTTTTACGAAAGTCTTCAGGCGTTCTGCTCGCGCAGCAGGTCGGCCGGCTCCCGGCGGCACAGCGCCCCCGCCCCGGCAAGCGCCGGCACCAGCACCAGTACCAACGCCAGCCCGACGGTTGCCCACGCCGCGGTCGGCGACAGCGCCAGCGGCGTGCCCGGAATCGAGGCGATCTGCTCCATCCACTCCCCGACCATCGCCCGCAGCACCGCGAGCGTCGTGACAAGTCCGGCAAGGGCGACGGCCGCGCCGGCCATTCCGATGAGAGCGGCCTCGGCAGCGACGAGCGACAATAGCGCCGCGCGCGTCGTGCCGCCCGTCCGCCGGATGCCCCAGATGGCGCGGCGCTCGCGCAGACCCACCGTGGCCGTCGAAACAATCCCGACGACGGCGAGCGTGACGACGAGAAGGACGGCAAGGCCAAGGCCCTTCTCCAGGCCACCGAGCGCGGCGCGAACCGGTTCGAGCGACGTGCCGGGTTGCTCGACACGCACGCGCAGGGCGCGGATCGCGTCGACCGTTGCGTCGATGTCGCGGGCGTCGGCGACATCGACGTGCAGCAGGCTGAACTTCGGGGCGGGGTCGCCGCCCATCTCGCGGTTCCAGTACTCGACGAACTCGACCGGGGCGCTGACACCGACCAGGAACGGATTCGACGACAGGGCCACGACGCGGCAGGAGATGTGTCGGGGGGTGCCCTTGCTGGTGGCCAACCCGAGGGTGGACTCGCCGACGATCATGGTGAACTCGCGCCCGAGCGCGGCGGCGCGGCTGAGCTTCGGCATGCCGGTGCCTTCGGCGAGACCGAGGTTGTACATGTCGAGGAAGTAGGAGGAGACGGCGACGGGCACCGGTTCCGTGCTGCCGGGCGTCCACGCGAAGCGGGTGCCGGGTTCGAGGTCGAACTGGAGCAGCTCGACGGGCACGCCGTGCAGGACGATATCGGTGTCGAACGAGAAGTCGATGCGGTTGATCTTGGCGTTGGCGCTGACGGGAAAGCGCGCCGGCACCTGGCCGAGGACGCGGCGAACGCCGGGCAGGGCGGCGATCTGGTCGCGCGTCTCGGGGGTCAGCGCGCCGGTTTCGAAGCGCAGGAACGCGAGGTCGAGTTCGCCGGCGCGCACGACAAGGCGTTCGGCGGGGAAGAGCGACTCGATCCAGGGGCGCAGGTCCGTGCGCAGATAGACGAGCGCCTGAAAGGCGAGCGCCGAGAGGAAGCAGCCCAGCGCCGTGCACGTGGCCAGCACGACCGCGCGGCCCGGGTGGGCGCGCAGGTCCCAGTAGAGAAATGTCAACCATGCGGTGGGGCGCACCGGGTTACTCCATGGGATCGCGTCGCTGGGCCGATTCGAGCGTGTTTTGCAGGAGCATGGCGATCGTCATGGGGCCGACGCCCCCGGGCACCGGGGTGATCCGGGCGGCGACCTGACGGGCGGAATCGAAGGCCACGTCCCCAACCAGTCGCCAGCCGCGGGCGCGACTGGCGTCGGCGATGCGATTGACGCCGACATCGATCACGACGGCGCCGGGCTTGAGCATGGAGCCGTCGATCGTCTCGGGCTGCCCGGCGGCGGCGATCAGGATGTCGGCCTGCCGAGTCATGGCGGCCAGATCGCGCGTGCCCGTGTGGCACACGACGACGGTGGCGTCGCCGCCCGGGCCCTTGCGCATCAGCAGTTGCGCGACAGGCTTGCCGACGATGTTGCTGCGACCGACTACGACGGCCAGCGCGCCGCGCGTGGGCACCTGCGAGCGGACAAGCAACTCGATGATGCCCTTGGGCGTGCAGGGCACGAAGCCGGATTGTCCCAGCGCCAGACGGCCGACGTTGACCGGATGGAAGCCATCGACGTCCTTGTCCGGTGCAATGCGTTCGATGACGGCGTCGGGATCGATGTGGCGCGGCAGTGGAAGCTGCACGAGGATGCCATCGACGACCGGGTTGGCATTCAGGCCGTCGACGATGTCGAGCAGTTCCTGCTGGGTGGTCTGTGCGGGGCGGTCGATCTGGATGGAGACGAAGCCCGCCTCTTGGCATGCCTGGGTCTTGCTGCGCACGTAGCTGTGCGAGGCGGGGTCGTCGCCGATCAGGACGACGGCGAGCCCCGGCGGACGGCGTAGGACGGCCTGGCGTTCGGCGACCTGGCGGGCGATGTCGGCACGGATGGTGGCGGCGATGGCCTTGCCGTCGATGAGTTCTGCGGGCATCGGGAACACTCTTTCGTCAGCGTGGTGTCGGGGGCGCGGAGTCGTCGGCGGATCGCCCCGATCGATATTTGCGGGGCAGGGGAAGCTTGAGCAGATGCGTGGAGCTGCGCGACTTCTTGGGCGCCATGCGGGCGAGCTGGCCGTCGAGCGGCAGGTAGACGGAGAAAGTCACCAAGTCGTCCTCGCAGGCAAGTTCCATCTCGCCGTTGCTGGCGGTGACGATCTGGTAGGTGATTGGGAGGCCGAGTCCGGTGCCGGACTCGCGCGTGGTGTAGAAGGGCTCGAAGAGACGTTCGCGCCGCTCGGGCGAGATGTATCCGGTGTTGGAGATGCGAATGACGACGGGACGCGGCTTGCGCTGATCGAGCAGGCGGGTCTCGAAGCGGATGACGCCACCATCCTCGGCGACGGCCTCAAGGGCGTTGCGAACCAGGTTGAGCAGGGCTTGCTGGAAGCGCTCGCGCTCAAGGGGCACCTCGGGCAGCTTGCGGTCGAGTTGCCACTCGAATCGCAGCGAGGCCTCCTCCGCCTTCTGGACGCTATGGCGGCAGGTCTCGAAGGCTTCGCGCAGGACGGCGTTGATATCGACGGGGACAGCATTGCCTTCGCGGATGTTGGCGAAGTCCATGATGCTGCGGACCAGTCGGTCCAGCCGGTCGATCTCGTTCTGGATGCGCCGCAGGTAGTCGCGGCTGGGCGTGGGGTTTTCGTCGTCGGGCTGGGCGCGACTGACATCCTCCTCGAGGAGCTGGGTCATGCCGCGGATGGAGGCGAGCGGGTTGCGGATTTCGTGGGCGATGCCGGCGGCGAGGGTGCCGAGGGCCGCGAGGCGATCGGCGCGCTGCATCTGGACGTAGAACTCGCGCATGGCGGTGAGGTCGCGCAGGTCGACGGTGCAGGCGGGGCCGGTGGGGTCTGCGGCGGCCATGGGCTGGAAGGAGAAGGAAAACAGCGTCGGCTGCTCGCGCCCGCGCAGGTGAATCTCAACAGTGGCGTTGGCGGGCTTGCCGTCGATGGCATCGGCGACCTGTTCGCGCAGGACCTGTTCGAAGTCGGGATCGGGCTCGCGGGCACTCAGCATGATGACCTCGTCGAGGCGCCGACCCAGGACCCCTTCGAGATTCGTGCCGAGCATGGCCGCGATGTCCTCGTCGGCTGCGAGGATGCGTCCGGCCGAGTCGATCGACAGGAGCGAGCCGGCCGAGGACTCGCGCATCTGCTTGTCGCGCTTTTCGAACAGCTCGCGCAGGTGGTCGACCATCTGGTTGAAGGTGCTGCCGAGTTGGCCAATCTCGCCGATGTGCGTGGAGACTTTGTGCGGGGGAAGCCCGCCCTCCATGACGTAGCGCATGTTGGAGATGAGTTGGCGCAGGGGGCGCACGATCTGCCAGGCGAGCAGGACACCGATCCCGCCGGCGGCAACGGCACCGGCCGTACCGAGCCAAAGGATCAAGTCGGCGAGGAATTCGGTCTGCTGGCGAGCCTCGCCGTCGGGCAGCCCCTCGGCGACCTCGGTCAGGTTCAGCCGCAGGAGCAGCGCCACGAGCACGGAATACAGGAGCATCAGCGCGGGCAGCGACACGATCAGGCGCACCTGCCGCGACTCGAGGCGCGTCAACTGGTGGAGCTGGCGCTTCTTCTCGGCCTGCTTGTCGTGCAAAGGGGAGTTCAGAGGCGGGGGCTCCGGCGGATTGCGAGGGGAAGACTCAGGGGGCTCGGGGTGGTTCGGGCTCGCCGCCGGTTCGGTCGGATTCGGGCGACGCGGCTTCCGGGTCGCTGAACTGCCGCAACCGAACGCGGTCAAAGATGTAGTCGAAGGCCGAGGCGACCAGGAAGGCCAGGGCGATCAGGAAGAGCACCGGCGACACGCCCGGACGCATGACGGCCGGCGAGACGTTGCTGAACCACGCTTGGCGGACGGCGATGTAGACCAGCACCAGCAACGCCCAGACGATGCCGTTGATGAGCAGGTAGCCGCGCAGAGGAAACCGGGGCGAGGTGGCTTGGGTTGGGTTCATGGGGTGGCGGCCGGTTTCGGGGGGGAGTCGGGATCCGGTCGGTACTTCTTGTGGCATTGGTGGCATGCCTCGCCCTGCCCGCGCAAGGCCCGCGCGAGCCGGCGCCGGTCCGCGCCCTCCGCCTCCATCGCGCGGACGGCGTCGAGATTGGCGACGTAGAGCGCCAGTGCCAGCCGGTCGTACTCTTCCGAACCCTGATGAAAGCGGGGATGGAGACCGACGCGGGCGTATTCGCCGACCTTCTCGAGTGCCTTGCGGGCGACGCGCGGGTCCCGGTCGGAGGAGGCGCGATGGGCCTTCTCCATGAGTTGCATGAGGGCCTTGATGTCCTCGACTTCCGGGAGGTCCAGCGGCTTCGGACGGGTCGTGGGCGAGTCATCCGCCTTCGTCGCGGGGTCGTC
The DNA here is from genome assembly GCA_019634695.1 of Candidatus Sumerlaeia bacterium. Classification (GTDB taxonomy): domain Bacteria; phylum Sumerlaeota; class Sumerlaeia; order SLMS01; family JAHLLQ01; genus JAHCAW01. The sequence goes on from JAHCAW010000016.1 coordinate 7,040, forward strand.
GATGACGATGCGGGCCGCCTCGGGCAGACGGATCGGTGCTTCCTGCTGCGCGGGCTGCCCCGCCATGGGCAGACCCGTCCCGAGAAAGAGCATGCAGGCCAGCAGGATAAGATATTGTCTTTCAATCTGGAAAGCCATGCGCACCGTGACCTGAGTCCTGCCGAATCGCGAGGGGCGTTGCCCCACCGCGGGGCGTTCCTACCCTGCTGCGCGGGGCCGTGGCAACCCCCGATGCAGGGCGGTGTCGAGCATGATTTCGCCGCGACCGGGGAACTTCCGTCGGGGTGGGATTCGTCCTTGCCTTCGGGACCGGGCCGGCCCTTGATCTTGCTTCCAGCAGTAACGGTACCCGTTCCCGGCACCCACATCGTCCCGACAGCTCCGGCTCCCGAGGGTGGAATGTTCTTCAAGCGCCTCGATCTGCACGGCTTCAAGAGTTTCGTCCACAAGACCACGATCGACTTCCAGGAAGGCTTCACCATCGTGGTGGGCCCGAACGGCTGCGGAAAGTCGAACATCCTCGACTCGATTCGCTGGGTGCTTGGCGAGACGTCGCCGAAGTAGCTGCGCGGCGGCCGCATGGGCGACGTTGTCTTCCACGGCAGCAAGACGGTGAAGCCGGCCGGCCTGGCGCACGTGTCGCTGACTCTGGACAACGACCGCGGAATCCTGAAGTTCGACCAGCGCGAGGTTGCCGTCACGCGCCGCCTGTTCTCCAGCGGCGAGAGCGAGTACCTGATCAACAAGGCCCCGTGCCGGATGCGGGACATCCACGAGTTGTTCCTGGACACCGGCCTGGGCGCCGACGGCTACGCGATCATCGAGCAGGGCCAGATCGGCCAGATGGTGGCCGCCAAGCCCAACGAGCGGCGCGACATCTTCGAGGAAGCAGCCGGGATTTCGCGCTACAAGATGCGGCGCGAGGAGACCGTGCGGAAGCTGGCGCGCACCGAGGAAGACCTCAACCGACTTCGCGACATCGTCTCGGAAGTCGAGCGCCAGTGCAACTCGCTGCGCTATCAGGCGCGCAAGGCCGAGCGGCACCGCCGCTTGTCGCGCCGGCTGGCTCGCTTGCAGCAGCGCCTGCTGGTCCTGCGCCACGAATTGCTGACCAACCAGTTCGCGGTGGCCGACCAGCGCCACACGGAGTTGCAGCAGGCCTTCGAGGCCGCGGCAACACTGGCTGCGCAGGGCGAGGCCGCGCTGGTCACCGAACAGGAATCCCACGAGCGCATGCAGGGCGAACTTCAGCGCCTGCAACAGAAGCGCTACGACCTCCGCGGTCGGCTGGACCGCGAGCAGCACCGCGTCGAGTTGGCTGCCCAGCGCATTCAGGCGATCGACGAGCGGCTGGCCGCCATCGACAAGGAGCTGCGCTCGCGCGAGGACCGACAGACGATCATGCGCGCCACGCTCGATGCCCTCGAGGTGGATCACGGCCGCGAGACCGACGCGCTCAACAATAGCAACGCGGAACTCGAGGCGAAAGTGGCGCGGCTGGAATCCGCGCGGCGCGAACATGAAGGCGCCGCCCGCGAACTCGACCGCCTCCGCGCCGAGCTGGCCGATCTGCGGGCCCGCGAGAACGCTCTCGCCACCGACAAGCGCCTGGCCCAGAGCCTGCTCGAACGCCTGCGCGACGACATGGAGCAGACCGAGTTTCAGCTCGCCGAACTGGCGAACCAAGCGGCGACGTGCGAACGGGAGCTGGAATCCCACCGCCAGAATGTGGCGGCCATCGACGCGAAGCTGACCGCTCTGCGCGAGGAGTCGCGCGCCCTGCAGGAGGAGATCGGTCGCGACGACCGCGCGAGCAAGGAACTGCGGGAACGCCTCGAAGCGCTCGGGCAGGAGCTCACGCGCACGACCTCGCGCTTGCAGGCACTCGTCGAGCTTGAGGAGAGCTACGAGGGCTACTTTCGCGGCGTGAAGGAGGTGATGAAGGGAGCCGACCGCGGCGAAGTGCCCGGCATCATCGGCGTCGTCTCCACTCTTCTGCGGGTCCCCAAGGACCTCGAAGTGGCAATCGAGGTCACGCTGGGCTCGGACGTGCAGGACATCGTAACGGTGTCGGTGGATGCGGCGAAGCAGGCGATCGCGTTCCTCAAGCGGCGCAACCTCGGCCGGGCAACGTTCCTTCCGCTGGACTTCCTGCACGTTGACTTCCAAGTGCGCCACCTCGAGCCGATCTGGGGACGCCCGGGCATTCTGGGACTGGCCCGCGACCTGGTCGAGTACGACCCGAAGATCCAGAACGCCGTCTACTATCTGTTCGGCAACACGGTGATCGTCGACAACCTCGACATCGCGGTGGACCTTGAGCGCGAGGGCATCCGCAACCGCTTCGTCTCCCTGCAAGGCGACGTGGTGAATCCGCGCGGCGTGCTCTCGGGTGGCAGCCACCAGACGCGCGGCCTGCTGACCCGTCAGCGCGACATCCGCCAGTTGCAGGACCGCGTGCAGGTGCTGGAGGGGGACCTCACGCGCCTGCGCAGCGAGATGACTGCCACGAAGGATCGGCTGGGGACGCTGTACGGCCGGGCCGCGGAACTTCAGGCCGAAATCCACCGGCTCGAGATGGAGAGCACCGGCGCGCGCAAGGACTTCCAGCAGGCCGAGCGCGACCTGCGCGAGAAGCGCAATCAGCACGCCTCCATCGAGGCACGGGTCAACCAGCAGCGCATCGACCGCCTGCGGCAGGGCGAGATCGTCGAGAACAGCGACAAGGGCCTGACCGAACTGGCGGGACGAATCGAACAGGCAACCCAGGCCGTGCAGGAGCGCACGGCGGGAACGGCGGAATCAGCCGCGCGCCAGCAGACCTACTCGGAAGAGGTGGCCGTCGCGCGCGAGGCGCAGCGTGGCGTCGCGCAACGTGTCGAGACGATGCGGCAGCGACTCAACGAGATGCGCACGCAACTGGATGAGGCGCAGGCCGACCGCGCGGCACGCGAGCAGGAGCGCACGACGCTGCAAGGCGACCGCGAACAGCTTCTGCTCGATCGCGACGAAGCCGAGGAGTTGCTCGGACGCCTGGCGCTCGAGTTCGAGGAAGCCGACAACCGCGCCAACGACAAGAGCGCCGACATCGAGGCGCAGGCCGCCCGCATCCGGGAGAAGACATCGGAGGTTCAGCGCCTGGTTCGCGACCGCAGCGAGAAGGACAACGCGGCCCGCGAAGCCAACCTGGCGGCCGCCGAACTGCGGGCCCAGTTGGGCTACCTCGAGCAGGAGGCCGAGGACGAGTTCGGCTTCCCCGTCGCGCGCATCCGCGAGGAACTCCGCGCCGCCGAGGAGGCCGAGGCCGAGTGGCGTCGCCGTCAGGAAGAGGCGAAGCAGCAGCCGGCCGAGGCGGCCGAGCCCGCAGCCGAGGGCGAAGAGGTCACTGCGGCCGGCGACGACGAGGAAGCGGGCGAGGAGCCCGAGGCCTTCGACGAGGCCGCACCGGTCACGACCCCCGAGGACGACGCGATCACCGACCCGAATACCCTGCGGGCGTTGGTGGCCGACCTGCGCCAGAAGCTTGGCCGCATGGGCGCCGTCAACGAGGCCGCCATCGAGGAGTACGCCAAGCAGAGCGAGCGACTGGTCTTCCTGGTGACGCAGCGTGACGACATGGTGGTGGCAAAGGAACAGCTCGAGGAGGCGATCCGGCGGATCGACGAGACGACCGCGACGCTCTTCACCGAGGCGTACGAAGCGATCCGGTTGAACTTCCAGACCATGTATCGGCGGCTGTTCAACGGCGGCGAGGCGGACCTGGTTCTCGTCACCGACGAGCGCTACCCCGAGCCGGGAATCGAGATCCACGCCTCGCCCCCGGGCAAGAAGCTGGCCGGCTCGATCACGCTGCTCTCGGGCGGCGAGAAGGCGCTGACCGCCATCGCGCTGATGTTCGCGATGTTCCAATACCGCCCGTCGCCGATCTGCATCCTGGACGAAATCGACGCCCCGCTCGACGACGTCAACGTGGCGCGGCTCTGTCAGGCGCTGCGCGAGTCGGCCGGTGACACCCAGTTCCTCATCATCACGCACAACAAGATCACGATGGGGCTGGCGGACACGATCTACGGCGTGACGATGCAGGAGCCGGGCGTGTCCAAGGTGGTCAGCGTGAAGTTCGACGAGGTGGAGGAGCACGGGCTGCTGGAGTCGTCTCCGGCGGGTTGACCGACAGGCGAGGGCGAGGACGATGTTCTTTCACAAGATGCCGGCACCGGCGAACTTCCACTACCCCGGAAGATTCGCCGGACGCGCGGTGGATGGTTGTCTGGATCTCGAGTGCGACCGCGGTCGCGTGCGCGTGGAGTTGCTTGCCGACGGTCTGGTGCGCCTGCGCCAGTGCATCGCGGCGGATCATTCGTTCCACGGCGCCGTCGTCCGGCACGACTGCGCTCCCGCAACCGACGTGCGGTGCGCAGTCGTGGGCGAGCAGGCAACGCTGGAGAGTGAGTCGGTCGCCGTGCGCGCCAGCCTCGCCGATGGATGCGTCGAGATTCGCCGTGGCGCGCAGGCGGTGCTTCGGACGCTCCCCCGCCCGTTCGGCGTGTCGGGCCGGCGCCAGATCATCCTGTTCGAGCGCCCCGAGCCCGACGCCGTGATCTACGGCCTCGGCGAGAAGACCGGCGGGCTCGACAAGTCGGGCAAGGCGTACCACTTCTGGAACGTGGACGTTGTGGCGGACCACCCGCACACGTTCACGAGCGACAACTTCGATCCGTCCTACGTCTCGATCCCCTTCGTCATCGGCAGGAATGCCGATGGCTTCTTTGGCGTGTACCTGAACAACACGGGGCACACGTGGCTGCATACGGACCTGCGCCGGAAGAGCGGCGTGTGGTTCGACCACAGTTTCGGCATGCGGGCCGAGGGCGAGACGTTGTGGGCGGTCGGCGCGGACGAGGGGGCGCTGGACCTGTTCGTGATCCCCGGCCCGACGCTCGCTGACGTGGTGCGGCGATTCGCGATGCTGACGGGGCGGCACGAGCCCCCGCCGCGCTGGGCGCTGGGGTATCATCAATGTCGCTGGAGTTACATGAGCACCGACGAGTTGCTCGATGTCTCACGCCGGCTGGGCGAGGCGCGCATCCCCACCGCCGCCCTGTGGATGGACATCGACTACATGGAGGGCTTCCGGGTCTTCACCTTCGACCCGGAGCGGTTCGCGCCGGAGAAAAGGCGGGCTGCCTTCGCTGAAATCCACGGGCGGGGCACGCGCCTGGTGACCATCGTGGACCCGGGAGTGAAGGCCGAGCCGGGCTATGCAGTCTTTGATGAGGGGATGAAGCGCGACGTCTTCTGCAAGACAGCCGAGGGCGAGCCCTTCATCGGCGTCGTGTGGCCCGGGCGCACGGTGTTCCCGGACTTCTCGCTGACGGAGGCCCGAACCTTCTGGGGCGAGCACACCGCTCGGCTCCTCGCCGATGGAATCGACGGCATCTGGATCGACATGAACGATCCGTCGACGGGGCCGATCGACTTCGAGGAGATGCGCTTCCAGCACGGCACCGCCGAGCACGCGGCCTTCCACAACACCTACGCGGACCTGATGGCGCAGGCGACGGTTGAGGGCTTCCGCCAGCACGATCCCGACGCGCGCCCGTTCGTCCTGACGCGCTCGGGGTGCACGGGCACGCAACGCCACGCGGCGATCTGGACCGGCGACAACGCCAGCAACGTCGCCCATCTGGCGCTTTCGATTCCGATGAGCCTGAACCTTGCGCTCTCGGGCGTGTCGTTCAACGGACCCGATGTCGGCGGATTCGTTGGCGATGCCGATGAGGACCTGTTTGCGACTTGGTTCCTGGCCGGCTTCCTCTTCCCCTTCCTGCGCAACCACTCCTGCACGGGAACGCGCCGGCAGGAGCCGTATGCCTACTCCGAGGCGACGACGGAACTGGTCCGCCAGTGCATCAACACGCGCCTGAAGCTGCTGCCGCTAATCGAGACGCTCTTCCATGAGCACGCACAGCGCGGCGATGCGGTGATGCGGCCGCTGGCGTGGGAGTTCCCGGACGCGGAGTACGGGCGCATCGGCGATCAGTACCTGCTCGGGTCGCACGTGATGCTGGCGCCGTTCGTGGACCTGGAGTCCGCCGAGCGCACGGCAGTGCTGCCGCCGGGCTGGTGGTTCGATATGCGGACGGGGCGCTGGATCGAGGGCGGCCGCACGATCACCGTGCAGCGCGAGGCGAAGCCGGTGCTGTTCGTGCGCGACGGGGCGATCCTACCCTGCCTGCCCGGAACGGACTTCTTCCCCGAGCCCGCGCACGGCGAGGTCGAACTGCATGTCTTCGCGCATGCAGGGGACGCGGCCGGCACGCTCGTTGAGGACGACGGCGCGACACGGGCGTGGATGCGCGGCGAGCAGACCGAGCGGCGCTTCTCGTGGAAGGCGGCCGCCCACCAAGCCGATGTCCGGACCGAGACGCTGCGGAACGGCTATGCGGGCGCGGCGCGCATCGCGGCGGTGCACTTCTACGGCAAGGCGCCCGCGAAGGCGAAGAAGGGAATCGCCGCGTGGCCGTTCGGTGACTATCCGGTGCACACGATCCGTTGAACGATCAACCCTCGCGCCAGATCAGCCCACGCGCCTTGGCCATGTAGATGGCCGTCAGCGTGAACCCGTCGGACACGTCGCCCTCCTCGACCATGTTCTCGAAGTCCGTCCAGTCGACGACGCGGGTGTCGTAGATTTCATTGGCGTCGATGGCGGCGCCGGTGCGCGAGAGCCCACGGGCAAGGAAGACGTGGAAGTGCTCGTTGCCGAGACCCGGCGCGGGAAAGTAGTCGAGGAGGAACTCGAAGGACTCGGCACGATGGCCGGTTTCCTCCTCGAGCTCGCGTGCGGCGGCGACGAGGAAGTCCTCGCCCGGTTCGAGCCCGCCCGCAGCGATCTCCCAGCTCCAGCGCTCGCTGCAGTAGCGCCAATGCAGGCCGAGAATGATTCGCCCGTCGTCGCGCACCGGGATGATCCCGACGCCCTGCCGGGTGTAGTCCACCTTCCAGTGTGTCGCTTCCTTGCCGGTGTGGAAGCGCACCTGGTCCTCGAACAGGCGCAGGCGCGGCGTCTGGACGACCACGCGGCGCGAGAGGCATTCCGTGGGGCGGAAGTCGTCAGTGGTGGGCATGAGGGAGAAGTCCTTGCGTAAAGCTGAGAGCGGATAACGGCGGCATGGTCGCGGGCCCGCTCGAACGCGCCGCCTTTCCCCTTGCGAGTACGGGGCGCGCTCCCCCATTTGTCCCGCCCCCGCGGCGGCACCGCAAGGGGTTATCGTTCGATTCCTCAAGGGTTTTAGTGCGATCATGAGCCTGTCCGGATGCGACCTGCGACGCGAGTTCCTGCACTTCTTCGAGCACCTGGACGGGGCCGCCCATCAACTGGTCACCCCCGCTCCCCTGATCCCGCCCGACGACCCCACCCTGCTGTTCACCAGCGCCGGCATGGTGCAGTTCAAGCGCTTCTACAGCGGCGAGATCGACCCGCTCCCCTACTCGCGCTCGACGACCTGCCAGCCCTGCCTGCGCGCCGGCGGCAAGGGCAGCGACCTCGAAAACGTCGGAAAGACGCTGCGCCACCACACGCTCTTCGAGATGCTGGGCAACTTCAGCTTCGGCGACTACTTCAAGCGTGAGGCAATCCGCTGGGCCTGGCAGTTCGTCACCGAGAAGATGAAGCTGCCCAAGGAGCGGCTCTTCCCGACGATCTTCGAGGAGGACGACGAGGCCGAACGCCTGTGGCGCGAGGAGACGGACTGTCACTACACGCCGGTGCGCCTGGACGCGAAGCAGAACTTCTGGGGACCGGCCGGCGACACGGGCGCCTGCGGCCCGTGCAGCGAGTTGTGCTTCTTCATGGGCAGCGCGGAGGAACTGCGCGAAATCCAGAACCAGTTGCGCGCCAGCGAGGCGGCCTACATGCCGACGCTCGCCCGCCGCATCGACGAGGAAGGCGACCTCTTCCTCGAAATCTGGAACATGGTCTTCCCGCAGTTCGACCAACAGCGCGACGGCAGCCGCCCGATCCTGAAGAATCGCGGCATCGACACGGGCGCCGGACTCGAGCGCATGACGACCGCGCTGATGTGGCTCGAAGGCAAGGCCTCGACCCCCTACGAGACCGACCTGTTGCAGCCGATCGTGCAGGTGGCCGCGGCGCGGCTCGGCGTGAAGTATCTCAAAGTGCTCGACGCGGGCGGCGACGACGCGGAAGCGACCCGCGTGCGCCTGGCCGTCAACGCGATCTCGGACCACGCGCGGGCGCTGACCTTCTGCCTGGCCGAGGGCATGTCGCCGGGCAACGTCGGACGCGGATACGTCCTGCGCCGCATCCAGCGCCGGGCCCTGCGCTTTGCCTCCCTGCTCGGCAAGGACGAACCCTTCATGGCCGACCTCGTGGACCCCGTCATCGAGGCGATGGGCGCCACCTACCCGCACCTGGCCAAGCAACGCGACTACATCCGCAAGGCGCTGCGCATCGAGGAGGAGTCGTTTCTCAAGACGCGCAACCGCGGCATGAAGCTGCTCGACGAACTAATCGAGCAGGCGGCCGACCGCGGCGACCGCACGATCCCGGGCCCCGAGGCGTTCAAGTTGTGGGACACCTACGGCTTCCCGCTCGACCTGACGCGCGAAATCGCCGCCGACCATGACATCGGCATCGACCAGCCGGGCTACGACGCCGCGCTCGAGGAGCAGAAGGCGCGCGGCCGGGCAAGCTGGCAGGGCGCGCAACTGGGCAAGGAGGCCGAACTGGCCGAACAGATCGCCGAGCGCCACGGCCAGACGCAGTTCACCGGCTACGGAAAGACTGAGGACTCGGCGCGCGTGCTGGCGCTGATCGCCGACGGCGCGCTCGTGGAGCGCATCGAGTCGGGCATGCGCGCGACGGTGGTGCTGGACCGCACGCCGTTCTATGCGGAATCGGGCGGACAGGTGGGCGACACCGGCCAGTTGATCGGCGCGGGCGATTGCGTCTTCGAGGTGCTGGACACGCAGAAGACCGCGACGGGCATCTACCTGCACTGGGGCGAGGTGCAGACGGGCGCGCTGGGCAACGGGGAATCGGTCGAGGCGCGGGTGGATGCGCCGCGGCGTCTGGCGATTCGCCGCAATCACAGCACGACTCATCTGCTGCAGGCCGCGCTGCGGCGTCACGTCGGACCGCACGTGGCCCAGCAGGGCTCGTGGGTCGGGCCGGAGAGCCTGCGGTTTGACTTCACCAATCCCGAGGCCGTGCCGGCCGAGGCGTTGCGCCGCGTGCAGGAAGAGGTCAATCGCCTGATTCTGGCGGACCTGCCGGTGAGCACCGAGGTGCTGGCGCTCGACGAGGCCCGCAAGCGCGGGGCCATCGCGCCGTTCGGCGAGAAGTACGGCCCGACCGTGCGCGTGGTGGCGATGGGAGAGCCGGGCGCACTTGCCTCGATCGAGTTCTGCGGCGGCACGCACCTGGAGCGCACGGGTCAGGCGGCCCGCTTCCGCATCGTGTCCGAGGGTTCGATTGCCTCGGGCGTTCGTCGCATCGAGGCCGTGACGGGCGAGCGCGCGGCGAGCCTGGAAATCGACGAGCAGTACAACGTCGTGCAACCGTTGCAGGCGGTGCTGGCGAGCAAGGGCGAGGCGCTGGTCGAGCGCGTGCAGCACCTGAATCAGCGGATCCGCCAGCTTGAGAAGGATCTGGCGCGCGAGCGTCAGAAGGCCGCGCTGTCGAATCTGGACCAGATGGCGGCGGGAGCGGTCGAGGTCGGTGGAGCCCGTTTGGTGGCGGTGCTGCTCGATGGCCTTTCGGCGAATGACCTGCGGGCACTGGCGACGAGCCTGCGCGAGAAGCTAGGCCCGAAGGGCGTGGCCGTGGCGGCGACGGTGACGGACGGCAAGGTGTCGCTGGTGGCCTCGGTCGGCGAGGAAGCGCGGGGGCAGTTCCCCGCGGGCAAGGTGGTCAACGCACTGGCCGAGCCGCTGGGCGGCAAGGGCGGCGGCAAGCCGGACCTGGCGCAGGCCGGGGCCCGCGAAGCGTCGCGCGCAGGCGAGATCATCGGCCGGGCCGCCGAGCTTGTCGGGGCGCTGGCCGGCTGATGATTCCGGAGCCCACGCTGGAAGCGGCCGCCGAGTTCTGGTGCGCCTTCCTGGACTGCGAACCCGGCCATCTCGATGGCCGGCAGACGGTTGTCGTGCCGCGGCGCACCGATGCCGGCGAGCCGAACGTGCTCTTCCTCTTCCGGCGCGGCGAGGCGTTGGTGGTAACGGTGATGAGCCCGGACCCGGCCGTGTTCGTGGAGATGATGCTGGACTTGGGCGAGCGGTTGCCGCCGGCAGAGGTGTTCGACCGGGCAACGCTGCGCTTCGCGTTCGGTGACCGGATTGCGCGAGTGAGCGGCCCGGCCCGGGTGGCGCTGCTGGCGAAGGAACCGACGGCACCACAGGACGAGCGCGCGCGGCGGTTGCAGCCCGCCAAGCGGGAGGATGCCGAGGCGCTGCGCCGGCTGTTCGGGGCGGCGGAGATCGGCGAGTGGGAGGCCGGGGGCGTGGACTTCGACTACCCGCTGGTTGTGGGCGTCGAGGAGTCGGGGGAACTGGTGGCGGCGGCGAGTGCGGGTTGCTGGTCGGCGCGACTGATGCAGGCCGGGGTGTTTGCGCATCCGGCCCATCGCGGGACAGGCAACGCGCGGGCGGCTCTGGGGGAGCTGTGCCGGATGGCGATTGCCGAGGGACGTTGCGTGCAGGCCCGGACGGACCTCGGGGATGCGCGCGCGAATGCACTGCTCGATGGGCTTGGCTTCGAGACTTATGCAGAGACGCTGGTGGTGACGCTTGAAGCGATGGCTTGAAATGCATCGCGTGTCGTCCACCGAAGATCGGCTGATTGCGGGCAGGAATTCCTAACCACGAATTGCGCACTCTCGCACTTGACTTCGCGGGGCACCGGGCGTAGTGAAAGACTCCCGAGTTCCGCGTTTGCCGGGGGCGGCGCGACACCCTGAAGGGCACTCCAAATGGCAACCAAGTACGTCTTCGTGACGGGGGGCGTGGCCTCCTCGCTGGGCAAGGGAATTGCGGCCTCGGGACTGGGCACGCTGCTGCGGGCCCGCGGCCTGACAGTCGCCCTGATGAAGCTCGATCCGTACATCAACGTGGACCCGGGCACGATGAGCCCGTTCCAGCACGGCGAGGTCTTCGTCACCGACGACGGCGCCGAGACGGACCTGGATCTGGGCCACTACGAGCGCTTCACCGGCCTGCCCACCACCCGGATGAACAACATCACCACCGGGCAGATCTACGAGTCGGTGATCCGCAAGGAACGCCGTGGGCACTATCTGGGCGCGACGGTGCAGGTGATTCCGCACATCACCGACGAGATCAAGTCGCGCATCCGGACGCTGGCCCGCGAGACGAAGTGCGACGTGCTGATCGTCGAGATCGGCGGAACGGTCGGCGACATCGAGTCGCTGCCCTTCCTTGAGGCGATCCGCCAGATGAAGCACGACGTCGAGCCGAACTCCTGCCTGTACCTCCACCTGACGCTACTGCCCTACCTCAGCGCCTCGGGCGAGCTGAAGACGAAGCCCACGCAGCACAGCGTCAAGGAGCTGCGCGAGATCGGCATCCAGCCCGACGGTATCATCTGCCGTACCGAAGTGCCGACGGGCCAGGACGAGCGCCGCAAGATCGCCCTGTTCTGCAACGTCGAGGAGCGCGCCGTCTTCGAGTCGTCCAACGTGTCGGTGATCTACGAGGTCCCGATGATGCTGCACCGCCAAGCGCTCGACAACTGGGTGGTGACGAAGCTGGGGCTGGTGACGCACGACGCCGAGATGGACGACTGGAAGCGGATGCTGGACCGGATCAAGTCCGCGCGGCGCGAGGTGACGGTCGGGCTGGTGGGCAAGTACGTGGAGCTGGCCGACTCGTACAAGTCGATCTACGAGGCGCTCAACCATGGAGCGGCGCACCACAGCGTGCGGATCAAGATTCGCCGGATCGATTCGGAGCATTTGGAGCCGGCCAACATCGCGCAGGCGTTGTCGGGCGTCGACGGCATCCTGATCCCGGGCGGGTTCGGCTCGCGCGGGATCGAGGGCAAGATTCTGGCCGCCAACTTCGCACGCGAGCGCAAGCTGCCCTACTTCGGCATCTGCCTAGGGATGCAGGTGGCCCTGATCGCCTTCGCGCGCGAGGTCTGCGGACTGCCCGACGCGAACTCGACGGAATTCAACGAAACGACGCCCGACCCGGTGATCGACCTGATGGCGAGCCAGAAGGCGGTTCTGGACCTGGGCGGCACCATGCGCCTGGGAAGCTACCCCTGCCGCCTGGTGCCCGGCACGAAGACAGCCGCGGTTTACGGCAAGCCCCTGATCCGCGAGCGCCACCGCCACCGCTACGAGGTGAACAACAAGTACCGCGAGACGGTGGAGAAGAATGGCCTGCGCGTGGCCGGCCTGTTCGAGGAGACCGATCTGGTCGAGATGATCGAACTGGCGGACCACCCGTGGTTCATCGGCTGCCAGTTCCATCCCGAGTTCCAGTCGCGACCGCTGGACCCGCACCCGCTGTTCCGCGAGTTCATCGGCGCGCTGATCGCCCATCAGGACTCGCAGCTGCCGACGCGGGAGACCGTGGGGGCGTCCTGAGGCGAAGGGCCGATTAGCCCTCCATCCCGTGCCCGTCATTGCTCTTGTCCCGCCGGCAGGAGGGGCCGAATCGTCTGCGCATGAGTGCCTCGGACCTGTTGGTGATCGGCAGCGGAGTGGCGGGCTGCACGGCGGCGTTGGTGGCCGCCGACGCGGGGTTGGACGTCACGCTGGTCACGAATTCGGGCAGCACCGAAAAGGGCTCGAACACGAGCTGGGCGCAGGGCGGAATCATCTACACGTCGCCGCAGGATTCTCCGGGCCTGCTGGTGCGGGACATTCTGGCGGCGGGCGACGGTGTGGCCTGGGAGCCGGCGGCGCGCCTGCTGGCCGAGCAGGGGCCAAGGCTGATCGAGTCGCTGCTGATGGAGCGCTGCGGCATCGCCTTTGACCGGCGCGACGACGGCAGTCTGGACCTGACGGAAGAAGGCGCCCACAGCCTGCCGCGCATCGTCCATGTCGGCGACCACACGGGCAAAGCGATCGCCGAGGGGCTGGGCCGGGTGGTCGCCGAGCATCCGCGCATCCGACTGGCCCCCAACGCCACCGCCGTCGACCTGATCCTGAGCAGCTATCACACCGTTCATCCGTCGGATGTCTACAAGCCGTCGCAATGCCTCGGGGCGTACGTGCTGGACCAGGAGAGCGGGCGGATCGAGCCGCTGGTGGCGCGCGAGACGGTGCTGGCGACGGGTGGGCTGGGGCAGATTTACCTGCACACGACGAACCCGCGGCGCTCGCGCGGCGACGGGCTCGCGATGGCCTATCGCGCGGGCGCGCGGGTCATCAATCTCGAGTACGTGCAGTTCCATCCGACGGCGTTCTACCATCGCGTGGCGCCGCGATTCCTGATGAGCGAATCGCTGCGGGGCGAAGGCGCGCGGCTGGTGAACGCGGCGGGCGAGGAGTTCGCGCGCAAGTACCACGAGCTGGGGGCGTTGGCGCCGCGCGACATCGTGGCACGGGCCATTCACGAGGAGATGCTCCAGACCGGCGAGCCCTGCATGTATCTGGACATCACGCACAAGGATGCGGACTGGGTGCGCGGGCGCTTCCCGATGATCCGGCGGTTCCTGCTCGAGTGGGGCATCGACATCGCCCGCGATCCGATTCCGGTGGTGCCCGCGGCACATTACTCGTGCGGCGGCGTTGCCGTGGACGATTGCGGGCGGACGAACCTGCCGGGTCTGCGGGCCGTGGGCGAGGTAGCCTGCTCCGGCCTGCACGGGGCAAACCGGCTGGCGAGCACCTCGCTGCTCGAGGGACTCGTGTGGGGAGCCAACGCGGCGCGTGACGTGGCCCGCGCGGTCGAGGCCCCGCGGCCGAATCCCGCCGACGTGGCGCCATGGGTGATGGAGACGGAGGAAGTGGACCCGGCGCTGCTCAAGCAGGACTGGATGACGATCCGCCAGACGATGTGGAACTATGTGGGGCTGGTGCGAACGGAGCGCCGCATGAGCCGGGCGCTGCGCATCCTGCGGGGCCTGCAGTACGACGTGGAGACCTTCTACCGGCGAGCCGCGCTGACGGACGAGCTGATCGGGCTGCGCAATGGCGCGCAGACGGCACTCGCCCTGATCCACGCGGCGCTGCGCAATCGCCAGAGCCGGGGCACGCACTACCGGGTGGACTGACCCCGCACGCCCACACACTCGTTTTTCCGTTCGACGCGGGCCGCTATTCGATTGCGTTTCGGTCCCGGGAAGCGTACCCCTCGGGGCAGGAGGAGCGTGGCCGTGATGCAGTTGTCCGGCGGCGAAGTGGTGAACCGGCTCGGGCTGATGCCTCATCCCGAGGGTGGCTACTATCGTGAGATTCGACCGGGCGAGGAGGACACGTTCCCCTGGCACCTCGATCGACCGTCGCGCGAGGTGAGCCTCGTCTATTTCCTGCTCGACGGGCGCGACTTCTTCCCCTTCCACCATCAAGGCTTCGAGGAGACGTGGCACCTGTACTGGGGTGGACCGCTGGAGTTCCACCTGTTGAACCGCCAAGGGGAGCATCGCATGCTGCCGCTGGCGCACCATCAGGGCGCGGGGCACGGATCCCGGCTCCGCGTCTATCCCAACAGTCACCGGGCCTTGCGGCTGGCCCCCGGCGCCGAGTGGGCGCTGGCCGTCTGCGTCCGGCCGCCGAACCACAGCTTCGCCAGCATCGAACCGACGACGCGGGGCGAGCTGCTGCTGACCTATCCCGGCCATGAAGCGATCGTCCACAAACTGACGCGAGAGATCTGAGTTCCGCCTCGGGCAACCGATTCGCCAACCGCCTCCGCCGCGCCCGGCCCGCACGCCGCGCGCAACCCTCGACTTCCAAGGAGGGCCGGCATCATGGAGCAACGGTTCGAGTTCCTGAAGATGGGCGTCAGCGCGGCCGGCGTCGCGACGGTGACACTGAACCGTCCGCCCGAGAATGCGCTCAACCGCGAGATGATCGAGGAGCTTGGCATCTTCTTCGAGCAGATCGCCAGCAGCCAGGAGTTGCGTGCGGTCGTGCTGACAGGTGCGAACGGACACTTCTCCTCGGGCGCGGACATGGCCACGCTGGCCTCGCTCAAGCCCGGCGAGGAGTTTCAGCGCTTCAGTCGCAGCACCATTCTGGCCTTCGACCAGATCTCGGACCTGCGCATTCCGGTGATCGCGGCCATTCAGGGACGCTGTCAGGGAGGCGGCAACGGGCTGGCGATGGCCTGCCACTTCCGCGTGGCGGACTCGACGGCGACCTTCGGGCAGACCAACGTGCGCCTCGGGCTCTGCCCCGGCTTCGGCGGAACGCAGCGCCTGGCCCGCCGCGTCGGCAAGTCGCAGGCCCTGCGCCTGTGCCTGACCGGCGACCTGATCGACGCCGAAGAGGCGTACCTGCTGGGGCTGGTGGACGTGCTCGTCGCGGACGACCAGAACGTGCTTGCCGAGGCGCTGGCGATCGCGACGCGCATCGCCGGCCACAGCCGCCGGGCGGTGGCCAAGATCATCGAGCTCGTCGTCGAAGGCAGCCGGATGCCGTGGTCGAAGGGCTGGGCCTACGAGGCTGCCGCGTACGGCGAGTTGTCGGAGTCGCCCGAGTTTCGCGAGTCTCTGGCAGCCTGGCGGCACGAGCAGTTCCCGGAACCGGTCGAGTAGCACCCGCGCCGCCGTTTGCGATTGCGGGGCACCCGCTGTCACCCGACAGTGGACCACGTTCGAAATCCCCGTCGGGTGACCCTCTATCATGCCTCGTATCTTCTCCGGTCGGCCTTGCGTGCTCGACGCGGCCCGGCTCGTCCGACTGCTCCTTGGATTCCTGCTGTTCGCCGCCGCCACGCCGTCGCGCGGCGATGCCTTCGATCCGCGAACGCTGCCCGAGGTCGGCTATCATCCCAGCGGCATCTCCTATTGGGACGTGCCCTTCTTCGCCGACGCGATGCGCAACGCCGGCGGCTGGATCGAGTTCGCCCCGAACCAGTGGGGAAACTATATCCCAACGTGGAATCAGCCTCAGTTCGACGCGAACGGGGCGCCGCGCTTCCTCAATCCGGACCGCCGCCTGCGCGCGCTGACGTTCGGCCTGCACGTGGACACCGACAATCGTCCCGCAACCTGGCCACGGCGCAATGGCCCGTGCATCGGCCGCGTGGTGGTTGAATGGAAGGGCGCCGCCGACATTCGTACGAACGCCGGCGGGACATTTCTGGCGGACGATTCCAATGGGCCGGGCACCGGGCGGCTCGAGGACGGGCGCCGCGTCTTTCGATTCTCCGGCGGCGCATGGCTTCAGTTCATCGAGATCCACGACATCGATCCCGACAATCCACCCACCGACATCCGCGTGTGGCTGCCCGACCCGGCCGATCCGATGAATCGCTCGCTGGAGGGCCAACTCTTCCACCCAACCTTCCTCGCGCGCCTTGCGGACGAGGACTGGGGATTCATTCGCTTCATGAACATGACCGAGACGAACGGCAACCCGGAGCAGGACTGGAGCGACCGGCGCCCGCCAAGTCATCTGTTCTTCTCCGGCACGATGAACCCGAGGGCGCCGGCCACCGGGGCGAGCGGCAACCGCCCAACGGGAATGCCCTGGGAGCACATCGTCGCGCTGTGCAACGCGTCAGGCAAGGACCTGTGGCTGACCGTGCCGCATCTGGCGACCGAGGATTACGTGCGACGTCTGGCCCGGCTGATTCGCTTCGGCAGCGACGGGGTGAATCCCTACGAAGGCCCGGTCGAATCGCCGGTCCATCCCCCGCTGGCACCGGGGCGGCGCGTGTACGTCGAATACTCGAATGAGATTTGGGCAAACGGGCACAGCTTCCCGCAAGGCGACTGGGCGCAGCAACAGGCGAGCGGCCTGGGTCTGTCCAAGGCGCAGTTCAATGCACGGCGCTTCTGCGAGATTTGGCGGCTCTTCACGGAGGAATTCGGCGGCGCGGACCGTTTGGTGCGCGTGGCGGCGGTCTTCACGGCGGCCGACTGGTACACCGGCCCATTCCTTCTGGAGATCGCCGCGTGGGGCCCGACGCTCTCCCCCGCCGTCGAGCCGGACGTGATCGCCGTGACGACCTACTTCGGCAACGGCATTCAGGACTATGCGTGGGATCGCGCACGCGAGCAGGCCGGCACGGACGATCCCTGGTTCCTGACGCCCGAGGAGTTCAACGCTGGCGGCGGATCGATGCGACCGGTCGCTGTTTCGGCCGCAGATGCCTACTGGACCGGCGATGCCGTGGAGCGACATCTCGACGAGTGCTTCGACGAATGGACGCGGCGGTTGCTGGCCGGCGATGCGCGGGAAGGCGCCGGACCCGATGCGGTCGGAGTCGGCGGCGGGTTCGACGTGTGGCTGCGCAAATTGGCCCAGACCGCCTTCCCCACTCCGAAACCCATCGTCGCCTACGAGGGCGGCCCGTCGCTCTACACGGACAATCGCGACGGCGGCGATCCGCGCGACGACGGCCTGACGACGTTCATGGAACTGCTGAATCGCCAATCGCGTTTTCGCGAGGTCTACGGCATCCACCTGAACATGGCGAAGGCCAAGGGGCTGTGGACGCACGTGATGTTCACGGACAGCGGACGCTGGGGGAAGTGGGGCCAGTGGGGTCATCTGGAGCACCTGGACCAGGACCCCGCCTCAGCGGTGAAGTATCAGTTCCTGCTCGATTGGTTCGCCGAGGCGCGACAGCTCCGGCACGTGGACGACCCGGCAGGTGCCGTGCCGCACTTTGCAACGGCGCATGTGCTTCCGGTGGCCGCTTTCGGCGAGCCGTACGAGGCCCGCATCGAGACTGCCGGCGGGGATGGCGAGCGCACGCTGGCAGTAGTCGGCGCGCGCCTGCTGGAGGGACTGGAGCTGGTGATCGATCCGACCGACGCATCGTCCGCATGGGTTCGCGGAACGCCGGGCGCGGCGGGAATGAACTACGTCGCCTTGCGAGTGGTGGACGCCGGCGGCGATCCGGCGTGGCGGACCTTCTCGGTGCGCACGGTCGGCGGGCCGACGACGTTGCTCGAGGCAAACCTGAGCGGAACGAACCCGGCGCTGAACCTGCCGTGGACCACGACGCATGTGCGGCGCGAGGGACTGGCGTATTCGGGTCTTCGGGCCGGGACGGGGATCGTGCCGCGCGTGGGCGACAATGCGCTCGTCTGGGCGCAGAACATGCCCGCGGACGAGGCGGCGTCGACGTTGGCGCTGGCAATTGCGGACGGGGAGTGGATCGGCTTCGAGGTCGCCGCGCCGGAGGGTTCGCGCCTCGATCTCGCCGGGCACGAGTGGCACGTCACGCTGCGGCGGCGCTCATGGCACGCGCCGCGGCGCTACGCCTTCTTCACGAGCATCGGCGGCTTCGTCGCCGGTGCGCAGCTCCTTGAGTCCGACCGCGATCAATCCGAGGACGAGGCGGAGTTCCGCATCGTGCTGCCCGACGAGCAGGCCTTCCGCCAGATCGAGGGACCCGTCGAGTTCCGCATCTACGGCCACGCGGGCCAGTACGGCGGGCATGACACGAGCCTTCTGGCCGTGCGCCTCGACGGGGAGATCGTGCCGCCGCGATCGAATCAGGCCGGAGCCTGGCGGGTCTTCTGATGCACCTCAGCGCGTGGAAACCACCCGGAATCCAATCGCGGCGACCTTGTAATCCGCCGCATCCCGACTGCGATGGGCCGCCCGCGCCACGAAGGGCATGCTGCCATGGTCGCCGCCACGCAGGACCCGGCGCGATCCGGTGGCGGGACCGGTCGGGTCCGTGACGCTGCCGCCCGGCAGACTGTCCGCCCACCAGTCGAGGCACCACTCACGCACATTACCGTGCATGTCGTACAGCCCCCAGGCGTTCGGGAACTTGCTGCCAACCGGGTGCGTCTGCATGCTCGAGTTGGCGAAGACCCAGTCGTAGTCACGCAGCGTGGCGTCCCCGTCCCCGAAATGGAAGCGCGTCTGCGAACCGGCTCGGCAGGCGTATTCCCATTGGGCCTCGGTGGGCAGAGTGACCGTCTCGCCAATCAGATTCGACAGGCGCCCGCAGAAGTCCACGGCCTCGTTCCAGGAGACCGTCTCGACGGGCAGGTCGTCTCCCTTGAAGGTGGCCGGGTCACTCTCGGCTCCCATCACCGCCTTCCACTGCGCCTGGGTGACCTCGGTCGCCGCCATCCAGAAACCACTCGAGAACGTCACTTGGGTCAGCGGCCCCTCGCTGGGATAGCGGCCGTCCTCGCTCTCGGGCGATCCCATCGTGAAGTTGCCGGCCGGCACCCACACGAGGGTCATTGTGACCCCACTGCCCAGACTGACTGCCCGGGCGGTTCCCGCCGTCGGTGGTGCCGAAACGCTCTCGCCAACCACCCACAGGGTGAACAGATGAGCCAACAGAACGCAGGCGTACATGCGCATAGTCGCCGCTCCTCCAGCGTCGATGGATATGCCGTTCCCTTGACGTTCAGCTTGGGTCGCCTGGGCTAAATCCGCAAGCGAAGCCGGCCTCAAGGGTTCCGTCGGAAGGATGTTACGGGCGTGGGACCCGGCAGATTCCTTCCGTACGCCGTCATTTTTTTCTTGATGCAGTGCGGCCTTGGCCCGAGGACGGGGCGGGAGCACGCCAACGGGAGCCGAAAACGATGAGCGGACAGCCGCGCAAGGTGCTGGTGGTATGCGGAGGCCCCTCGGCCGAATACGTCGTGTCGCTAACGTCGGCGCGTGCGGCTGCCCACAGCCTCGACCGGCACCGCTACCACCTGCGCGTGGCCTGCATCGAGGACTGCGGCGAGTGGGTGTTCCCCGATGAAATCTGGACCTCCGAGACGCCGCCCTCGCGCATCGAGAAACTGTTCGACCTGTTCGACATGCCCGAATTGTGCCCGATGGGCTACCTGACCCGTCGCTCCCCCGCCGAGGCGTTGGCGCGCATCCAGCAGTGGCGCCCCGACATTGTGCTGCCCATCATGCATGGTGCCTTCGGCGAAGACGGACGCTTTCAGGGCCTTCTCGACTTCATGGGCCTGCCCTACATCGGCTCGGGGGTGCTGGCCAACGCGCTGTGCATGGACAAGCGGCGCACGAAGGACTTTCTGGCCGCGGCCGGCATTCGGGTCAGCCGGCACATGCTCTTTCAGGCGCACACGCCGGTCGCCCAGCGCGAAGACCAACTGGCGGCGGCGGGCAACCTGCTCGGCTGGCCGCTCGTCGTGAAGCCGAATCGGGGGGGCAGCAGCCTGTTCTGCGGCCTTGCCAACACGCCCGAGGAATTGCGCCAGTTCGTCAGCCGTGCCTTCGACGCCGACCCCGAGGTGCTGGTCGAGCAGTTCGTCGCCGGCCGTGAGGTCACCTGCGGGGTGCTCGACCTGGCCGAGAGCTTCGGCGGCCGGATCGTCTGCCCGCCGACCGAAATCCGGCCCCGCTCGGGCAAGTTCTTCGACTTCGACGCCAAGTACCGCCCGGGAGCCACCGAGGAAATCACCCCCGCCGGCATGCCCGAGGCGGTGCTCAATCGCATTCAGGCCATGGCCGAGAAGACGCACGACCTGCTCGGATGCCATGGGATGTCGCGCACCGACATGATCGTGGATGCCGACGACCAGCCGGTGCTGCTCGAGGTCAACACGATCCCGGGCATGACGCCGACTTCGCTGCTGCCGCAGGGCGCGGCCGCGGTGGGTATCGGGATGACGACCCTGCTGACGGGGCTGATCGAGGGCGTGTTCGAGCGCCTCGTCGAACAGCGCTCGCGTCAGGGCGCGGGCTGAGTCGGTCGCTCGTCGTCCAGACGCCGGATCAACCGTGCCGGGTTGCCGGCAATCACGCAGTGTCCTTCCGGAAAACTCTTCGTCACCACGGCCCCGGCGCCGACGGTGGTGTGGTCGCCGAGCTGCACGCCGGGCAGGATCACGGCGTTCATCCCGATCCAGCAATGCCGCCCCAGCCGGATGGGTGGCGCTTCGATCCACCGGGCGTTGTCGCGGGGATCGTGGTTGGCGCTGATCAGCCCGACGCCCGGCGCCAGATTGCAGCCATCGCCGACCTCGATGCCATTGAGCCCGTTGATGTAACAATGCGGCGAGTCGCCCGGGAAGGTCTCGCGCCCGAGACGCACACGCCGTGGGTGGTTGACGGTGCTCGTCCAGTGGATCGGCCACGGCACGTCGCGGTGAAGTCCCACAAGTTGCCCGAGCCGATACAGCACATAGAAGCGCACGGAACACCCGCGGGGAACGCGGAGGAGGCGGCGCAGGAAGCGGGACTGGTTGGCGGGCATGGGGTCAGCGCTTGCGTCGCTTCTTGCGGGGCGGACGGGTGGCGAGTGGTTCGACGGGACGTTGGCCCTCGTCGGTCAGCTTCAGATAAGGGGGCAGCGGGTACTCGGTGATGAGTGCGTTGTAGTCCAGCACCTGGGCGCTGGCCCCAAGCCGCACGTTGATCCGGCAGCAGTCGGCCGAGTCGACGACCTGCACGCCGCGCAGGCCGATCTCGACGAGCGACCGGCCGATCATCTCGCCAAAGGTGGCCGGGTCCTGAATCAGCACGCCAAAGGGCTGGACGAGCCGACCGTCCGGGCGCTGGGTCACGGGCCCGGCAAGCAAGAGGTCCGGCGCGATGCCCGCACGCTCGAGGAGCGCGCGGAAGTCGTCATGCAGCGCCTGCACAACGTCGCGGTCGCCGGCAATGAGGGCGACGCGGCGGCCGACCCAGTCGAATTCGAAATCAGCGCCGCCGGGCCGCGGCGGGTGCTCGCACACCTTGCGCAGCGTGCGAAAGACCTCCTGCGGCCCGTAGGAGGCTTCGATCCGATAGCTGTGCACGAGTTGAGGCATCCAGGGTGCGGCCCCCTTGGCAAGTGGCGGTACCCTGCCAGCCGGACGGCATGAAGGGCCACAGGAAACTGGGGCGGCGCGGGACTCGGAGTCGGCGTCGAGGCTGGAATCGGTCGGTCTCGGGCGCCGATCAACGCGGATTGACACAGAGGGGGCGGGCCCTTCTTGTGGGACGTCTGTCGGGACGGGCGGAGTTGCTTCCGGCCCACGAGTCCCAATTCCGGATTCCGAGGTTCCCATGCTTCGAATGCTTCGGTCGGCGTCGGTGTTGGCGCTGGCATGTTGGTGTATGGTGGCGGCGGGCTGTGCCGGTCGCACGTCGGCGGTCGAGCAGCGCCAGGCGGTCGAGTCGGCGATGTCGCAGGTCAAGCCGGCCCTGGTGCGAATCGCGATCGTCGAGCCGAGCCACTACGATGGCCGCGAGTCGAAGTTCGTGGCGTCGGGCAGCGGCGTGATCGTCTCGCCCGACGGCCATGTGGTGACGAACCACCACGTTGCGGGCAAGGCGGTGCGCATCGTCTGCACGCTGCCCAACCGCGAGGAGGTGCCGGCCGAGCTGGTGGGCACCGACGCGGCCACGGACATCGCGGTGGTGCGGCTGTTGCCCGAGACCCCGACGACATTCCCGTACGCGCGCTTCGGCGACTCGGACGCGATCCGGGTGGGCGACACGGTGCTGGCGCTCGGCAGCCCGCTGGGGCTGTCGCAGTCGGTCACGATGGGCATCGTCAGCAACACGGAAATGGTGATTCCCTCGATCTACCGCACGGAGTTCCGGCTCGATGGCGAGAACATCGGCGAACTGGTGCGCTGGATCGGGCACGACGCGGAGATCCACGGCGGCAACTCCGGCGGGCCGTTGATCAACCTTGCGGGCGAGATCGTTGGAATCAACGAGATCAGCTTCGGGCTGGCGGGCGCCATTCCGGGGAATCTGGCGCGCGCCGTCGCGGACCAGATCATCGCGAACGGATCGGTCCGCCGGGCCTACGCGGGCTTCTCGATGCAGCCGCTGCCCAAGAGCCTCGACACCCAGGAGGGCGTCCTGATCGCGACGGTGTTCGAGGGCTCGCCCGCCGCGAAGGCCAACGTGCAGACAGGCGACATCGTGACCGCCATCGCCGGCCAACCGGTGCGCGTGCAGTTCTTCGAGGATCTGCCGCCGGTCAACAATCTGATCGCGAACCTGCCGATCGGCGAGCCCGTGCCGCTGGCGATCCGTCGCGGGTCGAGCGACATCGTGCTGACACTGGTGCCGGAGGTGCGGCTGCCGGCCCGGCCAAGGGATTTCGAGGTGCGCGAGTGGGGCATCACGGCCCGCGACCTGTCGGTGTTCTCGCAACTCGAGATGGCACGCGAAACGAGCAACGGGGTGCTGGTTTCCTCCACGCGTCCCGGCGGCCCGGCCGCCAAGGCCAAGCCCGACATTCGCCGCGGCGACGTGATCGTGCGCGTGGACGACGAGCCGGTGCCCACGTTCGAGGCATTCCAGAACATGACCCGGCGCGTGGTTGCCGACAGCGACCGCCCGGTCGAGGTGTTGGTCGAATACGAGCGCGATCGCGAGACGCTGCTGACCGTCGTCTCGGTGGGCATCGAGGAACTCAACGATCCGGGGCGCGATGTGCGCCGCGCCTGGCTGCCGATGGAGTCGCAGGTGCTGACTCCCGATCTTGCGACGCGGCTGGGCCTGTCCGGCACTCGCGGCGTCCGCGTCACACGTCTCTACGACGACCGTCCCGAGGATTTCCCCTTCCAGGTGGGCGACATCATCACCCACATCGACGACGAGGAGATCGAGGCGTCCCAGCCGCATGACATCGAAGTTTTCCGCACGATGGTGCGGCAGTACTCGATCACCGCGATGCCGGAGTTCCGCGTGATCCGGGGCGGCGAACCGATCACGCTGACAAGCGCCTTGGTGCTGTCGCCGCTGAAGTCACGCGAGATGGTACGGCACCGCGATCTGGACTTCGAGTTCATCGTGCGCGAAGCGACATATCACGAGCGGCAGGATCCGAAGCTGCGTGGCGTGACCGTCGAAGTGGTTGTGGAGTCCGTCACCGAGGGAGGCTGGGCGTCGCTCGGCGACCTGCGGGTCGGCGACATCGTGGTGGCGCTGGCAGGTTCGCCGATTGCGTCGCTGGCCGACGCGCGCGCGGCCTTGGCCAAAGTCCACGAGCAGCGCCCGCGCCGCGTGCCCGTGCGCGTGCGACGCGGCATCCAGGACCTCTATCTCGAACTCGAACCCTTCTGGGACGACCGGCCGACCGGCAAGGAGGTGGCACCGTGAGAATCATGCAGGGGCGATTGATGCTGGGCCTGTTGGCGGCGGTCTGTCTGACTGGTTTCGCGATGGCGGACAGTCTGGCGGCCATCGCACGCCAGACCGTGCAGAACTTCGGCGACGCCATCATCACGATCGAGGTGGTGGCGGAGCAGAAGTGGGCCTATGGCGGTTCGCAGCACGAGTCGGAATCGAAGTCCGAAGTGCTCGGCACGGTGGTCGATCCGTCGGGCGTGGTGGTGACGGCGCTGTCGTCGGTGGATCGCAGCCAGATGATCGAGCGCCTGCGGTCGCGACAGGACGATTCGAGCTTCACGATCACCGTCAAGGCGATCAAGTACATCCTGCCGGACAACACCGAGATCGCGGCGACCGTGGCCCTGCGGGACGTGGATCTGGACCTGGCCGTGCTGGTGCCGGTGACGCGGCCGGAGAAGGACATGACGGCGGTGGATTTGGCGGGGGCGGTCGAGCCGGGATTCCTGGACGAAATCTTCACGATCGCCCGCATGGGACGGATCGCCCGGCGGACGGTGGTGGGTATGACGGGTGAGGTGCAGGGAATCGTGACGCGCCCGCGCGCCTACTACATCCCGAGTTCGGAGATCGCATCGGGTGGCACGGGCGTGCCGGTGTTCGACGCCCGGGGACGCCTGGTCGGCTTCGTGCTGCTGCATGTTCTGCCGGGTGCAATGGCACCGGGGGCGGGCAACGACAACCCGGTGATCCCGATCGTGCTGCCCGCGGCAGAGGTGCGTGAGGTGGTGAAGCAGTTGCCGAGCGACGACTCTGCCGCCGAGCCGTGACCGTTCCCGCCTTTCGGATTGCACACGACGGGGCGTGCCCGGAATAAGGCCCCGGGTGGACGACAAAGCTAGGGAGAGGTAAGGGCATGAGCGAGGCCAGCAAGCCCTTGGTCGTAAGAGTGCCCGGACCACGCATCCGACTGCAGGAGAACGAGGCGGTGCGCGAGATGCTGATGCGCCACGTCAACTCCGGCAAGAACCGGATCGTTCTGGACTTCCAGGACGTGGAGTTCGTCGACAGTTCGTTCCTGGGCCTGATGATCGTGCTGCTCAAGCGCGTCACGGCCCAGGGGGGCGACCTGCGGCTGTGTCACCTCCAGACGCCGCTGCGCGGCATCTTCGAGCTGATGCGGCTCGATCGCCTGTTCGCGGTGTACGATACCGAAACGGCAGCGGTAGAGTCCTTCCAGTGACAGCGGATTCGCGGGTCATCTATAGCCTGACCGTGCCCAGCACGCCCGAGTCCCTGATGGTGCTCGAGGGATTGGGCGAGACGTTCCTGACGGCCAGCGATTCGGTGCCCGACGACATCGCGCTGATCCTGCGCCTCTCAGTTGCCGAGGCGTGCCGGAACGCGCTCGCCTGCGACGCGCCCGCGGACCGGCTGAACCTGACAACGCTGACGTTCGTCCGTCTGGGGCCGGCCAAGGATGTCCGTGGAATCGGCCTCGAGATTCGCGACTCCGGCACCGGGCTGCCCATTGATGGCCACCGGCCCCCGTACCCCGACCACATGGTCGGCAAGGAGTACATCCTGGCCGAGCTGCTGGACCAGCATGTGGTGGCCAAGGTCGCCGATCCGTGGTCGCTGAAGCTTTCGAGCCGTGAGGTGAACAGCCGCTCCGCCGGCCGCCGGACCCGCGAAGCCATCCTGGCTGAGACCGGCGAGCGCGGGCTGGGCCTGCTGGCGCTGTGCCGCTGCTGGTCGCTCGTGCGGTTCACACACGACCCCGAACGCGGCACGACCGTGCGCCTCGAAGGCGCGACGCTGACCGCCTAGCGCAAGCCTCCTACGTTCAGGCAGATGGTTCCGGTCCCGACCGTGCGCTGGGTTTGACGACGCCGCGCCCGGTGTGGCAGTCGAACCGCGCCGTCGAGGAGCAGAGCCACCGGAGCCCGTTCATGATCACGCAGACCTCGGAATTCGCCATCAAGGCGCTGATGGTGCTGGCGCGTTCGCAGGAGGAGGGGCCGCTGGGCCCGCGGGAGATCGCCCACCGCATCGGGTCGTCGCCCTCGTACCTGAGCAAGACGATGAGCCAATTGGTGAAGTCCGGGCTGCTGCGCTCGCAGCGCGGGCCCTCGGGGGGCATGGTGCTCGCCCGCCGGCCGGAGGAGATCACGCTGCTCGACGTCGTGGAGTCCTGCCAGGGGATGTTGATCGGAGCCTATTGCCGGGCGATCGGCGACGCACGCGAGGAGAACGTCTGCGCCTACCACATGGCGATGTACGACGTGCGGCAATCGACGGCCGACGCGCTGGCGCGCTGGACGCTGGCGGACCTGCTCGCGTGTCCGCTGCCGCGCGGGCCGCTGGCCGGCAACCTGGAATGCCGCATGCACTTTATGCGCGAGAAGCCGTAGGCGCGACTCAGTCCGCCGGGTTTCCCCGTTCGGCCTCGACGTCGATCGCGATGCCGCCGCGCACGTTGAAGCGTCCCCGCACGCGCATCCAACGCGGCTCCAGAAACGCAAACAGATCGTCGAGCAGGACGTTGACGAGATCCTCGTGGAAGGCGCGCGTGTCGCGGAAGCTCCACAGGTAGTTCTTCAGCGACTTGCTCTCGAGCGCGCGTGCGGCCGGGATATAAGCGATTTCGAACTGCGCGTAATCCGGCTGACCGGTCAGCGGGCAGAGGCAGGTGAACTCGTTGCAGTGAAACGTGACACGCGTCGTGCGTCCCGTGTGGCGGAAGGGAAACGCCTCGAGGCGTCGCTCGGGCTTGCCGACCTGGCCGGAGCCGAGCTGCGTGAGGCCGCTGGTGTCGGAGAGCTTCTCGGGAGTGGTCATGGGCGGCGTGCTCACAGGGTCTCGACGACGATGTTGGCGTTGGAGTAGATGCACAGGTCGGCGGCGATGCGCAAGGATTCGCGGGCGATGGCCTCGGCATCCAGCGTGGAGTGGCGATGCAGCGCCAGCCCGGCGGCCTGCGCAAACGCTCCCCCACTGCCGATGCCGATGACCGGATCGTCGGGCTCGACGACATCACCGGTTCCGGAAAGCAGCAGGATGTGCTGGCGGTCGGCCACGAGGAGCATCGCCTCAAGCCGGCGCAGCATGCGGTCGGTGCGCCAGAGTTTGGCGAGTTCGACGGCGGCGCGCGGCAGATTGCCGCCGTGCTCTTCGAGCTTGGCCTCGAAGCGCTCGAGCAGCGCGAACGCGTCGGCCGTCGCGCCGGCGAACCCGGTGATCACCTGATCCTTGTGGATGCGGCGCACCTTGCGGGCCGTGTGTTTGAGAGCCAGACGGTCGAGGCTCACCTGGCCGTCGCCGGCCATGGCGGTCCGGCCGTCCTTGCGCACGGCCAGAATGGTGGTCGAATGCCAGCCTTGGCGCTCGCGGCGTGAAGTCATCGGCGTCGTCCTTCGTCTCGATCATCCGCCCGTTCGGGGCGCCCAACAAGCGTGGCCCGCCGACAGGCGGCGGTGGCAATGCGAATGCAGCCCCCGACAGTCCGGCCGCCCACCTCACAGGGCATTGAAGAAGGCTTCCACCTTGGCTGGATCGAGCTTGCCGAGCGTGCGCAGGCCGCTGCACACATCGAGACCGAACGGCTGCACCGCGCGGACGGCATCGGCCACGTTGTCCGGCGTCAGGCCGCCGGCGAGATAGACCGGCACCGGCACAACCGACTCGACGAGGCGGCGGCTGATCGCCCAGTCGTGCACGCGGCCCGTCCCGCCGAGTTCGGCCACGGCAGCGGTCGGGTTGCCCGAATCGAGCAGCAGCGCGTCGACAAGGCCGCTGTCCGCCAGCATGCGCGCTTCGTCGATGGCTTCGGCCCCGCGCACGTGAATCACCTGGATGAGCCCGATGCCCGGCAGCGCCTCGCGCAGGCGCGCGAGTTCCTCGAAGGACACGGCATCGACGAGCTGGATGGCGTTCGTGCGACAGCGCCGATGCTGCGCGGCCAGGGCGTCGGCGGTGCGCAGGCCTGACAGGAGAACCGAAGTCACACCGGGGGGGATCGTGGCGGCGATTTCCGCGATCGATTCCTCGGCAATGACGCCCGGGCCGCTGGGCATGGCAGAGACGAGCCCGAGTGCCGAGGCGCCGGCAGCTATTGCCAGGCGCGCCTCGTCGGGCGATGAAATGCAGCAGACCTTGACGCGGACGGGAGACATGGGGGGAGGTGGGGGCGGGGGTGGAAACCTTGGCGGTCGGACCTGTCCGACCGATCGGTCGGATGCCCGCCAACCACGAACCCGGAAAGTCGAACCACGCCCCTCCGATGCCAGGCAAGCCGCTTCTGACCGTTGGGGATCTCGTGCTGCGCTCGGCCGAATGGCTGGGTCGGCGCGAGGTCGAGGCCCCGCGGCTGGACGCCGAGCTGCTGCTGGCGCACGTGCTCGAGTGCGATCGCCTGCGGCTTTACATGGACTGGCACAAGCCGCTGACCGAGCTGGAAGTATCGGGCTACCGCGAACTGGTGCGCGAGCGCGGCCAGCGCCGCGTGCCAACAGCACGCCTTCTGGGCCGCAAGGAGTTCTACGGCCGGCGGTTCGAGGTGACGCCGGCGGTGTTCGTGCCACGCCCCGAGACTGAGGGCTTGGTGGACCGCGCGCTGGCGCTGCTCGAGGCGGAGCCCGCGTTGCGCGTCGAGCGCCCTGTCGTCTTCGACATCGGCACGGGCAGCGGATGCATCGCGGTGACGCTGGCGGCCGAGCGCCCCGCGGCGCTGGTACTGGCGTCGGATGTCTCGGCCGACGCACTCGAGGTGGCCCGCCGCAACGCGCTGGCGCATCAGGTGCAGGGGCGCGTCGAGTTCCGTCAGGGCGAGTTGTTTGCGGGCTACGCCGGGCCGATTCATCTGATCGCCACCAATCCGCCGTACGTTGCCAGCGGCCAGATTCCGGACCTGCCACCCGAGGTGGGGACGCACGACCCACGGGCGGCGCTGGATGGCGGCGAAGATGGGCTGGATGTCCTGCGGGGAATCCTTGCCGGATGCGGCGAGCGTCTCGTCCTCGGCGGCTGGGTGGTGGCCGAACTCGGCGAGGAGCAGGAGCGCGGCGCCTTGGCGGCGACCGAGGCGACGGGCCTGTTCGACACGTGTCGGATGGAGCGCGATCTGGCCGGTCGGCCGCGCTATCTGATGGCGCGTCGGGCGGCCCGGTGAGGCCCAAAATGGGGGTTCTCGCGGCCCGAAAAAGCGGGGCCAACAGGCATTGACAGGCCCGGAGGGCTTCCGGCACCCTTCGCGCCCTTCGCCGGGTTGGAGGGTACACCCCGTCCGATTCGCGGCTTCCCGGCGCGACCCTGCCGTCCAAGGATAGACATCTATATGGCTGAAGTGTGGCCCTTCGCAGGCACGCGCTACGCGACGAAGGAACATGGCATCGCCTTGGGCGAGGCAATCGCGCCCCCCTTTGACGACATCAATCCCGCGCTCCAGAAGGAGCTGCACGAACGCAATCCCCGCAACGTCGTCCGCCTGACCTACGGCTATGAAGCCCCGAGCGACGACGACAACAACAACCGCTACTCCCGCTCGGCCGAATGCTACCGCGAATGGAAGGCAGCCGGCTTCCTGGCCGACGAGCACCGCAAGTGCTTCTACGTCTACGAGCAGGAATTCGTGCCGCCCGGCGGCACCGAACCGGTCAAGCGCCTCGGGTTCTTCGCACTCGTCAAGCTGCAGGACTTCCGCAGCGGCAAGACCCGCGCCTTCGAGATGACCCACGAGGCCCCCAAGGCCGACCGCCTGCGCCTGCTGCGCACGATGCAGGTGAACGACAGCCCCCTGTACATGCTCTACCGCGACGAGAACGGGTCAGTGGACACCGTCCTGCGCGAGGCGCTTGCCAAGACGCCGCCCGAGGAGGAGTTCACCAGCCCCGACGGCATGGTGCACCGCCTGTGGCTGATGCACAAGAAGGACCCGATCCTGCGCATCCACGAGGCGATGAAGCCGCTGCGCCTGTTCATCGCGCACGGACACCATCGCTACGAGACGGCCCTGAAGTACCGCGACGAGATGCGCGAGATGACGGGCCGGCGCGACGGCCGCCAGCCCTACGACTTCGTCCTCATGTTCCTCCAGCGCGCCGAGGAGGACACGCTCTACACGAACGCGATCCACCGCGTGCTGGCCCGCGAGCTGGGCCTCGACATCGAGATCGACGAGGTGATCGAGGACCTTGGCGAGTTCTTCACGCTCACCGAGTTCAAGGTGAACATGAAGGACATCGACAAGGGCGAGCATCAGGTGCTCGACAAGCTGCGCCTGACGCGCGGCGCCAAGACCCGCTTCGTCATGTGCCTGCCCAGCGGACGCGCCTGGCAGTTGACCCTGAAGAAGGACGCCGACCTTGCCGAGATGATCGACGAGGAGACGATGTCGGACCGCCTCAAGCAGATGGACCCGGTGGTGCTGCACCACTACATCATCGCGCGCGGCTGGATCGGCAACCCGGAAGTCGAACTCGACGAGGACGACATCTTCTACCGCAAGGACATCTCGGCCGGGCTCGACCTGCTCAAGCGCCGCAAGGGCTGCGTGGGCTTCTTCATGAACCCGCTGTCGAAGGTCGACGTGCTCGAAGTCGCCGAGAACGGCGAGTTGCTGCCCCACAGCTCGGTGGACTTCCACCCCAAGATCCCGAGTGGGCTCGTCCTGCGCGACCTGAACGTCGGCTTCGGCTGAGTTCGCTCCCCCACGAACACCCCCAGCAGTTGATTCGCCCTCCCTTTTTTCTCGGGGAGGGCGATTTTTCTTTTGAACCCGGCGACCCCGTGGCGTTCGCTGGAATGGCATCGCAGAGACCGCCCAAGGATGGACACGATCGTGACGCCAAGACATGTCGGGATTCTGACGAGTGGGGGCGACTGCCCCGGGCTCAACGCCGCGATCCGCGGTATCGTCCGCGCCGGACACGCGATGGGCATCCGGTTCACCGGCTTCCGGGACGGCTTCCGAGGTCTCGTGCACGACCGCACCATGGAGCTCGACGACGCCATCCTCTCGGGCATCCTGACGAACGGCGGCACGATTCTGGGCACCAGTCGCGACAAGCCCCATCGCATGATGATCGGCGGCAAGATGCAGGACATGACCGGGGCCATCGTGGACACCTACCGCCGCCATCATCTCGATGCGCTCGTGTGCCTTGGCGGCGGCGGCACGCAGAAGAACGCCCTGCACCTCAAGCAGGCCGGCCTCAACATCCTGACGCTCCCCAAGACGATCGACAACGACGTGGCGCTGACCGACATCACGTTCGGCTTCGACACGGCGCTTGGCATCGCCACCGAGGCGATCGACCGCCTGCATTCGACGGCCACCAGTCACCGCCGTATCATCGTCGTCGAGATCATGGGACACCGGGCGGGTTGGCTGGCGCTGGGCGCGGGCATCGCCGGCGGAGCCGACGTGATCCTGATTCCGGAGATCCCGTACGACATCGACAAGGTGACGGCGTCGATTCGCGCGCGAACACTGGCGGGCAAGCGATTCAGCATCGTGGCGGTGGCCGAGGGCGCCATGTCGCTCGAGGAGGCGGCCAAGACCGAGGCGCTCGTGCGCAAGCTGGACAATGCGACCTCGAAGGCCGAGAAGAAGAAGGCCGCCGATAAGCTGACCGCGCTGCAAGAGGCACACGTCGAGCACACGGTGCGCCTGACGCGACGCCTCGAGGAGATGGTGGGACAGGAGGCGCGCCTGACGATTCTTGGGCACCTGCAACGGGGCGGTACGCCTTCGGCGGGCGACCGGGTACTGGCAACGCAGCTCGGCACGCGGTGCGCGGAACTGCTGCGCGACGGCGTCTCGGGTGTGATGGTGGCGGCGCGCAACGGCGGCGCCGAGCCGGTGCCGCTCGAGGAGGTCGCCGGACAGAAGAAGCTGGTGCCGCGCGATCATCCCTGGGTGACGGCGGCGCGGTTGGTCGGGGCGAGCTTCGGAGACTGAGCCGAACGACTCAACCGACGCGGGGCAGCGCGATGCGGTCCCCGGAGTGACTCCGCCCGCCGGTGCGCTGGAAGTCCTCGTAGGCCCGCGCGATGCCTTCGCGCAGCTCCGTCTGGTGGCGCCATCCCATCGCATGCAGGAACGAGCAGTCGAGCAGCTTGCGCGGCGTGCCGTCGGGCTTCGTGGGGTCGAAGCGCAGGACACCCTTGTAGCCGACCACCTCGCGCACGAGGGCGGCGAGGTCGGCGATGCGCACTTCCTGCCCTGTGCCGATGTTCACGATGCCGGGGCCGTCGTAGGTCTGCATCAGGTACACGCAGGCATCGGCCAAATCGTCCACGTACATGAATTCGCGACGGGGTTCGCCCGTACCCCACACGACGACTTCCGGCGCGGCGGCGACTTTCGCCTCGTGGAAGCGCCGAATCAGGGCAGGCAAAACGTGCGAGTTCATCGGATCATAAGAATCGTTCGGCCCGTAGAGGTTCGTCGGCATGACCGAGATGAAGTTCGTGCCGTGCTGGCGGTTGTAGGCTTCGCACATCTTGATGCCGGCGATCTTGGCGACGGCGTACGGCTCATTGGTCGGCTCGAGCAGGCCGGTCAGCAGGTGCTCTTCGCGGATCGGCTGCGGGGCATGCTTGGGATAGATGCACGAACTACCGAGGAAGAGCAGCTTGCGGACGCCGTTCTTCCAGCAACTGTGGATGACGTTCATCTGGATCTGAAGGTTGTTGTAGATGAAGTCGGCGGGATAGGTGTTGTTGGCATGGATGCCGCCGACGCGGGCGGCGGCGAGGAAGACGTACTCGGGACGCTCGCCGCGGAAGAAGTCGGCGACGGCGTGCTGATCCTGGAGGTCGAGTTCGCTGGAGGGCGGGCCGACGATATTGGCGTACCCAAGGGCCCGGAGGCGGCGGTCAATGGCGCTGCCGACCATCCCGAAGCGGCCGGCGACGAAGATTCTGGCATCCTGTTTCATGCAAGGCAAACCTTGGAGAGAATCGACCTGCCCGCTGCCTCATGCTGGGCCAGAGCGGCGCCGGGCCAAGCGGAAAAGGCCCGAGTCCTGCCTTGACCCGGTTCGGGCACGCAACCTCCTTGGACAAAACTCGCGGACCCCTTCCTTTCCTCCCCCCGTGCTCAACTCCACCCAACTCCTCGTAGACCTCCACGGCGCCATCGGCCCGGGGCCCTTCCTCGTCTTCTCGATCGTCGTGTCCGTTGTCCTGAGTTTCGTCGCCATCCCGATGGCAACCGGCCACATGGTGAACAGCGCGGCCGGACTGGCCGGCAAGCACTTCGGCCCGACGTGGCGCACCCTGTGCATCAATGCCAGCACCAACAACCCCGAGGCCTTCTCGATGCTGCTCTCCTTCGGGATGCGCCGCATGGGCGGCTGGAGCAATCCGCTCGGCTCGCTGCTGGCAAACATCTATCTGATGTACATCCTCGGGGTCCTGTACGTGATGGCGAAGTTCGCCGTGCTGCGGGACTTCGACCGACTCCGGCGTCTGATCGCCCTGATGAAGACCGAGTGGCGCCTGTTCGCCGGCCATGTGGCGATCTCGTTCTTCTTGTTCCTCGTCGGCTACGGGGCCCTGCGCACGATGCTCAGCAAGGGCGACACGCCGACGGTCGGCCCGCTGACGCTGGTTGCGCTGGGACTGTTGGTCGTCGGCATCGTCGCCTTCGTCGTCTTCGAGTGGCGCCTGAAGCGCAAGCGCGGCGAGCTGTTCCGAGACATCTCCGATGAGGACTTTCGGGCAAGTTGGCCCGGCTTCCTCGGAGGCACCGCCGGCGTGATCCTCTCCTGCTGGTTGATGAACGCCCTCTTCCTGGGCTGGAGCGTCATCTACGAGACATCGCTGACGAAGATTTTCGGCGCCATGATCTTCGCCTGGCTGCACTACTTCGTCGGCTCGGTGATCACGTCGCTGCCGGAGTTGTTCGTCACCGTGAAGAACCTTGAGAAGCTCCGGCCGGCGGACTTCAACACCGCGCTCGGTTCCGTCAGCTACTCGAACATGGTGAACCTTGCTATCGCGGTGCTGGGCTTGCTGCTGTGGGCGCTGTTCTCCTCGCTGGGCGTATCGTTCTCATGGAGTTGAGTGCGTGAGATGAAGACGGAGATCATCCTGTGCGATCTGGGCCGGACGCTGATCGACTTCGATCATCGTCTGGCGGCGAAGAACATTCTGCCCGTGCTCAAGCAACGGGCCAGCGGCCTCAAGCAGATGCTGCTCAACGAGGTGACGCTGTTCGCGTTCCTGTTCGCCCCGACGAAGAATGGAGCAACGCGCAACCAGATGCTCGAGCGCGGTCATGCCGACATCGAGTGGCTCTGTCGCGAGTTCGAGAGCTTCTTCGGAATTCCCCTCTCCCCCGCCGAGATGACGCCCGTCTGGAACGAGATGTTCACGACAACGGCCGACGACACCTTCGACGCCATGGAACGCGCCCGCCAGCGCGGCCTGCGCGTCGCCATCTGCTCCAACACGAACGCCTCGCATTGGGACTTCCTCCTGGAGCGCTATCCGCGCCTGCGAGGTCTTGCGGACGAGCCCTTTCTCTCTTTCGAGATGGGCATGGTGAAGACCGATCCCGGCTTCTTCCCGGAGATTCTTCGCTGCACCGGACGCCCGCCCGAGGCGCATCTGTTCGTCGACGACCTCGAGGAGAACCTCGCCGCCGCCCGCGCCGTCGGCATCCCCGGCCTGCTGTTCCACGGCAAACTGCCTCCGCACGAGGCGTGGCAGCACGGGGATTGAGGACTCACTCGTCGGGAAAAAGCAGCGCATCGATTCGGGCGACAGCGTCCCCCGCCTCATCGAGGTCCACCCACTCGGCGTCGGGAACGGCGCGGAACCAGGTGCGCTGGCGGCGGGCGAACTGTCGGGTGCGGGCCTTGATCTCGTCGGCGGCACGGTCGAGCGTCCACTCCCCGCGCAACACGCGGAACAGCTCGCGATAGCCCAGCGCCTTGCAGGCTTGGGCATCGTCGGGCAGACCGCGGTCCATCAGTTGCCGCGCCTCCCCCAGCCATCCGGCCGCCAGCGAATCGTCCACCCGTCGGTGGATGCGCTCGACGAGCGCCGGACGGGGGCGGTCGACCACCACATAGCGCGCCGGCCGCGCTTGGCGCTCGCGGCTGTCGCGCGCGTGGTGCTCCGACATCGGCACGCCGGTGGTCTCGAAGACCTCGAGCGCGCGCACGACACGCATCGCGTCGTTTGGATTGATCTCGGCCTCGCGCGTGGGATCGACGGCGCGCAGGCGCGCTCGCAGCGCATCGAGCCCACCAGC
This sequence comes from Candidatus Sumerlaeia bacterium, assembly GCA_019634695.1. Taxonomy (GTDB): domain Bacteria; phylum Sumerlaeota; class Sumerlaeia; order SLMS01; family JAHLLQ01; genus JAHCAW01. The sequence continues at coordinate 42,482 of JAHCAW010000016.1, forward strand.
CTCCAATTCCTGCTCGAGCCGGGCCCGCACGCCGGCGTCGCGTGGGGCGCCGGCGAAGATTCCCTGAACCAGGTGCTTGAGGAACAGGCCGGTGCCGCCACAGACGAGCACCGGCCGGCCCGCGGCCTCCTCGCGGTCGAGCACGGCAGTCGCCTCCTCGACGAATCGGGCAACATGGTACTCCTCGCCGGGCTCGACGTGCCCGACCAGTACGTGCGGGACGGCGGCGCGCTGGGCGGTGTCGGGCTGGGCGGTCCCGATTTCCATGCCCCGATAGACCTGCATGCTGTCGGCCGACAGGATGACCGCACCGTGCCGCCGGGCCAGCTCGATGGCGAGCGCCGTCTTGCCGACGGCGGTCGGGCCGGCCAGAATGCGCAGGGAGGGAGCGGGGGGCTGGGGCATCTGGACTTCCGGGGGGGGTGGCCCTTCTGTTCCCTTGCCCGGCGGGGGGTGCTGGCCTAGCACGGAATCGCCGGGCGCCGGAGGGCCCCTTCATGCGCTGGATTCGTGTCGCGGCCGCAACCGTCAATCAGACCCCGCTGGATTGGGCGGGCAATTTGGTGCGCCTCAGGCGCGGCCTTGTCGAGGCCCGTCGCCTCGGAGTGCAGTTCATCGTCTTCCCGGAGCTGTCGCTGACGGGCTACGGCTGCGAGGATGCCTTCCATGGCCTGGCACACAGCCGGCGCGCCGAGCGCCACCTGGCCGAACTGGCAGCCGACACGACCGGACTGATCGCCGTGGTGGGAGTGCCGGTGCGGTTGCAGCACGGCCTCTATATCGGCGCGGCGTTCCTGGCCGGGGGCCGGATTGTCGGGATCGTCGCCAAGCAGCACCTTGCGGGCGACGGCGTGCACTACGAGCCGCGCTGGTTCCGGCCGTGGCCTGCCGGGCGGGCAACGACCGTCGAGATCGCCGGCGTGCCGGTGCCCTTCGGCGACATCGTGCTGGACTTCGCCGGAGTGCGCGTCGGCGCGGAAATCTGCGAGGATGCCTGGGTGCCCAATCGCCCGATCGGGAGGCTTGCACAGGCGGGGTGCGACCTGATCGCCGGCCCGTGCGCGAGCCACTTCTCCTTTGGCAAGCACCCGACGCGCGAGCGCATCGTGCAGGAGGGCGCGCGCGCCTGCGTGGCGGCCTACGTCTTCTCGAACGCACTGGGCAACGAGGCCGGGCGCGTGATCTTCGACGGGCAACGGGTGATTGCCGCGGGCGGCGACATCCTGGCGCGCGGCGACCTTCTGACCTTTCGCGAGGTGGCGCTGACGACCGCCGTCGTGGACGTCGATGTGCTGCGCATGCGTCGCGCACGCACGACCAGTCTGCGCACCAGCGACGAGGGCATCCACCTGGTGCCGATCGATTGGAAGTGGCATCAGGCGGACGCACCACCGACGCGGCCCATCGGACCGCGCGAGGACTGGGCGACCGGACCCTGTGCCAAGGAAGAGGAGTTCGCGCGGGCCGTCGCTCTCGGGCTGCACGACTACCTGCGCAAGAGCCACAGCAAGGGCTTCGTGGTTTCGCTCAGCGGCGGCGCGGACTCCGCGGCGGTCGCCACGCTCGCCGCGCTTTCCTACCGGCTCGCCGTGCAGGAGTTGGGTGCGGAGGAGGTGGCGCGACGCCTGCCGCAGGTGGAGCCCGACGCGGGCGCGCTCTGCGGCGGCCTGCTGGACACGGTCTATCAGGCGACGGCTAACAGCGGCGACGAGACGCGCGACGCGGCGGCCAGCGTTGCCATGGCACTCGGCGCGCGCCATGCGGTCTGGAATGTCGAGGAACTGGTGCGCGGCTATCGTGCGCTCGTCGAGGGCACGTTGGGCCGTTCCCTCGAGTGGGGCACCGGCGATCTGGCCTGCGACGACGTCGCGCTGCAGAATATCCAGGCACGGGTGCGCGCGCCGGGAATCTGGATGCTGACGAACGTGCGGGGAGCCCTCTTGCTGGCGACGAGTAACCGCAGCGAAGCCGCGGTCGGCTACGCCACAATGGACGGCGACACCTGCGGCAGCCTGAGCCCGATCGCCGGCATCGACAAGAGCGCGCTGCGGCGCTGGCTGCGCTGGATGGGCGAGACGGGTCCCGAGGGACTCGGGCCGATGCCCGGCCTGCTGGCGGTCTGCCAGCTCCCCCCGACCGCCGAATTGCGCCCGCCGGACCAGCACCAGACCGACGAAGCCGACCTGATGCCCTACGATCTGCTGGACGCCATCGAGCGGCTGGCGATCCGGGACCGTCTCGAGCCGGCCGAGGTGCTCGCCCGGCTCGAGCCCGAATGGGCCGAACCCCTCGGCGGCGCCGCCCTGCTGCGCACCTACATCGCCCGCTTCTTCCGCCTCTGGTGCCGCAACCAGTGGAAGCGCGAGCGCTATGCCCCCTCGTTCCATCTGGACGACGAGAACCTGGACCCGAAGACGTGGTGCCGGTTCCCGATCCTGTCGGGGGGCTTCGACGAGGAACTGGGCGAGCTTTCCCGTTGAATCGCCCGGGCCCGGAGTCCGTAGTTGGTACCGGTGCCGAGGCGCGCACCCCCACCCATCCCGAAAGCGGAGAACGGCATGGCGACCTTTGAAGTGATCGAGCGACAGGGCCTGAAGATGATCCGGGCCACGCTGAACAATGAGACGATCCGCGCCGAGTCGGGCGCAATGCACTACATGCGCGGCCGCATCGATATCGAAACCAAGGCCCCGACGGCGGGGGGCCTGCTCAAGTCGATGGTGACTCAGGAGTCGATCTTCCGGCCGACCTACACGGGCACGGGAGAGGTCTACTTCGGCCCGCCCATCTTCGGAGAGTACACGACCCTGAATCTTGCAGGAGACGCCTGGATTCTGGACAAGGGTGCCTATGTCTGCTCGGACATCGGGGTGGAGGTGGGCGCGTGGCGGAACAAGGCGCTGGCCGGCCTGATGAGCGGCGAGGGCTTCTTCCAGACGAAGGTCGAGGGCCACGGAGCCGTGGTCATCCAGGCGCCCGGGCCGCTCGAGGCCGTGGACCTGGTGAACGACCGGCTGGTGGTGGACGGCAACTTCGCCGTCGCCCGCCAGGCGCACCTGGACTTCAACGTGCGCCGGGCCACGAAGGGAATGCTGGGGACGATCACCTCGGGCGAGGGACTGGTCAACGTCATCGAGGGCACCGGCCGGGTGCTGATCGCCCCCGTGCCGAATATCTACAGCAGCCTGATCAGCAACATCGTCGGGCCGTTTCTGGCAAATCGGGTGGCCAAGTAACGGGAACCCCCGCGGCGCATCCACTGTCTCACCTCGGTTGAAGCAATCTCCCCCCGACGCACCGATCACGCCCCATGATGCTGCTGAACGCGATCCGCCACAACCTGTTCGACAACCCGATCCTGACGCGGGAGTTGCGGCGCCGCATCCGCGGCAAGGCGCTCGTCTTCAGCATCATCGGCTACATCGTCCTGATGTCCATCAGCAGCATCCTGATCCTGCTGGCCAGTCAGGACCCCTTCACGGCGGCCCGCTCGCAGGACACCCAAAAGATGCTCGAGAGCCTGGCCGAGACAGGCTTCACCCTGTTCAAGTGGATCACGGCCATTCAGGGGCTGCTGGTCCTGATCATCGCGCCGACGATCACCGCCGGCATGACGACGGGCGAGAAGGAGAAGAAGACCTTCGACTTCCTGCGCGTCACGACGATCACCCCGTGGATGTACATCCTCGGCTGCTTTCTTTCGACGGTGTTCTACGTCTCGCTGGCGCTGCTGTGCGCGCTGCCGCTGATCAGCCTGGCGTTCCTCTACGGTGGCATCAGCCGGGTCAACGTGCTGGCGATGGGCGGGGTGCTGCTGGGCTGCTCGATGGTGCTGTCCTCTTTCGGGCTGCTAGTCTCGTCGGTGCGCGACCGCACCCGCACGGCCCAGGGCATCGTCGTGTTTATGATCTTCGCGGCCCTGTTCGGCGGCAGCATCATTTACCGGCAGGTGACCATTTGGCTGGGTACGACGGCGGCAGCCGGCGGAGGTGGTGGCGGCGGCACGGCCGGCCTGTTGCTATTCGGCACGACGGTGCCGTCCTGGGCCCTCGGCGCGGTGGGAATGCTGTTCCTGACAGCGGTGTTCCTGCTGGTGGCCACGCGTAAGTTGTTCGACCCCGAGGAGACGCGCGCGCTGGCGCACTGGCAGTTCGCGCTCATGGCAGTCGGCATCATCGGGACGCTGCTGGGGCTGAACAAGGGCCTGCCCCTGTCGAACGTCATGGGCCTTTCGTTCATGGCCTTGGGCAGCCTGCTGCTGGCGACGGCGGCGCTGTGCTTCGCGGTCGGGCGCATGGAGGTTGGCGACGAGATTTGGCATCTCAAGCGCCTGTTCCCCTTCCTGCGTCCGTTCGACCAGACGGTGCCCTTCCTGATCCTTGTCGGAGTGGCTTGGTATGCGGCGGTGGTGACGCTGCTGAAAGGGGCGGCGGGACTGGGCTCCATGTCGCGCGACCTGTTCGTGATGGCCGCCGTGGTCGGACTTCTCGGGTATGCATTCTTCTGCGTGTTCGGGCGGTTCGCGACGGCGGTGTCGGTGGGACGCAAGGGGGCCGGGCGGATGACCCTGGCGGTGGTGCTGGCCGCGTGGGTGGTGGTGCCGCTGCTGGCGGCGGCTTGCCTGGCAATGGCCCCGAACAGCGAGGGCTTCTTCGCGGACCTGATGCGCGGAATTGGGCGGCTGTCGCCCTTCTACATCATGATCGAGGGTATCTCCTCCCCGCGCACGTACACGAACCTGCCCTCTCTGGCCACGGCGCCGGGTGTCGGGGCGGTGTTCTTCTACGGTCTGGTCGGGCTGGTGTTCCTGGTGGTCGGGGAATACCACCGCTTCCGCCGCTGGCGGGGCTTCGATTACCACTACGATATGCCGGCGAACTGAACGCCGGGGCGGCATCCGGGGCCGTATGAGGCGGGAAATCCACCTTGACAAGGCGGGGGGCAGAGGGGCCTTTTCCCTCCCCCTGCCCGGGCGGTTGTCCGCGGCCGGGGTTCCCTGTCCCGCTCTTTGCGGCGGGACCGTCAAGTCCACGGGGAGTCCATAGACCCTCATGATTACGTACGAAGCGCTTGTTGTATTGGAGACCAACCGTCCGGACGCGCAGATCACCGAATCGATCGAGAAGATCGAGGCGCTGATCACCCGCAACGGCGGCACGGTCAAGTCGCGCGACGCTTGGGGTAAGCGCAAGCTGGCTTACCAGATCAACCGTCGTCGCGAGGGCTATTACGTCCTGGTGCTGTTCGATGCCCCGCCCACGGGCCCGGTGCTCGCGGAACTCAACCGCCACCTGCGGATCTCGGAAGACGTGCTGCGCTTCATGGTGACGCGCGCGGTGGTGGGCAAGTCGCGTGGCGTGCCCCCCCCCGAGGGCTACTACGAGGAGCAGCGCGCCGGCCGGTTCGGCCGGGGCGATGGTCCGCGCGACCGCGGTGATCGCGGCGACCGAGGCGACCGCGGTGGGCGTTTCGAGCGCCGTCCGCCTGCCGCTGCCGCTGCCGAAGCTCCGCGCGAAGCCGAGCCTGCTGCCGCCGAACCCAGCCCCGAGGCCTGACCGCCCGGCCGTCTGAGCCGACCCCCCGACTCGGGCGTGCCTCCGCGCACGCCCGCCCGTCACCAGGAGCGTTCCCATGGAACTCAACCGGGTCTTCTTGCTTGGCAACCTGACGCGCGACCCCGAGTCGCGCTTCCTTCAGAGTGGCTCGCAGGTTTGCAAGATGGGTCTGGCGGTGAACCGCCGTTGGGGCGGCCGGGAAGGCGGCGACAAGAAGGAAGAGGTGCTGTTCATCGACGTCGAGGCCTGGAACAAGACGGCCGAGTTGTGCGCGCAGTACTTGCAGCGCGGCAGCCAGGTGCTGGTCGAGGGCCGGCTGAAGATGGACCAGTACCAGACCCAGTCGGGCGAGAATCGCACGAAGTTCGTCGTGGTGGCCGAACGCGTCCAGTTCGGGGCTCGCCCCGAAGGGGGCGGCCGTCCGGCCGGCGAAGGCGGCGGCCCGGGCGCGCGGCGCCAGAGCGCCCCACCTCCGGCAGCGGCCGAACCGCGCGAGGACTACGACCGCTCGCCCTCCTACGACGGCGGCGGCGAGACCGAAGACGACCTGCCCTTCTGACCAATTGACCGATCCCGGCAAGGAGTTGCCCAGCAATGAGCGAGGACATCCGTGAGCAAGGCGAAGTGACCGAGCAGCGCCCGCCGCGTAGCGAGCGCCCGGAGCGCAGCGAGCGTGGCGGAGACCGTGGCGATCGCGGAGACCGTGGCGGCCGTGGCGGCCCCGGCGGTCCGCGCGGGCGGCGTCGCTTCCCCCGCCGCAAGGTCTGCTTCTTCACGCTGACCAAGGCCGAGTACATCGATTACAAGGACGTCAAGACGCTGCAGCGCTTCGTGACGCCGGCGGGCAAGATCCTGCCCCGCCGCATGACGGGCACCTGCGCCAAGTTCCAGCGACTGCTGACGTCGGCCATCAAGCGGGCGCGCCAAGTCGCGCTGCTGACCTACAAGGCCGGCTGAGTCGAACCGTCGCCCTCCAAGGAGATTCCGGCATGAAAGTAATCCTGTTCCGTTCGGTGGACAATCTGGGCAACGCGGGCGAGCTGGTCGACGTCAAGCGTGGCTACTTCCGCAACTACCTCGGGCCGCGCGGCTACGCGCGCGAGGCGACGGGTGCGAACATGGCGCTCGTCGAGAGTCGTCGCAAGAAGATCGAGGCGATGGTCACGCGCGAACGCGCGGCGGCCACGCGCTCGGCCGAGGGACTCAACGGCATCGTCCTGACCTTCGAACTGCGCGCCAACGAGAAGGGCCAGCTCTTCGGCTCCGTCACGCCGCAGGACATCGTCCAGGCGCTGGCCGAGAAGGGCTTCGCGGTCGACCGCCGCAAGATCGAGCTGAGCGAGCACATCAAGGCGCTGGGCGAGTTCCCCTTCCGCATTCGCCTCTATCAGGGCGTGTACGCGAACCTGAAGGTGGTGGTGGAGCGCTTCCTCCGCCCCGAGGAGCGCGAGGCTCTGGAAGAGGAAGAGCGGCTGCGCGCCGAAGCCGAAGCCGCCGCGGGCGAGGAGTCGGTGGAAGCGACGGACGTCGAGGAGACGGAGCCGGCTGCCGAGTAGGCATGCCGGCAGGCCGCACGCGGTTGTCACCGGGACACCGGAGGGGGTTCAGGGACGGGCTGACCGTCCGCTTGGGGTGTGATTGCGGGTTGCCTCCGCGTTCCCGTTTCGGCGAAGAGGTAACGGCGGAGCGGCGTTTGCGCCGCCCGGCAGTCCCCCCAGCGAGGGCCGGGTCCCTTCGACATGACGCTCCTCGACCGGGAATACCTCTCCGACTTCTTCAGGGTCCTCTTCACGCTCCTGGCGTTTCTGGCGATCCTGTTGTTCGCCAAGGTCTTTCTGGAGTTCTTCCAGGAGGCCGCCGAGGGCGCGGAACTTCATTGGGGCCTGCTGTTCTACTTCTGTCGCCTGCCGCGCTTCTTCGTGGATACGGCGGTGGTGCTGGCGGCGGCGTCGATCCTGTGGAACGTCGCACGCCGGACGCGTACCAATGAGTTGCTGGCCTGTCTGGCAGGTGGCATCAGCCCGGTGCGGCTGGCCGTGCCGTTCTTCGCCGGCGCCGCAATCGTCAGTCTGGTCTGTCTGGGGTTGACCGAGTTCGTGCTGGGCGGTGCAGACCGCGCGGCGTATTACATCGAGCAGCGCCACATCAAGAACAAGCCGATCGAGCGCATCACGCGCAACCGCGACATCCTGCTGAAGTGGGGCACGGAGCGCGTCTACGTGATCGACTCCTACGCGCCCGCCTCGAACGAGATGCAGTACCCGGCCATCGTGGACATGTGGCCGGGAACCGAGGTGCCCCGGCAGGTGATCCATGCCGCGTCGGCCACGCTCGACGAGCGGTCCAGCCTGTGGACCTTCCACGACGCCACCATCCGGGGCTTCGACCAGCAGGGCCGAATCGAGCACTTCGAGCGCCAAGCCGAACTGCATGGCGCGGATATCGAGCCCCCGATCACGCCGCGGCTGGCCGAATTCCTCGACGGGCTCGACAACCCGGACCAGATGAACCTGCGCGAGCTGGTGGCCTACATAAAGCTCCTTGACGCGCAAGGCAAGCGAACATCCGAATACCGGCTTATGATGCACCGCAAAGTCGCCCTGCCTCTTGCCGCCGCCGCCGTCGCCCTGATGATCTGCGCGCATATGCTGCGCCCGAAGGCGTACGGCGTGCTGCTGGACCTGGGCGGAGGGCTGTTGCTGATCGGTTTGTACTACGGGGTCTACTTCCTGAGCTGGAAGCTGGGTCAGGTCGAGTTCGGCCTGACGCCGGCCCTGTCGGCATGGCTGCCGAATATCCTGTTTGCCGTGGTCGGAGTGGGAATGTTCCTGCGCGGCGGTATTCGGTAGGGGACCTGAGTTTGCGGGCGAGGCCGTAACGGCCTCGCCGAAGTTCTTGTGGAGGGCATGGATGCTTCTCGCGAAACGCAGGAAAAAGCGGGTGATCGTCTTCGTGTGCACGGGCAACACGTGCCGTAGCCCGATGGCGCAGGGGCTGCTGCAGGACTACCTCGAGAAGGGCAACTGGCGCCATATCGAGGTGAAGACTGCCGGGGTGATGACCATCTCGGGCCTGCTGCCGACGCCCGAGGCGGTGCAGGTCATGGAGTCTGTGGAGATCGACATCCGCAAGCACCGCTCGGCCCCGTTGACGCCCGAGATGCTCAAGAAGGCGGACTTGGTGCTGGGCATGACGCCCTTCCACGTGCAGTTCGCGCTGCGCATGTCGCCCGAGGCCCGCGGCAAGACGTTCCTGCTCAAGGAATACACCAAGAGCGACCTGAAGAACTACCAGATCACCGACCCGATGGGCGCGACGCTCGAGGTCTACAAGCGCGTGTTCCGCGAGATCAAGCTGGCGATCGACCGCCTGATCGAGATGGACGTGGTGCACGCGCCGCTCGATCAGGACCTGCGCCACGAGAAGTGGGGCGGCGCCGCGGCAGGCGACAGTGCCGAGGCCCGCAAGTCCGCACGCCCCGCCAAGGCCGAGTCCGGCAAGGATGAGGACGCACCCGTCGCCAAGGCAGAGAAGGCCGCCGAGGCCAAGCCCGCCAAGGCAAAGGCACCCGCCAAGGAAGCGAAGCCCAAGACCGCCAAGGCCGAGCCGGCCAAGGCACCCGCCAAGAAGCCGGAGAAGGCTGCTCCCGCTGCCAAGGAGAAGGAGAAGCCGGCAGCCGCAAAGCCCAAGCCGGCACCAAAGGCGCCGGCTCCCAAGGCCGAATCGAAGGCCAAGAAACCACCCGAAGCGCCCAAGAAGGCCGCTCCCGCGGCGCCCAAGAAGCCGGCCAAGAAGTAATCCCCCCGAGCCCGCAGGTCAGTCGCCTGCGGGCTCGTTGTATTCCAGCACACTCAGCCACACGGCGCCGTCGAGATCGTGGAAGCGTGCAACCTCGACCGGCGCACGCGATCCCGTTGGCGCATGGAAGCGCACCGGCGGAAACGGCGCGTGCGGCGCCAGCACCCAGACCGTATCTGGGAAGGCGGGAGCGGGCTTGATCGCATCGCTGACAAGCCCCGGCACACCATCGGTCAGGAAGATGAATGTGGGTGTGTCCGCGACGAAGTAGGAGGGCGCGACGATGACCGGCGCGCGCATCGGATGCGCGACCAGCCAGTCGGCGACGTCGCGGAACCGCGCCTGGTAGCTCTCCCAGACCTGGGGATGGCGCGGCCAGACCGCGAACGCCCGCCATGTCTCCCCCGCCGCAAACCAGACAAGCAGGATGGCGATGCCGACCTGCGCCATCCGGCGCGACCTGCCGGAGTGCTCCAGAATCGCGTTGGCCGCCAATGCCAGACAAAGCGCCGCCAACGGCGTGAGCAGCATCAGCCGCAACATGTTCGGCGCGCCGAACGAGAGCACGGACGCCAAGCTGCCAAGCAGCAGCCACAGGAGAAGAAACAGCCCCGCCCACTGGCGATGCCGCACCTGTCCGACCAGCAACCCGATGCCCCCAAGACAGAACAGGCCGGTCAGAAGATCGAACGCGGGCAGTCCGGTGCCGTGCGGGTCCGGCGCTTCCCCCATGCGCCGCGCATCGCGCCAGCGCGCATGCGAGTCGGCCGAATCCGGCGCAAACAGATAGGCCTGCATGAACCGGGGTGGTCCCGGGATGTTGTGCTTCGCCTCGTGATCGCCGCGCAACGTGGTCATCAGCGCCACATCGATCGCCTGCCGACCGATCCGCTTCCAGCCCTCGGCCCCCTGATCGATCAGGGAGATTTGGCGTTGCCGCCCGGAGAGGTGCTCCGGGTGGGAGAGAAAATGCAGCCCGAGCGGGACGAGGACCAACAAGCCGACCGTTGCCGCGATGAGGACCAAGTGCACCGCACGACGCGCGGGAGTGCGCACCGCCGTCGCGAGGCCAATCACCAGCCCAAGCGCCACGGCGAGGAGGAACAGGCGCATCGACAGGTACGTGTAGAGCCCCAGGCCGCACAACAACCCGAGCACCGCCGCGTCCCATCGTCGGCCGGACCGCAAGGTGCGCAGCAGGAAGACGGCGATGAGCGGACAGAACAGCGTTGTCAGGATGGTGCGAAAAGCCAGGCGTGAGAAGGTCAGGTGCCAACGCATCGGCACGAAGAAGGCAAGTGTCAGCAGGGCGACGCGCGGCCCGGCATACGAGCGCGCCATCCACCAGGTGGCCGGAATGGCCAGCGTGCCGACGACGCCGCCGACGGCGCGCAGGGCGGGCGCCGTGGTGCCGCCGGCGAGGATGCCAAGCAGCTCGAGGTACATGAACATCGGCTCGCGAGGATGGCCGCGCGTCACGAAGAAGAGAGGCCAGCCGGGTTCGCGCAGGATGCTCAGGGCATCGATGCCGTTGATGGCCTCGTCGTACCACAGGCCCGGAGGAATCGATTCGAGTGCGACGAACCGCAGGAAGCCGCCAAGCAGCGTGGCGGCAAGGACGACGAACCACTCCCACCGGGCGACCGGGGGCGGCTCGGCAGGCAGTTCGAGGCGTGGCAGCCGCATCGCGCCAGACTCCGGCGCCGGGACGAGCGACTCAGTCCGGGCGGTTCATCAGCTCGGGATTCGCGGCGACGCGCTTCTGGAAGTACTCCATCGTCTGACGGATGCCCTCGTCGAGCGGCACCGTGGGCTCCCAGTTGAGCAGACGCTTGGCCTTGCCGATGTCGGGCTTGCGCTTGCGCGGGTCGTCGACGGGCAGCGGGTGGTGGACGATCGGCAGGTCGGCGCCCGACAGGCGCAGGATCGTCTCGGCAAACTGGTTGATGGTGATCTCGGCCGGATTGCCCAGATTGACGGGATCGACCTCGTCGGACAGCAGCAGGCGGATGATGCCCTCGACGAGATCGGAGACGAAGCAGAAGCTGCGTGTCTGGTTGCCGTCACCGAAGACGGTGAGCGGTTCGTTGGCAAGGGCTTGGCGGATGAAGTTCGGGACGACGCGGCCGTCGTGCAGGCGCATGCGGGGCCCGTAGGTGTTGAAGATGCGGACGATGCGCGTCTCGAGACCGTGGAAGCGATTGTAGGCCATGGTGATGGCCTCGGCGAAGCGCTTGGCCTCGTCATAGACACCACGCGGACCGATGGGGTTGACGTTGCCCCAGTAGTCCTCGCGCTGGGGATGCACGAGCGGATCGCCGTAGACCTCGCTGGTCGAGGCAAGCAGAAGGCGGGCCTTCTTCTCGAGGGCAAGCCCGAGGGCCTTGTGCGTGCCGAGCGAGCCGACCTTCAGGGTCGGGATGGGCCGCTCGAGGTAGTCGATCGGGCTGGCCGGCGAGGCGAAGTGCAGGATGTAGTCCACCGGCCCTTCGATGAACAGGAAGTTCGTGACGTCCTGCTTGATGAAGAGGAAGCGCTCGTCGCGGATATGGGCGATGTTGTCGATCTTGCCGGTGGACAGGTTGTCCATGCAGATGACGTGGTGGCCCAGCGCCAGGAGCTTATCGCACAGATGACTGCCGATGAAGCCTGCGCCGCCGGTGACGAGTGTGCGGGGCATGAGGGGTGCCTGCCGAATCCGGGGGATGGGGGAACCGCGCGGGCAAGGGTCGGGGGGTGTATGACGCGGGTCGAGCGAAAAGGGGGCAGGCACAAGGCTTGCCCCGCGAGCCCCCGATTCTTACAGACGCCGGGACAACCCGTCCCGACCAGGAGCCCACGCCCTTGAGCACTCCCGCCTTCCCCAAGATTCCCCTCGCCGCCCAGGACCCCGAGATCGCCCTCCATCTGGAGGCCGAATTCCACCGCCAGCGCAGCACGCTGGAGATGATCGCCAGCGAGAACGTCGCCTCCGAGGCGGTGATGGAAGCCTCCGGCTCGGTCTTCACGAACAAGTACGCCGAGGGCTATCCCGGCAAGCGCTACTACCACGGCTGCGCCGAGTACGACAACGTCGAGACGCTGGCCATCCAACGCGCGTGCCGCCTGTTCGGCGCCGAGTTCGCCAACGTGCAGCCCCACAGCGGCACAACGGCCAACCAGGGCGTGTTCATGGCGTTGGTCGAGCCGGGCGATACCGTGCTCTCCCTGTCGCTGGCGCACGGCGGCCACCTGTCCCACGGTCACAAGGTCAACATGGCCGGCAAGCTCTACAAGATCGTGCAGTACGGCGTGTCGCGGCAGACCGAGTTGATCGACTTCGACGAGGTGGTCGCGTTGGCGCGCGAGCACCGGCCGAAGATGATCATCACGGGCGGGTCGGCGTATCCACGCCTGATCGACTTCGCGCGGTTCCGCGAAATCGCCGACGAGGTCGGCGCCAGCTTCCTCGTCGATATGGCGCACTTTGCCGGGCTGGTGGCGGGCAAGGCGATTCCCTCGCCGGTGCCGATCGCCGACGTGACGACGACGACGACGCACAAGACGCTACGCGGGCCGCGTGGCGGCCTGATCCTCGCTCGTGAGGCGCACGGCAAGAAGATCAACAGCTCCGTCTTCCCCGGCCTGCAGGGCGGGCCGCTGATGCACCAGATCGCCGCGAAAGCTGTGGCCTTCGGCGAGGCGCTCAAGCCCTCCTTCGCCGCCTACGCCCAGCAAATCATCGCCAACGCCAAGGTGCTGGGCGAGGTGCTCGTCGCCAACGGCATGCGTCTGGTCGCCGGCGGGACCGACACGCATCTGGTGCTGGTGGACCTGACGCCGGTCGGTGTGACGGGCAAGGCCGCCAGCGATGCGCTGGAAGAAGCCGGCATCACCGTGAACATGAACATGATCCCCTTCGACACGCGCAAGCCGACCGAGTGCAGCGGCGTCCGCATCGGCACGCCGGTGCTGACCAGCCGCGGCATGAAGGAAGCCGAGATGCGCACGATCGGCGGATGGATCGCCGAGGTCGCGAAGAACCCGGACGACAAGGCGCTGGTGCACAAGGTCCGCGCCCAGGTCGAGGAACTCGCGTTGTCGTTCCCGCTGCGCGCCGCCGAAGCATAACCATTCCCGCAACACCGACCACCCGACAGGAGAGCCCCACATGCGCGCCATCATTCCAGTCGCCGGTTTCGGCACCCGTATGCGCCCCCACACATGGAACGTTCCGAAGGTGCTGATGAACGTGGGTGGCAAGCCGATGCTCGACCATATCATGGACGACCTGATCGGCGCCGGGATCACCGGCGTGACGCTGATCGTGGGCTACCTCGGCGACGAGATCGAGCGGCACGTGCGCGAGACCTATCCGCAGCTCGACAACCACTTTGTCGTCCAGGAGGAGATGCTGGGGCTCGGCCATGCAATCAGTCTCGGCAAGGAAATCCACAAGAACGACAAGGACCTGCTGATCATTCTGGGCGACACGATCATCCGGGCGGACTTCAAGCGCCTGTTCGCCTCGAAGCACACGGCGCTGGGCGTGCGCGAGGTCGAGGACCCGCGGCGCTTCGGCGTCGTGGAACTGGGCTCCTCCGGGCAGATCGTGGCGATGGTCGAGAAACCCCAGAATCCTCCGACGAACCTGGCGATCGTCGGCGTCTACAAGATCAACGATCCGGCGCTCCTGTTCGCGGGGCTGGACCACATCATCGAGGCGGGCAAGCGCTCGGCCAAGGAATTCCAGCTCACCGATGCGCTGGCGTGGATGCTCCAGCAGGGCCACGTGATGGAGCCGTTCGCGATCGACGCGTGGCTCGACTGCGGCAAGCCCGAAACGCTGTTCGAGACGAACGCGGTGCTGTTGTCGGAGATTCCGACGGCGGTGCAGGAGGAGTTCCGGCGTCGCCATCCCGAGGCGGTGATCGTGCCGCCGGTGTTCGTCGGCGAGGGCGCGGTGCTCAAGCGTTGCGTCGTCGGACCGAACACGGTGATCGGCGCGGGCACGCGCGTGGAGGACTCGGTGGTATGCGACAGCATCGTCGGCGAGGATGCGATCATCGCGCGCATGGTGCTGCACGATTCGCTGATTGGCGACGAGGCGGAAGTGACGGGCGCGGCGCAGTCGCTGAACGTGACCTCGACGAGCATCGCGCGGGCGTTGCCGCATCCGCGCAAGTGACGCGGATGGGCATCTGCTAGGGGCGGGACTCCCAGAGGCTGCCGGCCAGGGCCCAGGCGCGATCGTGCTCCGGGGTGCGCGCGAAATCGGTCGCGTGCGACCGGATGCGTTCAAGGCGCTCGCCCGCGGTCTCGTCCCCGGTGATGCGCAGGTACAGCAGTCGATTCCATGCGCCCTCGGGTTCGGCGAGCGTTCCCTGCTCGGCCGGGCGCAGCGCTTGGCGGACGGCATCGCGGCGCTGGCGTCCGGTGGCCGAAGGCCCCAGTTGCCCGGCGAGCGCCTCGCCAACGGCACCCTGAATCCCATCCAGCAAGGCGACGAACTCCGGGCCACGCGCTTCGGCAGCCACCCGCGCCGCGGCCAGATCGCCGTTGGTCAGCAGGTCGCGCAGGCTCGGTGTGGACGCCCGTGTGGCGAACGGCGACTGCTCGGCACTTGAGCTGTCGCCCAGTTTCGGCAGCAGCAGCAACAGCGTCGTCGAGACCACGCCGAGCACCACGAGCACCATGATCAGAATCTTGATCACGGGCACCAGGCGCTGGCGCGGCAGGATGCCCAACTCGGGCACCTTGATCTTCACGACACCGACCTGCGACGGCCGGAAGTAGCGCGAGGCCTTCTCGGTGTCGGGCGGCTGCTCGAACGGCGCGTGGCCCATGAAGCCCACTTCGCACACCTCGATCGGATCGCTCGCGCCGTCGAACTCGACGCCCTTGAGCACGTACTGGCCATGCGACTGCCAGCGCACGCCCGAGGAGGCGATGTCGGTGCCGACCGATGCGCGGCGCGCCAGATCGAACGCGCCCCGGCTGATGAGGGTCTGGCCGGCCTGCGCCAGCGCCATCAATCGCGCGCAGACGACGCGCGTGATGCCCTCGGCCTCGAGTGGCTTCGAACCGTCGTCCACCGGCACGAGCACCACCTCGCCCATGTGGATGCCGACTCGTGCCGCGAGCACCACGCCTTCGTCGGATGAAATCTCCTCGAGCAGCGGATGAATGCCGAGCGCGTAGCGCACCGCGTCGATCGGCCGGTCGAACATCGCGAGAAAGCCGTCCGTGCGCTCGAGTTCCACGCCGCCGTGCTCGCGCAGCAGTGCGCGCACCTCAATGTCGTGCCGCTGGAAGATGGCCGCGGCCCGCTCGTCCCCGACCTGCGAGACGATCTTCGTGCTTCCCGTCAAGTCCGAGAAGGCGAGCGTCTTGATCTGGGTCGAGTAGACGTGTCCCGAGCTGCTGGGCGCGGGAGTCGTCGAGGCGGCACGCGAACGGGAGGTCATGACATCGCAACCCCCGACTGCCCGTAGCGGTAGTTCATGTGGATGATCAGGCGCGCGATGGTGTAGAGAATCTCGATGGCCTCGGCGGGGTTCTTCTCGCGCAGCTTGCGGAACTCCTCGCCGGGAAAGCGGCTGTGCAACACGGGTCCGCCTTCGGCGCAGACGGTGGCGATGCGCGGCTTGCCGGTGAAGAAGCCGGTCTCGCCGATCACCGTGGGCGCGGCGCGTCGGTCGATAATCTTCTCCTTGCCGAGTTCGTCGCGTCGCGTCACGACCAGATTGCCGTGATGGATGATGAAGAAGGAGTCGGACGGGTCGCCCTGCTTGACCAGTGCCTCGCCGCGACTGAGGTGCTCCATCTTGACGGTCTTGCGAATGAACCCCTCGCGGGGCAGGTGGTTGACGATGACGCCGAGCTCGCGCTCGAACTCGGCGACGAGGTCCTTCATCGGGGCGATTTCGCTGAGTGGCGCCGTTTGGTTGGCCTCGACGCGACGGCGGAACTTGTTCGCCAAGGCGCAGATGAGGTTCTGCATCAACAGGATCGGCGCGTTCAGGTCGCCGCACTGCTTGAGCGCCTCGACAGGATCGCTCGAGATTTCGTACAGGACGGTGGTGCCGCGGGCGCGGGCGGAGGCGGTGCGCTGGCCGCCATCCTTGAACAGGCCCATCTCGCCGATCACGTCGCCGGGCCCGCGCACGGCCACCATGTGCTCGCCGTCGCGGTGCGTCCGGAAAATCTCGATGGTTCCGTCGATGATGACGTAGAGGCCCCAGGCAGGCTGGCCCTCACGAAACAGGAGCTGGCCCCCGCCGATCGAGATGTGCCGGCCGATGTGGCGCAGAACGCTGAGTTCCTTGGCACCCAGTCCTTCCAGAATCTCCATGGCGCGTCCCCCCCGGCAGGGCAGCCGGAACCGATCATGAGCAACTCACTCTGGCTAACGACCGGGCCGGGCCGGGACAACGCGATTCTGGCACCTGTCTGTCCAGGGACGCCGGGGGTAGACGCCCTCTGGCAGTGCCAGACTCCCGCTCAGACGGTCGCCTCGGGTGCCTGCGGGGGGAGCTTGTTGTCGCAGCGTAAGCGCTTGCGCTGCGAGGCGGCCGAACTCGAATCAGCTCCGATCAACGCCTGCTCAGGTGCGACTTTTCTATTCAAAACATTTTTACTAATCCCGCCATGAATCCCGTTGACAGCGGCAAGGGAGTGGCCGATACTGACCTCACGATTTGAATCCGAACGACTCTCTGCTGGAGGTTCCCTCTATGAAAGCCCTTCGTCATCTGGCCTTGGGTGTGGCCGCGTGCGGGTTGTTGACCGCGTCGGCTGAGGCCCAAGTAACTGGCACGCAGATCTTCAAGGTGGACGCGGGCACGACGCTCGCCTTCGTGGCCAACGACAACCTGTCGCGCGGCCTTGCTTACAACAGCGCGACCGGCAACCTGTTGGTCGCCAGCCGCACCGGCAGCAATTCGATCCACGTGGTGAATGCTGCGACCGGCGCCGCGATCGGCTCGCCCTTCAACGCGACGGACATCACGGGCGGCACGCTGGTCCTGATGAAGGTGCGTGTCGACGGCGACGGACGCATCTACGCCAACAACCTTTCCGGCTCGGCCGCGAGCACGTTCAAGATGTACCGCTGGGCGAGTGAAGCCTCCGGTCTGGCGAACGATGTAAGGTCGCTGGTCTTCGAGCGCGTGGGTGGCAGCTCCTACGGCTATCGCGTCGGCGACTCGATGGACGTCACGGGCGCAGGCGCCGCCGTCAAGATCATCGCCGTCGGCAGCAAGGGTGGCGCCGACACGGTGAACAACATCGTCGTGCTGACCGATCCGGAGAACGACGGCACCTTCGTGGACGCCGAAGTGGTCCCCGTGACGCCGTTCCCCGTCGGCATCCCGAACATCGCGTATGATTCGAACGACACAAACATCGCGTGGTACAAGAAGTCCGAGACGACCGACGACAGCCAGATCATCGACATCAACCTGACGACCGGCGCCGATGGCCCCGGAACGAATCAGGACGTCGTGATGGGGACGGCTGGGGACGCCGACGTGACGACCGGTGGCCCGATCGACGTGGCGACGATCAACGGCACGAAGTACTTCGCCGTTGGGCCGTCGGCGACCGCTGCCTCTTCGAGCGAGCCGCTGCGCGCGAAGATCTTCGAGGAGAACGCCGGCACGGCCGGTTGGCAGACGGGACCGCTTCAGGGCACCGCCATCAATGCCAACGCCAACGGCTCCGGTGACGTGGTTCTGCTCCCCGACGGCCGCCTGTTCGTGCTCGCCACGAACAACAGCCTCTCGGGCTGGCAGTTCAGCTTCCCCTCTGCCAACGTCCAGGACTGGAACCTGCACAACTGAGCGAATCCCCGCCCTTCGGCGGAAAACCCCGCTTGACCGGAGGCCGGGCAGTCGCTGCCCGGCTTCCGCCTTTTTCGACACAGACCTCCCCGGCGGGTCCAAGCGTGAGAACTCTCTACTCCCTGTTGGTACTGGCGCTGTTCATTCCCGGGCGCGCACTGGCCGGGGTGATTGCCGAAGCGAAGGGACACACGTTCACGAACGACGAGCTGCTCGCCTTCGCGCGCCTCATGCAGTATCCCTATGAAGACCCATGGGAGACGGCGCTGAGCGACCCCGACCCGGATATCCGAGTCGACGCGCGCGAGGTGACCGCCGGGGCGTTTCGTCATCTTCTGTTCGACCGCGTCTGGTCGGCGAAGGCCATCGAAGCCGGCCGTTCGGAGCCCGATCCGCAGTTGTGGGCGCAGGTGGCCGGGGCGGTGGAGAGCTGCGTGGAGCGCACATGGCGCGAGTCGCTCGAGGTGCAGGCCGACACCTTGCAGGAAGCGGACGTTCGCGCGATCGCGACCCGGATGCAGGACCAGTTCCGGGCGCCCGAGACGCGCACCGTTTTCTACATCTATCGCACGGCAATGGACCATGCGGAGCGCGCGTTTCTGGCCGACCTGCGCGAGCGCATCCTGTCGGGCGAGACGACCTTTCGGGAGGCGGCCTTCCGCTACTCGGAAGCGCCAAGCTCGCGCCATCATGGCTATCTGGGAGTCTTCCACCGCGAGTCGGAATTGCCGGCGGCTTTCCGCGACCTGATCTTCGCGACGGCCGAGGATGAGATTTCGACGCCAACCCTGCTTGGCAACGGTCTGTACATGGTGCACGTCGCCGGCGTGCAACCGGCACGGAACCCGTCGGTCGAGGAGTTGATGGAGCCGTCGTGGCTGCCCGCGCTGTTGGCACTCGAGAATCGGGAGCGCATGAGCCGCGCGACGATGGAGCTGCCGGCCGAGGAAGAGGGCGCGGCGAGGATGACGCTTCCGCGGCGCCTGATCGCGGCCGGCAAGGTGCCGGACCTGTGCGCCGAGATCGAACGCTTGGGCCGGGCGACCGCGCTTGCACACGAGTATTGGCGCGCGCAGCACGAGCACCAGTTCGAGCCAGATCAGGCGGAAATGGAGCAGGCCTACGAACGGATGAAGGCCCTGTTGATTCCTTCGGGGCAGTTCCGTCTGACGCGGTTCGCGGTGCCGATCGGGACAACGCGGGAAGCGGCCATCAAGTCGCGCGAAGCC
Source organism: Candidatus Sumerlaeia bacterium (assembly GCA_019634695.1). Taxonomy (GTDB): domain Bacteria; phylum Sumerlaeota; class Sumerlaeia; order SLMS01; family JAHLLQ01; genus JAHCAW01. Next base: position 61,886 of record JAHCAW010000016.1, read on the forward strand.
GCGCAGGCCAAGGCAGCTGAGATTCGAGAGGCGTTGGCCGCGGGCGGCGACCTCGCCGAACTCCAACGCGCGCATGCCGGCGTGCTCGATGTGCGTGAGACTTCGGAGTGGGCAATGGGCAGCGGCATCGGGGATGCAGACTCCGAATTGCTGGGGATGGAGGCGGGCGAGTTCACGACCGTCCATGTCCGCACGGAGGGCGCCATCTTCTTCCGTCTGGACCAGCGCCAGGCGCTGACGCCGGCTCCGCTGGAGGAAGTGCGCGAGCACGTCTACCCGAACGCCCGGAACAGCAAGATGTGGAATCTGCGGGCACAGGAGATCCGCCGGCTGACGCAGGAGCTGGAGCTTCGCGTGCTGTGGCCCGCGGACCCGACAGGCCCCTGAAGACGCGCCATCTTACGCGCGCACAACTGCTGCAATTGACACGTCCGGTCCGCCGTCGGGAACAATCGAGGGCGGACAAGGGGCGCGCTTCGGGGCTCCTTGCCGAGCCGTCGGGGTGGCCCGCATGCGACCTTTCCTTTCCGTGATTGTGCCGGCGTACAACGAGGAGCGGCGCCTGCCGGCGACGCTGGCGGTGGTGCAGGACTATCTGGAACGGGCGCCGTGGGCGTGGGAGTTGATCGTGGCGGACGACGGTTCGCGGGACGCGACAGTCGAGGTGGCCCGTGCGGCCTTCCGCAGCGACCGCTGCCGGGTGAGCCCGGCGCCGCACAACCAAGGCAAGGGGGCGGCCGTGCGACGCGGCATGTTGGAGGCGCGGGGGCGCTTCCGTCTGTTCACGGACGCGGACAACTCGACGCCGATCGAGGAGGTGGGGCGGCTGCTGCGGCGGATGCGGCGAACGGGGGCCGAGGTGGCAATTGCCTCGCGGGCCAAACGCGGCGCGCGCATCGAGAAGCACCAGCCGTGGCACCGCGAGCTGATGGGGCGGACGTTCAACGGGATCGTGCAGGTGCTGGCGGTGCCGGGCATCCAGGACACGCAGTGCGGATTCAAGCTGTTCCGTGCCGAGGCGGCCCGGGAAATCTTCCGGCGGCAGACACTGGACGGCTTTTCGTTCGACGTCGAGGTGCTGCTGCTGGCGCGGCGGCTGGGTTTCGAGATCGTCGAGGTGCCGGTGCGCTGGATCGACCACCCGGACTCGCGGGTGTCGCCGCTGAAGGACTCCGCGCGCGTCTTCCGCGACGTGCTGACGGTGCGCTGGCGGCATCGCGGGCTGGGGGCGTGAGCCTTGAGGCGTGGTTCGTCGTTCGTGGGTCAATCTGCGCGGGGTTCAGGGCACCACAGTCCTGGTCCTGATCTGGCGGCAGGCGAAAGATGCTGCCCTTTGGATCCGGGCGGCGCGGTGTCCGGAGGCGAGAAAGGGCTCGGGGTGTTGGTCGATGCACTTCGCTGCTCAATGGCGTTGACAACCGGCGCGAGCGGGTGGCACCGAACGCTCCCGAAGCGGCTACTGGGAGTCGATGGAGTGCCCCTGCTCGCGTCCTTCGGATTCACTCGAATCCCATCACGTTTTCACGGAACCCACGAGCCGCAGGTGCCTGTCCCCGACGGCATCGGCGGCGGCACAGGCACCTTTTTCCCCGGTGCACCGGCATTTCCCAAGGCGGTGGGTGCAAGGCCCCACCGCCTTTTCTTTTGCGCAAACGGGCGGCGATTGGCCGGGAGGGGAGTCCGATGACGCATCCCGCCGACCCGACCGAGCGCTTCAGCGGCCGCGCGGGCGAGTACGTCCGCTATCGGCCGACCTATCCCGCCGGGATGGCGGCGGCGCTGCGCGCGCTGTGCGATCTGCGGCCGGACCACATTGTGGCCGACATCGGCTGCGGCACCGGACTGCTGGCGGAGGTCTTCCTGGACAACGGCAATCAGGTGCTGGGCGTGGAGCCGAACGGGGACATGCGCGCGGCGGGCGCGGAGCGGCTGCGGGGGCGCTCGGCGTTCCGGGCCTTGGCGGGCAGCGCCGAGGCGACGGGACTGCGCGACTCGAGCGTGGACTTCGTGACAGCCGGGCAAGCGTTTCATTGGTTCGATGCCTCGGCCTGCCGGCGCGAGTTCGCCCGCATCCTGCGCCCGGGCGGTTGGGTGGTGCTGGTGTGGAACGACCGTCGCGGCAGCGGCGACCCGTTCCACGAGGGACTCGAGCGTCTGATCGAAGCCGCCGGAAGCGACTACTCGGCCGTGAAGAGCCGCATGCCGGACGCCGCGGCGCTGCGCCGGTTCTACGGGAGCACGCCGCGCATCTGGACCGCGGAGAACGTGCAGGAGTTCGACCTCGCCGGGTTGTGCGGGCGCATCGCTTCGTGCTCGTATGTGCCCGAGACCGGAACGCCGGAGTTCGCCACGTTGCGCGAGGGGATCGTCGAGCTGTTCACCCGCCATGCGCGCAACGGCCGCGTGCGCCTGGCGCATGACACCCGCCTGTACGCAGGCCAACTCGGGGAGCCGGCATGATCGTCATCGTCGATTTCGGTTCGCAGTACACGCAGTTGATCGCGCGGCGCGTGCGCGGGCTGGGCGTTTTCAGCCGGATCGTCTCGTGTCAGGAGGCACCGGCCGAAGTGCTGCGGGGTGGCCCGCGCGGGGTGATCCTGTCGGGCGGCCCGGCCTCGCTGTACGCCAAGGGGGCGCCGCGTCTGCGCAAGCCGCTGCTGGAGCGCCTCGACGTGCCCGTACTGGGCATCTGCTACGGACATCAGGCGCTGATGCACGCGATGGGCGGCAAGGTGGAGAAGGGCGGCTCGGGCGAATACGGGCGCGCGGAGGTGGACCTGCTGCACGAGGACGCCCTGCTGGCCGGCGTGCCGCGCAGCCATCACGTGTGGATGAGCCATCGCGACCACGTCGCGGCGCTGCCGAAGGGGTTCACGCGCCTGGCGCACTCCCCCGCCACGCCGAACGCCGTCGTGTGCAATCGGGCGCGGCGCATCTGGGGCCTTCAGTTCCACCCCGAGGTGCACCACACGGAGCACGGCACGCGCTACCTCGAGAACTTCCTGTTCGGCATCTGCGGCTGTTCGCGGGACTGGTCGCTGGGCGACTGGATCGAGCAGACCTGCGCGGAGATTCGCGAGCAGAGCGCGGGCCGACGCATCCTGTCGGCGGTGTCCGGCGGCGTGGATTCGACGGTGATGGCGGTGTTGCTGGCGCGCGCGGTTGGGTCGCACGCGCGCCCGGTGTTCGTGGACAACGGCGTGCTGCGCGAAGGCGAGGTCGAGGAGGTGCAGCACAATCTCGGCGAGGTGCTGGGCCTGAAGCTGAAGACGATCCGCGGCGCGAGCCACTTCCTGCGCCACCTGAAGGGCGTGACGGACCCGGAGAAGAAACGCGCGATCATCGGGCGCGAGTTTCTGACGCTGTTCTTCCGCGAGCTGCGCGGCGACGACATGCTGGCGCAGGGGACGCTCTATCCCGACGTGATCGAATCGGTCAGCGTGCACGGCCCGTCGGACAAGATCAAGACGCACCACAACCGCGTGCCGGAGGTGCTGAAGCTGATCCGGCAGGGGCGCGTGATCGAGCCGTTGAAGGAACTGTTCAAGGACGAGGTGCGCGAGGTGGGGCGCCTGCTGGAAATTCCGGAACCGATTCTCGCGCGCTATCCGTTCCCGGGGCCTGGGCTGGCGATTCGCGTGCTGGGCGAGGTGACCCCGGCGCGGCTGAAGGTGCTGCGCGCAGCCGACCGCATCTTCCGCGACGAGATCGCGGCAAGCCCCGAACACGCCCGCGTCTGGCAGGGCTTCGTGGTGCTGCTGCCGGTCAAGGCGGTCGGCGTGATGGGCGACTCGCGCACCTATGCGAACGTCGCGGCGATCCGCGCCGTCGAGAGCGTCGATGGGATGACGGCCGACTGGGCACGCCTGCCGCACGAGTTGCTGGACCGCATCGCACGCCGCATCGTCAACGAGGTCGATGGCATCAATCGCGTGGTCTACGACATCACTTCCAAGCCTCCGGGCACGATCGAGTGGGAGTGACGCGACGATGATCCCGGTGCCCTCGACACTTCAGCCGATCTACTCGGGCAAGGTCCGCGAAGTCTATGGCGTGGACGACGAACGCCTGCTGATCGTGACGTCGGATCGCGTCAGCGCGTTCGACGTGGTCTTTCCCGAACCGGTGCCGGGCAAGGGACAGGTGCTGAATCTGCTTTCGGCGTACTGGTTCGACGAAACGCGCAGCATCGTGGCGAACCATCTGCTGGAGACGCGTGCGGCGGCGCTGTTCGGCGAGACGGGCAACGCGTGGCGCGGGCGCTGTGCCCTTGTGCGGCGGACGACTCCGATTCGCTACGAGTGCGTGGTGCGGGGGTATCTGGACGGCAGCGCGTGGCGTGAGTACGAGCAGACGGGTCAGGTGGCCGGGTACCGGTTGCCGGCTGGATTGCGGCGCTACGATGCGCTGCCGGAGCCGATCTTCACGCCGGCCACGAAGGCCGAAACCGGCCACGACGAGAACATCACCGTGGCGCGCATGACGGAAGAGTTCGGCAGCGCCGAGACACGCCGCTTGCAGGAGACCAGCCTGGCGCTGTATCAGTTCGCGCACGATCGGCTGGTGCCGCGTGGGATTCTGTTGCTCGACACCAAGTTCGAATTCGGCCTGACGCCCGACGGCGAGTTGCTGCTGATCGACGAGGCGCTGACGCCGGACTCGTCGCGCTATCGCGTCGTTTCGCCCGACGGTGCGACGGCCCCGCTGGCGCTGGACAAGCAGTACCTGCGGGACTGGCTGATTGCACAGGGGTTTCGCGGCGACGGCTCGCCACCGGCATTGCCTCCGGAGGTGACGACCGAGCTCGCGCGCCGCTACGAGCAGGCCTTCGAGCTGATCGCGGGCGAAACGCTCGATTCCGCAAGGGAGCGCATGGGATGAGCGACAAACGCACTGAGGCCGAACGCGAGGTCGATCGCCTGCGCATCGAGCGGAACCTGCGACTCAGCGTCGAGGAGCGCCTGAATCAGGGCACGATCAATCCGTTTCGACCGGGCATCGACGACGGCCCGAAGATTCGCGTCTGGCACACGATGGCCGAACGCAAGGCATGGCAGGAGACGCTGCCGAAGTATCTTGGCTACGGCCAGGCGAAGGACGAGGACTGACTCCCCCACCAGAGGCGATCCATGCTGAAGGTTCACGTGCTGGTTCATCTGCGCCCGGACATTCTGGATGTCCAGGGGCAGGCCATTCGACAGGCGGTGACGGCGGCCGGGCACGGCGGAGTCGCCGCGGTGCGCGTCGGCAAGTCGTTCCGCCTGGAGATCGACGCGCCAAACGTCGAAGCGGCCCGCGACGAAATCGAGCGCCTCTGCCACGAGACGCTCAGCAATCCGTTGCTCGAGGAGTACACGTGGGAGGTGGAGCCGTCGTGAGCGCGCGCTGGGCGGTTGTCATCTTTCCGGGATCGAACTGCGACCGCGATTTCGTGCGGGCGCTGCGCGACGTGCTGCGCGTCGAGGTCGTCGAGGTCTGGCACAAGGATTCCGTGCCGGAGGCAATCGACTGCATCGCGATTCCGGGTGGGTTTTCGTACGGGGACTACCTGCGCGCGGGGGCGCTGGCGGCAATGTCGCCGGTGATGGCCTCGGTGCGCACACACGCGGAGCGCGGCACACTGGTCATCGGCGTGTGCAACGGCTTTCAAGTGCTCTGCGAGGCGGGCCTGCTGCCCGGTGTGCTGACGAAGAACGATACGCTGCGCTTCCGCTGTCACGATGTGTACCTGCGCAGCGAGCTGAACGGCGGCCCCTTCGCGGGGACCGGGCTGCCGCAAGGCGAGGTGCTCCGCCTGCCGATCGCGCACGGGTTCGGCAACTACTACGTGCCGCCGGAGCAGCGCGACGCGATCGAGCGCCATGTGGCGTTCCGCTACTGCGATCCGCTGGGCGACGTGTCGCGGCGCGCGAATCCGAACGGCTCGGTGGACAACATCGCCGGCGTCACGAACGCGGCCGGCAACGTGCTTGGCATGATGCCGCACCCCGAGCGTGCCGTCGAGGCGCTGCTGGGCGGCACGGACGGGCTGAGGATTCTGCAAGCCATGCAGGACTGGGTGGCCGGCGTGCGCGCCGGATGATCCGGAACAACGAGAAGGCGACGACAGGACAAGGCACCAGGGGGATTCTTGTGACGACGCGGATCGAGATCACGCCGGCAATCGTGGAAGAGCACGGACTGACGCCGGCCGAGTATGCCTACCTGCTCGAAGTGCTTGGTCGCGAGCCGACCATCGCCGAGCTGGGCGTCTTCTCCGTCATGTGGTCCGAGCACTGCTCGTACAAGCACTCGCGCCCGCATCTGGCGACGCTGCCGACGAAGGGGCCGGCGGTGCTGCACGGCCCGGGCGAGAATGCCGGCGCGGTGGATCTCGGCGAGGGTTGGGCGTGCGTGTTCAAGGTGGAGTCGCACAACCACCCGAGTGCCGTGGAGCCCTACGAGGGTGCCGCGACGGGCGTCGGCGGCATCCTGCGCGACATCTTCGCGATGGGCGCGCGACCGATCGCTCTGCTCGATGCGCTGCGGTTCGGCCCGCCCGACGAGGCGCGCAACGCCTGGATCATCCGCGGCGTCGTGCATGGCATCGCGGACTACGGCAACTGCGTCGGCGTGCCCGTGATCGGCGGCGAGTTCTCCATCGATCCGTGCTACACCGACAACTGCCTGGTGAACGTGATGGCGATCGGCGTCGCGCGCCACGAGGAGTTGATGACCGCGCGCGCCGAGGGCGTCGGGAATCTGCTCGTCTATTACGGCAACGCAACCGGACGCGACGGCATCCACGGGGCGACGTTCGCCAGCGCCGAGTTGACGGAGGACTCTGCCGAGGACCGCCCTTGCGTGCAGGTCGGCGATCCGTTCATGGAGAAGAAGATTCTCGAGGCGACGATCGAGTTGATCGCCTCCGGACGCATTGTCGCCCTGCAGGATATGGGCGCGGCCGGCCTGACCTGTTCCTCGACCGAGATGGCCGACAAGGGCGGGCTTGGCCTGCGCATGAATCTGGACAAGGTGCCCCAGCGCGCCGCGAACCTGACCGCCTACGAGCTGCTGCTCAGCGAATCGCAGGAGCGCATGCTCGCCGTCGTTCGCCCTGAGGACCTGCCGCTCGTCGCGCGCATCCTTCGGAAGTGGGATCTCGACGCGTGCGTCGTCGGCGAGACGACCGACACGGGGCGCTTCGTCGTCGAGCACCACGGCACCGTGGAGGCCAACATTCCCCTGCCGGCCATCTGCACGCACGTACCGAAGCCCGAGCCGGTGCAGGCGGCCCCAGCCGCGCTCGACGTCCGCGACTGGACCACGGTGGACTTCGCCGCCATTGAGTGGAACGGGCTCCTGCTGGCGGCTTTGTCGTCGCCGCACTTTGCATCGAAGCGCTGGATCTACGAGCAGTACGACCATCAGGTGCAGACGAACACCGTCGTGCGACCCGGTGCCGGTGCCGGCGTGTTGCGGATCGCCGGGTGGAGCGGACTGCTCGCCTCGACGATCGACGGCAACGGCCTGTGGTGCATGCTCGATCCGTATGAGGGCACGCGCTGCGTGACGGCCGAGGCGGCACGGAATCTCGTCGCCTGCGGCGCACGTCCACTCGCGGCGACGAACAACCTGAACTTCGGCAGTCCGCGCAAGCCCGCCGGCTCGTGGCAATTCGCCGAGGCCGTTCGTGGACTGGGCGACGCCTGCCGCGCCCTCGGCACACCGATTACGGGCGGCAACGTTTCGTTCTACAACGAGTCGCCGCGCATGGCGGTGTTCCCGACTCCGGTTGTCGGAATGGTGGGCGTCATCGACGATCCGTCGCGCCTGACTCCGGCGACGTTCCGCAACGAGGGCGATGTCGTGGTGCTGCTCGGCCCCGCGGCGACGCATGCCGGCGGCAGCCGCATCCTGCGCGACCTGACGGGCGATCTCGTCGGACCCGCCGTGCGGATTGATCTCGCGATGGAGAAGCGCGTGCAGGAGCACGTGCTGCGCCTCGTCGGCGACGGGGTCCTTACTGCCGCCACCGACATCGCCGACGGCGGGTTGCTGATGGCACTCGCCGAGATGGCGCTGGGCTCCGATGGCGGCCTTGGATGCGAGATCGACCTCGCCGCGGACGAGGCCCCGGCAGCGGCGCTGCTCAGCGAGCAGCCCTCGCGCTTTGTCGTCACGTGCACACCGGGCGATGTCGAGTCGTTGCTTGCCCTGTCCCGCGATGCGGGCGTGCGGGCCGTGCCGCTCGGCACCGTGCGGGGTGGCGTCTTCAGTATCGGTGGTGTCTTGAGCCTGACGGTCTACGAACTGTACGAAGCATGGGAGAAGCCGCTGTGAGTCAGACCTGGTCCGCCGGTATCACGGCTGCGGATTTCGCCCGACGCCCCAACGAGGGTTGCGGGGTCGTCGGCGTCTACAATCATCCCGAGGCCGCGAAGCTGACCGCCCTGGCGCTCTTCGCCTTGCAGCATCGCGGGCAGGAAAGCGCCGGCATCGCGTCGTTCGATGGCGTCCACCTGCACCTGCACAAGGGGCCCGGTCTCGTGTCCGAGGTCTGCACGACCGACCAGATCGCGCGGCTGGCCGGACGTGTCGCGATCGGGCATGTGCGCTACTCGACGGCCGGCGGAACGCTCGCCTGCAACGCGCAGCCGCTGCGTGCGAATTACCGCGGCGGACACATCGCGGTGGCACACAATGGGAACCTCACGAACGCCGAGGAGTTGGCGCACAGCCTCGAGGCCAATGGCGCCATCTTCCAGTCCACGACGGACAGCGAACTGCTGATCCACCTGATCGCGCAGAATCGCGACAACGACTTCCGCGATGCCCTGCGCACCACGATGAAGCGCCTGCACGGCGCGTTCTCCGTCGTGATGCTCAAGGACGACGAGTTGATTGCGGTGAAGGATTCGTTCGGTTTCCGACCGCTTTGTCTTGGCAAGATCGACGAGGGATGGGTCGTGGCGTCGGAGACCTGCGCGCTCGATATTCTCGGGGCGACGTTTCTGCGCGAGCTGCAGCCCGGCGAGGCAGTGCACTTCCGGAACGGCGACATCGAGAAGTTCCAGGTGCTGACGCCCAGCCCACAGCCGGCTTTCTGCATCTTTGAGCTGATCTACTATTCGCGGCCGGACAGCCTCGCGGCAAACCGGTCCATCTACCAAGTGCGCGAGCGGCTTGGCGCCGAACTCGCCCGGGAACATCCCGTCGAGGCCGACGTCGTGGTCCCGGTGCCGGACTCCTCAAACCCCGCCGCCTTCGGCTACGCACGCGAGATCGGGCTGCCAATGCAGATGGGCTTGATCCGGTCGCACTATGTCGGGCGCACGTTCATCCAGCCCGGCCAGACGATGCGCGACGCCAAGGTGAAGATGAAGTTCAATCCGGTGCTCGACGTGCTGGCGGGCCGGCGGGTGGTGATGGTGGACGACTCGATCGTGCGCGGGACGACGGCGCGCAAGATCGTGCGACTGGTCCGCGATGCCGGCGCGCGCGAGGTGCACTTCCGCGTGACGGCGCCGCCGTGGCGGCATCCGTGCTTCTACGGCATCGACACGCCGACCGAGGAACATCTGATCGCCAACACGATGAGCATCGAGGAGATGGCCGCGCACCTGAGCGTCGACTCGCTGGCCTTCATCAGTCAGGAGGCGTTGATGCGGTCCGTGCCGCCGACGCTGAGTTACTGCACGACCTGCTTCGCGGGCCGGTATCCGGACGGGCGCCCTCGGCTGGCACCCGGCAAGATTCACAGGACGGGGGTTCGATGACGACGCGGCGCAGCGGACAACGCAAGGGCCTGACCTACTCGCAGGCGGGAGTCAGCATCGCCGAGGGCGATGCGCTCGTGGCACGACTCGCCAAGAACAACAAGGCGATCGGCGGCTTCTCGGGACTGTTCGATCTGAACGTCCGGGGAATGCGCGAGCCCGTGCTGCTCGCCTCGACCGACGGCGTCGGCACGAAGCTGCTCGTGGCGCAGAAGCTCGGCAAGCTCGACACCGTCGGCATCGACCTCGTTGCCATGGTCGTCAACGACCTGATCGTCACCGGCGCGCGGCCGCTGTTCTTCCTCGACTACTACGCGACGGGCAAGTTGACGCGCGCGGAGAGTGATGCCGTGCTGGCCGGGGTGATGGCCGGCTGCCGCGAGGCGGACGTGCCCCTGCTTGGCGGCGAGACCGCCGAGATGCCCGGCCTTTACAAGCCCGGGGACTTCGATCTGGCCGGCTTCGGCGTGGCCGTCGCGGACCGGCGCCGACTGGTCGATGGCTCGACCGTGCAGCCGGGTGACGTGGTGATTGGCGTGGGCTCGTCGGGCGTGCACAGTAATGGCTTCAGTCTGGTGCGTGCGATCGTCAAGCGCGCACGCCGCTCGATGGGCCGGCGCTATGAAGGTCTCGATGCAACGCTGGGCGAGGCTCTGCTTCGGCCGACGGTCATTTACGTGCGTGCGGTGCGCGCGCTCCTCGAAGCCGCCCGCCCGACGGCGATGGCACACATCACCGGCGGCGGCCTGCCCGGCAACGTCGTGCGCGTGCTGCCCAAGGACGCGCGCGCCGTCATCGACACGTCCGCATGGCCGCTGCCGCCGCTGTTCGCGCGCCTGCAGGAATGGGGCGACGTCGATCGCGACGAGATGTTCCGCGTGTTCAACATGGGAATCGGCTACGTGGTGGTGTGCCGGCCCGGCGACGCGACACGCTGCCTGAAGGCGCTGGAGGCTTCCGGCCTGCCGGCATGGCGCATCGGCGAGATCCTCCGCGGTCGTCGCGGTGTGAGCTTGAAGTAGGCGCTGGACCCGTCGCCGTGGCGCGACGGCAACTTCGACTGGGGAGTCACGAGCATGGCGAAGGCCGGTCGGCCGGCAGCAACGGGCGCTCCGCCCGTGCGGCTGAAGCAGAAGGACCTGATCGCGATCGAGCCCATGACGCGCGAGGAACTCGAGCTGATCCTCGACAACACCGTGGGCTTCAAGGACATCGTCACACGCACCGTGAAGAAGGTTCCCACGTTGCGCGGAAAGACGGTGGTGAACCTGTTCTTCGAGAACTCCACGCGCACGCGGACGTCGTTCGAACTGGCGGCGCGCCGCCTGAGCGCCGACGTCGTGAACTTCGACGTGGCCACCAGCAGCGTGAACAAGGGCGAATCGCTGCTCGACACCGTCGAGACGATCCAGGCCCTCGGGGCCGACTACGTCGTGATCCGCCATGGCAGCAGCGGCGCCCAGGAGTACCTCGGGTCGCGCATCGATGCCTCGATCGTCAACGCCGGCGACGGCTCGCACGAGCACCCGACGCAGGCCCTGCTCGACTGCTTCACGATCCGCGAGGAGAAGGGCACCCTCGACGGCCTGCGCATCGCCATCATCGGCGACATCCTGCACAGCCGCGTCGCCCGATCGAACATCTGGGCGATGCAGAAGCTGGGTGCGCACGTCACACTCGTGGGCCCGCCGACCCTCGTGCCGGAACGCTTCCGCGACTTCGGCGTCGCGATCTCGCACGACCTGAAGACCGGGCTGCGCCGCGCCGACGTGGTCTACACGCTGCGCGTACAGCTCGAGCGCCAGGCGCGCAACCTCTTCCCGTCGCTCAAGGAATACCGCAACCTCTACGGCATCGACATGGAGCGCCTGAAGTACGCCAAGTCCGATGCCCTGCTGATGCACCCCGGCCCCGCCAACATCGGCGTTGAAGTGACGCGCGAGGCGATGAAGTGCTCCCAGTCGCGCATCGAGCACCAGGTGACCAACGGTCTCGCCGTCCGCATGGCGGTCCTCTACTTGCTGCCAGGAGGCAGGGAATATGACACGCACGCTGATCAGTAACGGGCTGGTGGTCGATCCCGCACAGGGCATCCACCGCCGGATCGACGTCCTGGTGGTGGATGGACGCATTGCGGACCTGCGCGCCGGCATCCCAGCCGAGCAGGCCGACGAGACGATCGATGCCGAGGGCCTCGTGGTTGCTCCGGGCTTTGTGGACCTGCACGTGCACCTGCGCGAGCCGGGCGGCGAGGGATCCGAGACGATCGCGTCGGGCACGCGCGCGGCCGCCCGCGGGGGCTTCACCACCATCTTCGCCATGCCGAACACGAACCCGGTGTGCGACTCGCAGACCGGTGTGGCCTATCTTCTGTCGCGCGCGGCAACCGAGGGCGCGGTCAAGGTGGTGCCCATCGCCGCCGTGACCATCGGGCAGAAGGGCGAGGAGCTGACGAACCTCGGCACGCTCAAGTCGGTCGGCGTCGGCGCCTTCAGCGACGACGGCCGTCCGATCATGAACGCCCAGATCATGCGGCGCGCCCTCGAGTACACCCGCATGCTGGAAATGCCGATCTTCGAACACTGCGAGGACATGGACCTGTCGGGCGAGGGCGTGATGCACGAGGGCCTGATGTCGCTGCGCCTGGGACTGCGGGGCATTCCGCGCGTCTCGGAGAGCATCATGGTGGCGCGCAACGTGGCGCTGGCCGCGGCCACCGGAGGCCATGTGCACATCTGCCACGTCTCGACGCGCGAATCGGTCGAGGCCATCCGAGAGGGCAAGCGCAACGGCGTCCGCGTGACGGCGGAGGTCTCGCCGCATCACCTCACGCTGACGGACGATGCGGTGGCGGACTACAACACGCATGCCAAGATGAAGCCGCCGCTTTGTGCGGAGGAGGATCGCCTTGCGCTGGTCGCGGCGCTCGAAGACGGCACGATCGACTGCATTGCGACCGATCACGCGCCGCACTCCGTCACGGCGAAGAACGATGTCTTCGACGCGGCCCCGTTCGGCGTCATCGGCATGGAGAGCGCCTTCCCGGTGCTCTACACCGAGTTCGTCCGGCCCGGCCGCTGGTCGTTGGACTTCCTGATCGATCGCTTGACCATCGGCCCGGCGCGTGTCGTGAACCGTCCGCTCGGCACGATCCGCCCGGACTCGCCCGCCGACATCGCGCTGCTGCAGCTCGACGCCGAGTATCGCTTCGACGAGAGCTGCCTCGGCTCGAAGAGCCGCAACTGCCCGTGGCTCGGTCGCTCGATGGCCGCGCGCGTGGCGGCAACGATAGTCGAGGGCCGCGTCGTCTGGCGCAACGAGGCCTGCTTCGGCGGTGCCAAGACACCGACACGAAAGCGCGGAGGGAAGAAGTCGTGAGCGCCGCGCTGGACAAGCTCCGTCGCGCCCAGCACGCCACCGGCAGCCTGCTGTCCATTGGGCTCGAGCCCTGTCCCGAGTACCAGATCGGCGGGCTGCCATGTGACGTGGCGGGATACGAGACGGCCATGCGCCTGATCGTCGAGGCGACCGCCGGGCTCGCGTGCGCGTACAAGCTCAACGTCGCCTTCTTCGAGTCGCTCGGCGTGGAGGGCACCGCGCTCATGCACCGCGTGCGTGCCCTCGTGCCCGCGGACGTGTTGCTCATCGCCGACGCCAAACGCAGCGACATCGGCTCGTCCGCGCGCCGCTACGCGCAGGCGCTCTATGGTTCGCTCGCCGCGGATTCGGTGACGGTGAATCCGCTCATGGGGCACGACAGCGTGGAGCCCTTCCTGGCGCACGACGACCGCCTGACGTTTCTGCTCTGCCTGACGTCGAATCCGGGGGCGTGCGACTTCCTCGTGCCGCACGACCTGCACCTGCTCATCGCGGAGAAGGCGCTCGAGTGGGACGCCGGCCGCGGGGTTTGCGGCCTGGTGGTTGGGGCAACCCGCCCGGAGCGCGCCGGCGCCATCCGCCACGCCGCCGGCGCGATGCCCTTCTTGGTGCCCGGCCTCGGCGCGCAGGGGGGCTCGCTGGCCGAGACGCTCCACGCGGCCCGCGTATCGCCGAGCGACCCCGGCCTTGTCCTGCACGTCACGCGCGGCATCCTGCCTGACCCCGGCGACACGTCGGACCCGGTCGAGGCCATCCGGGCCAAGACTCGTGCATGGAACGAGCAGATTGCCGCCGCCCGGTCCGCCGGCGCCTGAAGACTGACCGCCCGCTTTTCCGACTCCCAGAGTCCGAATTCCCATTGCATCAGGTCGCCCACATCGGCAGGCTAGCATGGACGATAAAGCCCGAGAGCTTTCTCCATGCGACATGCTGGCAGGCTGGTCCTGTTCGCGGCCTTCGTGTTCCTGTGCGGACCGGTCGCCGCGATGGTCTTCGATGATCTGGTGCCGGCGGCCGGACCGGCCGGCACCTCTGTCCGACTGGTCGCGCGCGAGCCACTGACCGGTTCGCACACGGTGCGCCTCGGCGAATCGGGCGCTCCGGTCGCCACGACTCCGCAGGGCAATGAGCTGCTCTTCGCCATTCCGCCCGGCGCCGCCACGGGCGAGCTGTTCGTCTCCCACGACGGCGGAGACTTCGAGACAACCGGGTTCGTGTTCCGCGTCGCCCGCACGGTGCAGGTGCGCGTGCAGGTTCCCGACGCGGCGCTGTTCGCCGGGCACGACGTGGGATCGAACATCGACGATGGCGTCGTGAACGCAATCGGCTGGTTGCTTCCGGTGTCGCAGGGCGAGACGGCCCTGGTGGCCGCGACAGCCGAGGCCGCCGATGCCCCCCAATTGCTCGGTGTCGCCACCGACTCGATGAGCGAGGTGGTGCTGAGCGGACTCTCCACAGCGACGACGATGATCTTCCTGGCACCGGGCGTCTTCACGGCGGACCCGGTCGAGGCCGACGCGCGCCTGACCGCGATTGCCGGACTGGACGGAGTCGTCGCGGCCGCGGCGATTGCGGAGGGCCATCTGGCAGCGGGCCGCGACTTCCTTTCCGACGCGCGCTACGAGGACGCGCTGGCCGACGCGCTGATCGAGTACAGCACACTGCTGATCGACGAGATCGACGGCCAGCTCGAAACCGCCGCCAAGTTCGTCGAGGATACGGTGACCGACAACCATGGATTCGCCACGGGCAGTCCGCGCGACATCGTCGGCGCGGTGAATGTGCTGCGCATCAAGGCGATGGATCCGACGACGAACGCGGACAATATTCCGGTGAATCGCTTCGGGTACGAGGGCCGCCCGCTCGGCGTGCTTGGCAAGAAGATCAATCCGCTCGACTGGATCGCCCACGCATGGGCGCTCGACCCGGAGCAGTTCACCGGGGGCATTCCGGCCATCCATGCGCTGACGGCCGCGGATGTCGAGACGCGGCGCTACGACCGGCTGTCCGCAACACCGGTCTCGTCGCTCAGCGTCAAGGCGACGAACGTGCTGAAGAACCTCAACCTGATCGACGTGGCGAGCGACCTGCTCCTTGGCTTTGCGCCGAGTTTCCCGCCGGACGATGGGCTGGAGTTCCCGTCGGACCGCCACGGCGTCTACATGGTGCGGGCGTACAGCGGCGCGGTGTATCCGAACCTCGATTCGCTCATCGGTCTGCTGCCGGAGGCGGGCGACGAGGATGCCTTCATGAAGGGCATCAACGTCGTGCTGGCCGCGATCGAGTTCGCGTCAATCCTGCTGCCGGTGCAATCCGTCCTCGGCAGCGAGGTGCTGGCGAAGGTGGTGTATCGCGCGGCGCGCGAGGCGATGGCGGCGGCCGTGCGCGAGGGCAAGGAGAGCGGCGCCATCTCGGCCGAATTCCTGCTCACGGTGTTCCTCGAAGTCTCGAAAGGGATTGTCAAGCAACTGCTGTCGGTGGCCGCCGATCAGGGCCTGAAGGCGATTCCCCGTCTGGGCAAGTCGATTGCGAAGTTCTTCAACGTGCTGGGCAAGGCAGCGTCCGTCGGCGCCTCCGCCGAGCGTCTGGCCGCGCTGACGAACGCCTCGCGGCTGCTGAGCGACCGCGCGTTCTTCGCGCCGTCGGTCGAGAGCACGGTCGTCGTGGTCGGCGATCCGTTCGCGCCGGAGGTGCTGGAAGTCTCGCCGCTTCGCGCGCACCGCGGACGCGTCGTGCGCCTGACCGGTCGCCGCTTCATCGCCAATCAACCGGGCGCGCACATCGTCCAGTTCGGCTCGGCCGGCACCGATCCCTACGCCACGACCGGCGCGGGCGAGGTCCTGTTCGCCAGCGAGGACACCCTGCTCGTCGTGGTGCCGGAGGAGGCTTCCTCGGGGCCGATCACCGTGGCGATCGTCGATCGCGGCGTGGCGAACAGCGTTCGCATCGCCGAGGGGCAGGGCTTCTTCGAGGTGATCCCGGACCCGGTGCTGACGGCGGTCGAGCCGTCGACCGTTCTGCCCGGCGGCACCATCCGGATCGTTGGTACGAACTTCTCGCCGAGACGCGGCGAGAATCGCGTCACCTTCACCGGGTCGGGACTGGGTGCGAACCTCTTGGTGCTCGACCACTGGGAGGAGGGGCTGCTGATCCAGGCGCCGTCCGACCTTGTGAGCGGCACGGTGACAGTGACCGTGGGCACGCGCAGCAGCAACGCGCTGCCGCTGACCACGGTGCTCAGTGGCACCATCCCCGGCGGCGCGACGTTGACGGTCAGCAGCACCGCCGACAACACGGCCGCCGACGGCCATCTGACGCTGCGCGAGGCGATCCTGCTGGCGACCGGGCAACTGGGCCGCAGCCTGACGTCGCCGCCCGAGGATCGTCCTCTCGGTGCCACGTACGAGACTGACTTCGTGTCGGGGACGCCCGGCGCGGGCGTGCGCGACACGATCGATGCCTCGTTCGGCGGCAGCGAACCGACGATCACGCTGGTGGCACCACTGCCGTCGCTCGGCAACTACAACGTCCTGCGCTTCTCCCTGGTATCGGAGGTCGGCACGGTGATCAACGGATCGAGCGTGAG
>JAHCAW010000017.1 GCA_019634695.1 Candidatus Sumerlaeia bacterium
GAAGAGTCGCTTCTTGCCACCGAAAGGGAACTCCTACGCGCCGATTCGCTTGCGCCGGGCATTCGGGGACAGCGTCTGATTGTCATCGATGTCGTCGAGGGCAGGAAGACTCTGGAAAGTGAGCCCTTCTTTGTTGGCATGGGGAGAGAACCAACAATCTCCCCCGACGGCAAGTGGGTACTTTACTCTGGTTCTCTACTGCCGTTCAATTCGGGCGAAATGCCGCATGGCGGCGAAGGACTGCATCTGATCGAAGTCGCCACCGGATCGATGAAGCGCCTTACGCCTCCGGACATTCAGTCGTATCAGGGCTGCTGGTTCCCTGACTCGCAGCGATACTTTGTCAGGATCTACGACAGCCCTGATTCGAGATCCACCGACCGCATTGCAATTGGTGATCTGAACGGCACTCTGACCCCATGGAAGGAGGTTCAACCTTTGGTTCAACTGGTGCAGGTGATTCTCGCTGCCGACGTCGCCTCCGCCTGGAATCCGAATCAGGATCGCTTCATCGCTGCCACCATGGCCGGCCGTGACGGGAATCAGTCGGGTGAGAGGATGGAGTTCTTGGAATTAAACCGAGTTTCGATTCCAGATGCATCGCACTCGGTAGTTGCCGAGATACCATTCAAGTCCTCGCTAGTTCGGGGACGCTTCCGCAGCCTCGCCTGGCTCTTCCCGTCCGCCGCGCCATCCGGCGATTGACCTCTCGCCAACGCGGGCGCACTGTCGCTCCGTCGAACCGGCCGAAGAGAGCACGGAGGGGGGAGCGGCACCATGCGGCGTACACTGATTCTCCTGTTGCTGGTACTTGCGCTCGGGGTCTCGACCGGCCGGGCGCAGTCTGTGGTGCTCGTGCCATCGCTGAACAACGACGGGGCGCTGTGTCTGGCGCGCGTCACGCTCGACGCCAACGACGCCGTCGAGGCGATCGACACGTTTGAGTTGCCGCTGATTCTGGGTCGGCCGGCGAACGGGATCGAGGTACACCCCTCCGGGCGGATTCACTCCATTGCCGGCTTGATCGTCACCGACGAATCGGCGGTGCCGGCTGACGGCGAATCGGCCGGGCGCCCCGGGTTCGATGCGGCGGGTGCACACAGGAACAGGAAGCGTTTGTGCGCCAGCTTCCGTTCCTCGAATGCGATCCCGGCGCGCGCCAGTTCCTCGTGAATCTCCTCGGCCCTTCTGTCCCTGCGGCACAGCACCACGTGGGCCTTGCCCGAGGCGCGCATCGCCTGCACGGCATCCGCCAGGTGATCGGGAAGAACGAAGAATGGGTAGGGTTCGTCGGACAGGGTGACCTGCTTCACCCGAGCCGGATGGTAGAATCCCAATCCTGCCAGTTGCTCATCCACCGCGACGATCTCGTGGGGGACGTGCGGCAGGTCGTCCTTGATGGAGAGGTACAGGGCTCGCATGTCCTTCTCGTGTGGATAATGGGCCGTGGCCGCCTTGGCGCCCAGCAGGACGAGGCACCAAAGCGCGGCCAGTCCCAGGGCGCGCGACGACAGCCCGAAGGGGTTGCGTTCGATCGAGCTCGGAGGAATCAGCCGCGCGGTCAGCAAGGCCAGCGCGGGAAACGTGGGAAGCGCGTAGAACGGCAGCCTGGAGCTTGCCAGCATCAGGATCAGAATCGGGACGGCGACCCAGAGCAGGAGAAGCAACCTTTCCGGATCGTCCAGGACGCGGCGCCACAGGGCGCGCGACCGGAGTTCCCCGCGGTGGCGCCACAACACCGGCCACCACACGGCCGACCAGGGCAGCGTGCCCGCGATCAGGACGGGAACATAGATGAACGCTCCGATGAGGCCCGTGTTGCGCCCGTACTTGGTCGATACGGTGCGACCGATCACCTGGTTGTCCAGGAAGTAGGCCATCGCCCCGGGCACCTCGCGCGCAATCCAGGCATACCACCCAAGGCCCAACACGGCGAACAACAGGGCGCACGGCATCGCCCATGCCGTCACAAAGTACGCGCGGACCTGCCCGCGCAGCAGCAGGTAGACGAACATCGCGGATGTGGGGATCAGAGCTGCCGGTCCTTTTGTGAGGAAGCCCAGGCCAAGGGCTCCGCACATCAGCAACTTCCAGAGCACGACCCGCTGTGCCTTGGGGTTTGCCGACTTCCAGAAGCAGAAGCAGGACAGCGTGGTCCACAGTGCCAGAGGGCCGTCCGGCGTGACCATGTTCGCTGCCGCGGCCGGGATCGCCATCGTGGCGTACATCGCGGCGCCAAGCCAGCCGTCCCGCCGCGTGCCCATCGCGCATCCGAGCAGAAACACCACCAGAACGGTCAACGCGTGGCTCAACGCATGGAATGCCCGTGCTCCCCATTCATTCTGCCCGAACGCCTTCAGGCCGACGGCGATTCCCCACAGGCTCAACGGTGGCTTGTCCAACCACGTCACCTGGTGCAACCGCGGCACCATCCAATCGCCCGAGTGCACCATCTCCTGGGCGATGCTGATGTAGAAGCCTTCATCGGGACTGTACAGTCCCCGGCTTCCCTGAAACCCAAAGACCAGCACAAGCAGCCCCGCAATGCCCAGCAGTCCCCAACCGGCCCTGCGCTGGTGCCAAGTCGCCATCGAGGGTGAACTCACGTCCCGATACTCCGGTTTGCGGCTCCCATTGCCATGTTTCCGATTGGGTCGTGGCACACGTTGGAGCAGTCGCACGGGATCGATGCGAGGGGTGCTCGCACTCAGAATCCGTGGCGTCGTAGGGGCCAATTGTCGTCTCGGTCAAGGCGGCTCGCGTGTTGCGTTCACTTTGTTCGTCAACGATAATCGTCACCTCATTCTGACCGCGAATCTGCCCGCTTCGCACTGGTGGAAGACGTGAGGGCGTCGTGACGTGCCAGCGGGGACGCGGCTGCGCGATGCATGGACATGACATTCGGCAACTTATAGACTTACACGCCCGGCAATGCGGATAACGGCGATTTCCCTTGGCCTGCCGGCCCGGCGTCTGCTTGCGTGCCGGCCACTTTCGTCCGGGAGGAAATCCCCCCGCCATGTCCGATACCGTTCCCTTCACCGTACCGACGCCGAGGAAGATCCGGGTCACCGAGTTGCTGCTGCGCGATGCGCACCAGTCGCTGCTGGCCACGCGCATGCGGCTCGACGACATGCTGCCGATCTGCGAGGCGCTCGACGACGTGGGTTACTGGTCGCTCGAGGTGTGGGGCGGTGCGACGTTCGACTCGTGCCTGCGCTTCCTGGGCGAGGACCCGTGGGTGCGGCTGCGCGAACTGAAGAAGGTGCTGCCGAAGACGCCGCTGCAGATGCTGCTGCGGGGCCAGAACATTCTGGGCTATCGGCACTACGCCGACGACGTGGTTCGGCGGTTCGTGGACAAGTCGATCGAGTACGGGATGGACATCTTCCGGACGTTCGACGCGCTGAACGATCCGTGGAACCTGGAGACGGCGATCAAGGCGGTGCTGGCCGGCGGGGCGCACGCGCAGGGGACGATCTGCTACACGGTGTCGCCGGTGCACACGCTGGAGAAGTTCGTGCAGTTGGGCCGCGACCTGGAGAGCATGGGCTGCCAGACGATCGTGGTGAAGGACATGGCGGCGCTGCTGTGTCCGGTGCCGGCGTTCCAGTTGGTGCGGGCGCTCAAGGAGGAGGTGTCCGTGCCGGTGCACGTGCACACGCACGCGACGACGGGCGTGGCGGCGATGGTGCTGATGCGCTCGGTGGACGCGGGTGCCGATGGCGTGGACACGGCGATCAGCGCGCTGTCGCTGGGCGCAGGCCACGTGCCGACCGAGTCGTTCGTCGAGGCCTTTGCCGGCACGCCGTTCGACACGGGGCTGGACCAGAAGGCGATGATCCCGATCGCCGAGTACGTGCGCAAGATTCGCCCGAAGTACGCCGAGTTCGAGTCGAGCTTCTCGGGCGCGGACCCGCGCATCTTCATCAGCCAGATTCCCGGCGGCATGCTCTCCAACATGGAGTCGCAGCTCAAGCAGCAGGGCTGCCTGCATCGCATCGACGAGGTGCTGGAGGAAGTGCCGCGCGTGCGGGCGGAGATGGGCTACATTCCGCTGGTGACGCCGACGTCGCAGATCGTGGGCACGCAGGCGGTGCTCAACGTCATGATGGGCGAGCGGTACAAGACGGTCAGCCGCGAGTCGCGCGACATCTTCGCCGGGCGCTACGGGCGCACGCCGGAGCCCGTCGATCCCGTGATCCAGAAGAAGGTTCTCGGCGACGAGCAGCCGATCACCTGCCGGCCGGCCGACCTGATCCCTAACGAGTTCGAGAAGTTGACGGCCGAAATCGCCGACCGCACGACGGACGAGGATCAGGTGCTCTCGTACGCGCTGTTCCCGCCGGTGTGGGAGAAGTTCTGGAAAGAGAAGACGGAGCCGAAGGCGGCGGCGCCCGCCGCGCCGGCGGCTGCCCCTGCTGCTGCCGCGCCGGTTGCCGAGGCTCCTGCGGTGGCTCCTGTGGCGGCGAATCCGGGTCGGCCCGCCACGGCGCTCGCGCCGGGCAGCCGCGTAGTCCTGGGCCTGACGGTTGAGGGCAAGAGCTACGAGGCGGCCGTCGAAGTGATCGAGCCGTAGAGCCAGGCTCAGGCCCCGCCGTTCTCCTGATTGCGTTCGGTGGCGGGCGCGAGCCAGCGCAGGCGCCGGCCGTCCTCGGCGTCCGGGCGGTCCATGCGCAGCAGATCGCTGATTTCCCAAATCTGGGCCTGATGGTCGGCCTGTCGGATTTCGACGACGTCGCCTTCGACGAGCGGCAGCGTCATCGGATTGTTGTCGGCACCGAGCAGGGCAGGGCCGCGGGTGATGGTGACGCGGATGCGCGACTCGGGCGCCAGCACCAGGTGGTTGACCGGTTCGGTCGAGTTGTTGAAGGCCAGCCCGATGCCGACGTGAATCACCGAGTCGGTGATGGTGCGATAGTAGGCTGACGATCCGAAGGGCGTGGCGGCGACAAGGCCGTCGCCGACGATCTCGCCGAAGTGTTCGATGCCGTCGATCTCGACGCGGTAGCGCACGGCCGCGGTGACGTTGGCGTTGTGGATGATGATGTCGTTGAGGGCAAGCAGGCGGAAGGGGCCGAAGCAGGCTTCGAGCTTGTTGAGGCGCGTGACGGAGGAGCGGCGCTGGGCGACGCGGCGGAACAGGGCGACGGTCTCGTCGAAGGAGGGAGCGCTCTCGGGTGGCCGCCGACGCAGGGGAATCTTGGGCAGCCCGGGGTAGTCGCGTTCGGCGCCCAGCAGCGTGCCGTCTCCGCCATGGCAGACGCAGATGTCCGGGGCGGACTCGACGATGTCGATGCCGGCGGCCCGCAGGGCGGGCTCGAGGGCGGCGAGGTCTTGTCCGATGAGGAGGGCGCGCATGGCGGGAATCCGGGCCGGGGGGTGCGACTCCGGCACGCCGGAAGATGGGCCACGGCCCGCGGCGGGGTTCAAGGAAGAATCGGGAAGTAGACGCCGCGGACGCCGTCGTTGCGCACGCGCGTCTCGCCGAGCACGTCCTGGCCGAGGTAGGTGGCGGAGGTGGTGCGCGAGCCCGGGCGCGGCGAGAAGAGGAACTTGAGCGTCGTGCCGGCGGTTGGAGCCAGGGCGCGGGCGCGGATGCGCGCAAAGGTGCCGTGGATGCCGATCAGGTCCTGCGGGGTGGAAGTGCCGACGCGGTACTCGATCTGGCCACGGATCGGGTAGACGGCATTGGCCATGTGATAGTCGAAGGGGAAGGTGTTGCGGAACGAGCCGTCGTGGATGTTCGTGCCCAGGGTGATCCAGTTGTCGCGGTCGTCGTCGAGGATCTGCACGACGCTGGAGTCGTACTGGATGAGGAGCGAGATGCCGTCGAGCTGGGAGTGGGCGCGGTTGTCGAGGACGATGTCCAGGGTGAACTCCTCGCCGACGCGGGGCGTGCGTGCCGGGGGTTCGATGGACAGCTCGACGCCGCCGACGCGTTCGCTGCTGCCCAGATACAGGTGGGGGTCCTCGGCCATGATGCGTGCTTCGTCGGGGTCGGCGGGGATGACGGTGATGGTCATGGAGACGGTGCCGTCGCCCTGCTCGTAGGTCTCGCCGAGGATGGACTCCTCTTCCCGGAAGAGGTCGGAGAAGCGTCCCTGCCGGTCGCGGCCGAAGGTGATGGGGGAGAAGAAGACCGGTTTCAGGGCCTGCCAGCGAACGAAGATCATGGGCCCGGCGAGTCGGCCGAGGGGCGGGTCGAGGTCGGCCTCGTAGATGATCTGGCCACGGGCGCGATCGACCAGGGCGCGCGGCATGCCACCGGCGATCTGGTCCTGGATCGGGCTGTCGTTGATGGCCATGGGGGAGAAGTAGGCCGGGTTGAAGTCGATCACCACGCGGACGTGGTCCACCGGGCGGTTGACCGGATTGACGAGCAGGATGTCGGTGGTGAACTCGGCGCCCTCGATGACATCCATGTTCTGGGTGTCGGGCATGTTTTCGGGGGTCAGGCGCAGCATCAGGTTCTGGCCGGTGGCGCGTCGGGCGGGGTCGCTGGTTCCCGCGGCCGGGGCGGGTGTGGGCGTGGCGCCCGGCGGGGTGGCGACCGGGGTGGTCGGTACCGGGCCGGTTGGCATGGCGACGCGCGGGGTGCCTCCGGGCTGGGCCTGCTCGGCGGCCGCCTCAAGCTCCCCTTTGGTCTCGGCGGCCTGGGCTTCGGCGTCGTCCTGGGCATGCAGGCCCGCGGGCGCGACGGCCAGCAGGCCGGCGAGGATGAGGGGGAGAAGTCGTTGTCTGTTCATGGGGGCCGCCTGAAGGTGCCAGCGTTATCGGGACCCGGCCGGGGCGTGCGGGGTTGGGTCAGCGCCGCTCGACAAGTTCGTGCAGGGCGGTCTGCGAGGGCAAGAGGGCGTCTGCGACGGCTTCCCAGTCAACGGGCATCATGCGGACGGCGCCCAGCCCGGGCAGGCCGTCGGGGGGTATCAGGTGGCTGCGCACCGGAATCTGGGCCGAACGCGAGGCGGCCAGTAGTTCCTCGACCTCCTCGGACAGCAGGAAGTCGATCAGCGCCAGCCCGTTGTCGCGGTTGGGGGCGTTGCGCACCAGCACGAGCGTGTTGGGAATCAGCACCGTGCCGATCTCCCCCGGCCCGGAGTCGGGGTAGACGATGCGCACCGGCTTGCCGTCCATGATGGCGCCGACGGCGTCGTCCGTATCGGTCAGGCACCAGTCGATCTCGCCATCGGCCGCGGCGTCGCGAGCCTGCGCGTTGCCGGCATACATGATGCCGTTGTCCAGCGTGCGGCGCCAGAAGTTGAGGGCTCCTTGCTCGCCATCGAGTGCCCAGATGATGGCGGCGTGCGTGGTGGTGGTGCCGAACAGGGGCTTGGCGAATCCGGCGCGGCCCTTCCAACGCGGATCGGTCAGGTCGGCGACGCGTGCGGGATGGGTGGCCGGATCGGGCAGGCGATCGGTGTTGATGGCCAGGACGCGTGCGCGCGCGGCAAAGCCGTACCAATGGCGGTCCGGGTCGCGCATGGGCACGGGCAGCGACGCGGCGTTGGGCACGTCGTAGGCCTCGGTGAGCCCTTCGCGCTTGAGGCGGATTGTGTGGATGATCTCGTTGTTCCAGAAGACGTCGCATGTGGGACGCTGGCGCTCGGCGAGCAGGCGGTTGACGAGGCCGACGGTCTTGACGGCTTCGGTGTCGTAGACCGGCCGGACGCGGATACCGGTGCGCTCCTCGAAGAGCTTGAGGATGGGTTCGGAGAACTGGCGGTCGAGCGCCGTGTAGACGACGACCTCGCCGGCCTGGCGCGTGCGGGCCGCACCGGAGGAGTCGGACGATTCGCTGCTGCAACCCGCCCACAGGATCATGACCATCAGGAGGGTGGTCAGTCGGCCGGCGAAAGGGCGGAGAGAAGGCATCGTGAAGCTCCCTGCGTGTTGGGCATTCCAGTTGGCAGACTGGAGCGGCGTGCACGGCGTGACAAGCGCAACCGACCCCGGCGGCGTTCAGCCCGGCCTCAGCCAGTGTTCCAGCATGTCGAGCCACCCGAGCAGCTTGGCGCTGCTGAGAACGATCGCCACCGCCATGATCGCCTTGATCCAGCGCTCGCCCTTGCTGATCGCGACCCAGGTGCCGATGACCGCCCCGAGCATCTGACCCAGAGCCACGGCGAACCCGGCGATCCACTCGACCTGAACGCCCTGCTGGAGGAAGGTCCCCAGCGCCACAAACGTCAGCCCCAGAATGATGACGAGCTTGATGTAGTTGCCGCGCACCAGATCGATGCGCAGGAAGTAGCCAAGCACCAGCAGCACCATGACGCCCATGCCGGCCTGGATGAAGCCGGCATAGACGCCGAGCGCGAAGAAGCCGGCCAGCAAGCCCGCCTTGCCGCGCCTCGTCAGCGGCTCCCACGCGTTCTCCGGCGCGCCCTCGGCGAGCAGATGCGGCTTCGGTGCCTTGAGCAGCAACACCAGCAGCGCCAGCATCAGAATGCCGAGCACCTGATTGAAGCGCGCGTCGGGCAGGAAGACGGCGAGCCGCACGCCAAGGACCGCGCCGACCGCGGCGACCGCCGTCAGGCGCCACGATAGATGCCACTCGCGGACCTTGTTGCGACGGAATTGCCGGATGGCTGTGATGTTCTGGGCAATGAGCCCGATGCGGTTCGTGGCGTTGGCGACCTGGGGGGGCAGTCCGGCGAAGATCAGGATGGGCAGCGTGATGACGCTGCCGCCGCCGGCCACCGTGTTGATGATCCCGGCGGCCACGCCCGCGGCGAACAGGATTGGGTAGATTTCGGGCGCCAGTTCTATCACGGACAGACTCGGGTGGACATGGGCGCCGGCGCTTCCCCCTTGCGCCGTCGGCGTCGCGAAGGTTCAAGCGGACGAGGGCTGTCCGCAACCGCGCATTTCGTCCTCCCGAGACCCCAGCCATGACCGAAACCCCGCGCAACACCTACTACATCATCATGCCGGCCACGCGCGCCGAGGACGTCAGCGCCATGCGTCCCATCGCGCGCCTGTTGCAGGAGGACGAGGAGGCGACGCGCAAACGCTTCGGCAGTCCGACGTTCCAGGTGCTCAAGCGCTTCGCCAAGCGCGCCAACGCCGAGGGGCTCTGCTCGCAGCTCAATGCCCTGGGCATCCGGGCCTACTGCGTGTCGGACACGCAGATCGGCGGGCACCTGTTCCTGTGGGCCAAGACGGCCAATCAGGGCGCCGGCGGAATGGCCTTCCGCGACTTCGGCGACCAGCCGCTCTATTGCCCCTTCGACGACATCCTGTCGATCTGCGTCGGCCCCGTCCAGCGTGAGGACAACAGCGAAACCCTGATCGTGGACCTGCACCGGCGCTCGACTCCGATCACGCCGCGCATCGACACCGCCTTCTTCGATTTCGCCGCCGTCACCGGCCAGCAGGCCGCCGACGTCTTCGGCTTCCTCGAGATCCTGCGCGGCAGGGTCGGGCAGATTCAGATCGACTTGCAGTACAACGACGTGCGCGAGCACCTGACGCCGGCGCTGCGCAATGGACTGGCGACGCTGCCGGGCGAGTTCGGCCCGCCCGACGAGGCCATGCCCGCGTCGTACCAGACGCGCAGCCTGAAGCTGTTCGGCGTCTACAGCTTCCTGATGCGCGAGTTCGAGGTGTTGCGCGCCGCCGGTTGATGCGGCGCACCCATCGCCCGGGTGGCGGAGTTGGCAGACGCGCCGGACTTAGGATCCGGTCCCGCAAGGGGTGAGGGTTCGAGTCCCTCCCCGGGCACCATTGACTTTCACGCGCGCCAGCGCCACTTGCCGCCGATCATCGTGCCCGTCACGCGCACATGCTGCAAGTCGTGCGGGTCGATCGTGTGCGGATCGCGGTCGAGGACGACGAGGTCGGCCAGGTAGCCGTGCGCGAGGCGGCCGAGGACCTTCTCCTGGCCGGCGGCCCACGCGGGCTCGACCGTATAGCAGCGGATGGCTTCCTCGACGGTGACGCGCGCCTCGGGGTACCAACCCTCGGGGCCGGGATAGCCGTTGGCGCGCCGGCGCGTGACGGCCGCATGGATGCCGATCATGGGGCTGTAGGGCTCCACCGGCGCGTCGGAACCGAAGACGACGCGGGCGCCGCGGTCGATCTGCACGCGGGCATTGTAGCCCAACGCCGAGCGGGCACCCCAGTGCCGGTCCGCCATGTCGATGTCGGCTGTGGCGTGGATCGGCTGAATCGAGGCGATGACGTCGAGTTCGGCGAGCCGGCCGACGTCGTCGGGGTGGATGAGTTGCGTGTGCTCGATGCGGTGGCGACGGCGCTCGCGCGGGATGCCGGCGGCGGCTTCGACGCGGCGCAGCTCTTCGAACACGTCGAGCACGTCGCGCACGGCGAGGTCGCCGATGGCGTGCACCGTCGAGGGAATCCCGTTGAGCGTGGCTTCGCGTGCCAGCTCGAGCATGGTCTGCTTCTCCATGACGCGGATGCCGCGGTTGGTCGGGTCGTCCTCGACGGGATCGATCATCAGCGCGGTGACGGACCCGAGCGCGCCGTCGGCGAACATCTTGAGCCCGCCGATGCGGAGCCAGTCGTTGCCGAAGCCGCTGCGCACGCGCAGTCCGTGCGCATGGCCGATGTCGGGATCGTTGATGTGCTTGAGGACGCGCAGCCCCAGGCGCCCTTCCTCGTGCAGAATCTGCATGGCGGCGAAGGCGCGCTGGCCGTCGTAGTCGTGGATGCCGGTCAGGCCGGTCTTCCAGGCGGCCTCCTGGGCCTCGGCCATGGCGGACACAACATCCTCGACGCGGGGCTTGGGGACGGCGGCGCGCACCAGTCCGATGGCCTCCTCGAAGAAGATGCCGGTGGGGTTGCCGGCGGCGTCGCGCTGGATGGTTCCGCCGGGAGGGTCGGGCGTGGCGGCCGTGATGCCGGCCAGACGCATGGCGGCGGAGTTAGCCCAGGCGGCATGACCGCTGCGGGCGGGGAAGAAGGCGGGGTTTGCGGGAGCAACGCGGTCGAGGTCGGCGGCGTTGGGGAACTGGCCGGGGGTATCGGTCCAGTCGCCCTGGGCCCATCCGCGGCCGACGATCCACTGGCCGGACTGCGCACGGGCGACGGCCTCGGCGATGCGCTGCAGCGTGGCCGCGCGCGTCGGCAGATACTCGAGGCCGACCTCGCGCAGCCCGAGCGAGGTCATCTCCCAATGGATGTGCGAATCGACGAATCCGGGCACGACGGCCGCGCCGCCGAGATCCTCGATGGCCGTCTTCGGGCCGGCGATCTGGCGCAACTCGTTGCCGCCGACCGCGATGATGCGGTCGCGCGAGATGGCCAGCGCCTGGGCCTGCGGATTCTTGGGGTCCTGCGTGTAGATGCGGGCGTTGCAGATCAGGCGGTCGATCATGGGCGGCAACCTCGGCCAAGGACTGGGGGGGACGGTCCGCCGCCGGGCGGGCGGACGCCAGCGGAAACCGGCGCTGCGGAGCCGGCGCGGCGGTTTCCGATTGGCTTGCGGCGCGGCGCTTGGGTCTGCTGCCAGCACTCGTCCGGTGCCCTCGCGGGCTCGGGCGGACCGGACATGCCGAGCTGGGGCTCGGCGCTCCCAGTCCGTCGCCCCCGCGCGGGCGGACGAACTTCGAACGGCGAGGACATGGCATGAAGGGCACGATGCGAGTGGTGACGAGGACATGGCGGGCGCTGTTGCTGGTGGCGCTGGTGGCGGTGGTGAGTGCCTGTGGCGCGCGGCGCGAGGCGCCGTATCGGCTGGTGCGCGCGCCGCAACCGGACGACGCCATGGCCGTGCATGTCTACGAGCTGGCCAATGGCCTGCGCGTGTACCTGACCCACAATGCCGAGGAGCCGCGCTTCTACTCCGAGATTGTCGTGCGCGCCGGCAGCAAGCACGATCCGGCCGAGACGACCGGCCTGGCGCACTATCTTGAGCACCTGCTCTTCAAGGGCACCGAACGCCTCGGCACGCTCGACTACGAAGCGGAGAAGCCCTACCTCGACCGCATCGTCGAGCTCTACGAGCAGCACTTCGCCGAGCCGGACCCGGACCGTCGGCGCGAAATCTACGCCGAAATCAACCGCGTCGGCCTGCTCGCCGCAGCTCTTGCCGTGCCCAACGAGTTCGACACCGTCTACAAGGCCTTCGGCGCCCACAGCGTCAACGCGCACACCTGGCGCGAGGAGACCGTCTACAAGGTGGACCTGCCGAAGAACCGCCTGCGCCACTGGGCACTCATGGAATCGGAGCGTTTCGCCCGACCGGTCTTCCGCCTCTTCCACACCGAACTCGAAACGGTCTACGAGGAGAAGAACCGCGCGATGGACAACAAGGACCGCATCATCTTCGACGCGGTCAACGAACTGCTCTTCAAGAAGCACCCATACGGCCAGCAGACGACGCTGGGCGACGCCGAGCACCTCAAGCGCCCGTCGCTTGTCAACATCCAGCGCTTCTACAACACCTGGTACGTGCCGAACAACATGGCGATCGTCGTCTCGGGCGACATCGACATCGACGAATCGATCCGCCTGATCGCCGGGCACTTCAACGCGTGGGAGCCCCGCGAGTTGCCCGAGCCGCAGACCTGGGACGAGTATCCCATCAAGGAGGTCGAGCGCGTCACCGTCCAGTATCCCGGCGAGGAGTACGTGCTGTTGGCCTTCCGCACCGCGCCGCGCGGGAGTCGCGACGCCGACGCGCTCAAGGTCTTCGACATGATCCTGGACAACTCGAATGCCGGACTCATCAACCTGAACCTGAACCAGCAGCAGCGGGTGCGCCGCGCAGGTGCCTATCCGTTGCTCGACAACGACTACGGCACGCAGTATCTCTGGGGCATCCCGAAGGGCGGCCAGTCGCTCGAGGAAGTCGAGCAACTGCTAATCGAGCAGGTGCGGCTCGTGCAGGCCGGCGAGTTCGAGGACTGGATCCTGCCCGCCATCGTCACCGACTTCCGCAAGAACCTGGCGTCGCAGCTTGAACGCAATGAAGGACGCGTTTCCGCCATCCGCGATTCGTTCCTTGCCTTTGAGGAGTGGGAGGAGGCCCTGCGCGCGATCGACCGCATCGAGGCCGTCACGCGCGAGGACGTCGTGCGCGTGGCCAACGAGTACTTCGCGGGCGGCTATGTGTCGGGTTATCGTCGCGACGGCCAGCACGAGGTGCTGCCCATCGAGAAGCCCGCCATCGATCCGCTGCCGCTCGATCCCTCGCGTCGGTCGGAGTTCGGCGCCCAGTTGCTGGCCATGCCCGCCGAACCGATCGAACCCTCGTTCGTCGATCCCCAGCGCGACTTCCACGTCGTGCAGGACGGACCCGGACGCACGCTCTACCACGCACCCAACCCGCTGAACGATCTGTTCAGCCTCCAGATTGTCGTCGAGAAGGGCACCGATCACGACAACCGTCTCGCGCTCGCCGCGCGCCTGCTCGACCGCTCCGGCACCCGCCGCCTGGCGCCCGACGAACTCAAGAAGGAGTGGTACAAGATCGGCACCGAGATGAGCGTTTCGTCGTCGGGTTCGGAGACGGCCATCACGCTCACGGGCCTCGACGAGTATCTGGCGCCGTCGTTGGCGCTGCTGCGCGAAGTGCTCGCCGAGCCCGTCGCGCCCGAAGGCACGCTCGAAGAGCTGAA
The DNA here is from genome assembly GCA_019634695.1 of Candidatus Sumerlaeia bacterium. Classification (GTDB taxonomy): domain Bacteria; phylum Sumerlaeota; class Sumerlaeia; order SLMS01; family JAHLLQ01; genus JAHCAW01. The sequence continues at coordinate 13,587 of JAHCAW010000017.1, forward strand.
GAAGATCATCATCGCCGAACGCGACGACGAGCGCAAGGACCCGCAGTCGCTGGCGCGCGCGCTCTACATCTACAATCGCTACGGCGAGGAATCCCCCTACCTCGAACGCCTCCCGACCGACGCGCTGCTCGCCGTCGGCGAACCGGAACTGTTCGCCCTCATGACCGAGCTGCCCAGCTATCGCCATGTCGTCTCGTACACGGGCACGCGCTCGCCGGAGCAGGTGCGCGCGTTGCTGGCCGAACATTTGCCCGCTGCGCCATCGCCGGTCGAACCGCCGCCGTATCGCCGGCGGACGGTGCGCAAGGTTGATTCCACGCAGCTCTTCTTCATCGACCAGGAGACCGCGCAGTCGCAGGTGCGCATCGAGTCGGCCGGCGCCGACGTGGACGAGCGCCGGCAGGTTCCGGTGCTGCTCTACAACAGCTACTTTGCCGGCGGCCTGTCGGGCATCGTGTATCAGGAACTGCGCGAGGCGCGCGGTCTCGTCTACTTCGCGGGCGCGCTCTATTCGACTGCCGACCGCCTTGGCGACCAGGACCTGACGCTCGGGGCGCTCGGCTGTCAGGCCGACAAGACGCTCGAGGCGACCACCGCCCTGCTCGACCTGATGGAGAATCTTCCGGTGCAGCCGGAGCGCTTCGCGCGCAGCGTCGAGTCGCTCGACAGCCGCTACCGCACCTCGAAGCTCGGCTTCCGCGAGGTCGTCGGCGCGGTGCGTTCATGGGAACGTCTGGGTCTCGAGCCCGACCCGCGCCGCGCGCGGCATGCACAACTCGCGACGACGACGCTCGACGACATGCTGGGCTTCCACCGCGCCGAGATCGCCGGCAAGCCGCGCCTCATCTCGATCGTCGGCGACAGCAAGCGCATCGACATGGAGGCGCTACGGGCGCTCGGCGAGTTCGAGGAGATCTCCGTCGAGCGGATCTTTGTGCCGTAGGGAGCGTGGCTGGTTGTTCGAGTTCGACAATGGAGTAGTGGCACAGGGCCGGGGGTCTCCTCCGGCCCTTCGTGCATCTGGTTGGTCGTGCTATTCCAGGGCCTGTCCCACGTCGATCAGTGCCAGGCGGAAGTCGTACGTCCGTTGGCCGGGTCCGTCGCCGAGGCCCTGATAGAGCACATGCGGGCGGCCTGCGATGAAGAGCATCGTCTGGCCGCCGACACCGTTGCGCTCGAAGACCTCGTCGGCCGCGCACCACGGCTCGAGCGCCGGATCGACGGCGAAGAGCACGCGTCGATCGGTCCATGGCGCTCCGAAGGGCTGTGTCGAGCGCAGCAGCGCGAGGTACTGTGCGTTGTCGCTGGGGCGACTCGAGATCACCATGATGACGTGGTCGCCGGCGCGGCGCACGGTTGGCGCCTCGGCAACACCGTCGTCGGGCGGGCCGGCGCGGCCGACGTAGATCGTCTCGATCGGGCCTTCGGGTTCGAGTGGCGCGCGCAACGCCCGGGCGAAGATATGGGACTCGTGATGGCGCACGCCGGCGATGCCATGCGTGACGGCGACGGCGTAGAGCCACAGGCGGCCATCGAGCGCGACGACCTCGGGATCGATCAGGCCGAAATCCTGCCAACCGCCGAACGCCGTGCCGGGTGGCAGGGGAAGCATGTGCTCCTCGGAGAAGCGCACCCGCGCCAGGCGGCCGTGCTCGTCCCATTCGACGTCGGTGTTCTCGTCGGCGACGGCGACGGCGAGGCGAAACGTCGGCCAGTTGTGCGCGATGCCGCGCCCGGAGTAGAGATACAGCCGGCCCTCGTGCCGCAGCAGTGACGGTCCCCAGCGCACGAGTCCGGGCGCCTCGGGCAGCTCGATCGCGACGCGTCGCGTGACGTCGCGTCCCTCGAGCCAGTATCCGCGCAGGGCGCCGCCGCGTTCCATCGCCACCAGCAGGTGCGCCGCAGGCGACGTTTCGCCGTCGCCACCAAACGCCAGCACGGTCGGGTCCTTGAGTCGCGGCAGGCCATCAATCAACCGGTTCGATTGAGCGGCGAGCGCCGCCGGCAGCAGCACCAGCAATCCAACCAGCAATCGGGCAGCGCAAAGGTTCATCGTCTCGAACTCCGCATCTTCCGGCTTGAACCGCGGCGGGCCCTTCCCGAGGGTCGCGCCCAGCATTGACATCCTGCCGGCACGACGGCGCAAGGGGGGCTCGCGCCCATGAGCGACCATCCGGTTCATCGCCACGACCAGGCCGACCCGATCGACGAGCAACACGTGCGCGGCAAGTTCGCCTCGCGGCTCGGATTCCTGCTGGCGGCGGTCGGTTCGGCGGTTGGTCTGGGCAACATCTGGAAGTTCCCCTTCGTGGCGGGGCAGAATGGCGGCGCGGCGTTCATCCTCGTGTATCTGGGGTGCGTGGCATTCGTCGCCCTGCCGGCGTTGCTGGTGGAGTTCTCGCTCGGACGCCACTGCCAGACGAGCGCCGTCGGCACGTATCGGCAGATCGCGCCGGGCCGGCCGTGGTGGCTGAACGGCCTGCTGGGCGTCGTGGCGGGTTTCGTGATCCTCAGCTTCTACAGTGCCGTGGCCGGCTGGGTGCTGAAGTACTTCGTCACGGGCGTGACGCAGGGCTACTCGGACTTCACGCCGGAGGCGAGCGGCGGCCTGTTCGTCGGCTTCATCAATGGCACGTCGGGGCCTCTGGCGTATCAGTTCGTCGCGATGGTGCTGACGACGGTGATCATCTTCTTCGGCATCGAGAAGGGAATCGAGCGGACGGCGAAGTACCTCGTGCCGCTGCTGGGCGTCCTGCTGGTGGCGCTGGTGGTGCGGTCGGTGACGCTGCCGGGCTCGCGCGAGGGATTGCTGTTCATGTTCCGCCCGGACTTCGGAAAGCTGAACGCGATGAGCTTCGTCAACGCGATGGGGCTGGCGTTCTTCTCGTTGTCGGTCGGCATGGGGGCGATGATGACGTACGCCTCGTACGTGGACCGGAGCGTGAACCTGGGCAAGACGGCGGTGAACGTGGCGGCGCTGGACACGCTGGTGGCTGTGTTGGCGGGGTTGGCGATTTTCCCGGCGGTGGCGGCTTTCGGTCAGCAGTTCTCGGGCGGTCCGGGATTGGTTTTCGTCACGCTGCCTCAGGTGTTCGACCAGATGCCGTTCGGCCGCGTGGTCGGCGTGGCCTTCTTCTTCCTGCTGTTCGTCGCGGCGCTGACCTCGATGATCTCGATCATGGAACCGGTGGTGACGTGGCTGGTGGACGACCTGAACGTGCGGCGGCACGTGGCGTCGGTGGGGGCCGGCGCGGCGATCTTCGCGCTGGGCGTGCCGGCGTGCCTGAGCGTGACAGGCGACGGCCTGATGGGCGGGATCAAGATTCCGTTCCTCGGCGGCGAGGTCACCATCTTCGACTTCCTCGACATGGTGAGCCAGAACATCATGCTGCCGCTTGGTGCCTTCATCGCCTGCCTGTTCCTGTTCTTCGGTTGGAACCGGCAGCGCGCGCTGGCCGAAGTAGCCGGAACGGCGGGCAATCCGCATCATCCGCTGCTGAAAGTCTGGTACTGGTGTGCCGTCACGATCGCGCCGTTGGGCATTCTCACGATTCTGGTGACGAAGATCCTCGAGATGGCCAAGGGTTGACGGTCGGGCGGATTCGACGGAGCTCTCGGTGGACCACGCCACGGGCCATCATGCAACGCGGCCGGGAGAGTGATTGCTCTCCCGGCCGCGCGGTGTCCTGCGGGGTGATGGGTTTCCGTCGCGTCAGTACAGCGTCCACTCCGGCACGGTCGTGTCGGCGGACTTGATCGTGACGATGGCCGGGCCGTGACGACCTGACTTGCCGTGGACGTCCACATCGACGAGGAAGTAGGCGCGCGATTCGCCGGCGGCGAGTGGCGTCGTGTCCACGAACGTGTAGACGGCTCCGGAGACCTCGGTGCCTTCGCCCGGGATGATCGCGCCATTGAGGCGCGCGCCCGGGGCGAAGCCGTTGCCGACCGGCACGGCGGCGTGCAGGTGGAAGCCGACGTGGGCGATTTCGGCGGCCGTTTCCCAACGCACGGTGACCGGAGTGCCGGGGCCCGGCGTGCTGGCCTCGAAGGAAACCAGCTCGACGAGTGTAGGCGAGCCGACGCCGAGCGCCCCGAGGTGCAGGATCTCGCCGTTGACGAAGGTCTTGCTCGGCGGCTCTGGCAGGAGACCGACGCTGTGGTCGCCCTTCGCGCCATCCGTGAAGACCACCCGCACGTGCGTCAGGTCCGGGAAGCTCGGGTAGCTGGCGCCGACGTCTCCGTCGAAGTTGAAGTCGTACAGATGGTTGTTGGGGTTGGTGGGCGTGGGTCCGTAGCCGTAGATGTTCTGCAGACCCGGGTCGTCCTCGTAGTAGATGTCGACGGTGGCGCTGTTGCCGGGGCTGAGGCCGCCGATGGCGATGTCGAACCACCCGCGCGGGTAGTCCGTTTCGTCGATCGTGGTGGCCGAGGAGGGCGCATCGATCAGGCTGACGGAGAAGGTGAACTCCGGGCTGGGATTCGCCAGTGCGTGCGTGACGTACTTGTTGCTGACCGGATCGCGCTGCGACAGGACGAAGTGCTGAGTGCTGTCGTTCTCGCCGTCACCGTTGCCGTCGGCCCAGCGGGCCGAGCGCGAGGGCCGGCCGTTCTCGACGAGGTCCGGGATGCCGTCGTTGTCGTAGTCCTGCGTCTCGAAGGCTCCCGAGTCGGGAACCGTATTGTGAATGCGCAGGGCGGGCATGCCGCGTTGGTCGATGAAGATGATGCCGTCTCCCGGAACGCCGCGCAGGTTGTCCTCGTTCACGTGAATCGCGAGGGCATTGTCGATGGCGGGGCTGCCATCGAGCAGGGCATGCGTCGCTGTCGGTCCGCCGAACTCGTCGAGGAACGAGATGCGCGGATCGAGCGGGATGGCGGTGGTTCCGACGGCGTCGGTGCCGTCCCAGATGCCTGTCGGATTGGCGATGCCGATCACGTTGCCACCGCCGGAGAGGAGATAGCTGGCATTGGGTTCGAGGTCGGCATGGGCGACACTCGGTCCGGCGGCAGTGGTGTTCGCCGCCAGGATCGAGTTCTGTATCGTGGTGCTGGCATAGTCGGCCATCCAGAGCCCGCCGCCGAATCCCGAGCCGGAGGTGGCCTCGTTGGCGGTGATCGTGGCGTGCGTCAGCTTCGCCTCGCCGAAGATGGCCATGCCGCCGCCCGTGGGGGCGCGGTTGCCGCTCAGGGTGCTGTTGCCGACCAGCAGCTTCGTGAAGTTGCCGGCCGCGATGCCGCCACCCAGGGCGTTGATGGTTTGGTTGAAGGCCACGGTCGAGCCGTGCAGCGTCAGTCTGCCGCCGTCGGCAACCTGGATACCGCCGCCCTTGGAGGTCGCTTGGTTGCCGCTCACTGTGGAATCGTACAAGTGCAGGTCTCCGCTGCTCCAGATGCCGCCGCCGTATTCGGAAGCCTGTCCGTCGCGCACGGCGGTCTCGATCAAGTAGAGCGTTCCCGCATTGTTCCGCACGATGGCGCCCGAATCGGCGACGCCCTTCATGATCTGGAGGCGCGAAACCTGGACCTGCCAGTTGCCATCGATGTCGAGCACGCGGCCCGACCCGTCCGACTCGATCACCAGACTGTCCGTGCCGAGTCCCAGGATGAAGACGTCCCGGTCGATCGTGAGCTGCGAGCCGAGCAGGTGGGTCCCGAACCCGGTGTCTCCGTCGAAGTAGACCGTGCCGCCGAAGCCGATATGGGCGAGAGCCTCGCGCAGCGAGGTGCCCGAGCCTTCGCCCAGATTGCTGTCATTCTCGTCGGCCGTTGTCGTCACGACAAGATCCGTGTAGCCGGCCACGCCGTAGACGTCCTGGGTGTTGTTGAGCATGCCCTCCAGATAGCCGAACGTGAGCGGCGCGTCGGGCGAGGAGTTGCTCGGATCGAAGATCGAGTTGAAGAAGGTCACGTCGGCGCCCTCGCGGATGTAGACGGCAGCGCCGAGGCCAAGCCCGCGCGCGCCATCACCAGCCACCTTGGCCACCGACCCCTCGCCCTTCTTCACGGCGATGTCGACGGACGTGCCGCCGAAGCCGCCCTGGACGATGTTGTTGTGGAACTCGCAGTCCTCGAAACGGACGCGAGCCGGAGTCGTGATGAACCGTCCGACGGCAACGTCGACGAAGACCGCGCCACCAAGGCCGGCACCACCGCCGCCACCACCACCGCCGTTCCTTTGGCCACCTTCGCCGCCGTGCAGGCCGCCAGCACCCGGTTGCTCGGAGCCAATCGCGCCGCCGCCGCCGCCGCCGAAGCCGCCCTCGCCGCCGTAGTTGATACTTGAATAGCTCGCACCGCCGCCGCCGCCGAAGTCGCCGCCACGGCCGCCATCGGCGCCGATGCCGTCGTCGCCCGAGCTGCCACCGCCACCTCCGGCGCCGCGGCCACCATCGCCGCCGCGTTCGGCGAGCATCTCCGTTCCGCCAGCGCCACCCGTGCCGTTGAAGAGCGGACCATCACCTCCGCGTCCACCGTTTAGCTCGCCCGGTTCGCCGAAGCCGTACTTGCCCAAGCCGGACGTGCCGCCGCCGCCGCCGCCCGTTGAACTCTCCACGCCGTCGAAGTAGTATCCGGCGTAGCCTCCATCGCCGCCAATGGCGCTGTTGTCCGTGAACGTCACGCCGCGGAAGATTGCCGCAACTGTCGGGGCGACATAGACGCCACCGCCGAAGCCGGCACCGCCGCCGCCACCGTTGGCGCCGGGGCCGCCGTCGCCACCGCGGTTGTAGCCGTCGGCGATCGTGATCCCCTCAACGTTGATGCGCCCGTTCAGCAGCGCCATCACGCGCGACTCGCCGCCGCCGCTGACGGTCAGCAGCGAGGAACCCGGACCAAGGATCGACTTGTCGGTCAGGATCGGGAGTTCGCCGGTCGCGGCGTCGATCTCGATGGTTTCGCCCCAGAGAGTGTCGTCGAAGAGGACCGTGCCGCGCGAGGCGGTGTAGCGAATCGCTTCGCGCAGCGTCACCTCGCCGGGGAACAAGCTGGCGTTGTCCTCGTCGTCGGTCGAATCGACCGTCAGCGAGGGAATTGCTTCGTAGGCGCCGAGATCGATCCTGCCCCCGATCATGCGGGCAACGCCGCGGGCGTCGGTGGCGGGCTGCGTCGCAATCGAGGGATTGCCGGCGTCGACCGCCGGGCCGTCGACCCGCAGCGGCAGCGTCGGCACAGGGCCGCCGTGGTCCGCTGGCCACGGATCGAGCACGAGCGAGACATCGGAGCCGAAGATCTCCTGCGGGCCGAATCCGGTTGTGGACAGGACGTTGCCAACGAGGTTGAAGCCGTCGGAGTTGAAGTCGCCCGACAGGTCGTCGCCATCGTTGCCGAGGATGATCGAGTGGCGGATCGTGGCGTTGGAGACCGGGTTGTACGGAAAGTGCGCCACGGCCCCGCCGGAGAAGCTCGAGTTCCGCACGATCGTCGAGTGCTCGATGAGGACGTTCATCTGCTGGGTGCAGCACTCGGCGAAGGCGATCGCGCCGCCATCGTAGAACGTCGAGGCGTTGCCGTGGAAGGTGCTGTTCACGACATGAATGTCGTTGCTGAAGACGTTTGTCCACGCCATGATGGCGCCACCTGCGCCGCCATCCGCATAGTTGTTCAGGAAGGTCGAGTTGTTTACCGTCAGGTCGCCACCGATCATGTAGATGCCGCCGCCCTCGTCCGCGATATTGTTGCGAAAGAGGCTGTCCTCGACAACGACGGAGCCCTTGTAGCTTGACCCGTCGGCGTACAGGATGCCGGCACCGGTGGCGTCGTTCTCCTGCAGGATCATTCTCTCGAGCCTCAGATCTGTCTGCACGGCATAGATCGCGCCGCCGCCCTGGTTGGTGCTGCCACGTTGCAGGGTCAAGTCGGTCATCGTGAAGGGGCGACCGTCCCTGGAGACCCGGAAGATGCGCATCTGGTTCTGGCCGTCGATGGCGAGCAGGTCCCGTCCGGGGCCGTTGATGAACATCGCCCGATCGATCATCAGATTGTCGTACTGCGAGTCCAGCAACAGGGTCTGCGGGCCATCGACGAACATGCTGTTGTCGAACTGGATCGTTCCGCCGGGCGCGATCAAGCGCGTTGCCTCGCGCAGCGACAGGTCCCCGTAGGAGTGGTCGCCGTCGTTCTCGTCGACCAGCGTGCTGACAAGAACGAAGGGGTTGGATTCGACGGCGCCGATATCGACCCTGCCGTTGGCCAGGCGGTTGATGCCGCGTTGGTCACCGACCAGCGAGAAGGGAGGATCGGGGAAGTTGATCGGGGAGACGTGCGAGTTCAGTCCCGCATCGATCACGGGGCTGCCGGCCATGGGATGGAAGGTCCGGGTAAAACCGCCGAAGTCGTTGATCGGCAGGAGCATCGGATCCAGCGGGCTGGCGATCGTGCCGATCTGGTCGTCGGTTGCCCCGAATCCCAGCGAGTCGTCGGACCTTGCGATGAAGTTGCCGCCGTCGCTGGTGAGCGGGGCGAACGCGGACAGGACGTCGGGCCCGGCACTGGCGGTGTTATTGGCGATGATCGTGTTGCGGATCGTCACGCCAGAGCCGGCCTGGTCCGCAAGACCACCACCCGAGGCGTTTGTTGAGTTGTTGACGATCGTGCAGTTCGTGACGACCAGGCCGCCGCCGTACATGGCGATGCCGCCGCCGTCGCCGGCAGACGATGCGTTGTTGTTGATCGTCGAGTTCGTCAACGTGACCAGGTTGCCGAAGGTGGCGAGCCCGCCGCCCCCGGTTCCGCCATTCGCCTGATTGTTGTTGATCGTCGAGTTGTAGATCGTCAGGTTGCCGTTGGAGGCGATGCCGCCGCCGAAGGGGCCGCTGTTGAGACTGATTGTCGAGTTCAGGATCGTCAGGTTCGCCCCGTCGAAGACGTTGTTGTTGTGAATGCCGCCGGCGCCCGAGCCGAAGCCCTGCGCGTGATTGGCAGAGATGGTGGAGTTCTCGATCCGCACGTCGCCGCCACGGATGTCGAGGCCGCCGCCGAACGAACCCGACACCGTGTTGCCCTGGATGGTCGAGTTGCGAATCAGGACCGTCGCGTTCTCGGTGTAGATGCCGCCGCCGCCGCCGGAGTAGCCGGTGTTCTGGCGGATATTGCTGTTGAGCACGGTCAGGACGCCATAGTTGGCGATCGCGCCACCGGTGGTCGCCTGGCAGAACTGGATGACCGTGCCTTCGACCGTCAGGATGCCGTTGTTGAGGATCGCGCCGCCGCCTCCGGCGAAGGCGTTGCCGTTGATCAGGCGCAGGCCGGAGATGGTCGCCGTGCCGCCCTGAACGAAGAAGTGCCGGAAGGAATCCTGGGCATCGAGGGTGATGTTCTCGCCGCCCGGGCCGACGATCTCGATCGACTGGGGCAGGTTCAGCGTGCCGAGCTGGAGCGTGCTGGTGCCCGACAGGCTCCCGTCGAAGTAGACCGTACCGCCCGGACCGAGGCCGCCGATCGCCTCGCGCAGCGAGGTGCCGTCACCCACGCCGATGCCGTTGTCCTCGTCGGTCAGCGTGTCGACGACGATCACGGCGCGATTCAGCGTGCCGAAGACGTCGCTGGTGTCGGAGGGCTGATCGTACGTGAAGCCGCTGCCGCCGGTGCTCGAGGCGACGTTGCCGAAGAAGTAGACATTGTCGGCGATGGCCGTGGCCGAGGGATGGACGAAAATGGCTCCGCCGCGTCCTTCTCCGTCCGTGGCCGGCACACCAACCGTCGCCCCCGCCGCGCCACCGATCGCCGAAGTGAAGTAGATAGCCGTGTCCCGCACGTCCAAGTGCGCACCCGGGCCGACGAAGATGGCACCGCCGAGGCCGGCTCCGCCGCCACCGCCGCCACCCAGACTCGACTGGCCGCCGTTGCCGCCAAACATTCCCCCGTTGCCCGGGCTGGACATCGAGGTTCCGCCCCCACCGCCGCCGTAGCCCCCAGTGCCTCCCGAGCCGGTATCGCGCCCGCCGGCGCCGCCGCCGGCCAAGAATCCGCCGGCTCCGCCATTGCCTCCGCCGCCCAGACCGTTTGCTCCGCCGCCGCCGCCGCCCGCGCCCGGGCCGCCGGCCGTGCCATTGCCCAAGTTGACGCCGCCGATGCCCGTGCTTCCCGCCAACGGGGAGGCGCTGCCGCCGATGCCGCCCTGATTGACGGCCGAGGCACCGCCGGGGCCACCCAACCCGCCGCCCCCGCCGCCCGGCTGGGAAGCGCCCGAATTGCCGTCGGCGCCCGCGCCGCCTTGGGCGCCGCAGTTCCAGAAGTACATATCCTTGATGCGAACCGATCCCGAGCCGCCGATGTAGATGCCGCCGCCGGCGCCCGCGGCGCCCCCGCCGCCCGAGTGGCCCGCCCCGCCATTGCCGCCCGTGGCGGTGGCATTCTCGATCCCGAAGCCCGACATCGAGACCGTGCCCGACAGCACCGTGAAGGCCCGACGGTTGTTGCTCGCGTCGATGTAGAGCTTCCACGAGTCTTCGCCATGTCCGATGAACGTGATGTCGGAGGTGATCGTCGGCAGAGGACCGTTGAGGACGATCGCGCCGGTGACCTGGCTGAGGTCGATCACGTCGGCTCCGCTGCCGGCCGGCGCGTCGAAGGAGGGCGCGTCCGTGTTGGCCGCGATGATCGCCTCGCGCAACGAAACGAAGCCGTCGGCGGATGCAGTATCGTTGGTCGTCGTGACGACAATCACGGCGGGCAAGGCGACCGCTGGCAGGCCGAGGAGCACCGGCGCGACGCGCAGGGCGTGGGGCAGTTTGGCACGGGACAGCCGGCAGAAGAAGGAATGCAACGACACGGGACACCTCCGGATGTGGGGCGGTGGACTGCGCTGCAGGCGATCAGGCACACGTCTGGAACGGGCGACGTCCGCGTGCTCGGCTGCGTGAAATCTCCGCGGGGGAATTCGTATGCTCGTTACGGCAAATAGAATGGTGCGGACAGAACGTCTCGGTGACCGGGCCTCCGCCCGATGACCCTCCTTGCCAGCCCTTGGGGGCCGCGCAAGGCGCAGGTTCCGACATCATGGCACTGGAAATAGCGGCAAGGCGCGGCACCACACAAGGGGGAATTTGAGCGCAGGGCCGGAAATCCGACGGCACGGGTCGCCCCTCGCAGGTGGTTCGCCGATGGGCAAGGTGGGTGGAAGTGCATCAGTCGGAGAATCGGGAGAATGCGGATACCTAAGGCTTGAAATCTCAGGCGCGCACGAGCCCGCTTTGCCCGTCGGGACCAGCGAAAAACAGCTTGCGGCACTTCGGCCGGCCTCCGCAGCATCCGCGGCACCGTTGGCATGGCGTAGGAAGTTCAGGGCGCCGATTGTGAAAGATTTCACAAGTTCGGCTCTGGACGGTCGCCCGGCCCGGGATACAGGGGAGAGGTCTCGGGGGAATCGCAGCGATGCGGTTGGCCGCTTGAATATTGTCCGGTTTTGTCAACCGGCCTGATTCGACGGCACCGAACCGGCCCCAGATTCCGGGAGTACGTGCATGAAGGTGACTGCCGAAGCGATCCTGGCCCGTTGGCGCCTCGCCTTCCTTGCCGGGATTGTATTGGTGGCCGGCGGCGTCAAGGCGCTCGAGCTCACCCACAATCGCGGCTACCAGCCGCTGCAGCCGATTCCGTTCAGCCACAAGGTCCACGCCGGCCAACTCGGCATGGACTGCCTCTACTGCCATACCAACGCCGAGCGCTCCAAGCACGCCACCGTCCCTTCGGTCGAAACCTGCATGGGCTGCCATGAGATGGTGCGCACCGACCGCCCGGCGATTCAGGAGCTGGCCGGCTACTGGGAGCGCGGCGAGCCCGTGCCGTGGGTACGCATCCACAGCCTGCCCGACCACGCCTACTTCAACCACGCCGCCCACGTGAACGCCGGTGTCTCCTGCCAGACCTGCCATGGCCCCATTCAGGAGATGGAAATCGTCTACCAGTACGTGGACATGAGCATGGGCTGGTGCATGTCGTGCCATCGCAGCGACGAGTACCTGCGCACGCCCGAGCGGCTGGCACGCGCCCACGTCCACGGCGAGTTCGCGCACTCGTACTATCGCACGGACGGCCCGGTGCGCATCGACGCGGCGAAGCTGAAGGAAGAGTACGCCAGCGTGCGGGGGGCGTTCTGGAACGGCGACGACCTGAACCGGCTGACGGCCGGGGCGTCGGCCCGCGAGGTCAGCGAGGCGATCCGCCAGACGATGGGTTACGACAGTTACGCGCGCCAGGAAGGCACGCGCGGCATCGGCGTGGTGGTCGACCACGTCAAGGCCTTTCAGAATGCCTCGATCGCCTGCAACACGTGTCACCAGTAGCGCGAAGGACGTCGCGATGACCGAGCAGTCCCAACGGCCGATTCTGTGGTCCACCCTCGAGGAATACGAGGGCGATGCCGACGCGCTCGCCCGGCAGGGCGGGGGCGAGTGGAACAGCAAGCCCACGGGCTTTGCCGAAGCGCTCGAGAACCTCGGGCTGCCCGAGGTGCAGTTGCGCCGCCGTACGTTCCTCAAGATGAGCGGCTTTGCGGCCGTGCTGGCCATGGCGGCCGGCTGCCAGAAGCCCGCCGAGAAGATTCTGCCCTACGTCACCGCCCCCGAGGACATGGTGCCCGGGGTGCCGAACTACTACGCCTCGACGTGCGGCGGTTGTGCCGCCGGCTGCGGGCTGCTGGTGAAGACCTACGAGGGGCGCCCGATCAAGCTGGAGGGCAACCCGTCGAGCCCGGTCAACCGCGGCACGTTGTGCGCCCGCGGGCAGGCCTCGCTGATAGACCTCTACGACCCCGACCGGCTGCGCCGGCCGCTGGTCGTTGCCTCGGGCGGCACGTCGCCGTGGGAGGCGTTGGACGAGCAGATTGCGCGGGCGTTGCGTGGTGCGGGCTCGCGCGCCGTACTGCTGACGGGCACGATCCATGGCCCGGCGCGGACCGCCGTGGTGGCCGAGTTGCAGCGCGCTTTCCCGGGCCTGCGGCACGTCGTATATGACGCGCTGGCCGACGAGGCCGCCGTGCAGGCGCGCGAGATGCTCTTCGGTCAGGCGTCGCTGCCGCGCGTGGACTTTGCCGCCTCGGAAGTCACCGTCCTGTTCGGCGCCGATCCGATGGCCGACAGCGCCTCGCCGGTCGAGGCGATGGCCGGCATCGGTGCCTCGCGCAAGGTGCGCGAGAAGGACGGCCGCAAGGCGATGGGGCGACTGTACGCCTTCGAGCCGTTGGCGACGCTGAGCGGCATGAACGCGGACTATCGCTTCGCGGTGCGACCGAGCGATCTGGCGTCGGTGGCGATCGCGGTGGCGTCGGAGTTGCAGAAGGCCGGTCACTCGGTGGTGCCGGGCGTGCCGGCGCTGGGCGTGGACACGGCGGCGGTCGAGCGGCGCGCCGGACTGGCGGCCGGCACGGTGGCCAAGGTTGCGGCGGATCTTTGGGCGCATCGCGATGGCCGGGCAGTGGTCGTGGCCGGCGGCGCGCTGGGCCGCACCAAGCAGGCGCTGGACCTGCACCTTGCGGCGAACCTGATCAATGCGATGATCGGCGCCGAGGGCACGATCGTGGACTCGAGCCGCCCCAGCCACCAGGCTCAGGGGTCGGCGGCCGCGATGCTGGCGCTCGTCGAGGAGATGAAGACGGGTGGCGTCGAGGTGCTGCTGATCGAGGGCACGAATCCGGCGTATTCGCTGCCGGCGAGCGCGGGCTTTGCTGCGGCGCTCGGACGCGTGCGGACGAAGGTCTCCTTCTCGACGCATCGCGACGAGACGGCCGCGCTGTGCGACCTGGTGCTGCCGGGCGTGCACTTCCTCGAGAACTGGGGCGACGCGGAGCCGCACGCCGGGCATCTGAGCCTGCGGCAGCCGACGATGGGCCGGCTGTGGGACAACCGGGCATTCGAAGAGTCGCTGATGCGCCTTGCAGCAGCCGGGGGCTCGAAGGCTTTCGAGGTCGTCGTGCCGGCGGCCGGCGAGGGTGCCGAGCCGACCACGCGCCCGATGACGTGGCACGAGTTCCTGATGAAGACGTGGGAAGAGAAGGTCTTCGCGGCGGGCGGCTTTGCGGCGCCGCGCTTCGAGGACTTCTGGTTCGAGGCCTTGCGGCGCGGCACGGTGGAGTTGCCGGCGCGGCAGGCCAAGGGAACGACGGTGCGCGACGCGGGTGCGGTGGCGCGGCGGCTGGCCAGCGTGCGCGCGGGCAATCCCGAGACGCTCGAACTGGCGACGTTCGCGATGCCGAACGTGGGCGACGGACGCCAGGCGAACAACCCGTGGCTGCTCGAGCTGCCCGACCCCGTCTCGCGCATCTGCTGGGACAACTTCGTGGCGCTGGCGCCGGCGACGGCGCGCGCGCAGAACTTGCGTGACGGCGACATCGTCGAGGTGACGGTGCATGGCCAGTCGGTGCTGGCGCCGGCGCGGATTCATCCGGGCATGCATGCGGGCGTGGCAGCGGTCGGCACCGGCTGGGGCCGGACGGCGGCGGGCGCGGTCGGCAACGGCGAGGGCTTCAACGCCTTCGCGCTGGGCCGCGCGCACGGCGGCGAGCTGCTGCTGTCGGGCGAACCGGCAAGCATCCGCAAGACCGGGCGCCGCATCGTGCTGGCCGACGTGCAGGGCCACAACTACATGAAGCGCGACCCGCGCAACGAGCACGAGTACAACCGGCCGCTCGTCCAGGCCACGAGCCTCGAGTTGCTCAACAAGCACGAGGACGCGCCGCAGGCCGTGCATCACATTCCCTACTGGAAGAAGGGCCAGCCCAAGCCCGACGCGTGGGGCACGAAGGATTTCGACGGCAACGTGCAGCACAAGTGGGCGATGGCGATCGACCTGAACGCGTGCAACGGCTGCGGCGCGTGCATGGTGGCTTGTCAGGCGGAGAACAACATCCCGGTGGTCGGCAAGCGCGAGGTGCTGGTCGGCCGCGAGATGCACTGGATTCGTATCGACCGCTACTACAAGGGCGACCTGGACAACCCCGAGATCGTCAAGCAGCCGATGCTGTGCCAGCACTGCGACAACGCGCCGTGCGAGACGGTCTGCCCGGTGCTGGCGACGGTGCACAGCGCCGACGGCATCAACCAGCAAGTCTACAACCGCTGCGTGGGCACGCGCTACTGCGCGAACAACTGCCCGTACAAGGTGCGCCGGTTCAACTTCTACGAATACTCGAAGTTCCGCAAGGGCCCGCACGACGAGCTCGAGAAGGGTGCCGAGGACAAGGTCGCGGAAACGCCCTTGGCGCTGGCGCTCAACCCCGAGATCACGGTGCGCACCAAGGGCATCATGGAGAAGTGCACCTTCTGCCAGCAGCGCATCCGGCTGGCGAAGGACGACGCGAAGAAGCAGGGCCGGTCGATTCCGGACGGCGGCTTCAAGACCGCCTGCCAGCAGACCTGTCCGCCGCAGGCGATCGTCTTCGGCGACGTGTTCGACGAGAACCACGAGATCGCGCGCGTGCACGACGAGAACGCCGGCCGTCGCGGTTACGGAGTCCTGGAAGAATTCAACGTCCGCCCCAACGTGATGTATCTGGCCCACGTCTGGAACCGCGAGACGAGGAAGTGGGACGTGGACTACCACACCGAAAAGGCGCACGGAAAGCACGACGACCACGGCGCCGATGACAAGCATCACTCGCACTCGGGCGAGCCCGCAGGGAGGGCCGAGTCTTGAGCGCGACGACCCATCACCTGCACGGCGCCCCTCTCGACCCGGGCACGCACGACCACGGGCACCACGCCGACGACGGCCATGGCCATGGCGGCATGACGCCCGACGGCTCGGCACCGCTCGTCGATCCCAAGTACTCGATGCGCGACATCACGGACGACGTGCTGGCGCCGATGTTCAAGTTCCCCCCGCTGGCCTGGCACATGGCCTTCGGCGCCGCGCAGCTCGCCTTCGCGATCGGCGCCGTCTGCGTCGCCGTCCAGATGATCCGCGGCCTCGGCATCCTGGGCATCAACAACCCGATCGGCTGGGGTGTCTACATCACGGACTTTGTCTTCTGGGTCGGCATCGGCCACGCCGGCACGCTGATCTCGGCGATCCTGTTCCTGTTCCGCCAGAAGTGGCGCACGGCGATCAACCGCTCGGCCGAGGCGATGACGATCTTCGCCGTCATGTGCGCCGGTCTCTTCCCGCTGCTGCACGTCGGCCGCACGTGGAAGGCCTACTGGCTGTTCCCCTATCCGAACGACCGGCTGCTCTGGGTGAACTTCCGCTCGCCGCTGCTGTGGGACGTGTTCGCCGTCTCGACCTACGCGACGGTGTCGATGATCTTCTGGTACACCGGCCTGATTCCGGACATGGCGACGGCGCGCGACCGGGCGAAGAACAAGATTCAGAAGGCGATCTACGGAATGCTGGCGATGAACTGGACGGGCTCGGTGCGCGACTGGGCGCACTACGAGCGTGTCTACGCGCGCTTTGCGTGGCTGGCGACGCCGCTGGTGCTCTCGGTGCACTCGGTCGTGTCGTTCGACTTCGCGGTCTCCATGATCCCGGGCTGGCACACGACGATCTTCCCGCCGTACTTCGTTGCCGGCGCCATCTTCTCCGGCTTCGGCATGGTGATCACGCTGCTGGTGCCGATGCGGAAGTTCCTGCGGCTCGAGCACATCATCACGGTCAACCATCTCGAGCTCTGCAACAAGGTGATTCTGGCCACGTCGCTGATCGTGGGCTATGCCTACGTCTCGGAGTTCTTCGTGGCCTGGTACTCGGAGGCGCCGTACGAGCGGGCGCAGTTCATGTACCGGCTGATCGGAATGCTGAACACGCCCGACGGCGGAATCGCGCACATGTGGGCTTTCTGGACGATGATGATCTGCAACGTGATGATCCCGCAGCTCTTCTGGTCCAAGCGCATCCGTCGCAACCTGACGATCATGTTCATCATGTCGATCTTCGTGAACATCGGGATGTGGTTCGAGCGCTTCAACATCTTCGTGCTTTCGCTCGAGCACGACTTTCTGCCGGCAAGCTGGGGTTACTACGTTCCGACGATGTTCGACTGGGGCGTGACGCTGGGCTCGTTCGGCCTGTTCTTCACGCTCTTCCTGGGTTTCTCGCGGGTGCTGCCGACGATCGCGATCGCGGAGGTGAAGTCGGTGCTGCACCGGCCGAACGCCGGCGGCGTCGAGCGCCCGTTCGAAGTCGTCGTCTGGCCGGACGGCGAGCCGGCCCCGCAGGCCGAGACCGTTGCCGCCAAGGAGGATGCCACCGATGGCAAGACTCCCTAAATCCTGCCTGATCGGCTTCTTCAACGATCCGGACCAGTTGATGGACGCCGCGCACGAGGCGACCGACCAGGGCTTCCGCAACTGCGACGCCTACACGCCGTATCCGCTGCATGGGATCGAGGAGGCGCTGCGGGTGAAGCGCTCGTGGATTCCAACGGTGTCGTTGGCCGCATGGCTGATCGGCGGCTGTTTGGGCTTCCTGTTCCAGTACTGGGTGCATGTGCTGGACTGGCCCTTGAACGTCGGCGGCCGGCCGCTCAACGCCTGGCCCGCCTACGTGGTCATCATCTTCGAGTGCGCGGTGCTGTTCTCGGCGCTCACGAATTTCCTGTGTCTGTTCGTGGCGTGCCGGCTGTACCCGCATCCCTTTCCGAACGTGCTGGACGAGAGCCTGACCAACGACCGGTTCGCGCTGGTGATCCCGGCGCGGAGCACGGAGGACGAGGCGGCGGCGACGCGACTTCTCAAGCAGATGGGGGCCGATGAAATCCGCAAGGTTGGATAAGGTGCGCGCGGCCTCGGGTGCGCGGTTGCTGGTCGCCTGTCTGGCGGCGTGGGCGGTTGCCGCCTGCGACGGCCGGCGCGACACGCGCGAGTTCCTCAACATGCCCGACATGCACTTCTCGCCGGCGGTCAAGGCTCAGGAGCCCAATCCGTTCTCGGCGACGGGCGAGATGTTCCGTCCCGTGCCCGGCACGGTGCCGGTGCATTGGCAGCCCTACACGATCACCGACGCGCAGGCGGACGAGTTGGCCTCGGCGCTGGAGAACCCGCTGCCCGCTACGGCCGACGTGCTGACCATCGGGCGCAAGTACTACGGCATCTTCTGCATCTCGTGCCACGGCGCGACCGGCAACGGGCTCGGCAGCGTCGTTCTGGCGAACGCCGGCATGCCGATGCCGCCGTCGTTGACGTCGGAGAAACTGCGCGACGAGTGGACCGACGGGCGCATCTTCCATGTGATCACGCGCGGCCAGGGCCAGATGCCGGGCTACAGCCGCATCGATGCCGAGAATCGTTGGGCGATCGTGCACTACCTGCGTGCCCTGCAGCGCGCGGCCAACCCCAGCGAGGATGAACTCGAGATGGTCGGCAGCTTCACTGCCGAGCGCTCGGCGCTCATCCGGCCCAGCAACTGAAAGGAGAGGGTCCACCCGACCGGAGCACTCGCAGCCCGGTTGGCCGACCAACGGACGGAACCCAATGGCCCACGGACACGCGCCCATCGCGATGGTGCAGGACCCCGGCGGGGTGTCGCTGCCGGCGGCGCTCAAGCCTGTCCTGTACGCCCTTGTCGGCGTCGGCGCCCTGCTCTGGTTCGGCGGCTTCGCCCTCGACGGCACGCTGCGCGCCTGGCAGGCGATGCTGCTTGCCTACACCTTCTTCACGATGCTGGCGCTCGGCGGCATGGTGTTCACGGCGATCCAGTACTGCGCCAACGCGCGGTGGTCGATCGCGGTGCGTCGCCTTGCCGAGGGCATGGCTGCCACGCTGCCGGTGGCGTTCGCCTTCTTCCTGCTGATCGTGCTGGCCGGATGGGGCCACCTGTACGACCTGCACAGCCCGTGGCGCGAGGCCATCGGCAAGGGCGACGTGCACATCTACGACTCGCTGAAGGCGGCCTTCCTGTCGCGCTGGGCCATGCTGGCCAAGGGCGTCATCTTCTACGCGGTCTGGTGGGCGATTATCCAGCGCATCCGCGGGACATCGCTCGAGCAGGATCGCACGAAGGACCCGGCCGGCCACGCGCGCAACGTGCGCGTCTCCATCGCCTTCATGCTCGTCTTCGCCTACACGTTCTCGCTGCACTGCCTCGACATGCTCAAGTCGCTCGAGCCCAAGTGGTTCTCCACGATGTTCGGCGTCTACTGCTTCAGCGGCCTGTTCCTCTCGACGCTGTGCACGCTGACGCTGATCACGCTCGCCATGCGCCGCAACCCGGTTGTGGCCCAGGCCATCCAGCCCCGGCACATGTACGACCTGGGCACCTGGATCATGGCCTTCTCCTGCTTCATGTGCTACATCGGCTTCTCGCAGTACATGCTGATCTGGTACGCGAACATTCCGGAGGAGACATTCTACATCATCGCGCGGTCGGAAGGGGGCTGGGAGTACATCTTCGCCGCCCTGCCGTTCCTGAAGTGGGTGGTGCCGTTCGCGGTACTGATGCCGCAGGGCTTCCGGGCCAACCCGCGCGTGCTGGTGCTGGTGTGCCTGATCGTGCTGGCCGGCCAGTGGCTGGACCTGTACTGGATCGTCTACCCGGTCTTCTCGGCCTCGCCGGTCGTTCCGGGGATCGCCGAGTTGGGCGCTTTCCTTGCTTTGCTCGGGGCGTTCGGGGTAGTGCTCGACCGGGTCTACGCGAGCCACTCCGTCCTTCCCATCGGCGACCCGTACCTGAAAATGAGCGTCAGCGGGAGCTATCTGTAATGTCGGCGCACCCCTACGAAGGCCCGAAGGACAAGACGAACCCGTACATCTACCTGCCGGTGGCGCTGGTGTCGGTCGTCATCGTCGTGGCCGTTTTCGCCTCAGGGCTGATGCGCGGGCTGCACGATGGGCAGTTGGCCGACAAGAAGGCGCCGCGCGTGGAGAAGAAGCGGCCGGCCGTCAACGTGCGCGCGCTGGCCGAGCCGACGCCGGAGTTGCTCGCGCTTGGGCGCCAGATTTACGGTCTCAATTGCGCCTCGTGCCACGGCCCCGACGGCCGCGGCGACGGCGAGAAGGGCACCAGCCTGAACCCCAAGCCGCGCAACCTGCACGACGCCTCCGACCTGTGGAAGAACTCGGCGTCGCTCACGGGCATGTGGAAGACGCTCGAGCAGGGCGTGGCGGGCAGCTCGATGAGCTCGTTCCTGCTGACGCCGCCCGACGAGCGCATGGCCGTGATCCACTACATTCGCCAGAACTTCGTGCCGGACGCGCCGGAGACCACCGCCGCGGAAGTCGCGTCGCTGCCCGGGCCGGGCGCGGGCGACTCGGGCGGCATCGAGAGCCTGATCGCCGCGGCCGAGGCCGGGGGCCCGACCATCCCGGTCGAGCTGGCCATGGCCCGCCTGCGCGAGCCCGCCATCATGCCGGTCCACAATGTTCGCCTGCCGCGCGCCCTTCAGCAGTTGCATGGCGCGGCGCTGTATGCCACGCACTGCGCAAGCTGCCACGGCCCCAGCGGCGAAGGGGCCGAGGGTGGCCGTGTGGTCTCCTCGTTCCCGTACGTGCGGCTGGCCACGCGGCCCCTGCTGGGCTCGACGGCCGCCTGGACGAACGATCGCGATGCGTTCGCCGCGCTGGTTGCCACCTCCGGCCCCGGACGCCGCGAGCACGGATTCGCCACGCTGACCCGCGAGCAGCTCGACCACCTGCACGAGTACGCTGCCGCCCTGGCGCGGGAAGGAGCCAGCCACTGATGATTTCCTCGCGCTTCGCCCGTCCTGTCCTCGTGGCCGCCGCGACCCTGTTGGCCGTCGCCACTTTCGGTCAGGACTTCGCCAACATCCCGGCCTCCGAGCCGTCGATCACCGACTGGATGTTCGATCCGGTCACGCCGATCGCCCATGGCGTTCGCAACAACGCCCTGTTCATTCTGGCGATCACGGTGCCGTACCTGATCCTGCCACAGGTGCTGCTGTTCTACTGCATCTGGAAGTTCCGCAAGCGCCCCGGCGCAAAGCCGGCCACCTTCCACGACAACGTCCAGCTCGAAGTCCTGTGGACCATCGTGCCGGCGCTGTCGCTGGTCGTACTGGCGATTCCGTCCTACAAGCTGATCAAGTTCATCGAGACGATGCCGGAGCCGGACGTGCGTATCGAAGTGACCGGGCGGCAATTTTACTGGGAGTACCGCTACCCGGACCACGGAAACATCCGCATCTCGGACGAGCCGCTGGTCGTGCCCGTTCGCAAGAACATCGTGGCCGATATGACAAGCGCGGACGTGACGCACGCGTGGTGGGTGCCGGCGTTCGGCATCAAGATGGACACGGTGCCGGGGCGCTACACGCAGGTGTGGTTCAACGTCGAGCGCGAGGGTTGGTTCAAGGGGCAATGCGCGGAGCTGTGCGGCGCGCTGCACTCCAAGATGCTGATCGACGTGCACGTGGTCTCGCAGGAGGAGTTCGACGCCTGGATCGAGATGAAGAAGCGCGAGTTCGCCGGCGAATAGGACGGCCGTCCCGGCGCGCGCGATCGCGGGCCGCGACCAAAGGAGCCCAACGCTCATGAGTATCCTGCTGGACAAGCCGAAGGAACCGGAAGGCGGCAAGTCGCTGCCGCGGTTTCCCGAGCAGCCCATCAAGCCCTATCGGCGCCCCAACCCGATCTACAACGTGCTGGGCTCGACCGACCACAAGGTGCTCGGCCTCCTGTATCTTGCGCTGTCGCTCTTCATGGGCATCGTGGGCGGCGCGCTGGCCGGCGGCATTCGCGCCCAGCTTGCCAGCCACAACCTCGAGGTCCTTTCTCCCGAACTGTACAACCAGTTCCTGACCATGCACGGGTCGATCATGATCTTCTTCGTGATCATCCCGGCGCTGGCCGGCTTCGGCAACTATCTGGTGCCGCTGATGATCGGCGCGCGCGACATGGCCTTCCCGCGCATGAACGCCTTCAGCTTCTGGATCCTGATCCCGTCGGCCGTTCTGATGTTCGCCAGCTTCGGCGTGCAGGGCGGCGCGGCCAGCGCGGGCTGGACCGCCTACCCGCCGCTGTCGCTCAAGGAGTTCTCCGGCGGCCCGGGCGTCGACATGTGGATTCTCGGCGTGCACCTGGCCGGCGTCTCCTCGATCACCGGCGCCATCAACTTCATCGTCACCATCATGAACATGCGCGCGCCCGGCATGAACCTGATGAAGATGCCGCTGTTCTGCTGGACGTGGCTGGTCAACGCCTGGCTGATCCTGATCGGGACGCCGGTGCTCGCCGGCGCGGTGACGATGGTGCTGCTGGACCGCGGCTTCGGCACCAACTTCTTCAAGCCGGCCATGGGCGGCGACCCGGTGCTGTACCAGCACCTGTTCTGGTTCTACTCGCACCCGGCGGTCTACATCATGGTGCTGCCGGGCTTCGGGATGATCTCGCACGTTCTGGCAGCCTTCGCGCACAAGCGCATCTTCGGCTACACGGGCATGGTGTGGGCGGTTGGCGCGATCGGCGTTCTGGGCTTCATCGTCTGGGGTCACCACATGTTCACAGCCGGCATCTCGGCGGAGCTCCGCCTGTACTTCTCCTTCGCCACGATGGTGATCGCCGTGCCGACGGGCGTGAAGATCTGGTCGTGGCTGGCAACGATCTGGGGCGGCACGCTCGAGTTCACGACACCCATGAAGTTCGCGCTCGGCTTCATCAGCCTCTTCGTCATCGGCGGCATCAGCGGCGTCTATCTCGCCAACGTGCCCTTCGACATGCAGGTGCACGACTCCTACTTCGTGGTCGCGCACTTCCACTACGTGCTGGTGGGCGGCTCGATCATGTCGATCTTCGCGGGCACCTACTTCTGGTTCCCGAAGATGGCCGGCCGCAAATTGGACGAGCGGATGGGCAACGCGGTCTTCTGGCTGTTCCTGATCGGAATGAACGCCACGTTCCTGCCGATGCACCTGGTGGGCCTGCAGGGCATGGCCCGACGCATCTGGCAATACCGTCCCGAATACGCCGCGGTGAACAGCTTCATCTCGCTGGGCTACCTGCTGATGGTGGCGGCCGGTGCGCTGTTCGTCTACTCGGTGATCGAGGCGCTGCGCCGGCCGCGCGACTGCGACGAGGACCCGTGGAAGATCAACGACGTCCAGAAGTCGCTCGTGTGGACGACGCCAAGCCCGCCGCCGGCCTACAACTTCGCCAGGATTCCGACCATCGGATCATGACTCCTTCCGTAAACTCCGTTGCGAACGCGAAAAACGCCGAGGCCTCTCCCGACGGAGGGGCCTCGTGTGCCGAACGCACCATGGATGAGATCCGCACCGCGGCCTGGCTCAAGTTCCTTCTCGTCTGGCTGTTCGCGCTCGTCGCCATCGGCGGTACGGTCCGTATCACGAAGTCCGGCCTCTCCATCCCCGAGTGGCCGATCATCTATCACGGGCCCGACAAGACGAAGCCCAGCCTGCTGCCCCCCTTCTCCGAGGCCGCCTGGGAGAACCTGCACCGCACCTACCATGTCGAGGTGATCGACCTCGGCGTGCACGGCGACCCGCGCGAGATGGCGACCTTCAAGCGCGAGTTCGCCCTCGAGTACACGCACCGCTTCGTGGCCGGCGTCGTCGCGCTCGTCTTCATCGCCCTGATCGTGCAGACGATCCGCAAGCCCGTGCTGCGCCGCCGCATCGGATTGCTGATGGGTCTCTCCGCCGCCATCCTCTTCGCACAGATTGTCCTGGGTGGATTGGTTGTGAAGACCCACACGCCGACGCTCAGCGTCTCGTACCACCTTTGCATGGCATTCATCTACGTGGCGTTGATCGCGTGGATGGCGATGCGGCTGGGCCGCGCGGAGGGCGCGCCGCGACCGGAGCGTCCGTCGCGTCAGGCCCGCGCGGCATGGATCGTCCTGGCGCTGTGCTTCGTCCAGATCTTCAGCGGGGGATTGGTCGCGAACACCGACGCCGGCAGGGTCTACAACACGTGGCCGCTGATGGCCGAGCGGCTGGTCCCGCCGGCGCAGGCCTTGTGGCAGGCTCACTACGAGCCGGCCATTCGCAACATCGCCGAGAACACGATCCTGATCCAGTGGACGCATCGTTGGTTCGCGTTCGTCGTGGTGGCGGGTGTGCTGTATCTGGCGGCGCGGCTGCTCTTCCTGCCGCTGTCGGCGTTCGGGCGCTGGATGGCGCGCGCATCGGTCTTTGTCCTCGTGGTGCAGATGATCCTTGGAGTGATCACGCTGCTCGAGGCCGTGGACCCGTGGTGGCTCGGCATCGTGCACCTGTGCGTCGGGTTGGTGTTGTTCCTGGTGTTGTTGGCGCTCGCGTTCGAGCTGCATTCGAACGCGGAGATTGTGGCGTATGAGGCGGGCCGCGTGCCCGCCGGCGCCCCGGAGAGTGCTCTTGAAGTCCAAACTGCGGGCCTATCTTAGCCTGACCAAGCCCACGATCGGGCTGCTGGTCGTCATCACCGGTGCTGCAGCACTGGTGATGGAGGGTTCCCTGCGCTCGCGGCCGTGGGACTTCTTCCTCGTGTTGCTGGGCCTGTTCCTGACGGCGGGCAGTGCGAGCGCGTTCAACCAGTACCTCGAGCGCGAGATCGACGCCCGCATGTCGCGGACGGCTCGCAAGCGCCCCCTGGCCAACGGCACGATGCCCGCCTCGCACGGCCTCGTGTTTGCCATCGTCATCGGCATCGTCGGCGTCGCCATCCATGCGACGTTCAATCTGCTGACGGCGCTGCTCAGCTTTGGCACGATCCTGTTCTACGCCTTCTTCTACACGCTGTGGCTGAAGCCGCGCACGCCGATGAACATCGTGATCGGGGGCGCGGCAGGCGCGATGGGGCCGATCATCGGCTGGGCCGCGGCGACCGGCGGCCTGTCGATGGAGTCCTGGGTGCTCTTCCTCATCATCTTCTTCTGGACGCCGCCGCACTTCTGGGCGCTGGCCTACTGCCTGAAGGAAGACTACAAGGCGGTGCGCTACCCGATGCTGCCGCTCGTCGTCGGCGACGCCGAGACGATGCGCCAGATTATGTCGTACACGCTGGTGACGGTGGCGTTCACGCTGTCGCTGGCGCTGTTCGACGTCGGCGTCGTCTACCTGACGATGGCGGTCGGCCTCGGCGCCGTGTTCGTGTGGCTCGCCCGGCAGGCCCAGAAGACCCGCGAGACGCGAACCGCGTGGAAGCTCTTCGCCTACTCGATCGTCTACCTGCTGATTCTCTTTGTCGGGCTTATGGTGGATCAGGCGCTGCCGATCCAGCCATGGAAGGGATAGGACGGCGATGGCCGACGCGCACATCGAGCACCCCGAATCCGCGCCGCCCACCCCGTGGGAGGGCGACCGCCCGGCCCCCGGCGATGCGTCCCGCCGGCGCAACCGGCGCCTGCTCATCGTGCTCGCGTGCGTCGGGATCGGGATGTTTGGTTTCGCCTTCGCGAACGTGCCGCTGTTCACGCTGATCTGCCAGCGCCTGGGCATCGCCCCGGACCCCGGCATGGGGACGGCGACGTTCGACGGCACGGTCGGGCGCGAGATCGAGGTCCGCTTCACCGGTGCCGTCTGGGGCCAGTTGCCGGTCGAGTTCCGTCCGGTCAACAGCCTGCAGCGCACGCGGCTGGGCGAGATGACGGTCAATGACTACGTGTTCATCAACCTGTCGCGGCGGCCAGTGTACTTCCGGCCGATCCACGGCATCCTGCCCGTCGAGGCGTCGCGCGAAGATCGCTACGAACTCGGCGAGTGCTTCTGCTACGACGAGATGATGCTGCAGCCGGGCCAGCAACTCACGCTGCCCGTCGTCTATCGCTTCCATCCGACGCTGGCGCCGACCGTGCGCGCGATCACGATGAGCTACACCCTGTTTCCGATCACGCAGGAGGAGTACGAGAGGGCTCAGTCGCAGAAGAGTGGCGACAAGGAGAAGGGACCATGACCCAGATTCAAGCGGTCGCGGGTTCGGAGGAGGCGGTGCTGCTGGCGCGTCAGGCGCGGCGCAACCGCATGTGGTTGGTGGTGCTGGCCGTGTTGGCCATCGTCATGATGCTGTTGTCGTACCCCTTGTTCAACAAGTACTGGGATCCGGCGTTGTCGGACCAGACCATCTCGCACTGAGGAACCCGCCCGGCCCATGAGTGCCACGCTGCCCACCAGCCACGACGCGCACGCGCCGGCCGCCCACGCCGACGCGCACGACTCCCATGAGGGAGAGTTCGAGTACCTCGACTCGCTGAATCCCAAGCCGAGCCCGTGGCCGTTCCTGCTCGGCATCATCACCCTGCTCGTGCCGGTCGGCGGCTTGATTCTGATGTGGGGCGGGCCGGAACTCAGCCTGTTCGGCTGGATCGTGCTGGTGCTCGGCGGCGCGCTGTCGCTGGTGCCGACGTTCGGTTGGTTCCACAGCGTGGTGGTCGACAAGTGGGAGGGCCACTTCGGCGTCGTCGCCCAGGGCAACGATCTGGCGCTGGGCACGAAGCTCTTCTTCCTGTCCGAGATCGCGATCTTCGGCTCGATCTTCGCCTATTACTTCGTCATGCGCCACCACTCGGCGCTGAATCCCGAGGTCGGCTGGCCGCTGCCGGGTTCGCCGCTGATCGACCAGATGCTGCCTGCTATCGGGCTGCTGATCCTGCTGACCAGTTCGTTCACGTGCGAGGTCGCGCACAAGGCCCTGATGAAGGGCAAGCGCGGCATGTGCAAGGACTGGATGCTGATCACGATGGCGCTGGGCCTCGTGTTCCTCTTCCTTCAGGGCTACGAGTGGGGATTCCTGATCCGCAACGAGGGGTTCACGGTCGGCAGCAACTGGTTCGGCACGGTGTTCTACGTGCTCACCGGCTTCCACGGCTTGCACGTCATCACCGGCCTCATCATGTTGATGATCGTCTACGGGCGTCTGGAGATCGGACACTTCACGGCCAAGCGTCACTTCTCGATGATGGCTGCCTCGTGGTACTGGCACCTCGTGGACGTCGTGTGGGTCTTCGTGTTCACGTTCATCTACTGCTTCCAGGGCGGCGGTCACTGAGGCCCGTCCCGCCGCGGAAGAAGAGCACCAGCGTCAGCAGCAGGCACAGGGCGCTCGTCGCCTTGCCGGCGGGCCAGCCCGGCGGGAAGTAGCGCAGCTCCACGTCCCAGGCACCGGCGGTCAGCGGCACGCCGCGCCACAGGCCCTGCACCGGCACCACCTCGCGCCAGACGCGATCCGCCGACGTGCCGTTCGTCACGCGCCACTTCCAGCCCTTCCAGTACGAGTCGCGCACGACGAGTAGCGAGGGTCCGTCGGCCTCTGCGCGGATGAGCTGGCGCCCCGACTGCATCATCCACGGATCGACATGCCCGCGCGCCAACGGCACGCCGGCCGGCAACGGGAAGCCCACGGGTAGGTCCGCGGTGAAGATCGGCAGCGTGCGCTCGGTCTGCGCGGGGTGCATCTCGCGCAGGGCCGCGAACATCTCGTCGATCTCCTCGACGGGCTTCCATGCGGCGGCGAAGTGAACGCGCGGTGTCGGCTGGCGAAAGCGCAGCACCACGAAGGCGGGGTCTTGCGCGACGAGATCGGCGTGTTCGGCGGCGAAGCGCTCGAGCAGCGCGAGTTGCCTCTCGTCGAGCCGTCCGGTCGCGACGAGCACATGCGACACCGCCCCCGCGTGCAGCACGGCCGGGTTGGCGAGCAGCTCCTCCTCCTCCCATGCGCGTCCGATCTGGCCGATGCGCATCAGGCGCTCGAAGCGCGCCGACAGCAGCGGCGTGTAGCCGCCCAGGCTGGCGTGGCGGCGGAAGACGTTCGTGTTCGGCGGCAGCATGATCGGCAGGGGCCAGCCGTGCCCGGGATACAGGGCGAACAGCCGGGGAGTGGCGTGCGCGGGAAAGGCGTCGTGAACGGGATGCGACGCGCGGCCGAGCTCGAAGGCAAAAGAGTCGGGCGGCAGCACGACGTTGCGCTGGTACGGAACCGCCTCGAGCAGCACGACAAGCAGCAGCGCCGCGGCCGTCACACCGGGCAGGCGCCGCACAAGCAGCAGCGCCGCGCCGGCAAGCGCGGTCGTCCCGAGCACCCAGCGCTGCGGCGTGCCGCCGAGCAGCAACTCGCGCAGCGGCGGATCCACGCCAATGTGCCGGAACACGAGGAACAAACCGACCGCAACAATCGCCAAAGCCAGCCAGCCCCCCGCGAGCAGCACGACCCGCTGCGCCAATCGCCGGCCAACGAGCGCATGCACCCCGAACGCCGCGAGCACCGACGCCAGCGTCGTGGCCAGGAACAGCCACCGGCACGGCACGCGGAACATGTTGAACGGCGGCACGTGGAACAGCCACGCATTGGCGGGAAGGAACGAACCGTTGGCGAGCAGGAACGCGACGACAACGCCCACGGCGAAGACCAACGTGCCGCGTCGGCGAGGCCCACGCCCGCGCAGCGCCAGCATCGTTGCCGCAAAGGCCAATGCCCACGCGGCGGGGGAGACCGTGATGAGCAGCTCGATCGGGAACTCGGGAAACCCGGTCCAGATGCGACCGGGCCATCCGTGCGCAAGGGGCTGGAGGAAAAGAATCGCATGGCTGGGCGGGAAGCTCGAATACTGCCAGTGCTCCAGCGCCATGCCCGCGCGCGGCGTTTGCGCCGAGTGCGCCAGCGTCGGCAGGATCATGGCACCGAGCAGGCCGACACCGAGCAGGCCGCCGACGGCCAACCAACCGGTCGCCCGCGCGAAGCCCATCCGAACGCGCAGCGCGCCAAGCCACTCGAAGAAGATCCAACCGACCGTGAACAGAACCACCTGCATGTAACCCGCGGCGACCTGCAATCCGAGCACCAGTGCCAGCACGGCGCCCCGCCGGGCCGACGGCGCGCGCAGCACCCGCCGCGCCGCCCAGGCCACCCACGGCGCCAACAGTGCCGCCTCGCGCATCGACACGTGCCCGACATGGTTGACGTGAAATGTCCCGCACACAAAGAAGGCAGCACCCGCGAAGACCGCCACCGGCGCGAGCCGCCACGTCCGCAGGTACGCCCGCATACCCAGCCCGCCGGCTACCGTGTGGAAGACGAACATCCAGTTGAACAACTCCGGCGTGCCGATCAGATAGAGCCAGTTGGGCGGATAGAACACGCCGACGTAGGCCGTGGACATCAGCGGGATGCCGGCGAACAGGCGGTCGGTGAAGAAGGGCCACTCGCCGGCGTGCACCAGGCGGACCGCTTCGAAGCGCCACGCGAAGTACTCGACGAAGGCCTCGTCCCAGACGAAGCCGCCGCGCATGACGACCGGATGGAGCAGCACACCGATCGCGAGGAATGCAAGCGTCGAGAGGAGCAACTCGCCGTGGCGGCGCAGGAAGCGTGGGCGGGCGGACTCGGCGGCCAAGCGGTGGGCTCCCGGTCGGATGACTGCGGCGATGCCTATCGGCTGTCGCGGGACGGGGCCAAGAGGAACGACAGGGGGGAGCCCGTTCGTCCTTGATCCAAGAGGCCCTGCAGACCGATGCTCCCGGCCAGGTTGCCGGGGGGCGGGGCGAGGGGGCCACTTTCAGAGAACGAGGAATCTCCCGATGCCCGCGAAGCTGACCGTCAACGCAAACGGACCACTGAAAGTCGAAGGGGAGTTCGAACTGCTGGACGCCACGGGCAAGGCCTGGGACGTCGCCGGCAAGCCGGCGGTCTTCATCTGCCGCTGTGGCAGAACGCAGAAGTCGCCGTTCTGCGACGGCTCGCATCGGACGGCCGGGTTCGTTTCGCCCAGCGTTGCCGACTGAATGACACCAAGAGGGAGCTGCGAGAGTATCCATGGAAGACGCCGTTGAGTTTGTCCAGCACGTGGGCGAGAACCGCGTGGTCAGCACGGTTATTCTGATGGTCGTGCTGTTCCTGTTGCGTGCGGTGGTGCATGCACGCCTTCGGGACTGGGAGGGTTTGGAGGCGGCGGATCGCCGTCGGTGGATGACCAGCACGCGCAATGGCATCATGGCGCTGCTGATCGTCGGCCTGATGCTGATCTGGGCCGAGCAATTGCGGACCTTCGCGTTGTCGGTCTTCGCGATCACGGCCGCGATCGTGGTCGCCACGAAGGAACTGATCCTGTGCATCAGCGGGTCGGTGCTGCGCACCGCCGCCGGCTCGTTCAAGGTCGGCGACCGCATCGAGGTGAACAACATGCGCGGCGACGTCATCGACATGCGCCTGATGTCCACGACGATTCTGGAGATCGGCCCGGGCACGACGAGCCACCAGCACACGGGCCGTGCGATCGTCATTCCCAACAGCCTGTTCGTCTCCGCCTCGGTGATCAACGAGACGTACACACAGGACTACGTGCTCCACATCTTCTCCGTGCCGGTCGGCGTGGACAAGGGATGGAAGGAAGCGGAGGAGATTCTCCTCGATGCGGCGCAGGCCGAGTGCGCGCCGTACATGGACCAGGCACGCCGCCACATGGACAGCCTGCAACGCCGCCACGGGCTGGAGAAGCGCAACATCGAGCCGCGCGTGGTCTTGCAGATGCCGGATCCGACCCGGGTGAACCTGCTGGTGCGCATCCCGGTGCCCGCGCGCCAGAAGGGCCGCGTCGAGCAGGAGATCGTCCGGCGTTATCTTGACGAGCGCGCGCGTCGCGAGGCCGCCGCCAAGGCCGCCGCCGTGCCCGACAGCCCACCGCCGGCGAGCTAGGCACGCCGCACTGCCCTGCAACCGGAGCGGACGGGTCATGACGACGCAGCCCCAAGCCCATCCGCATCTGCTGGCCCGCGCGACGAAGCGCGTCTCGCGCGTCATCGCGTGGGGACTCGCTGCCACGCTGGGCCTCGTCGCTGCGACGACGGCCGCATGGGGGCTCGGCTATGCCGTCTACGCATGGCGCGGAAAGCCCAACAATCACGAGGCCCAGCAGCGCTTCATCGAGTCCAACGTCTTCCTCTCCAACGCCTTCACCCGACGAACGGATGGAGTGATCGCCGACCTGCGCCCCGGACTTCCCGAGAGGTTCTTCCTCAACAGCACGCGCCATCGTTGGAGCGAGGCCAGCGGGGGATTCCTGCGCCATGGCCCCGCCGCGAGCGTGACCTACTGGAAGGCGCCCGACGGCATCGTCACGCGCTACACGTTGGTGGTGCTCGACATCGAGAAGGAGCGACTGCAACTGGCCTCGGCACGCCTGCACATGACGCTGGGACCGAGCGATGCGACCGTCCTGCCGCCCGACCCGGCGACGCCCGGCGAGCTGCTTCTCGTCTGGCGCCAGCAGGACCGCATGGCCACGGCCGAGATTCGGCCCGAGAGCAATGGCACCTTCACGCTGGTCGTGCAGCAGATCCATCGCCTCGACCCGCGCTTCGCCCTGCGCCATGAGACGGGCGGTCTGCCGCGATGGCATCGTCATGCGGCGCGCATCGCGGAGCAACTCGCCACGACATCAGAGGGGTCCGTGGGCTGGGACCGCGAGGATATACAGATTATCTGGGAACCTCGGTAGGCACAGTCGACGCCTGCGCGGACTCGTATCCGGTGATCGTCACCAGGGCGAACAGCAGGCCGAACAGCAGGTACGTCTGCGGGAAGAAGAACGTGTCCTGCAGGAACATGGACAGGCCAAGCTGAACGAACCCCATCGAGGCCGCCACGAGCCCGTTGTAGGCGAACGAGTCCTCGAGCCGTCGGGCGCGCTGCAACGTGCGCCACCACAGCAGCAGTGTGGCAATCACGATGCCGGCGAAGAGCACGACGCCGACGATGCCGGTCTCGACGAGAATCTGCACGTAGCCGAGATCGACGAAGTGCTGGTTTCCCTTCTCGGCGTGGATGACGTAGGTGAGTCCGCGGGCGCGATAGTCCCACCACTTGTCCTTGAACGTGTTGAGCCCGATGCCGGTCCAGGGGTGCTCGACGATCATGCGCTGGGCGGCGAGCAGTTTGTCGCGGCGGATCGTGAGCGACATGTCGCGGCCGGCCGGCGCATGCGGCGAGAAAAAGCGCTCGGCCAGCTTCATCGCGATGAACGGCGCGATCAACATGCCGCAGAGCGCCATCACGGCGAGAAGGCGGGCGCGATACTGGTAGCGGATCAGCAGGCCGCCCCACAGCAGCATCGCGCCGATGATGACGGGCGACTGGCGGTTGCGCGTCAGCAGGCACAGCACGACCATGTAGCCGATCGCGACAAGGGCCACGCGTCGGGTCATGCGGCCTTTGGCCTCGACGTGCAGGAACAGGGCCCATGGCAGCGCCCAGGCGAGGTTGAACGCGTACTGGATCGCATTGCGCGAGACGCCGTTGATGCGGAAGTCGTGCAGCCACAGGCGATTGTCGCTGAATTGCGGGAACAGGTCGCGGCGCAGGATGTACTCGAGCAGGCCGACGACGCTGAGCACGCAGGTGATTGTCACGATGGCCCTGAGCAGTCCCAGCAGGTCCTCGCGCGTGCGGAAGGTGCTCGCCGCGGCGAAGCAGACCACGAGGTACACGAGTTGGTTGTAGCTGCCCGTCGTGCCCGGCGCGCGCAGGACGAAGCTGCCGACCACCGCATAGATCGTGAACAGCGTCAGCAAGAGCCCCGATGCCGCCGGCGGCACGACGAAGCGTCGTCGGTAGAGCGCCGCGAGCCACGACAGCACGAACGCCGCAGCGCACACGCGGTTCAGCGAAACCGGCAGGCCGGGCAGCGTGATGGCCGTGCCGAAGAAGGTGGCGAAGTACATCGGCAGCGTGAAGCGCGGCCCCAGAACCACAAGCAGAGCGAGCACCAGTCCGCCGAACATCATGCGGATGCCCATGTCGGGCACGAACTTGATCGTGACGTAGAGATAGAAGGCGACCGCGGCGAGGATGGCGACCAGAGCCAAGGTGACGCCGAGCTGGCGTCGCTCGGGCGTGTCGCGCAGCAGCGCGCGCAAGCGTTCGGCCGCCGCGGAGGTCATGGCTCGCGCTCCCGATGCAGCAGCAGGGCCGCGACGAGATCGCCCGCTTCCGGCACGGGCACGTTCGCGGACAACTCCTCGGGTCGCCGCGGCGTTGCTTCCAGCCAGCAACGCACATCATGACCGGCCAGCGCATGAGCCAGCATCGGCGCCAGATCGGGCTCGAAGCAGACCACGTCGCGCACGCTGCGGCCGAAGACCGTTCGGCCGAGCACGACATCGACGCACGTCTCGATGCCGGGTTGCGGTCGTTCGACTTGGAAGAACGGATGCCGCGACGCCGGCGGATAGCCGATGCGAATGATTTCGGAGTCGGCGGTGTAGTCGGAGGGTACGCCGGCGGTGCCGTGCTCGATGCGAACGACGAGCAGCGGGCGGCCCACGGCGTCGGCGAGCAGGTCGCGCGCTTCGTCCCGCGCCCGCACGCCCTCCAGCAGCAGCACCCGCGTCCTCATGGCGGCGGCGCCTCGGGGCCGAGCAGCGTGGCCAGTTCGTTGGCGCGGTTGCGCACGACGAGCGACTCCTGGCGGTCGGTGGTGCGCTGGGCGACGAAGTCATACAGGCGCAGCGCCTCGAGCAGCGCCTCGCGCAATGCAGGCGTGTCGGCGATGGGCAACGGCTCGTTGGCGCGGCGAGCGGCATCCTGGCGCGCGGCGAGTTTGCCCATGTCGGCGCGATGCGGCGCGAGCAGCGATTCCGCCAGCAGCACCCATGCGGCGTTCCACGGCGGCGGGTCCGCGATGGCAAGGCGGGCACGGGCGAACTCGGCCGCCACGTCGGGACGTCCGAGGATCGCTTCCAGATGAATGCCGGCATCGATCAGCGACTCGGGCTGTCGGGTGCCCTGCTCGAGCAGCGCATCGTATTCTCGGCGCGCGGCCTCGGGGTCCTGGCGTCGATCGGCTTCGGCCGCGGCGAGCAGGCGCCGCAGCATGTTGCGGTACTCCCGAGGTCGCCCTTCGAGGGCCAGCAGCGGATGGTCGAGTGCCGTGGTGGCCAGGTCGAAGCGCTGCTCGCGCAGGGCGATGAGCGCTTGCACGGCCGGACCGGTTGGATTCTCGATCTCGAGGAGCTTCTCGGCGAGCAGCCGCGCGGTCGGCAGGTCGCCATGCAGGGCGGCCGTCGTGGCGGCGTGCTCCCGGAAGGTGAGGTTCGCCGGGTCGATGCGCATCATCAGTCGGAAGCGTTCGTAGGAACGGCGATAGTCGAGCAGCGCACGTTGCTTCAGCGCATCCTTCAGGATCGTCTCGTTGAAGTAGAGCGGGTGGAAGTGGTAGAGCAGCCGATAGAGATGATCGACCTCTGCCTCGGAGCGGGCACCGAAGCGTTCCTTCCACTCGATGAGGGTGCGGACCATGTCGGGGTCGCCCGGGTTCATCAGCACGGCGAACTCGAGGTCGGCCATGGCGGCGTGCAGGGCGGCGTCGCGTTCGATGCCCTCGGAAAACCGGTACGTCTGGTAGTGGATCAGGGCGCGCTGGTAGTACGAGCCGTGGAAGCGGAACTCGTTGAGCGAGCGATTGAGGAGTTCGAGTGCCTCTCCGGCGGCGATCAGGCCGCGCCGACGCATATCCTCGGCGAAGGAATTGTCGCCGGCACGCAGGGCGGCGGAACGCTCGCGGTCCAGGTTCGACGCTGCGATATAGAGCACGCGCGCGCCGTAGTAGTAGGGCTCGCCGTGCAGCGGTATCAGCCGGCGCGCGTCCTTCAGGTTCTGGTGGCCCTGCATGATGTACTGCGGATCGGGCGACTGTCCCTGCGCCTGAAGATCAAGGTAGGCATCCATGGCACTCTGCGCGCGAAGACTCAAGGTGTTGGCGGCGAACCACTCGCAAGCCATCGCGGAGATGGCGACAACGGCCGCGGCGAGCAGCGGGACGAGCGCGAGCCATGCGCCGGCCAGCGCGGTCTGGAGCTTCGAGCCGTTCGTCGCCGGGCCCTTGCGGCGAGCGGGCGGCGGGGGAGGCTCGCCGGTGCCGGATGCGCGCTCGTCCAGCTTGGCCACGGGGATCAGCCACAGGCGGTCGCCCGCGCTCCACATGGCCAGCAGGAGCACAAGTGTCGCGGAAAGCGGCGCCACGCGCAGCGGAAAGTCGAGCAGGCAGTGCACCAGCATGGCGACCAGCGACGTCAGGATCGCCATCTGCAACGCGATGTGGCGTTGTCGGAAGGTGCGGCGCACCGTCTTCCATCCCGACAGCAGGATCGCCGTCACGCCCGCCAGCGCCAGCGCCAGCCCGAGCAGTCCGGTCTCGAACAACGTCTGCAAGTACTCGTTGTGCGCATGGAAGGACTTGCGCGGCGTCGGCATGATGCGCGACTCGGGATTCGCCGCGTAGTACTCGCCCTGTGCCTGCGGGTAGACAAAGTGGAACGAGCCGAATCCCGTGCCGAGCAACGGATGGCTGCGGATCACCGGCCACGAGCAGACCGGAATGCGCAGGCGCGTCTCGGTCAGCAGGTGTTCCGGCGCCATGTGCTGGATGCGGACCGCCAGCGGCAGGTTCTTGCGATACAGCGGATTGGCCGGGTGCTTGATGAACTGGCTGAGTAGCAGCACCGCGAGCACGAGTGGAATCGCCACCCAGATCGCCAGCGGCGGCCGCAGGCCCGCGCGCCGCGCCAGCAGCGCCACCAGCGCCCCGAACGCCACCAGCAGAATCGGAATCACCGCGCGGCTCTGTGCCATGATCAGCGCCACCGCCATCACGGCCATCGCCCCCCACACCAGCGCCTTCACCCACTTGGCCATCCGGTCGCCGTGCGTCATCAGCAACGTCCACGCAATCAACAGCGGCGCGATCATGAACGACGACAACGCCGTGTTGTGGCCGATGAACCCGGCAACGTCGTTGCGATAGTTGTCCGGTCCCCACTTCACCCAGATCGCCGACAGGCCCGGCAGGCCCGCGTGCACGAGCACGGCGACCGCCGCCGCCACAACGCCCAGCCCGAGGATCAGGCCCAACAGCTTGTAGACCAGACGCCGCGTGCGAATCGCATCCTCGGCAACGACGAAGAACAGCAGGCCGCCCAGCACCTGCACCCATGCGGTCCATGCGTGATAGGTGCCCGCGCCCTGCGGCATGGCCATGCGATGCAACCACGCGAAGAGCCCCGCGCGGGCACCCTCGAGCGCTTCGGCCTCCGGCGCGATCGGCACCGCGTCCACCGGCGGCTTCGGCGCCCAGCCCAGTCCGCTGAACGACACCAGCGCCAGCACCAGATACCCCACGATGCAGAGCAACGGGACCAGCCGCCCCCAGTCGCGCCGCGATGGCGTCGCCACCGGCGGCAGCACGGGCACGCGGAAGAAGGCCTCGTACAGGCGCGCCAACAGGTGCGCCGCGAACAGCGGCAGCGCCGCCAGCAGCCACACCGTCGTCTTGAGTTCGAGCACCGGCAGGCCCTGCGACAGGAACGGCGCGAAGTCCTGAATCAGCAGGGCGAAAGGATTCGCGCCCGGCACGACCGGTGCCCCGTCGTTCAGGCGCATCATCCAGTCGCTCAGCCGCACGAGCCACGACTCGGGAAGACTGAGGTGGTAGGCCAGAACGGCCCCCAGGAAGGCGGCCATCAGGGCCAGCTCGACGAACTTGCCGAGCACCAGCGGCACCGTGAGCCGCGCGGCGGGCTCGTCCGGCACGGCGCGCCGGCGCCGGACCCGCGTGGCGCTCGACGACCCCGCCTTCTTTCGGTGTTTCGCCATGACTCCGCGGCCCGCAAGGCCCTCCGTCGGCGCACGATTCCAGCCCCCCGCGAGGCATGCCAAGCGAAAAGCCCCGCCCCACCAGAGCCGTTGACACCCGCCGCCGCGGACGACTTGCCTTGGGCAGCCGTTCGGGGTGCCCAGGAGGAAGGACCGTGAAACTCAGGAAGAAGTGCGCCATCGTGGTCGGGGCCTCCTCGGGTATCGGCGCCGCGGTGGCACGGCGTCTTGCCCGCGCCGGCTGGCACCTGGCCCTCGTGGCCCGCCGTCAGGAGGCGCTCAACCAAGTTGCGGCCGACATTGCCCGTCTGCCGGGTGCGCACCCCGCCCTCGTCTATCCGCACGATGTCACGAACTACGACGAGGTGCCGGCGCTGTTCGACCGGATTGCCGACGATCTGGGCGGGCTCGAACTCGTCCTGTATGCCTCGGGCGTGATGCCTGACGTCGGGCCGGAGGAGTTCGACTTCGCCAAGGACCGCGCGATGGTCGAGGTGAACCTGCTGGGCATGATCGCGTGGCTGAATCAGGCGGCGGACCTGTTCGCGCGCCTGGAGGGCGGCACGATCGCCGGCATCGGTTCGGTGGCCGGCGACCGCGGCCGGCGCGACCGCCCGGGTTACAACACCAGCAAGGGCGCCCAAGCCATCTTCCTCGAGTCGCTGCGCAATCGCTTGGCGCCGCGCAACGTGCGCGTCGTCACAATCAAGCCCGGCCCCGTCGCCACGCCGATGACCGAGGGGCTCGGACAGATGCCTTTCATGATTTCCGCCAACGAGGCCGCACGCCAGATCGTGCGCGCGCTCGAGTCGTCCCGCTCCACCGTCTACGTCCCGCATCGCTGGGCTGTCATCATGCTCGTCATCCGGCACATCCCGTCGTTCCTGTTCCGACGGCTGGGAATCTGAGGCCCGCGATGTCCGTCTCCGCGCCCGCAAGGCTGGACGCCCGCACGCTGTTGGGTCCGCGCCACTGGGCGCGCGTCGAGGGCTGGGGCATGGCGGTCTCTGCGCTTGGGCATCTTGTGCGCCCGCGCGACATCGACGAACTGCGCGCCCTCTTCGCCTTCGCCCGCGAAACAGGCACGCCCGTGACGCTGCGCGGCGGCGGGCGCAGCTACGGCGACGCGGCCATCGGCCAAGGCTGTCTGATCCTCGACCTGACGGCCATGAATCGCATCCTCTCCTGGGATCCGGAGACCGGCATCGTCGATGCCGAACCCGGCGTCACCATCGAGCAACTCTGGAAGCGTATCGTCCCCGACGGCTGGTGGCCCGCCGTCGTCAGCGGCACGATGTTCACCACGATGGGCGGCTGTGCCGCCATGAACATCCACGGCAAGAACAACTACCGCGTCGGCCCGTTCGGCGACCAGGTGCTCGAGTTCGATCTGCTGCTGCCCAACGGCGAGCTGCTGACGTGCGACCGCGAGCGCCACGCCGACCTGTTCCATGCCGCCATCGGCGGCTTCGGCATGCTCGGGTGCTTCACGCGCATCCGCCTGCGCACGAAGAAGGTCCACTCCGGCAACCTTGCCATCGAGGCCTTTCCGACGACGTCGATCCCGCACATGATCGAGGAGTTCGAGGACCGCGTGCCGGACGCCGACTATCTTGTCGGATGGATCGATTGCATCGCGGGCGGTCGCTCGTCCGGGCGTGGGATCGTGCATCGCGCGGATTACCTGCGCGAGGGCGTCGATCCGGTGCCGCGCGAATCACTCGTCCTGCGCGCGCAGGAACTGCCGTCGAAAGTCTTCGGCCTCCCCAAGTCGCTGCTCTGGTGGCCGCTCGGCCTGTTCATCAATGACACGGGCATGCGCGCCGTGAACGCGGCGAAGTTCCATGCCGGCCGCCTGCTGCCCGTCGGCGCCGTCTATCCGCAGGCGCACGCCGCCTTCGCCTTCCTGCTCGACTATGTGCCCAACTGGAAGTGGGCCTACAAGCCCGGCGGCCTGATCCAGTACCAGAGCTTCATCCCGCGCGCGAACGCCGCGCGCACGTTCGAGACGCTGCTGCGCATGAGCCGCAAGGCCGGCCTGCCCGCCTACCTCGGCGTCTTCAAGAAGCATCGCCCCGACCCCTTCCTGCTGACGCACGCGGTCGATGGCTACTCGCTCGCACTCGACTACCGCGTGACCGCCGGCAACCGCGAGGCCCTGTGGCGGCTGTGCCATCGGATGGACGAAGTCGTTCTCGCGGCCGGCGGGCGCTTCTACTTCGCCAAGGATCTGACGCTGCGGTCGCGCACGGCTGCCCGTTTCCTGCCGCGCGAGAACCTCGACACCTTCGTCGCGCTCAAGCACCGATGCGATCCGGGCAACGTCCTGCAGACCGATCTCTCGCGTCGCCTCTTCGCGTCGCACTTTGCCGACACCGGGCAACAGGATCCATGAATACGCTCTCGCTCTACTTCGCCTACGGGTCGAACATGAGCAGCGCGCAGATGGCTGCGCGTTGTCCCGGCGCCCGGCCGGACGGCGGGGCCGAGCTGGCCGATTGGCGTTTCCTCATCAACAACCGCGGCGTCGCCACGATCGCACCGGCCCCGGGCCAGCGTGTTCTCGGTGTGCTCTGGACGTGTACCGCCGTTCACCTGCGCGCCCTCGACGGATTCGAAGGCGTGCAGCTCGGCCTCTATCGCCGCGAGCGCGTCGCCGTCCGGCGCGTCGATGACGGCACGACAGTCGAGGCAGTCGCCTACATCGAAGACAACGTCGCGCCCGGCCCGCCGCGGGCAGGCTATCTCGAGCGCATCCTCGCCGGTGCCGCCGAGCATGGACTCGATGCCGCCTATCGCGTCTGGCTCGAGTCTTTTGCCGACGCGGATTGAGGCTCGCCCTCTTCCTTCCGCCGCAGGATAAACAACTGGTTGCGGGGTGCCTTGCGCAGATCCTCGCGCGCGGCCTCCTCCTGTGGCGTCAGGACCTCCCCGGTCGCGCACACGTCGAAGGCCGACGCGAGATGCTCGAAACCGGTCAGGCGGAACAGCCATCGCCACTGCCAGTACGTCAGCACGAAGACATGGTGCATGACGCCGTGACTGTAGTAGGACATGGCCTGCTCGACCACGTTGCATGTGATGGGATCGACCTTGAAGTCGAAGGTGTCCGTCTCGGGATCGTAGGCGTCGGGGAAGTCGTCCGCGACGTTTCCGTCGATCGGGACCGGCAAGTTGACGAACAGGTGGCCGCCGGGCTTGAGGATGCGGCGAACCTCGCGCAGCAGCAGGAACGGCACGATCGAGTGCTCGAGCACGTGACTCGTCAGCACCGCATCGAAGGTTCCGGAGGCGACGGGGATCGCGTGCATCTCGGCCTCGATGGTCGTCATTCCGCGGCGCCGGCACTCCTCCAACTCGGATGGATTGCCGGAGATCGCCGTCACGTCGAACCCGGCCGCGAGGAAGTGATGGCCGATGAAGCCGGGACCGGCGCCGATGTCGGCGAGCCGCAAACCTCTCGGCTCGGCGACGGGCATGTTGTCGCGGAACCACTTCCACCAACCTGGCAGAGTGCCCTTGAAGTAGGCGTCGAAGTTCTCCGGGCGCATCCACTCCGGCGACTGTGGGAAGGAGGAGCGCACCGATCCGCGCTGGAAGTAGGTCTCGAGTTCCACGCGAACCAGTTCATCGGCGTCGCTGGCCGTGTCGAGCAACAGCTTGCGAATGCCGGAAGACCTGAGAAGGTAGCGCGCGAGGCGCTGACCGCCGAGCGCGGCGAACAGGCGGCCGCGTCGCCCGCGTCGGTCCTCCTGCTGGGCCTCGATGAGTCGCGTGCGAAAGTTCGTGCTTCGAGGAAACAGGCGCATCGCCTCGGCATGAAGCGCGGCCCGCTCCCGCGCCGACAGAATGCGCGAGCTGGCGTCGCTGAGATGCTTCCAGACCTCCTCGACTCCGGAGCAGCGCCGCGCAAGGACGTGCATGGCGCGCACCGTCTCGGCCGTCGGGCCGTCGCGCAACGTGCGGATGCGCAGCAGCCAGAATCCGGGCTCGGGATTCTCGGGCTGGATTTCCTCGAGCTTGCGGTACAGGGCTTCCGCCGCTGTCAGGTCGCCGCTGCCGAGATGCAGCCACGCGAGCAGGCCGATGGCGCCGGCATCCGCCGGTTGGGCGCCGCAATGGCATTGCAGCAGCGCGATGGCCTCGGAGACGAGCCGTGCTTCCAGCGCGACGCGAGCCTGTGAGACAAGATCAGTCAACCGGACTGCTCCCTCTCCTCCGACGACGGGACGATTGTCCCGTGGCCTGGGCCTGCCTGCGGAGTCGAAGGGCATCGACGCGAACGCCGACACCGCCTTGAGGGTCGCGGCAGGCGTCGGCGGTGGTCCACCGGTATTGTCGGGGTCCGGCGAAGTCGCGGCGATCAGACGCCGAGGACCTCGCGTCGCGCCTGCTTGAGCGCCTCGACGATGTCCTCGCCCTTCTCCCAGCGGTCTTCCTTCTCTTTGGCGAGGCACTTGGCGATGATGTTCCAGAGCGCATCCGGGCAGTTCTCCGGGCGCTGGGGCTGCTGGTGCATGTGCTGGTAGGCAAGGTCGCCCTGGATGAAGGGCGGCCGGCCGGCGACGAATTCGTAGAGCATGATGCCGAAGGAATACAGGTCTGCGCGGTTGTCGACGGCGATGCCCTGCACCTGCTCGGGCGACATGTACAGCGGCGTGCCGATGACGGCGCCCACCATCGTGCCCTCGCCCGAGTTCATCGTCGAGTCCAGCATCTTGGCGATGCCGAAGTCGGTGACCTTCACCTGGTTGGTGCTGGTCAGCATGATGTTGGCGGGCTTGATGTCGCGGTGCACGATGCCGAGCCGATGCGCGTAGCCCAGCGCGTCGGCGATGTCGATCGCGTACAGGAACAGGTCCTCCATCGACAGCTTGCCTTCGGTCTTCACGCGCTTCTTGAGGTCCGAGCCGTCGACGTACTCCATCGAGATGTACTTGCGGCCCATTTCCTCGCCGATGTCGTGGATGCGCACGATGTTGGGGTGCGACAGGCGGCGGGCGTTGCGGGCCTCGATCTTGAAGCGGCGCACCGCCTCCGGGTTGTTCGACATGGCGTC
Organism: Candidatus Sumerlaeia bacterium; assembly: GCA_019634695.1. GTDB lineage: Bacteria > Sumerlaeota > Sumerlaeia > SLMS01 > JAHLLQ01 > JAHCAW01. The sequence continues at coordinate 55,104 of JAHCAW010000017.1, forward strand.
GGGCAGGATCTTGAGGGCGACGACCTCCTCGAGCTCCTTGTCGCGGGCGCGGTAGACGATGCCCATGGCGCCGCGGCCCAGCTCGTCCAGCAGTTCGTAGCGGCGCTTGGCGTCCTCGCTCATCTGCTGAACGATGCTCGTCTTCTCGAAGGCCATCGGGTCGCTCGTCGAGCCCGACAGCATCTCGAAGCGCGTCTTTACGTCCTTGTAGTCGATATCGGCGGCGAAGAGCTGGCGATATACGGTCTTGGCGCCCACAAGGTCCTTCTTGCCCTCGTAGCGCTGCGCCAGATCGTACAGCAACTCCTTCGTTTCCTCGTCCACCACCAGCTTCTTGAACTCCTGCAGGGCCAGGTCGAGCATGCCCTTGTTCGTGAAGCACTTGCCGAGCATCTTGATCGACTCGGCTTCCCAGCGGTAATCCTGGGCCGTCTTCTGGAAGCAGCCGATCGCGCTGTCGTATTCCTGGATCATGTAGTACAGGCGGCCGAGGCGGAAGCGCACCTCCACTTCGTCCTTCTGCGTCAGGATGCGCTCGTAGACGTCGGCGAGCGCGCGGATCACCTCGGGGCTGTTGGGCTGCAGCTTGTAGGCCTTCTCGAGCGAGGCGCGCGCCCGCGCCATGTCCCCGGTCGCGACGAGGATCCGCGCCTGGCTCTGGAGCGCCGGCAGGTACTGGCCCTCCTTCGACAGGATCTTGTCGAGCGCGCCAAGCACGTTCTGCGCGTGGTTCGGGTTGTTGCTGTAGATCCAGTCGAGCTGTTCCATCGCCTCGCGCAGGTGCCCGTAGGCCACCAGCAGCTCGCACAGGAACCAGCGCACGCGCATTGCCTCGGGGTGCTGTTGCAGCATCTGGCCGATGTGGCGCAGCAGCGTCTCCTCCGCGCCCGGGCAGGACCGCATGACGTTCTGGTAGCTTTCGACGGCCTTGACCGTGTCGTTGCGTTCGAGGTGCACGCGCGCCAGCGCCAGGTGCAACTCCGGCACGTCGCTGCGCACCTGGAGTGCCCGCTGGTACAGGCGCGCGCACTCGTCGTCCGCGCGTCCCTTGTGCGCGTAGGCCATCGCCAGGTGGAACATGGCCTCCTGATCGTTCGGGTTGCGCTGCAGGATTGCGGTATACTCGCGCACGGCCTCGTCGAGCTTGTTGTCGTAGAGGCTGGCGAGGGCGATCAGGCGCTTGAGCTCGCCGTCGTCGGGATGGTGGCGCAGCAAGGCCTGCGCCGTGCCGAGCGCGTCCTGATAGCGGTTCGCCTTGATGTAGGACCGGACGAGCATCGCACCGATGTTGCGGTCGGCGGGATCGTTGACCAGATGTGCCTCGTAGACGGGGATGGCTTCGCCGCCCTCGTCCTCCTTGCGCTCGAGCACAGTTGCCAGCGCCTTGACGAGCTGGGCGTTGTCGGGTTCGGCGCGCAGGGCCTCGCGATAGACGCGCTCGGCCTCGGGGCGATAGACCCCGGTTGCCATGTAGGAGCGCGCGAGCTGGCGCGAGTACTGGGCCTCGCCGAAGCCGAGCTGGAACAGCGTCTCGATGACGTCGATCGCCAGGTCGTGCGTGCCCGCCAGGCGTGCCGTCTCGGCCAGCGCCTTGAGCGTCACTGCATCGTTGGGATTCGCGCGCCGCGAGCGGTGATAGATGTCGACGGCGGGCTTCGTGAAGTTGCCTGCCCGGAAGTGAATCTCCGCCAGCGTGCGTAGCAACTCGGCGTCCTCGGGCTGCAGGGCCAAGGCGCGTTGGAAGGCCTCCTGCGCGGCTTGGTCCCCGCGGCCTTCCACCAGGTAGCACTGCGCCAGGAGCTGGATCGCGCGCTCGTTGGACGGCTCGACCTGAAGCGCCGACTTCGCCTCCTCGACCGCGCGTCCCACCTCGTTCTTCTGCATGTAGATCGTGCACAGGTGGCAGTAGGCCGGCACGTAGGAGCGGTTGTACTCGAGCACGCGATGGCAGAGCGACTCGACTTCGGCGTCGCCCTTCTTGGCGTCGATGCACGAATCCAGGTAGGCTTCGAGGAAGCGCGAGTCCTCCTGGCGTCCCTGGAACTGCTGGTGATAGACGGGCAGGGCCTTTGCCGTGCGGTTGTTCGTTTCGAGATACACGTCGCACAGGGCGGCATAGACGTGGTTGGCGGTCAGTCCGGCGCGCAGGGCGGCACGCAGGCGCTTGGCCGCCTCGTCGAAGTTGCCGGCCTCCTTGTGGCACATGCCGATGGCGTACTCGAGCACCTGCGGCTCGGGGAAACTCTTGAGGGCGGCCTCGAAGACCGCGCGGGCTTGGGCGTCGCGCTTCTCGCCCTGCAGCAGCGCCCGTGCGTAGCAGTGCAGCAGGTTCGGGTTCTCCGGGTCCTTCTCGTGCGTGCGCCGGTAGATGTCGATCGTGCGCGCGTCGAAGTTCTTGTTCGACATGTAGACCATCGCCAACGTCGCGACGATCTTCTGGCTGCGGGGCTTGCGCGCCAGCAGGCGCTCGTACAGCACCTCGGCCTCGTCCATGCGACCCTTGGAAACCGATGTGCGCGCGCGGCGCTCCAGATGCGCCAGATACACGAAGCGGCCAACAACATACGTCAGCAGCAGCAGGACCGCCAGCACCCCGACGCCCGCAGCGATCAGCCAGACCAGATTTCGCCGAATCCACATCTGGCGATACTGCGACTGGTACTGGACGTTGAAGGGGTCGTAGTCCCGTAGCGTGGCCGCCGCCGCCAGCGCCTCGTCCCAGTCCTTGGCCTCACGGGCCGTATTGAACCGGTCAGCGATCTTGGCCACTTCGGCCTCGAGCCGCGCCGCGCGCTGGCTCTCGCGTTGCAAGTAGACTAGGTCCACCCGCGCGTTGCGTCGCGGCGTCGCCGCCCGTGTCATCCACGGCGACAGCCATGGAGAAAGCGATGGCCACTCCGGCGAGCGATCGACTGAAAACGTCCGTCCCGTGTCGATACCGAACAACATCCCCTGCAATGTCATCCCGATCAGGTGGTACTTGAAGGCGTTGCGTCCGCCCTCCTGCTCCGGCACGCCGATCACCGGCATCGTGTGGCCCACGAACTGGCCGATCGAGACGACCTGCGGCTCGTCCAGCGCCGGCACTCCTTGGAACCAACTGCTTGTCTCCAGCATCCGCACCTGCGTGCCCTGCGCGAACGCCAGCACCGGGAAGCCGCCATGGTGGTTCCACAGCACGGACAACTGCGAGTTGATCCCCGCGAACGATGTCCGGTCGCCGCGCAGCATCGCGCGCCTGGACACGTCGATCGCGACCAGACCGGCCGAACCCAGACCCTGGAAGATCAGCGCCTCGCCCGGGCCGCGATCCTTCGGCATCACCAGCACCGGATCGCCCGTCACCGCCCCGCCGCCACCTGTCGCGAACCGATTCAGCACGTCCAGCCGGTCCGTCGCCGGATTGTGGGTCCGGATTTCGATGTCGCCGTTGGCCAGCGTGAAGACGAGTTCGTCGCGCCCGTTGCCGGTAAGGTCCGCCAGCAACACCGTTGTGGCGATGCCGTGTTGCTCGGAGATATTGTATTGGGTGGCACGGCCGGTGAACGACTCGATCAGCAGAAGCTTGCCGTCGCTGGTCGGCACCGCGATGTCGATCTGTCCGGAGATTCTCGGCGAGCCCAGCGAGAGCGGAGCGGCGGCCTTCGAGCCGGTGCGCACCGGCTCCCAGTAGGACTTCGCCTGCCGTGCGTCGTCCAGATAGACCGAGATCACCTGTCCGCCCTGATCGGCCAGCACCACGATCTCGGTGAAGGTGCCCGGGCTGCCCGGCAACGGCAGGTAGACCACCGTCGGCGATTCGACGAACGAGTTTGTCGAGACCTGTGCCTCGGCGATCGGAGTAAGGTTTCCGCCGTTGAGGAAGACGACACGGCCGTCCTCGGTGCCGAAGGCGATGTCGAGCGACGAGTCACGGGCGAAGTCGCCCACCACCGGGGCCGTCAGCGACCGGCGCGCCTCGTCCACCGCCTGCAGGATCATCTCACCCGACGTCGCGTCGAACACCGCGATGCGGCCCCCGACGTCCGTCGCGATGATCTCGGGCACCTCGTTGCGCACCAGATTGGCGGCGATAACCGCGTTGGGGGTATCCAGCGGCGTCTTGCGTCGCGTGAAGGTCTCACGCGGCTCGTCCGCCCATGCGCCGAACCCTCCCGCAACGAGCCCCGCCGCCAGCAGACTCGCGCCTCGCCGAACCTGTATGCCCATCACCGCCTCAGTACCCCGTTTCGAAGGCTTCCCTGGCCCAAATGCCCCGCCGCGCCCGACGAATGACCACTTCTCGGGATTGGCCGACGGCCCCGGGGGGCCTCGCCGTGAAAGGCACGTCCAGCCTCGGGATTCCGGACCCTGTGCTCAACCGGATTAATGCCCTTCGGCACACCGGCAACCGCGTCCCTCCCGACGGCGCCGCCCCTACAGGGAGCGACCGAACAGGCGCCACGTGCCCTGCGCTCCCAATCGGTCGTACCGAACCGCCCCCCACAGCACCCCGACCCGCCGCTCGTCCGGCCGCTCAGGCCCCGTCCAGTCCTCCCACGACACCAGTCCCAGATTCAACCGACGACGCTCGACGCCCAGCCAATTCCGCTCCCGCCGCCACATCGGCCCCGCCACCACGACGGTCTCGTGCTTGCGACCCGCCGTCACCTCGCGCGACCACAGCGTCCACAATGGCGCCCAGTTGCGGTCCACCGACTCGGCCTCGGTGTAGGGGAACAGATGCGGCGCGCTCTGGTAGCTGCTGCCGTCCTCGCGATGGATTTCCCGCCAGAGGGGGAAGATCATCCGGCGGTGGCTCTCGCGCCCGTCCTGCCATTGGTTGGTCTGGCGCGCGTAGAAGGGCAGCACATAGCGGCGGTCGAACACCAGGTCCGGGTCCGTCGTGCGTCGCCAGACGTGGAAAGGCCACGGAGCCAGCAGGTGCTCGGTGCGTCCGTTGCTGCGTCGCACGTAGAAGGGGAAGACGCCGCCGCCCTCCATGGCCCGCCGACGCGGCTGGCCCTCGGCATCGGCGAAGGCCGGGTCCACCGGAATCCGGCTGGTCCACCGCCCGATGAACCACAGCACACGGTGCTCGCGCACCCCGGTGCGCAGGTTGTCGTCCTGATTGTACAGCGCCAGTGCCCAGCCCCGCGTCCGGCGACCCGCCATGTCCAGTCGCCCGTAGAACGGGAACACCATGTCGAAGCGCACTTCGGGCGAGCGCACCCGTCCCCACAGCGGGATGAAGGCGTTGACCTCGCGACGTTCGTCGCCTTGGCCCTCGACCCGGTAGTGACCCAGTGGCCACAGCCAGTACGCGCGCTTCAGCTCACCCGGGCGCTCGACGTAGGCCACCAGCGGCCAGGCGCGGAAGCCCCACAAGCCCCCACCGCCGGAGATCCAGGACAGGAAAGGCCAGGGTACCGAAGTCTGCACCAGGCGCTCGTCACCCTCGCCGCGCGTCGAGCGCACGAACAACGGCCAGGCGGCGAACTCGATCCGGTCGCGATTCCAGAAGCCGCGGAAGTCGCCCCAGAAAGGCCACAGGGCGCGGATGTTCTGGGGTCGGCGCGGGAAGATGGGGAACGCCAGCTTCGCATCATTGGCCCGCCAGTAGAATGGAAACAGGATCAGATAGTCGCCGCCCGACTCGCGATGCCCCTGCCAGTAGAAGGGGAACAGGTAGCGCGTGGCCGTCTGCTGGCCCTCCTTGCGCCCCTGCGTCGAATACCACAGCGCGAAGAGTTCCGACGTCGTGCGGTTCTCCCAGCCGGGCGTGCGCTCGCGGTGCGACCAGGTCCACAGAGGCCATAACACGTCGACCTGACGCTCGCCCGCTTCGGGACGTTCGACACGCGAGTAGAACGGATGGATGGCCAGCAGCGATTCGTCGGGCGCCTGGCGCCAGCGCACGAAGGGCCACAGCACCCAGCCCTGGCGATTCGCGTCGTCGTCCTCGCGTGTCGGCGTGGCCACCTCGGCGCCCGGCGCAAGCGCGCAAGCCAGCAGGACAAGCAGCACCAGCGCCGCCTGTGCACCCATGCGCCCCCGCAAGCCGGTCGTCGTCTCAGACATCCTTGTTGACGGTCGCGTTCGTGTCCTGGCCGAGGACCAGCTCGTCCTCGTCCGACAGCGCGGGCAGCTTGATGATGAATGTGGTCCCGACGTTCTCTTCCGACTCGACCGTCAGGGCGCCGCGCATGTCCTCGATCACCTTGCGGCACATCGGCAGGCCGAGTCCGGTGCCGGACGAGCCCTTGGTGGTGAAGAAAGGGAGGAAGATCTTGTCGAGCTTCTCGCGCGGGATGCCCGCGCCGTTATCGGCCACCTTGATGATGAGGCTGCGCTGCGCGTCATCGGCCACGCTCGTGACGATCTCGATGTGGCCCTGGCCGTGTGGGATCGCCTCGATGGCGTTGACGATCAGGTTGGCGAGCGTGCGTTGCAGGCCGATCTCGTCGGTCCAGCGCTCCCCGATGCCCTCCTCAAGATCGAGCTCGAGCGTGATGCCCTTGCGTACCAGCTCGCTCTCGATCTCCTCGGCGGTCGAGCAGATCAGCGCGTTGATGTCGATCATCCGGATGCGCGGGCGCTTCTGGCTCGAGTACTCGAGCATGTCCTTGACCAGCTTGCTGATCTTCTCGATGCCGCGGCTGACAACGCCCCAGGACTCTTTAGCGGTCTCGACCTTGTTGGCCGCGAAGGCGCGCTCGAGCAACTCGCTGCCGCCGTTCATCAGCAGCAGGATGTTCTTGATGTTGTGACTGATGCCGGCCACCGTCTCGCCGACTGCGGCCAGGCGCTCGCGGTGCGTCGCCTCGCGCCGCATCCGGATGTTCTCGAGCGCCAGCGACAGGTCGCCCGCGATCATCGTCACGAACTCCAGGTCGTCCTTGTCCAGCGTCTTGCCGATCGACTGCGTGTCCAGATGAACGACGCCCATCACGCGCTCGCCCTGAATCATCGGCACGCAGATAACCGACTGCATCTTGTTCATGATGATCGATTCGCTGGCGCCGAATCGGTCGTCCGAGCCGGTGTCGGTGCTCAGCACCGCACACCGGTCGCGCACCACCTGGTCCAGGATCGTCTTCGACAGCGAGATGCGCGTGCCCGGAATAATCTCGTCCTGCGTGCGCACGGCCGCGATTTCCAGTTCCGTCGAGGCCGGCGAGAACCGCGTCAGGATCACGCCACGATCCGCCGCCACCGCGTCGAACAGGATGTCGAGCACGCGCTCGATAATCGTCTGCTCCCGGTCGCCCTCGGCCTCGCGCAGCAGTTCCGACAGCCGGTACATCGCCGTCAGACGGTTGTGCGACTTCACCAACTCGCTCGGATCGAGCGCCCGAGCCTCCTTCACCGAGATCGGTGCCGTGAAGAACGAGGACCGTTCCCGGATTGCCTCGATCTGGTCGCTGCCGATCACCGACTGCGTCTGCGGCCGCGGCGCATCCGTGTCGTCCTTGAACTCCACGATGCTCATTCCGCCGACCTCGAAGTTCGAGGAGGAGCGCCCCGCCGTCGCCTCGTTGCGGAACGTGAACTCGATCGCCCCGAACGTCACCTCGTCGCTGTGGTGCAGCGTCATCTGCGTGACGCGCTCGCCGTTGACGTACGTCCCGTTCGAGGAATTCAAGTCCTGCAGGATGAAGAAATTGCCGCGCTTGTCGATGCGCGCATGGAACCGCGACACCGAGTCCGTCCCCAGCACCACGCTGTTCGACGGGTGCCGGCCGACCGTCGTCGTGTCCGTCAGCTCGTACTCCGGCTTCAGCCCGGGCGTCGGCGTGCGCAGCGTCAGCTTCGGCTTCTGGTCGGCCATCGATTCCTCGCGACAAGGCGGCGATTGCGGCGCCCCGGACGGACAACCGGGACGCGCCCTAGTCCAGCGCAAACTCCGGCTCGGGCCGGAACCGCTGAGCCACCAGGTCGAAGTGCACCCGGCGCGTGTCCCGGACTGGAAACGGCATCATCTCCATCAACAGATCCGGCCCCATCCACAGATACGGTGGCGCCTTGAAGCGCTCCCGCCGCACGGCCGGCTCGTGCCCCGCAAGATCAGCCTTGAAATCATAGTACCAATACCACGTGAACGGCATCTCCACCGGCGTGCGACCCAGATGAATGTCGTTCATGTGGATATCCGCACCCGGTGGGTCCGACGTCACCACCACCTTGCTGCGCACGCAGCCCGTCGCCCCCAACGCCATCAGCGCCGTCGCCATCACCGCGCAACACCAGCGTTTCCAGACCGCCATCGCACCTCATCCATATCCCGCGCGAATTTGCCCCCCATGCCTCGGGCCGACAGGCCCAAGGTGTCAAGCCAACACGCCCCCGAGGCGCCGCCGCCGCTCAGGCTGGCGCCTCCGATATCCGGCCCAGTCGTGGCGGCTCGATCCAGTCATAGCTCGACGGGTTCCGCTCCCACGCCTTGCGATGCAGGTCGCACTGGTGCCAGAACGCCCACGCGCCAGTCACCGGGTGGCGCGGCGCCACCGCCTCGCCCAGCGCCTCGCTCGCCGCCTGCGACAACGCCGGCAGCAGCGAGGAATCGAACGCATCACCCAAACCTCGATGCACCAGGTTCGCGATCAGGATACAGGTGTCCGTAATCCCGGAACGCTCGCCCACGCCGTTCACCGACGTCGACACGAAGTCCGCTCCGCCGTCGAGAGCCGCCAGCGCATTCGCCGTCGCCAGACCCCGGTCATTGTGCAGATGCGCCTCGAGCGGCACGCCGGGGAACCGCTGCCGCAGCTCGGCGAAGAGTTCCCGCGCCTGATCGGGCTCGAGCACCCCCAGCGTGTCAGGGCAGCACAGACGGTCGGCTCCCGCCTCGATGGCGACCTCGCAGGCGCGCCACAGGTCGGCCGGCTCGGTGCGAGTCGCATCCTCGACACTGTACCGAACAGTCAAGCCCGCCTGCTTGGCGGCCATGATTGATTCCCGGGCCATCGCCAGCAGGTCCTCCCGGCCGCAGCCCGGCGTTCGCGCCTCGATGGTCTGCCGGTTCACGCCCAGGAAGATCCCGACCCCGTCGGCTCCCGAGGCGATCGCTGCCCGAATGTCGGCCTCCCGGGCCCGGGCATGCGTCATCACCTTCGCCTGACGGCGCGCTGCGAGCACGGCCGCCAGAATCTCGTCCCAATCCGGCCGAGCCCCGGCGTGCGTGCACTCGATATGTCGGATGCCGACGGCCTCCAGCAGCGGCACCAACGCCGCCGCAGCCTCCGGCCGCACCGCCACCCGGCACGCCTGCAAACCCTCCCGCAATGTGGCGTCAATCAGGTGCAATTCGCCTCCCCGACCTGCTTCGGCCTCCAGCTCTCATGCTTTCATCATTCCACCTTGTCTCCATGCCCGGGCCACAGGCAGGTGAGACGCAATGCCATTTGCTGGGACAACCTCGTTGCGCGCCTTGCTTCCCAACCTGATCGAGTCGATTGCCGCCTCTGCCGAGTGTTCCGTGCCGTATACGACGATCTGGGACCGCTTCCTGACGGTGGCGCGTCATGCCCCGAGTCGCGTGGCCGTTTCTTGGGAAGAGGGAGAGATCACATGGGGGGCGCTGGCATCCCGGGCTACTGGCGTCGCGACCTGCCTGGCCGATGTCGGCATCGGGCATGGCGACGTGGTCGCGTTCCTGCTTCCGCCCGACGCCGATCACTTTGCCTGCTTCCTCGGCATTCTTCAGCGCGGCGCGATCCTGCTCTCCCTGGACGCGGCCAGCCCGCCCGATCGCCTGCGGCGCGTGCTCGAGCACAGTGGCGCCGCGGCCGTCTTCGTCAACGCCGCAACCCGCTCCCGGATTGAGTCCTTGGGCCTGCCGGTTCTGCGCCAGATCGCTGTCGAATCCGTGGTGCCCTGCCCGGTCGAGAACCTGCCGCCCAGCCCCGCCGCCTCCGACAGCGTCGCCAGCTTGCTCTACACCTCCGGCTCGACGGGCGAGCCCAAGGGCGTCATGCAGCTCCACCGCAACCACCTGCGCATCTCGCACCAGTACCGGACGATCCACGCCATCACGCCCGAGGACCGCGTGGCGCTCGCGCTGCCTCCCTCGGGTGCCAGCGCCCGCACGGACATCCACGCGGCTCTGATGTGCGGCGGCATCCTGGCCTGCCGCCATCTCGCCCGCCACGGGGCCGCCGGCTTGGGCGAGTGGGTGGACGATCAGGCAATCACCATCCTCCATTTGGTGCCGACGCTCTACCGCGCCATGGTCCGTGCGCTGCCGCCCGACAGGGTGCTTTCCAGTGTACGCGTCGTGCGCCTGGGCGGCGAGGCCCTGCGCCAGCAGGACCTCGAGACCTTCGCCCGCCACTTCCCGCCCGACGCCGTCCTGTCTTGGTCGCTCAGCACCACCGAGGCTTCCTTCGCCACCATGATGCACTGGCGCGCGGGCGATCCGCCACCCGGCGATCCCCTGCCCTCCGGCTTTCCGATGCCCGACCCCGGAATCATCATCGTCGACGAGCAGGGCACTGAGCTGCCCGCCGGCACCACCGGACGCATCGTTCAGCGCGGCACCGTCCTCTCGCCCGGCTACTGGCACGCCCCGGAAACGACGGCCAAGTTCTTCAGTGACGACCCGGTCGGTGGCGGAGTCCGGCGCTTCTTCACCGGTGACCTTGGACACATCGACGCCCAGGGCCGGCTCGTTCACGAGGGGCGCCTCGACTATCACGTCAAGATCGCGGGCAATCGCATCGACCCGGCCGAGGTCGAGGAAGCGATCTGTCGCCATCCCGACGTCGATGAGGGCGTCGTCATCCCGCGCACCCCGGCCACCGGCGACTCCTGGCTGCACGCCTTTGTCACCGTCCGCGGGACGGTGACCACTGCCCAGTTGAAAGCCCATGTCGCCGGCCTGCTGCCCGCCCACCTCGTGCCGGCCCGCATCGAGTTCCTCGACCGCATGCCGCTGACCGCCACCGGCAAGGTGGACCGCGCCGGCCTGCGCAAACGCTCCGAGGCACCGGAAGCCGCTGCACCCGAACGCCCGGCCGACCACTTCGAACTCGGCCTGCGCGACGTCTGGCGGGAGATTTTGCGCCAGCCCGAACTTGGCATCGACGCAGGCTTCTTCGAGCACGGTGGCTCCTCGCTCGACGCCGTCACGGCCCTCGAGGAGGTGCGTCGCCGCTTCGGCGCCGAGATCGAACCGCAAGCCCTGCTTGAGAGCCCCACCCCGCGCGAGCTGGCCGCCCACCTGCGCGGCGCCGCCCCCCGACGCTGGCGTCATCTCATGGGCGTCTCGACCACCGGCGACGGACTCCCCTTCTACTGCGTGCCTCCCAACGGGCGGACGGCCTACTCCTTCGAGCCGCTCGGTCGCCTCATGGCCGGCGAGCGGCCGCTCTATACCTTCCATCCGCTCGGTGCCCTGCCGGGCGAGACCCCGCACCGGACCATCGCCGAGATGGCCGCCGCCTACGTGCGCGAGCTGCTGGACCATCGCCCCGAGGGGCCCTTCCTGCTGGGCGGGCGCTGCGGCGGTGGCATGGTCGCCTGGGAGATGGCCCGGCAGCTCACCGCCGCGGGCCACGAGGTTCCGGTGGTCGTTCTGCTCGAGACCAAGCGGGCGCCCTATCCGGCCGACCGCCTGCTGCGCCTGCGCTACGCGACGGCCGTCGTGGCCGGCCTTCCGTTCGCCCCGCGCGCCGGCGAGGCCAGCCGATGGTTTGTGCACCGGATGCTGGCCCGTCTGCGGGCGCCCGGCCACCCGGCCGCCCGCGAACCCGAGAACGACGATGCGCCGTCCGTCTTTCCCAGCGAGCGCGAGCGCGCCATGCTGCAAGCCCACAACCGCGCCTGTTTGCACTATCGCGTCGCCCCGGCGGCGACCCGTCTGGCGCTCGTGCTCGCCGAGGCCGGCAATGCCTTCATCGACCACCAGCGCGCCGTGCTCTGGCGCCTGCTTGCCCGACGCGGCACGGAGTTCCACGTCCTGCCGGGCGACCACCTCCAAACGCTGGCCGGCGACAATCTGGTCCGCGCGGCCGGTGTGGTCTTAGACATCTGCCGCCGCGCCGAGCAGTCGGCAGGGTAGGGGGAGCGGGCAGCCGGGACCGGCTGAACTTCTGACAAGAATCACCCGAATCTTGGGGATAAGTGCCCTGTCGGAAGTCGGCTCAGCGGTTTCGGTGCGTTCTCGGGCCCGCAGGCCGGGGTTTCCCTTGACGGGGGACCGCCCATTTCCTTGCTTTTGACGCCCGACAACGCGGGGGCCTTCAGGGCCAGGCGTCTGCTGGCGACCCCGCAAGGGGCGCGGCGACTTTCTCGGGATCGAGCCGAGGTTCGAGTCGGGCCGGACCTGCGGAACCAACGGAGTGTGTATGCGGATTTCCGACTTGGCGCAAATCCTTCAACTGACCTCGAAAGAGATCATTCAGGAAGTGGAGAATTTGCGCGATGCCCTGACCAACCAGGGCTTCAAGATTGCCAAGCGACTGACGGCCTCGAGCAGTCTGGACGACGACGCGGTGCGCCTGCTGATGGCGGAGGTCGATATCCGCCGCCGGGACGCGCAGAAGAAGGTCGACGAGGAGGCCGCGGCCGCGCGCCGCGCCGAAGAGGAGGCGCGACGCCGCGAGGACGGCGAGCGGCGCGCCCGCGAGGAGGCCGAGCGTCAGCGCCAGGCCGAAGAGGCGCGCCGGAAGGCCGACGAGGCATTGGCGCTCGAGCAGCGCCGCCGCGAGGCCCAGGCGCGCGTCGCGCCGCCGGTCCCACCGCCGTCGGTGGCTCCGCCCCCGCCGCCCAGCCTGCGGACGGCCACTCCCGCTGCCGTCGCACCACCGGCTGCGCCTCCGGTGCTGCCGGTTCGGCCGCCCGCACCGCCGCCGCCCGCACCCACGGCCGCGGCGGATTCCGCGCCCGTTGCCGAACGCCCCGCCTCCACTCGTCCCGCCGGGCGTCCTGCTGCCCGCGACGATCAGGGTCCGCGCCGCAAGGACGTGCGTCCCGAGAAGCGCACCTCCGCGCCTGACGTCGGCGGCTTCGTCGACTCCGGCTTTGGCACCACCGTCGAGAAGGAAGGCGTCAAGGCGCGCCGGCGTCCCGACGTGCCGGACCGCGGCAAGAAGCCCGCGACCACCGACGAGGAAGGGCCGCGCAAGCGTCGCCTCAAGCCCGGCGAGGGCGGCCGCAAGATCTTCCGCCCCACGCAGGTCTACGAGGGCGAGGCGGTCAAGTCCCGTCGGCCCTCCACGCGCCCCGGCGCCGCCCGCAAGGGCCGCGGCGGCATGGTCGAGCGTCAGGAGGAACGGCCCAAGGTCTTCCAGCTCACCGGCGACTTCACCGTCGGCCAGTTCGCCGAACGCACCGGCGTTCAGTCCGCCGAGATCATCGGCAAGCTGCTCGGCATGGGCAAGCTGCTGACCATCAACCAGATTCTCGAACCCGATCTCGCCGAGCTGATCGCGATGGAACTCGGCATCGAAATCCGCATCGAGCGCGAGAGCGACGAGTCCGACATCGCCGACTGGATCAACCTCGAGGACGATCCCGCCGACCTGCGGCCCCGCCCGCCCGTCGTCACCGTCATGGGCCACGTCGACCATGGCAAGACCACGCTGCTCGACACCATCCGCGACGCCAACGTCGCCGACTCCGAGCACGGCGGCATCACGCAGGCCATCGGTGCCTACTTCGTCAAGACCGACAAGGGCGACATCGTCTTCCTCGACACGCCGGGCCACGCCGCCTTCACGGCGATGCGCGCCCGCGGCGCCAACGTCACCGACCTCGTCGTGCTCGTCGTTGCCGCCAATGACGGCGTCAAGCCGCAGACCGTCGAGGCCATCAACCACGCCAAGGCCGCCGAGGTGCCCATCGTCGTCGCCATCAACAAGATCGACGTCGAGGGCGCCAACATCACCCGCGTCAAGAACGAGCTGATGAGCTACGAGCTGGTCAGCGAGGATCTGGGCGGCGAGACGATCATGGTCGAAGTCTCGGCCAAGAGCGGCAAGAACGTGCAGGCCCTGCTCGAGATGATCGCCCTGCAGGCCGAGGTACTCGAACTCAAGGCGAATCCGAACCGCCCGGCCGTCGGCACGATCATCGAATCCAAGATCGATCCGAACCGCGGCGCCGTCGCCACCGTGCTCGTCACCGAGGGCACGCTGCATACCGGCGACATCTTCGTCTGCGGCACCGAATCGGGCCGCATCCGCGCCATGCGCAACGACAAGGGCGAAGCACTCGAGCAGGCCGGCCCTGCCACCCCCGTCGAGATTCTCGGCCTCTCCGGCAGCCCCGCCGCCGGCGAAGCCTTCGTCGTCCTCGAGGACGAGGCCGAGGCACGCGAGATCGCCGAACGCCGCGTCAATCGTCGCAAGACACGCGCCGCCAAGGCCGTCTCCCACGTCTCGCTCGACACCATCGGCGACCACCTCGCCAAGGGTGCCATCAAGGACCTCAACCTCATCGTCAAGGCAGACGTTCAGGGCTCCGTCGAGGCCATCGTCGCCTCGCTCGAGAAGATCGAGTCCGACCGCATCAACCTGCGCATCCTGCACAGCGGCGTCGGCGCGATCACCGAAGGCGACGTCCACCTGGCCGACGCCTCCGACGCCATCATCGTCGGCTTCAAGGTCCGCCCCGATCCCTACACGCGCGATCTCGCGCAGGACCTCGGCGTCGAAATCCGCACCTATTCGATCATCTACGAGCTGCTCGAGGAGATCGAGTCCGCCATGCTCGGCATGCTCGAGCCCGTCTTCGAGCAGGTCGCCATGAGCACCATCGAGGTGCGCGAGGTCTTCCGCATCGGCAAGCTGGGCAACATCGCGGGCTGCTTCGTCTCCGAGGGCACCGTGGCGCGCGACCATCGCGCCCGGCTGCTGCGCGGCGGCACGGTCGTCTGGGAGGGCAAGGTCGCCTCGCTGCGCCGTCACAAGGACGAGGCACGCGAGGTCGTTGCAGGCCTCGAATGCGGCATCGGCCTCGAGAACTTCCACGACATCAAGACCGGCGACGTCATCGAGACCTACGTGCTCAAGCAACTGGCCGCCAGCCTCGTCTCCGCCCCCTCGGGCGCCGGCAGCGCCTGAGCGAGAACCCACACCGCAACAACCCCTCCCGGCCCGCCACCTCCCCGTGGCGGGCCGGCTTGCTTGGCCGGGCTGCGGCTCGGCGCACCCGGGGAGACGGACTCCTCTTGCGCTGCTGTTGTGCGCCACGGAACACTTGCAACATTGCAGGGCGCCGACTGACGGGCGGGGTGGGACCCGGGTTCGGCAGTCGAGGGCAGCGCCGGGGAGAGGGCTATCCGATGATGCAACGCCTGGGCATCTTGGTCTCTATCTTCACCGCGATCGCGGCAATCGCGTCCGCGGCTTTGGACCTGCCGGATGGCGAGGGGCTGCGGAAGACCTACCATCTTCCCGGCGGTAACCTTATCCACACCGAATCGTTCGAGAGGAGCACCGGTCGGACAACCGCCAAGCTCTATTGGGATGCCGACGCCAAGGGTGTTCCGGTGGAATTGGTGAACGACGGCTACTGGCACAAGATTCTCGCAGTCTGTGAGGAGCGGAGTCGGATCGTCCTTACGTACGAATCGGCGGACCGCGAACGCCTGCTTCACACACGGCGGCCGACTCCTTCGCAACGGTTCGTCGCATTGATCGACGCGCCAAGCCGGCAGCGCTATCGCCTCGCCACGCTGGCGTTCTGGGATTCGGTTCACGCCAAGTTCAGTCCCGACGGCGAGACGGTCGTCATCCTCGGACAGATCGGGGATTCGGTCGCGCCGAGGCTCGCCACATGGTCTTTGCGGGACCAGCAGCTCCGGATGCTCGAGTCTCGACTCAGCGATGTTTCGCAATTCCTGCCGTTCGACGACGGTCGGGTTGCCATTGCGGGCACGGCAGTCGTCGATGGTCTCTACAATCGCGGCGTTTTCATCGTTGGGCCGGACGACGCCCCCCCCGTTGTCGTCGAGGGCAACATCTCGGTGGAGTGGGACTCGCTGTCCATCGACACGGCCACGGGGAAGGTGCAGTATCGGGTCAGGGCGCCGATTTCGTATTCGGGGGCTTTGCAGCAATCGTTCGACGACAGGTTGCTGCCGGAGTCGACGCCGTTTGCCGTGGTCGAATCGGATCAGGGAAGAGAGTTGCGCGTCGGCGATGCCAAGGTCACGACGTTGCGTGAAGGGCAGGTGCCTCGCTGGGTCCGCAAGGTGGCAGACGGAACGCTGTTGCTGGAGAGAGAGCAGGATTCGGATTCCCTCGTCCTACTGAACGATCGGGGGGAGCGTGTGCCCCTCTACGCGCCGGATCGCTTTCTGGACCCCAGAGCGATCGAGGAAAGGAGCGGACGGTTGCTCATGGTTTCGAAGCCACTCGACATCGCGGCCCGTCGGCGCGTCGCCGACAAGCCCCTTACGGATTGGGATCAGCGCCTGATCGTCCTGACCCTCGCCGACGGGTCCGTGCAGGACTTTGGCGTGGTGCCCTGGTACCGGGTGCATCCTGCGACGTGGACCGCGGACGGCACCGCATTCTTCGCCTGCCTCGATCAGATCTATCGCGGGAGACTCGACGAGGGCACGCTCGAAGTCTTCATCAACGCCGGTTCGGTCTTGAAGATGAAGGCGTTCTCGGAGGACTTGATCGCGTTCACCTCGGTGCTCGAGACGGACGACGGATTGCTCATCAGCGGGCTCTTCGTTGCGGAGGGAGCCGATTCGATCCGACTCCTCGATCCCATAGCGACCGGCGCGACAATCGTCTCCGTCAGCCCGTCCGAAGTCGTCTACGAAGATTTCGCCGGGCCCGGTCGCGAGAGGAAGACGTTGCCCCTCCACTCGGAGGAGTATCCTCGCGTCACCCCAGCCGTGCGCTTGCCAGCCACTGGGGTCCGGGAGTGATCCCGTGTCGATGCGCG
>JAHCAW010000018.1 GCA_019634695.1 Candidatus Sumerlaeia bacterium
TCGACGGTTTCGAGCAGGCTGCGCAGGAACGCGCGCCGCGGGTCGATCCCGTTGGGGGCCAGGAAGCCCACCTGCTGGTGCGCGCCGCCACCTCGTTTCACGATGCAGACCTCCCACTGGAAGGGCACCTGCTGCCCGGCCACCCGGCCGTCGTCGGTCGGCAGTCCATCGGGCAGTGTCTCGAAGTCCATGAAGAGCACGGACTTCGTCGGCCGCGGCAGCTCGCGCTTCACGTCCTTGTCGTAGATGGGGCGGCCTCGTCGGACGCTCCGCCAGATGCGCTCCTGCGTGTCGTTGCTCATCAGGTCGCGCGGCAGTTCGGCGATCGATCGGATGCGGTGCTTCCGGACGTACTCGCTCTGCGTCGGTGTCAGCTTCCAAAGACACCGGATGTGATCGACCGGCAGGTCGTCCCGCGATAGTGCGGGGGTGGACTGCTTGGCATTCATGGGCGTGCCTCCTTGGGCGGGGTCGTGCGGTTGAGGGTCAGGCGACCTGAAAGCCGACGGCGGGTCGGTGGCGGCGCTTGAGGCGTTCGAGGGCGGACTCGAAGTCCTGCTGCCGGATGACCGGCGCGGCGGGGGAGTCGTCGGGCTGGCGGTCGATGGCGGCGATGATCGCGGCGCGGCAGAGCTCCTGCATCTGTGCGCCGGAGAAGCCGCGCGTCGCCGCGACGAGTCTTTCGGTGTCGAGTTCGACGCCCGGGTGGGCGGCAAGCCAGCGCGCGAGATAGACGGCGCGCTCGGGCGCGTCGAGCGTCGGCACCTCGAGCACGATGTCGAAGCGGCTGGGCCGGTCCTTCAGGGCCGGCTCGATGGCCGTCAGGTCATTCGTCGTCGCCACGGCGATGATGCCCTCGCCCGAGTCGAGCCCGTCGAGACCGACGAGCAACTCTCCGAGCACGCCGAGGTCGCAGCCCGAGTGGCGGTCGCCGCCGACGAGATCGAGGTCCTCGAAGAAGAGCACCGTCGGGGCCAGTCGTCGGGCCAGTTCGAACAGCGCGCGCACGCAGACGCCGCGTCCGATCATCGCCGGCGTCACCAGGATGAACGTGCAGCCGCAGGACTGCGCCAGCGCGCGGCCGATGCGCGTCTTGCCGGTGCCCGGCGGCCCGTGGAGCAGCACGCCGCGACGCAGCGGCACGCCGGCCGCGCGATAGACCTCGCGCCGCCGCAGCAGATTCACCGTGTTTGCCAGGATCGTCTGGCGCATCGCCTCCGGCAGCACCAGCGCCTCCCACGCGTCGTCCGCGTCGAGCCGCAGGAAGTGCATGTCGGCCGTGAACCGCTGGCCCCGCAGGTAGTGGTGCGCCGTGATCCACTCCTGCAAGCGCGGCCACAGGTCGCGCACGAAGTCATGCAGGCGCCGCGGCGCCACGAACGCCACATCGATACGGTCGTCCATGGCCCGCATGTCGGAAATCTGGACGCACAGGCGTTCGTCGGCCGGCCCGATCCAGAACCGCAGCGCGTCCAGCGGCACGAAGTCCCACGTATCGGGCGCCACCTCGACCGCCAACTGCCCGACCAATGGCATCAGTTCGCGCTTCGTGGAACCCGGCTCGAGCTCCACCCAGTCCATCAGGTGCGCGGTCAGTGCGCGATTGACCATCAACAGGTCATTGCTCGTGATCTCCCACGACAACGTCACGAGCGGCTCGCTCTCGTGTTCGAAGAAGCGCCGCTGCCGCTCCTCATCGGCCGTGCGAGCCTCGAACTGGCGTCGCTGCACCCGCGCCCAATCCGCCACGGTGCCGAGCGCCGTCGCGATCGCCGCCTGATGCGCCGTGCCCGTCGCCCGACCGCTGCCGTTCTGCCCGCCTGCCTCGTGCTGCACATCCGACCCAAAACCTTCCATGATCGCACCCCTTGCGCGAGATCTCGACCCCCGGCGTTGGCGCACCTTGGGCCTGATAACAGTATGACCCGCGGCAAGTCGGATTGCGGCGTATTTGGACGGGGCTCGGTGGGGTGAGAAGTTGCCCGAAAAGTCCAGTTTTCTTGAACAAGAAATCATGCGATTTCCGGAAAATCTGCTTGCCTTCCGGCGGCGGCGACAGGGAGCCTGCGGAGGAGGCAGGCTGGCGCGTCCCTCGGGATACCCGGTCGCCGGAGAGGGTCGTTGGAGACTGGTATGCTGTCCGAACGCGAGATGATGAAGCGAGTGAGCCAGGGCCTGGTCTCGCTGCCTCCGTTGGTCTTCCGATTGGAGAACCTCGCGAGCCGGCGCACGCGAGGCGGGGGGGGCGCGCTTGTCAGTGCCTGGTGGCAGGGCAGGCGGGTCGGGCGATTCACGGTCGAATGTCTGGCAAGTTCGACTCCGAAGGCGCTTCTGGCGGCTCGCCGCGAGCTCGAACCTCGCAGGGCGGAAGGGAGCTGCAATCCGTTGCTGCTGGTTCCCTATCTGAGTGAGGAGAAACTGGCCGAGCTCGAGGTTGCCCGGCTGAGCGCCGTGGACCTGTGCGGCAACGGGGCGGTCTACATCGACGGAGTGCTGACCGTGTATCGAACCGGTCGGCGGAACCTGTTTCCCGCCTCGGCGCCGATCAAGAACGTGTATCGTCGGAACAGCTCGCTCGTTCCCCGCGTCCTGCTTTCGTGCCCGCGCTTCGCGGCCGTCCAGGAGGTCTGGCGCGAGATCAACGCCCGCAACCCGATGGTGCAGTGTCAGTCGCGAACGCCGATGAGCCTGGCAACGGTGTCGAAGGTCCTGAAGTCCCTGGAGGAGGACTTGACGGTGGACCGCAGCGAGGGGATTCGCCTGCTGCAGCCGGCCAGGCTGCTGGATCGCCTGTCGGCCAACTACGAGCCGCCGGCGATTCGGAGTCGTCGTGCGTTCAAACTGGACGAATCTCCGGAGGCGATCGCCGCGAGCCTTGCTCGCGAGGCCGCCGCGCTCGCACTTCCCGTACAGGCAACAGGGCTTTCGTCGGTGAACCGATTCGCCGTCATGCAACGGAGCGAGTTGATGTCGGTCTATTGTCCCGAGCCGGACGCGCTCGCCGCGCGATTGAACGCAAGGGAGACCGACCGCTTTCCGAATCTGGAACTTCTCGAGACCGAAGACGAGCGGGTTTACTTCGACGGCGAGGAGGACGGTGAATTCCGGTGGGCTTCGGCTCTGCAAGTGTGGCTCGAGTTGATGACAGGAGACAAGCGCGACCGCGAGACCGCGGACCAGGTGCGGGAAGTGCTGCTCGGCCGCACTCCGGAGGGGGCTCCATGAGTGTCCTGCACGTTCTTCGCACAGCATTGCTCGATCTGCTCGCCACGATGGCCCGGCCCGAACTGCGCGTCATCGTGGGCGGGGGTTACGGCATCTTTCTCAAGCGCGAGTGGGTGCGCGAATCGGCGAGCCGCACGCTGATCGCCGCCATACCCGAGGCCCGTGCCACGAACGACATCGACCTCTACCTCTTGCCGGAGTTGCTCATCGTATCGGATCGGCTACGGCCACTGGCCGCTGCGCTTGAGGCGCTTGAGTATGAAGTCGTCCGTGGCGCCGAGAAATATCAGTTCGTTCGTGCGCTTCCCGGTCGCGGAGCCGTGAAGGTGGACCTGCTGACCGGACCCCCTTCCAGATTCGCCGGAACAGGAGTGAAGGTCGATGCACGCCGCGCGCGGCCGCGGCATTCCGTTGGCGTCCACGCGCATCCCGTCGAGGAAGCGATCACCCTCGAAGATCGACTGCGCGAAGTGACGATTGCCGGGCAGACGTCGGCCGGAGCCGACTTCGAGGCGACTGTCCTCCTGCCCCATCCCTTCACCTACCTGATGATGAAGCTCCACGCTTTCGCCGACCGTCTGGACGATCGGGCCAAGGACTTCGGCGGCTATCATGCGCTCGACCTCTACACGATAGTCGCCACGACGACCGAAATCGAGTGGGAAGAGGCCCGGGGGATGGCGCTCTCCCACAGGGATTCGGCCGCCGTGATTCGGGCCCGACAGATCGTTGCCGAACACTTCCGACAGCCGACTGCCACGGGCATGCTCCGGCTTCGGGAGAGCCCCTATTTCGAACGTCGATTCACCATCGACGTGTTCATGGACGTGCTGTCAGAGTTGTTTCCGCCGCTGGAATCATGACTCATCCATTCCGCTCCGCGGCCTTGCGGTGGCGCTCGGCGATGCGCTCGCGCAGGTGCGCCGGCGCCTTGACCTCGACGTGCTCGCCGAAGCCCAGCAGCCACTCCTCGTAGGCGTAGCTCAGCGCACAGGTCATGAGCACCTCGACGTCGCCGCCCTTGCGTCGCGTTGTTTCTTGCGAAGGGTGGAAGCGGAACTCCTCGAACAGATAGGCCACTTCGGCGTCGAAGATCAGGTGCACCTCCTCGGGCTCGGCGACGAAGCCGCCGAAGCTGCCCGCCAGGAGACGGTCCACCTCGTCGAGATCCACTTCCGGCAACGGCGAGTCCGGCAGCAGCGTCATCGAGTCGAAGCGATCGAGACGGTAGACCCGCAGGGCGCCATCGGCCAGACGCGCGGCGAGCAGATGCCCGCGGCCGTTGTTGGCAAACCATGCCGACAGGGGCAGCGCCTGCACGAGCGTCTCGCGCTCGTGGACGGTGCAGTACGGGCCCTCGATCGCCACCCGGCGCTGAAGGGCCTCGGTGACACGATCCAGAATGGCGACGGCCGGTCCGCTCTGGACGTAGCGCCGGCCCGAGAGCTTGAACCGGGCGATCATGTCGCCGTGGCTCAGGCCGTGCACGCGCGAGCCGAGCCACTGGTGCAACTCGCCCAGCAGCCCGACGACCTGGCCGTACAGGGGAAAGCCGTCCGGCACGTTGTCCTGCAACAACGCGCGCAGCAGCGCCAGCGTTCGCAAGTCCGTTGCTGTGGGCACCTTGTGCCGCGGAGCCGTGATCCGGCCGATGTCATGGGATTCCTTCAGTGTCCAGCGCATGTTCTTGAGCAGGCCGCGGCGCGAGCCTCGTTCCTCGTCCAGATAGCGATCCAGATCCACCTCCTCGCCCTTTTCGTTGAGCATCCGGATCGGGAAGCCGCACCGGATGAGCGTCCACAGGTCGTCGCGGGTCGTTGACACCTTGCCGACGTACTCCAGCAACTCAGGCACGACGCCCAGCCGGTCGTTGATCTCCTTGGCGGTCAGCGCCTTTTCGGCCTCCGTGATAATCAGCACCGTCTGCCATGTGCGAATCATCCGCCAGCCCTTCTCGCCCATGAACGCCTTGGGGCCGGGCTTGCCTGCCTGACGGGACTGCGGCGCAACACTCATGGGGACTGCTCCACGGCGAATGAGGAGATGAGGCGACGATGCCAATGGCAGCGCGAATTTGGGCACACCGAACGGAAGACTTCAATAGAAGAACGCATCGTGGGCGACCGCGTTGCCGGCCGGGGAGGGGCGCGCGACGGCGGGGCGCGCCCCGGGGTGCCGGGGCAATCAGGCGGACGGAAATCGGGTTGCCCATCGTGGCGGGCGCGCGGTGTGCTGGCAGCAACTCAACGAGGCGGATCGGCCGATTCGCCGGGGGGATGTCGCATCATGAAATCCACAATCGCAGCGGGCCTGCTGGCCCTGATGCTCGCATGGGCGCTGGCGCCCGTGCCCGCCTTCGCCCAGACCGACTCGGCGCCCGAACAGGTGCGCGCCATCTGGGTGACGCGCTGGGACTACAAGAAGGGCGACGACGTGCGGGCCATCATGGAGAACTGCGCCGCGATGGGATTCAACGTGGTGCTGTTCCAGGTGCGCGGCAACGGCACGGTGTACTATCCGTCGAAGATCGAGCCATGGGCCTGGGAGTTGACGAGCGACGGCCCGGAGACGACCGGCATGGACCCGGGTTGGGATCCGCTGGCGGTGGCGGTGAAGGAGGCGCACGCGCGCGGACTCGAGCTGCACGCCTACGTCAATGTCTTCCCGGCCTGGCGCACGCAGAACTATCCGCCGCGCGACTCCGGCCAGCTCTGGTGGGAGCACCCCGATTGGTTCATGTGCGACGCGGCCGGCGAGCGCATGCTCCCGCGCGACCGCAGCGTCAACCCGTCGGTTGGCGACTGGTACTCCTTCATCAGCCCCGGCGTTCCCGCCGTGCAGGATTATCTCGCCGGCCTGTTCGCCGAGATGGCCGCCAACTACGCCATCGACGGCATCCACTACGACTACATTCGCTATCCGGCGGAGATTCGCGAAGTGAAGGAAGGCTACGGCCCGCGCGCGCGTCGCATGGGCAACTGGTCCTACGATCCGGTCAGCCTGGCGCGCTTCTCCCATGAGACAGGCGTCACGTCGCCCGACACCGATCCGGACGCCTGGCGCGACTGGCGTGCCGCCCAGATCACCGCCACCGTGCGCAAGATTCACGCAGCCGTCAACGCAGCCCGTCCCGGCGTCGTCATCACCGCCGCCGTCATGGCCGATCCGGCCGACGCCTACGAGACGAAGTACCAGGACTACGTGAACTGGATGAAGGAAGGGGTGCTGGACGCGGCAATCACGATGAACTATACGGGCGATGTGGGCCAGTTCCGCGAGCGCTCGGCCAAGCTGCTCGAGCCCAAGCCCGAGGCGGGCATCGTCGTGCAGGGCCTCGGCGCCGGCCACAGCGCCGAGGTGCTCGGGCAGGAGCTGGCGATCGTCTCGGATCTCGGCGCCGACGGTTTCGCCTTCTTCGCCTATTCGCACCTGTTCGACCGCGACGCCGGGCATGCGCGCAAGCCGCAGGCCGCCACGATGGAGGCGCTGCTGCCGAAGGACAAGGCGCGCACGCCGTGGAGCAAGACCGCGAACGAGAAGCCGTAGCCTTCGCCCCTCGGGCGATCACTCCACGCGGCCCTGTTCGGCCCAGCGCCGCAGGGCCGCCACCAGCAGGCGCACGCCCCAGCCCGTCGCGCCGCGCGCCATCAACGGCGTGTCCGCGTCCCGACCCGAGACCGCGGCGATGTCCAGATGCGCCCAGCGCACACCCTCGGGCACAAAGGCCTTCAGGAAGTTCGCGCCGTGAATCGCGCCGGCACCCTTGATCGATGTCGAGATGTTCGACAGGTCCGCCAGCGGGTGCGTCAGTCCGGTTTCGTACTCGCGCACCAGCGGCAGGCGCCACAGGCGGTCGCCCGTTTCGTCGCCGGCATGGGCCAGCGACGCAGCCAGCGCCTCGTCGTCGGTGAACAGCGCCGCGCGCGCCGGTCCGAGTGCCTCGCGCACGGAGCCCGTCAGCGTCGCGAGATCGATCACCACGTCGGCCTTCTCCTCGCCGGCGCGGAACAATCCGTCGGCCAGCACCAGCCGCCCCTCCGCGTCGGTGTTCTCGATGCAGACCGTCCTGCCCGCCTTCGAGCGCAGGATGTCGCCCGGCTTGTAGGCGTGCGCATCCACGTCGTTCATCGCCGCGGGCACAATGGCCGTCAGGTGCACGGGCAGGTCGAGTTCGACCGCCGCGCGAAAGGCCCCGAGCACCGCCGCGCCCCCCGCCATGTCGCCGCTCATCGACACCATCGAGGTGGTCGTCTTCAGGCTCAGGCCGCCGGTGTCGTAGCAGATGCCCTTGCCCAGCAGCACGATGTGCTCGCGCAGGCGCGGACGCTTGGCCGGGCGATAGCGCAGCACGATCAGGCGCGGCGGGTGGATGCTCGCGCCGCCGACCGCGTCGAGCAGCGTGTAGCCCGCCTGTCGGATTCGCCGCGCGTCGAGGATGGTGGCAGTAACGCGCTTGCCGCGTGCCAGCCGCCGCGCCGCATGCGCCAGGTCCGCCGGCGTCATCTCATTGGACGGCGCGTTGACCAGTTCGCGCGTCCAGTTCACCGCCGCGCACACGGCAAGGGTGTCATCCACGCGGCGCGCGATGCGAGCACGCGGGTCTCCCGGCACGACAAGCCGCAGCGTCAGGGGCTTGCGCGTTTCCGCGCTTGATTTGAAGCGCTGGTCGCGGAAGTCGCCGAGCAGCGCGCCCTCGGCAATCGCCGTGGCCATGGCGCCTTCGTCGTCGCCCTCGCAGGCGAATGCCACGTCGGCGATACCGTGCTGGCGACAGGTGGCGACGGCGCGCGCGGCGGCCGCCTTCAGCCGATCATCGCCCGGCAACCAGGATCCGAACGAATCCGACTCGAAGAGCACGTGATGCGTGGCGACGCCCAACTCGGGCGCCAGCGTGCAGAACCACTCGGCTTTCGAGTCCCCCGCACGCACGGCCCGCTCGAAGGCGCGGCCGTGCTTCATGAGCACCGGGCTGTCCCCCAGAGGTGGGAGTCCGCCTTCGCGCAGCAGCACCACCAACGCCCCGGCGCGCACAGCCGCCGGCGACTTCAACACGACACGGACAGGACTCTTCATGGGAGCTCCGCTAACCGGTCACGCGGGCCGGAGAAGTCCCTTACGCTCGCGCGTTGCGATGCCGTGGGCAAGCGTCACCCGCTCACGTTCCGCCGATCACCCAGGCGGAGGGCAGCGGCGCAGGGTCGCCGAAGGGGACGAAGAGAATCTCGATGGGCAGCGAGCTGGCGCCGGCCGGGATGAACTCCAGCCGCACGGTGCGCGTGCCGCGCGGCAGATCCAGCAGCGCGATCACGCCCGCCGAGGTTGTCGGAGGAACCACCAGCGACGCCGACGGGACCATCTGCGCGCGCGGGGCCCCGCCCTCGAGCGTCGTGCGAAAGTAGCCTCCGTAGTTGCCGCCGCGCGGGTTCAGCAGCAACGCGGCCCGCTGGCCGGTTGAGTTCGTCACGGCCACGGTCACCTCATAGGTTACCCCGTAGTTGCCGCGCAGTTCGGTTGCCGCGCCGCTGCGTTCGGCATCCGTGCCGGCGGCCGGGGGGTCGCTGGCCCCGAAGCCGAAGTCCGCGACACGCAGCCGCACGAGCCCTTCGCTCGTCGCCCACGCGTACGGCACAGCCGGAGAGGAGCGGTGAAACCCGGCGAACGTCCCTTGGCGATTGAGCCCATCGTTGGGGGCGACTTCCAGATTCGGATAGGCCGTCAGCGTGTTGACGCCGGCATCGACCATGACGGTCGCCACGCGCAGGGGCTGATTCGATTCGACCTCGACCATCGCGGCGGCGAGCTGGTTCCGGCTCACCGTCGTCGCGTCCAAGATCGGCGCCAGCAGGGCCCGCTCGCCCGGAGCCAGCATCAGTGCGGGTGGCAGGTTCGTGTTCTCGTAGAACAGTCGCACGCCCTCACGGCCGGCGTGCAGGTAGTTGGCCGTCGGCGCGGGAAAGGAGAAGCGGGTGGGCGTCACGAGGGCCGCGGTAGCGCCGACGTTCTCGACGACGATCGAGAACCGCGTCGCTGTTGTCCGGTCGTTGACGTGGTAGAGATAGACGCGTTGCGTGCCGGCCGGCAGCGTGTCGCGATACAGCACCCCGGTGGCGGCCGTCGTCTCGGGGTCATCGCTATAGAGCAGCGTGCCGCCGCTGATGGTCAGACGATTGGTGGCCGGATTCAGCAAGCGGATCGTGCCGGTGCTCGAGAAGGGAAGCTCAAGGACTTGGCCCGGCGTCGCGGTGCGCAACGCGGCGTCCAGCGCTGGGGGCGTCGGGAACGCCGCGGCGCAGATCGCAGCCAGAGCCGCGAATCCGAGGGCGAGGAGGGGTGCACATTTCACGGCGCGGCTTCCTGATCGGAACGGGTCGTCGCGCGGTTCGCCGGCGACCGTGGAGACCCGGCTCGGTGCGTCCGTCCCGGTTCTCCGAGTCCGCCTCAGGTCCACTCCGGTGGGCGAACGATTTCGTACCCCGTCGGTGAAGTGACAGTTTGGGGCAACTGGCATTGGGCCAGAACACTCCGATCGACATGTCGATAGCCATGGGCAACATCCTTCAGGGCGGACGTTGCACGTGAACGCGGGAAGATGCAGACCACTCGGACCTGGGGGCAGTGGTCGCGAATGATGCGGATCGGCGGAACAAGATCGCTATCGTTCGATACCAGCAATGCCACGTCCAGGCGGTTCGTGAAGGCGTCGAGCAACATCTGGCTGGCAATCTGGACGTCCGTCATCTTCTCTTCCGCCGTGTGAATCGTTGCCGACACCAACTTCGACGATGCGCTCACGGTCTTCTTCTGGTACTTGCCGTACAGAATCTGGAGGTGTGGCAGCGTGGCCAGCGCATCGAGGTAGAGTCCTTGGCGTCGGACCTTGTCCGGAGGAGATGCGATGCGCGCCGTGCAGTACTTCACCGCCTCCAGTTGCTGGCCGCTCTTGAGCAAGCGGCGCCCGAGGGCGTGCAGGTCCAACCACATGAGCGCCCTCCCGAATTGCTCTCGCATCCCATAGTAGAGATTGAAGCCATCGACGTAGACGATTACGCGCTGGTTGGACAACTTGGCACCTCGTCGCTTCATCTTGCCGAAACATGCGAGAGTCGCCACGGTGAGAGTGCGGGTTTGAGCCTGCAAGACGAAAGCCCTCGAACTGGCCGAAAGGAGTTGCCATCGTTCGCCACCGCGAGTGACACTCCTCTCACCTTTGACCCCCCCGGGGAGAGCATCCTCGGGCCGGCCCGGTGCACGTCACCGGGCCCATTTTTTTGCGGCCCTTCGTTCCCCGCCAATCCCCCGGCAAAGCTCCTTGCGCCAAGGACCGGGCCGCCGCAGGATGCCGATCACGATTCCCCGTCCGGGAGGCCGACATCATGCCCGAGAAGGTCTCGATCTGGGCCGAGGGCGCCCCAGCCCCCTTCGGCCACTACTGCAACGCGATCAAGTACGGCAATACGATCCACCTGTCGGGCCAGTTGCCGCTCGATCCGGCCACCGGACGGCCCATCCCGGGCGACGTCGAGGCCCAGGCGCGGCGCGTGCTCGACAATCTCAATGCCCTGCTCCAGGCCTGCGGGGCTCAGCTCTCCTGCGTCATGAAGACAACCTTGTATCTGGTGGACTTGCGCGACTTTCCGGCCTTCGACAAGGTCGCCAAGGAGTACTTCTACTTCCTGCCGCCGGCCCGCACGACGGTCATGGTGGCCGGGCTGCCGGGCGGCTGCCGGGTCTGTCTGGACGCCGTGGCCGAACTCAAGGTGCCCGAGGGACCGGCCAAGGGGATGATCTGACCGTCCGGTTTGGGCTTGACCGGTCGCGGGGTCGTCGCGCACGTCTTGCGGTCCCTTGCGGCCGGTCCGCCGTCCGCTTCGGGACCAGACGCCCGGACGGCGCCCCTTGCGGGAGTCGCCGGCACCCAGGAGCCTCCCCCGTGCCGAACAAGAAGTCCGCCATCAAGCGCGTGCGCCAGAACGAGCGCCGCCGCATTCGCAACCGCGCCAAGCGCTCGGACATGCGCACCGCCGTCAAGAAGGCCCGGCTGGCCGTCGAGACCGGCAATCTGGAGAACATCGATCAACTTGTCGCCGACGCCCACCGCCGGCTCGGCAAGGCCGCCAAGACCAACCTGGTCAAGAAGGAGACGGCCGCGCGTCACATCTCGCGCCTGATGAAGGCCGTCAACAAGGCCCGCGCCGCTGCGGCCGCCAAGGCCGAGGCCGCTCCGGCCTCCTGATCGCCCGCACAAACGGGTTCACACGCCGAGGGCGCTCCTGACCGGAGCGCCCCGTTTCGTTATGGAGCCCGCCTGCGCCCGCCTGTTGCGCTCCGTCGTGCCCAACTCATCCCTGCCGACGGCCTCCGTCTTCCCGCACTCGGATGCGGCAGGGATTGAAGGGTGACAGGGGCCTGCCCGTCGCTGACGCTCCGGGTTCCGATGATCCGGTGCGGCCGGGGGCTCACTCGCCTCCGAAGATGATCCGGTACTCCAGCAGCGCGGCCACCAGACACACCAGCACCGCCGCCAGCCACGCCAGTGCCCGAATCTGGTTCTTGGTGAAGCGCGAGCCCTCGACCTCCTCGTCGGCCGACCGCGCCACCGACAGCGCCAGCCATCCCATGAAGCCGAAGACCGCCAGCGTGGCGACGAACAGAACGAGCAGGAACACGGCAGGGACTCCCGGGCGGCAAGTTGCCCGCCTCGCCGCAGTCCTTACGCCGCCGGGCGAACCGACCGCAAGGCGGGACCCGGCGTCGCTTCCATCAGTCCAGATGCCCGGTAAGGCGGTGCGGTGACGCGGCCCGGCCCTGCGCGCGGGCTTGTGTGCGCTTCAGGGCCTGATAGACCCGTGGCAGCAGTGGCCCCGGGAACGCCAGCGCCAGCCCCGCGCCCACCCATCGCGTGGCGTCCAACGGATTGCACGCCCAGGCCCGCAGCAGTTCGACGCGCGGATCGTTGCCGGGCTCGTCGCCGGTCATCGCCCGCTCGGCTCGTTTCAGGTGCCACGTTGACAGATAGAGGCGACGCGCCCGGCCGTGCAGGTCGCCGCGCTTCTCGAGCCGTTGCCGCAACGCCGCGTCCATACGCGCGGTGGTGTGTGAGCGCGTCACGTTGCCCGGATGCAGACGATAGCGCACCAGCACTCCGGGCGTGCGCACGAAGCTTACCCGCCGCGCCGCCCGCAGCAGGAAGTCGTGATCCTCGCCGATGCGCAGGTCCGGGTCCTCGTCGAATGGGCCGATGGCCTCGAAGGCGTCGCGGCGCAGTAGCAGGCTCGAGGTGCAGAAGATGTTGCCGCGGGTCAGCAGCATGACGAACGGATCGGGTGCATCGCGACGGGCCCAGAAGGTGGGCGGTGCCGTCGCGCGCTTCCACTCGGGACTCCAAAACTCCTGCACAAACGACCAGGTGAGGCCCGCGTCGCGGTGCCTCTTGAGGCAGGCCAGTTGGCGTTCGAGCTTCTGCGGGTGCCACAAGTCATCGGCATCGAGGAAAGCGATGACGTCGCCGCGGGCCACCTCGAGCGCCCGGTTGCGCATCGTGGCGGGCAGGCCTGCGTGGGCCTGCGGCAGCACGCGCACGCGCGCATCGCGGGCGGCCAGACGCTCGAGCACGGACAGGCTCGCGTCCGTCGAGGCGTCGTCGGCGACGATCCACTCCCAGGCGTCGTGTGTCTGGCGCCGAAGCGACGCGTAGGTGGCCGGCAGATACCGGGCCGCGTTCCAGCACGGCGTCACCACGGAGACGAGCGGGCGGGCGGCGCTCATCGCTCGGGTTCATCCTTGGGCAGATGCGTCGGCGCGCCCAGCAGTCGGCGAACCATCGGTTGCAGCAGGCGCCGATAGAGGGCGTTGTCGGTCACGCGGTTCGTGATGCGCGCGAGGTAGTGGTACTCGTCGTAGAGGTCCGCAATGGTCTGCCGCGCATCCTCGGGATGGCCGCGCCGGAAGAGCACCTCGCAAATCTCGCCCAGGCATGCGCCCATGGCGCGCTGGGTCTTGGCGTCGGGATGATGCAGGTCGCGTGCGAGCAGCGCGTCGATGAGGTCGAACTCGCCGATCTCGCCCAAGCGTACCCACAGGTCGAAATCCATCGCATACTGCAGCGATTCGTCGAGCCCGCCGACGCGTCGGAAGGCGTCGAGCGAGAAGAAGCAGGCGGGCTGCAGGAAGGCGCATCGCCGCCAGTTGCGCAGCGTTTGGCGGTTCAGGTCGGGACTGCGTCGGGCGCGGATCGTGCGGCCCGTGTCTTCCTTGCGATGCAGGCCGCGTCCGACGACGGCAACCGCGTCGGCAGATCGTCCCGCTGCCGCCCACTCGCCCACGGCGCGCAGGGCACCGGGCAGCAGGATGTCGTCCGAGTTCAGCCACGTCACCCACTCGGCGCGCTGCACGCGCGCCATGGCCTTGTTGATGGCGTGGCTCTGGCCGCGGTCCTTCTCGCTCACCCAGCCGGTGAGCCACGGGGCATAGCGCTCGAGAATCGCGACGCTCTCGTCGGTCGATCCGCCGTCCTTGACGTGGAACTCGAGGTTGGGGTAGCCCTGCAGCAGAACGGACCGGAGCGTCTCCTCGAGATAGCGCCCTTGGTTGAATGAAGGCGTGACGATCGCCAGCGCCGGCCAGAGCGAGCCATCGGGGCGGCGTCGCGAACAGGGTCGCGTCGCACGCGTCCACGGCCAGCCCAGTTTGCCGGGTGGCGGTTCCGGAAGATCGCGCAGGCGGATGTGGGAAGGGGCTGGGCGGTCCATCGGGCCGGAGTTCCGTTCCTGTCTCGGGGCTCGTCCAATTGGCGCCCTCTCCCCGGAGAGAGTCACGAGGATTCATGCGGCATGCTGTCCTGCCGCGATCCACCCGGGCGCACCTCGACTCCGTGCAAGCTGCTTGCCTGGTGTGGATTTCCAGTGTAGCCCTTCACCGCCGCATTCTGCCGGGTTTTGCGCCCCGGATGTACCGCCGCCTGTTGAGCCTCGCCCTCTGTGCTCTTTGTGTTCCCTGTGGCCAACTGGAGCGCCCTCTCCCGGGAGAGGCCGCCTGTTGAAGCCACGGAAACCGCCACAGAGAGCACAAGGAGAACAGGCGCACGCGACTCCGTGCAAGCCGCATGCTGGTGTGGACTTCGAGTGTCGCCCTTCGCCGCTGCATTCTGCTGAATTGCGCCCGATCCACCCGGGCCGATCTTTTGCAGTTGCCTTATGAGGGCTCGGGGACTAACTGAATTGCAGGATTGTGGACCAACGTCATTTCGCGACGAGGTTGTGACGCCGGTGGGCGCCGCAACCCGCGTACACCGGGAGTCGGGTACATGGCTGGGGATGAACGACCTGACGCTGTCCCTCGCGGGGCTATGGCTGAGCCAACTCCGAACAGCTTCCGCGTCGTGCGATGGACGCTTGACCTGAGCCAGGACCGCATCGTTCGTGTCAGTCCGGAGGCCGAGGAGTTGCTCGGGTTTCCGCTGGCCGATTGGATGCGCCCCGGCTTCCTGACCGAACGTATCCACGAGGACGATCGCGATTGGGCGACGGCCTACTCGAGGGAGCAGACGGCGGCCGGCCACGACCACGATGTCGAGATCCGCCTCGTCGCCGCCGACGGGCGCATCGTGTGGGTGCGCGTACTCATCGCGATCGAGTGGCGCGACGCCGCGCCCGTGCACTTGCACGGAATCATCATCGAAACGACCCGCCAGCGACAGGATGCCCACGACCTTTCCGCCTCGCGACATGCAATGGAAACCCTGCTGGCAAACCTTCCGGGGACTGCCTACCGGTGCCGCCTGGACCGGGATTGGAACATGCTGTACCTGAGCGAAGGTTGCCGGGAACTGACCGGCTACGAGGCGCGTGATCTGGCGGGGCCACAGCCACGTCGCTCCTACGAGCATCTGATCCATCCCGACGACCGTGAGTACGTGCGGGCGATCATCATGGAAGGGCTCCGCGACGGGGGCTCGTTCGAACTCGAGTATCGAATCGTGCGCGCCGACGGCGCGGTGCGCTGGGTGTGGGAACGCGGTTGTGCCGCGGGGCACGACGGCGAGGGCATCCTGATCATGGAGGGCTTCATCGCCGACGTGACGGACCGCAAGCGCTCGGACGAGGAGCGCGAGATCATGAGGGATGTGGCGCGGAAGCTGGCCGAGGTCGTCGAGATGCGCCAGGTCGGCCTCGCAATCGCGCAGGCCTGCCGGCAACTGTTCCTGCACGACTTCCTGATCTTCAGCATCTTCGACGAGGCGCGCGGCGCGTCGGTCAGCGTCTATGCCGAGGACACCTTCGACGGCGAAAGCGAGCCGCGCGAGTCTGTGGCCGATGATGTTCCGCGCGAGATATTCGAGAAGACCCGCTCGTTTCGCGGCCTCTCGACATTGATCAACCGGACCGACGACTCCGAGCCCGCCTTCGTGCTCCTGCCGTCGGGCAATACGAAGCGGCGCTCGCGCTCGCTGATGTTCGCGCCGGTCTTCTGGAACGGCCGCACGGTCGGCGTCGTGTCGGTGCAAAGCTACCAGGCGGGACACTTCGACGAGCGGGCCCTCAAGGTGCTCGAAGCCCTGGCCGCGCAGTCCGGCGGTGCCGTTCGGCGCATCCGCGCCGAGGAGGAACGCCGTGCCTTTCAGGCGCAGATGCTCCAGGCGCAGAAGCTCGAGAGTCTCGGCGTCCTCGCCGGCGGCATCGCGCACGACTTCAACAACCTGCTCATGAGCGTCCTGGGCTATGCCGACCTGACGATAACCGAGCTGCCCCCCACGTCGCCGCTGCACGCCTACCTGCGCGAGATCGAAATCGGAGCACGCCGCGGCGCCGAGTTGTGCAAGCAGATGCTCGCCTACTCCGGACGCGGCAGCTTCCTCGTCGAGCGCCTCGACCTGCGCGAGATCATCGAGGAGATGACCCACCTGCTCAACATTTCCATCTCGAAGAAGGCCGTCGTGAAGTTCAACTTCGCGGCCCACCTGCCTCCTGTCGTCGCCGACGCCACCCAGTTGCGCCAGATCGTCATGAACCTTGTGCTCAACGCCTCCGACGCCCTGATGGAGAAGAGCGGCGTGATCTCGATCTCGACCGGCGCCATGGAGTGCGACCGCTCCTATCTGACCGAGACCTACCTCGACGACAACCTTGTCGCCGGCACCTACGTCTTCCTCGAGGTTGCCGACAATGGTTGCGGCATGGACGACGCGACGCGCGCCCGCATCTTCGATCCGTTCTTCACGACGAAGTTCATGGGGCGCGGGCTGGGCCTGGCCGCGGTGCTCGGCATCGTGCGGGCGCACCGCGGCGCCCTGAAGGTCTATAGCGAGCCGGGCAGTGGCACGACCATCAAGATGCTGCTGCCCGTCGCCCCGGATGCGGAGACTCCGCGTCCGGCAGACGCATCGGCGCCGCCGCCCTGGAGAGGCAAGGGCACCGTCCTCGTGGTCGACGACGAGACCAGCGTGCGCGCCGTCACCAAGTTGTACCTCGAGAAGATCGGCTTCCAGGTGCTCACCGCCGAGGACGGCAGGGTCGGCGTCGACCTGTTCGCCGAGCATGCCGACGACATCGTGCTCGTACTGCTCGACGTCACGATGCCGCGCCTGAGCGGCGAGGATTGCTATCGCGAGCTGAGGCGCCTGCGCAAGGACGTGTGCGTCGTGCTCACCAGCGGCTACAGCGAGCACGACGTCACGCAACGCTTCGCCGGCAAGGGGCTCGCCGGCTTCATCCAGAAGCCGTTCAAGCAGGTGGACCTGATCGAGACGGTGCGCAAGGTGCTCGATCCCGCCTCGGGTCCGCCGGCGTAGGGGTCAGTCTCCCAGCGCCGTGGCGAGGTCGGCGACAAGGTCGTCCGTCTCCTCGAGTCCCACGGACAGGCGGAAGATCCAGGGCGTGATGCCGGCGCGCAGGCGCGCGTCCTCCGGCATGCTCAGGTGCGTCATGGACCACGGCTGGCAGATGAGGCTCTCGACGCCGCCCAGGCTCTCGGCCAGGCGGAAGATGCGCAGACGCCCGACGAACGCCGACAGGTCCAGCGCATTCTCGCGCACGGCGAAGCTCACCATGCCGCCGAAGCCGGACATCTGGCGCTTTGCCAGCTCGTGGTGCGGATGGGACTCAAGCCCCGGGTAGTAGACGCGCGCGATGCGCGGGTGCCTTTCCAGAAATCGCGCCACCGCCAGTGCGTTCTTCTGGTGCCCCTCCATGCGATAGGCCAACGTCTTGATGCCCCGCAGCACGAGGAAGGAATCGAAGGCGGCCAACGGCGTGCCCAGGCAGTTCGACAGCTCCTTGAGCCGTGCGCCCAAGTCGTCGTTGTTCGTGACGATCGCGCCGCCGATCACGTCGCTGTGGCCATTGATGTACTTGGTCATCGACTCGACGACGATAGCGACGCCGAACTCGAGGGGGCGCTGGAACCACGGCGAGAGGAACGTGTTGTCGGCGATCGTGAGCAGGTTGCGCTCGCGCGCCAGCGCCACCACCGCGGCGATGTCCGTCACGTTGAGCAGGGGATTGCTCGGCGTCTCGATCCAGATGGCGCGCGTGTTGGGTCGCACGGCCGCGCGCAACTCGTCCGGATTGCCCATGTCGATGAACGAGAACTCGTAGCCGAGCGGCCCGAAGACCAGCTCGAACAGGCGATAGGTGCCGCCGTAGATGTCCTTGCCGGCGATGATGTGGTCGCCGGGACGGAAGAGGAAGAGCACCGTCGTGATGGCGCCCATGCCGGTGGCGGTCAGCGTGGCGTGCTTGCCGCCCTCGAGCTTGGCGAGGTTCTGCTCCAGCGCCCAGCGGGTCGGGTTTCCCGAGCGTGTATAGTCGAACTGCGGCATCTCGCCCAGGCCGGCGAAGAAGTACGTCGTCGACGCGTACATCGGCGTCGTGACCGACTGGAAGGTCTTGTCGATGTAGACGCCGTTCTGGATGGCGTCGGTCTTGAAGCCCATGGTGTGTGTCCTCTTGGGGGGCGATTGGGGGGCGCCCGGTTTCGGCCAGAGGGCACGTCGCCGGGGCTCCGGGCAAGCGGGGTTTGATGGTATGACCAAGAAGGCGGTCCTGTCTCAGGACGCCTCCTCGATGCGGGTGGCGTGGGCGCGGGCGTCGGCGACGACGGCATGGAGGGCGTCGAGGATGCGGTCCAGGTCGGTGCGCTTGTTGCGCGCCAGCCAGAGGCGCTCGTACTCGGGGATCATGCGGTCGACGCGGCGGGCGAAGGCGCGCAGGCGTTCGACAAGCGCGCCGCGGTCCGTGCCGTCCTCCCGGTCCAGCTCGTGCGCCAGCAGCGCCTTCTCGCCCAGCAGCTCGTTCATCCGCACGGCATGGAGCAGCTCGAGGACGAACTCGAGTTCGCCGTGCTCGTGGTCGAGGTGACTTTGCAGCGTGGTTTGGGCTTCGCGCGCGGCCTCGGCCAGACGGGTGGCCCGCGCCGGATCCAGGTTGGCGAGGCGCTCGCGGTCGGCCAGCGGCACATGGAACTGCACCCAGGTGACTTCGCGGTCGGCCGCGAAGGACAAGGCGCGCAGGCCTTGCACGACATGGGCACGCGGGTCGCGCAGCGTGCGCGCGCTCCAGCGGCGGTCGAACTCCTCGCGGCCGGGGCCCGCCACGTTCCAGCCCATCGCCGCGCCCAGAGCCAGCCCGTGCATCGAGCCGGCCAGCAGGTTGTAGTGCCCGTAGTCGCCCCAGTCGGTGTTGAGCAAACCGGTGGCGCCGTGACGATGCGCCGTCTCGGCATAGCGCCGGATGTTGGTGTCGGCGTTGTCAAGCGCGTTCAGCAGGCGGCCCCAGCCACTCGTGCCCGGGCAGCCGAAGAACTCGAGCCCGGCGCGCTCGAACAGCGCGCAACTCTCGTAATCCGTCTCGGCATCATAGCCCCAGTTCAGCAGGATCGTATCGGGTGGAATCTCGCCCACCAGGTCCGGGTAGCCCTTGATGATATCGCCCCAGAACATCATGCGCTTGCCGTGGCGTGCGCACAGGTCGCGCAGGGACTTGATGTGGTCGAGATACAGGCGTCCCTTGCCCATGCGCGCGGCGAG
Organism: Candidatus Sumerlaeia bacterium; assembly: GCA_019634695.1. Taxonomy (GTDB): domain Bacteria; phylum Sumerlaeota; class Sumerlaeia; order SLMS01; family JAHLLQ01; genus JAHCAW01. Next base: position 19,247 of record JAHCAW010000018.1, read on the forward strand.
CTCGGCCGTCTTGCCCTTGCCCAGATCGTACGTCTCGTCGGCGCAGACGTTGACGAACGGCGAGTCGAACAGCGGCACGAAGGTGTCGAGCATGCGCTCGACGAGCGCGCGTGCCTGCGGGCTGCCCGTGTCGATCGTCGCGCCCTTCATGCGCTCGATCCACGTCATTTGCTCCCAGGTCTTGGGCATCTCGACGTCGGCCAGGTGCCGGTACTGCGGCAGGCTGAGCACGCCGCCCATGTGGCCGAAGCACTGGAGCGACGGCACAAGGTCGATGCGTCGGTCGCGGCAGTAGGCCTGGAGCTCGATCACCTCCTCGGGGGTCAGCGCGTCGGGCCCGTGTGCGATGTCGCCGTCGAAGCGGAAGGCGAATGGGTGCTCGACGTAGAGCTGGAACATGTTCGCCTTGAGCGCCGCGAGTTCGTCGACGAGGCGCTTGTAGGTGTCGAGCTTGGCGACCTTGCCGCGCGAGATGTCGTAGTAGAATCCGCGGTGGGCGAAGTCCGGCTCGTCCTCGATGCGCTGGCAGGGAATGCCGGGCGCGCCGTGATCGGCGACGAGCTGGATCAGGGTCTGGATGCCGTAGAGCAGGCCGGCGGGGGAGTGGCCGGTAACCTCGATGCTGTCGGTGGTGACGTCGATCTCATAGCCCTGGACGCGGCATGCGTCGAGTTTCGGGTTGTCGAGGATCACGAGTCGGATCGCGCCGGGGAACTCCTCGGGCAGCAGGCCGGCGCGGTCGAACTGCGGGCGCACCATCGCGCGCGCGATCACGACGTCGTGGAGTTTGCGGCAGGCCAGCCACTCGGGCGTCTCGAGCCCGGGCGGCAGCAGGATCCGCATGTCCTGGCGGAACGCGAAGTGACCCGACCGCGGGGTCACGGACTTGGGTTCGGGAAGCAGGGGCACGGAGGTCTCCGGACGGGGGCGCTACTCGGCGACGAGTTCTTCGAGGGCGATCGGGATGGCGATGCCGGGCAGGTCGGTGGCGGCGATGCGGCCGCCGCGATCGAGCAGCAGCACGCGCGGCAGGCGGGTGATGCCCAGCGCGCGGGCGGACTCGGAGACGAAGCCCTGGCTCTCGAAGATCTGCCGGTCGCGAAAGCCGACCTGCGCCTGATACTGGCGCACGGTGTCCGGCGCGCGGTCGAGGTTGAGGCCCAGCACGGTGACGCCGCGCGCACGGAAGGGCTCGAGCAGGGGCAGCAACTCCTCGACGAGTTCGCGCGACTCGGCGCTCCAGGTGGCCCAGCAGATTACCACGACGGCGGCGCCGCGGAATTGATCGACCTGCACGGCCTTGCCGTCGAGGTCCTCGACGCGGTTGAAGCGTGGGAAGAAGGAGCGCCGTTCCCGCGGGGTGAGCAGGCCGCGGCCGGTCAGCGGCTCGCTCGACGCGCCCGCCGTGTAGAGCCGGCGCAGACTCTCGAGGCGATTGAGCAGCAGGTCGGAGTCGGGTTGCTCGAGCATGCGCCGCACGACGGTGCGCGTCGCGGTGGCCTTGCCGGCCGGGTCGGCGCTGCCCGGGGCGGGAGTTCCCGGGGTGCCCGGGCCGACGCTCGCCGTGGGCGCCGCATCCGGCGCGTCGCGATGCCGCATTCCCCACAGCACCAGCGTCAGGGCGTTGTGTGTGCCGGCCGGCGACTGGCGGTCGATCTCGCCCGTGCCCATCAGAACCAGCAGTCCACGGCCCCAGCGCTTCGAGACGCAGATCGGGTGGGCGCCTTGCGCCGTGCGATAGTGCACCTGCCAGTCGCTGCCTTCGAGCTTGATGGGTCGCGCGCCCTGTTCGCACAGCCACACGTTGCCGCCCAGCGGTCCCTGCAGCGCCCGTTCGGGCAGGATCTCGCCGGCGACCAATCGATCCTCGAACGTGAAACCGAAGCGCCGTCCCAGATAGTTGAGGTTCGCCACCGTCTCGCGGTTGGCATTCGCCGGCGCGAACAGGAAGACGACGCTGCCTTGCGAGGCGGCGCTGTCGAAGGCCTCCAGGTCGTCGCGGAACATCTCGCTGCCGGCCGGAAAGCGGTCGATGTAGAGCACTTCGGAACTGCGCACGCGAACGCGGTTGGCGGGGAACAACTCGATCTGGAAGCGCAACCGGGTGTCGCCGACGCGCACGTCGCGCGGGGGCTGAGAGTCGGCCGAGTCATAGAAGCCCAGCAGCACCGGCACGGGGGCTTCTTGGCCGTGCGCACCGGCGACGACCGACAGCAGCAGTGCGATCAGCAGGGCAAGGCGTCCGGGCATCATGGCGGGAATCCGTCACGGGTCGCACCGCGGGGCGCGGGGGGACTCAGCTTCCCTTCAGAAGCCATAGGCCGATCAGGATACCAATGCTGAGCATGGCGACGCCAACGAGGCCGGCGATCACAATGATCGTCTTGATCGAGGGCCCCGCGGCGGCGGGCGGCGGCTGAGCGGGGGCAACCGGCGACGGAGTCGCCGCAGCGGCGGCCGGCGCGGCGGCGGCTGCGGGTGTCGGAGCCGGGGCGGCTGCCTTGGCCGGCTCGGGCGCCCAGCCTTCGGGCATCTTCTTGTCGTTGAGCCACCGATCCAGCAGATCCGCCACCACGCCCGCATCGCCGATGCGGTCGTCCGGGTGCTTGGCCAGCATGCCCAGCACGATGCGCTCGATGACCTCGGGGATCTCGGGGACGTGCTCGCGCAGCGGCTTGGCCTCGCGCTGGACGATGTTGCGCATCGTCTTCAGGTCGTCGGGTCCGATGAAGGGGTGTTCGCCGGTCAGCATTTCGTAATAGACGGTGCCGAGCGAGAAGACGTCGGAGCGTCCGTCGGGCTGAACCTTGAACTGGTCGGTGATCTGCTCGGGCGCCATGTAGGCCGGTGTGCCGACGGCGAAGCCGCTGGCGGTCAGCGTTTCGTCCTTCTGGCCCTTGGCTAGCCCGAAGTCGGTCAGCACCACACGTTCGGTGGCGCGCTCGATCAGGATGTTTCCGGGCTTGATGTCACGGTGCAGGATGCCCTTGCCGTGCGTGTAGTGCAGGGCGCCGGCGACGCACTGGACGATGCGGGACGCCTCGCGCGGATCCCACTTCTTGCCGCGGCGCCGCTCGCTCTCCAGATCGTAGCCGTCGATGTACTCGAGGGCCAGGAACTGGATCGGTCCGTCGTCGGCGAATTCGTAGAGTGTGGCGATGTGCGGATGGCGAATCTGGGCGAACGTGCGGGCTTCGCGCTCGAAGCGCGCCAGACTGTTGTCCCGCGCGGCGCGGTCCGGCGCCAAGGTCTTGAGAGCCACCTTGCGGCCGAGCTTGGTGTCGCGCGCCAGATAGACGACGCCCATGCCGCCGCGGCCCAACTCGCCCAGCAGCTCATAGTTCCGCTGGGCAAAGACGGCAGCCAGACGTTCCGACGCCGACGAGCCCGAGTGCTTGGCAACCACCGGGGACTTCTTGGGGCCTTGGGGAGGTACGGTCATGGAATCGCCTCGGTTGCCGAAACCGGTCCGGTATGGGTGAAAACCCGACTTCCAAAGTGACTTAGGCCCGGTGGGCCTCCCGGGAGCCAGCAAAATAAGCACCGATGCATCGGTTGCTGGACCCGCTCGGGGCGGGGCCTCGGCCAGCAACCGCATACTCGACACCGGCCACCAAGTTCCCGGGGGTTGTGGTAAAGCGTCAAGCCTAACGCTGCCGGCATGCAGCTCTAGTCGTCGGACCCCGGTCGGCGGCGCAGGCCCTTGATTTCGGAATGGTGCTTCTTCTCGCGCAGGCGCTTGCGATGGGCGCGCGACGGCGTGCCGGTCGCGATGCGTACCTTGCGCTTGCGCCCCATCCGCAGCAGCCGCTCGCGGAGCCGCTCCAGCGCGGTCACCTTGTTGCGCAGCTGGCTGCGCTCGTCCTGACAGGTCGTCGTGATGCCCGTCGGCCGGTGGACCAGTCGGACCGCGGTTTCGCGCCGGTTGACGTTCTGCCCGCCCGGCCCGCTGGACCGGAAGGTCTCGACGTCGCACTCGGCCAGCAACTCCTCGTCGGTGGCGGGCAGGCGATAGGCGGTCATGCGACGGGTCTCCTCCGCGGCGGGTCAGCGTTGCACGAACTCGCCGGCTTCGCGCATCAGGCGTTCGACAAACACCTCATAGCCGGCGGCGTTGGGGTGCAAGGGGTCGTGCATCAGGCTGGGGCGGCCCAGGATGCCCTTGAAGAAGTTCGGGATGTAGACGCAGCCGGTTTGGCGGGCCAGCTCGCGGTAGTGCGGCCCCTGGTCGCCGCGCAGCACCATGCCGTCGCCCTCGACGCCGATCAGGATCACGAGCGCGCCCGCGCCGTGCAGGCGCTCGACGATCTGGCGCAGGTTGCCGATCGTCTGCTCGATGGGCCACTGCCGGCGCAGGTCGTTGCCGCCCAGGCACACGAGCACCACGCGCGGGTTGTGCCGCAGGACATCGGAGTCCAGCCGGGCCAGCGCGTCGGCCGTCGTGTTGCCGTTGATGCCGGCGTTGATCACCGGCCGGCCGAGCCGCGCGGAGAGCTTCGCCGGATAGCTCTCATGGGCCGCCAAACCGTAGCCCTGCGTCAGGCTGTCACCCAGCGCCACGATGGTCGTCCCGGTCGGATAGGCGTTCGTGATCGGCCACGACGGGCCCCGGCCGCGGCGCAGCATCGGGGCCAGCAATGCCGCCCCCACCGCCAGCATCAGCAACCCGATCAGCAGTCGTCGACGACTCACAACACTCTCCTTGGCCGGAAACGCGGCGCCTGCAGACGATTGGATTCGGGGCCACGGGTGGTGGGGGAAGTCCAAATGGGGGCCGGATCGAGGGGCAATCGTCGGGGAAATTTTTCGTGGATTTGTGAGAATCCCTTTGTTCGCGATTTGCCGATTGACTCCGGGGGGAGCGTTCTCCCAAGCAAATATCAAACTCAGGCGGTAGATCTGTAATCCAGCGCCTTTCGGCCCCCGGCCCCCCGTATATCCGGACCCTGCATGCCCTAATTGTAAGGTGGTCCCGGAACGGTTTGGGCAGTGGCAGGTCCTCCAGATGGAGGTGGGTCCGGAGTCGAGGTTCTGGAAGACGCGCCCCTGGGTGCGGCCGATTGGCCGGTACAGTTCCATTCAGGGAGTCGTATCGTGGCACTTACAGGTACCGTCAAGTGGTTCAACTCGGAAAAGGGCTACGGCTTCATCGCGCCCGATGGGGGCGGGAAGGATCATTTCGTGCACTTCTCAGCCATCGAGGCCGAGGGGCATCGTAGTCTGAACGAGGGCCAGCGCGTGTCGTTCGAGTCGGTTCCGGGACCCAAGGGAGCGAAGGCCGACAAGGTCGTGGCGCTCGACTGAGCCCCGACCGGCCTTCCGGATCGCGCACAACCAAGCGGGCGTCGGACCCTTCCCGGCGCCCGCTTTCACGTCCAATCAGCTCTTGCCGTACTTCGCCTTCATCTCCTCGGCGCTGAACAGCGGCTCGCCTTCGGGCGACCATGTGTCCGCCCCGTCGCGGTGCCGATAGAAGCACGAGCGGAAGCCCGTGTGGCAGGCCGCGCCCTCCTGCTCCACCTTGATCAGCACGCAGTCCGCGTCGCAGTCGATGCGGATGTCGAGCACGCGCTGCGTGTGGCCGCTCGACTCGCCCTTGAGCCAGAGCTTGCCGCGCGAGCGCGAGAAGTAGCAGGCCAGCCGGCGCTCCAGCGTGATCGCCATACTCTCGGCGTTCATGAACGCGAACATCAGCACCTCGCCCGTGTGCGCGTCCTGGCAGATGCACGGGATCAGCCCATGCGCGTCGAAGCGCACCTGGCTGACGAGGGCCTGGATTTCGGGGGCGACGGGCTCGGACATCGGTTCACCTCTCGGGCAGCGTTGGGCCGGAACCCTTCGGCCCCGCCCCCGGCCGCGCAACCCGAAACGACACGCGCCCCGCGGCGGGATCGGACGGGGCAGTTGGAGGGAATCGTCCGACACGTCCGACCCGTCCGCCCCGTCCGACTTGTCTGACTCCCGATGACCGCCGCCCCACCCGGCCCCGGCCCACTGCCGATTGACCGGCCGCGGGGTCCCGGACTAGGCTCCTTTCCACGCGCGGCACGCGCCACTTCAAGCCCCCCGGTGCCCATGACCAACATCTGCTCCATCCCCGATGCCATCAAGGACCTGCGCGAAGGCCGCATGCTCGTCGTCGTCGACGATGAGGACCGCGAGAACGAGGGCGACTTCGCCATGGCGGCCGACTTCGTCACGCCCGAGGCGATCAACTTCATGGCGCGCTTCGGCCGCGGTCTGATCTGCGTCGCCGCCACCGCCGAGCGCATCGAGGAACTCGAACTCCAGCCCATGGTGCGCGACAACACCTCGCACCTGACCACCAACTTCACGGTCTCGGTCGATGCGCGCACCGCCGGCACCGGCATCAGCGCGGCCGACCGCGCGGCCACCGTCCGCGTCTTCGTCGATCCCCAGGCCCGGCCAAGCGACCTCCTGCGCCCCGGCCACATCTTCCCCCTCGGCGCCCGCGACGGCGGCGTGCTCGTCCGCGCCGGCCACACCGAGGCCATCGTCGATCTCTCCCGCCTGGCCGGCCTCTCGCCCGTCGGCGTCATCTGCGAAATCCTCAACGACGACGGCAGTATGGCCCGCCTACCCGACCTGCGCACCATCGCCCGCACCCACGGGCTCAACATCGTCGCCATCCGCGATCTCATCGCCTGGCGCACCGAGCACGAGCAGCTCGTCCGCCGCGTCGTCAGCACCCGCATCCCGAACCCCTGGGGCGTCTGGGACCTGCACCTGTATGAGAACGCGCTCAACGGCGAGGAGCACATCGTCCTCGTCCTTGGCGAACCCGCCAAGCAGGACAGCGCCCTCATCCGCGTCCACAGCAAGTGCTTCACCGGCGACACGCTGCTCAGCCAGCGATGCGACTGCGGCCCGCAGCTCCACGCCGCCATGGCCCGCATCGCCGAGGAGGGCCACGGCGTCATCATCTACATGGACCAGGAAGGCCGCGGCATCGGTCTGCGCGCCAAGCTCCAGGCCTACAACCTCCAGTCCGAGGGCCGCGACACCGTCGAGGCCAACCTCGAACTCGGCTACAAGCCGGACCTGCGCGAGTACGGAATCGGTGCCCAGATCCTGCGCGACCTCGGCCTGCGCCGCATTCGCATCATGACCAACAACCCAAAGAAGATCGTCGGCATCCGCGGCTTCGGTCTCGAGGTCGTCGATCGCGTTCCGCTCGAAGTCGGCCTCCAGCCCCACAACGCCGACTACCTGCGCACCAAGGCCCTGAAGATGGGCCACCTGTTCGGCACCGAATCCCTGGAGTGCTCGAACTCCGCCCTGCCGCCTCCCGACCCGGCGACCTGACGCGCGGCTGCCGCGGATTGGCTTTGCCCTGTCGGGGCGTGGCGGGGGAGAAGTCCGCCGCGATGCAGTCGTCCGGGAGGGAGAGGCCCCATGAAACTCGCGCAACGTCGTCAGCAGATCGACTCGAGCGGCATCCGCAAGATCTTCGATCTCGCCTCGAAGCTGAAGAACCCGTGCAACCTGTCGATCGGGTTGCCGGACTACGACGTGCCCGAGGTCGTGAAGGAATCGGCCATCGAGGCGATTCGCAAGGGACAGAATCGCTACACGCTGACGGCGGGCCTGCCGGCGCTGCGCGAACGCATCAAGCAACTGTACGCCGACCGCGGCCAGCCGGTCGAGGATGTCATGATCGCCAGCGGCACGAGCGGCGCGCTCTTCCTGGCCTTCCTCGCGCTGCTGGACCCGGGCGACCAGGTCATGCTGCCCGACCCCTACTTCGTGATGTACAAGGCGCTGCCGCGGTTCATCGGCGCCGAGCCGGTGTTCGTGGACACCTATCCGGACTTCCGCCTGCGGCGCGAGGCGCTCGAGGCGGCATGGACGCCGCGCTGCAAGATGCTGATCGTCAACTCGCCGAACAACCCGAGCGGCGCCGTGGCCTCCGAGGAGGAGCTGCGCATGGTGGCGCAGTTCGCCGACGAGAAGGGGCTCGTCGTGCTCAGCGACGAGATTTACGAGGACTTCTCGTACGACGGCGCGGCGCCGTCGCTGGGACGCTTCAGCGATCCCGCGCGCACGATCGTCATCTCCGGCCTGTCGAAGAACGTCGCGATGACCGGATGGCGGCTGGGCTGGGTGACCGGGCCGAAGGACTTCATTCTGGCGCTGTCCGACATCCAACAGTACTCGTTCGTCTGCGCGCCGTCGGTGGCGCAGGCGGCCTCGTTCGCGGCGCTGGACTACGACATGTCGGCCGTGCGCGCGGATTACGGCGCGCGGCGCGACACGATCTACAACGGACTGCGTGACCTGGGCTACTCCGTCGCGCGGCCCGGCGGCGCATTCTACATCTTCCCCGAGGCACCCAACGGCGACGGCGAGGCCTTCGTGCGCCGCGCCATCGAGAAGGAGCTGCTGATCGTGCCGGGCAAGGTGTTCAGCGAGCGCAACACGCACTTCCGCATCTCGTTCGCGTCCAGCCAGGAACAACTGCGCCGCGGGCTCGACATCCTGGGCGAGCTCAAGCGCGAGTTCGCCGGCGGCTGACCGCCCACAGGTCACGATGCGCCCGACTTCCCGCGGCATGGCGATGGGGCTGCTGGCCGGCACGCTCTTCGTCCTGTGCGCCGACCCGTTCCTGTCGCCCCCCGATTGCTCGGCCTACTGGACCTGGGCCGAGAGTCTCTTCCGGCGCCTCGACTTCGAATTCCACGAGCCCTTCGCGTGGCACGCGATGCCGACGCGGTACACGTATATCACGGAGACGGGGCGGCTGGCGAACGACTGGCCGCCGGGCTCGGGGCTGCTGCTCGGGCCGTGGGTGCTGGCGGGTCGGGTGCTCGCGCACGCCTGGGTGGCGATGGTGGCGCTGGGGGCGTTGCTGCTGTGGGGCCGCGCGGTGGGCCGCGATGCGCGCGAGCGCGCTCTTGTGCTGGCCGCCGTCGTGCTTGGCACGCCGGTCGGATTCTACCTGTTGTTCGGTCCGTTCTTCTCGCACGCGATGTCGTTCGCGGCGACGACGGCGTTTCTGGTCTGTTGGGAGCGCACGCGCGGCGCGCGTTCGGCCGCGGAGGCGGCGTTGCTCGGTCTGTTGCTGGGCGTGGCGACGATGGTGCGGCCGCAGAATGCGCTGCTCGCCGTCGTGCTGCTGGTCGAGCTGCCGGGCTGGTGGCGGCGTCGGGCATGGAATCCCAGGGCGCTGCTGCTCTTCGTGGCCGGCGGGTTGCTGGGCATGGCGCCGTTGCTGGCAACGACGTGGGCGCTGTACGGTTCGCCGCTGGCATTACCGAAGGTGGAGGAAATGCGCTGGCTGCGGCCCGCGCTCGGCGGCGTGCTGTTCTCGGACTATCACGGCGTGCTGACGTGGACGCCGCTGTATGCGATCGGCGCGGTGGGTCTGGTGGTGCTGGGCCGTCGCGACCGCGCGCTGGCGGTCGGGCTGGGGTTGGTGTTGCTGGCGCAACTGTGGGTGAACGCGGCGAACCTGGTGTGGTGGTCGGGGGGCTCGTTCGGGAACCGGCGATTGTCGGATAGCGCGATCGTGCTGGCGTGGGGTCTCGCGGCGCTCTGGCGTTCGGCCCGTGGGCGAGGGCGCGGGTGGAGCCTCCTCCTGGCGCTGGCCGTGGCGGCGTGTTGCGCGTGGACCGTGCTGCTCATGATCGCCGAACGCGCCGGCGTCCTGCCGCTCGGGCACTATGTGCCGTTCGACCGCAAGTTCTTCGGCGAGCTGCTGCCGCGCGTGGCGACCGAGCCGCTGGCGACGCTGCGCGGGCTGGTGCGCGGCCCGTGGTCGGCCGAGGCCGTGGGTCAACGCCTGCTCGGCGGCCTGCTGGTCGGCGGCGCGGTCGCGTGCGCGAATACGTGGGGCGGGCGCCTGCGACGGGACCACGCGCCGCAGGCGATGCGGCTGGCGACCGGCGCGGCGGCGGTGCTGGCGGTCGTCGTCGGGGTGGCGGCGGGGCGCACCGGGCCGGCGACCGATCCCGAACTGATTCGCTCGGTCGGCACCCAGCCCGGCGTGCTGTGGGACAACTATCTGGAACTGGCCTACTACGAGCTGCTGCGGGACAACTACGTCGCCAGCGAAGAGGCAGCCCGGCGCATGCTCGACATCTGGAGCGGGCACCACTCGGGCTGGCTGGCGCTGGGGCGTGCGCTGTACGAACAGGGGCGCTATGCCTCGGCCGAGGAGGCGCTCGTCGAAGCGCTGCGCCTCGACCCGGACAATGCCGTGGCGCGCGGCGTCCTGAACCTGACCCGCGCCCGGCTGACGCACTCAGAACCCGGAGCGTGAGCGACGGGCAGGCACGGACGACAGGCAAGCTTCAGCGACAGGCAAGCTTCAGCGCCGGGTAGGCGTGAGCGACGGGCAAGGTCCTGCCCGTCGCTCCGGGTTCAGATTGTCACTTCCACTTGATGCCGGTGCCGGTCAGGTAGGTCCGAACGCGGATGTAGAGGAAGAAGACGTTGGTGACCTCGACGTCGGTGCGGATGTTGATAACGTCGTCGCAGCCCTGGCGGCGGGCTTCGTCGATCAGGCGGCGGTAGCCGTTGTCGCCCTTCGACAGGACGCCGAACAGGGTGCTGCTGTCGCCTTCGGCCTCGACGGTGGCGCGGATTTCGAAGTCGTCGCTGGTCAACTGATAGACCGTCGCCGTCTGGTTCTCGCCGGGGAAGACCATTTGGTCGGCATACAGGCCGGGCATGGCGCCGCCGGGGCGATAGGAGGCGACGCCGAAGGCGCAGCCGCCCAGGGTCGCGGCCAGCGTCAGCACGGCGCAGGTTGTCATCAGGCGTTTCAACATCGTCTCTGGTCCTCCATCTTCGGGGATGGTTGGCATGGCGGGCGTGGTGCTTTCCCCGGACCCCCTGCGTGGCGCGCCGCGCGCGCCCCGAGCCCCCGTCTCGCCCCCGGCCCAACGTTGGTCCACAAGGGCGGGCGACCGACTCCAAGGGCAAGGGAAGACTGGAATGGAGACAAGGGGCGCCGAGAACCCGGCGCGTCGCGGGTGCGGAGCCCCGCGTTCCCGGGGCATGGCCCGGGTCGCGCAACCGGTCACTCCGGGGGCAAGCGCCTGCTCTCGCCGCCGAAGCCGTCGGCCCTCAGCGAGGCGTGGCTTCGATGCTTGATTTCAGTGCACTTGACAATTCTGCTCCAAGGCAGTCCTTTTGTCCCGCCGCCCGGGCAGAAAGGGCTTGACCGCCCCGCCGTTTGGCGCTCTGATCCCCACACAAACACCAAAACCCTTTGGAGGGTATCACTCATGAAGAAGCTTGCGATTTTCGGCGCGGCCTTGGCTGTGGGTCTTGTGGCCAGCGCTTCTGCAACCCCCATTCCGATCCAGAATTGGGACGCCGCGGCGGCCGCCGCCACGAACGTCACCTTCCAGAGTCCGGGCTTCTCGGGCTCGACCGGTGGTAACTTCGTCGCGGGTTCGACCTCGACGGTGATCAACACCGACTCCGTGTCGGCGCCGAACTGCTTGGAACTTTCCTGGACGTGGGCCGGCACCGCTGCGGCCGACGCCAAGGGCCGCGTCACCACCTTCAACGCGGTCACGACCGGCTCGGTTGCCAACCCGGTCATCGACTACTCTCGCAGTGTGGCCTTCGAAGCCAAGGTCAACGGTGCGGTCACCATCGTCGGCATTCTGAGCCGTGACAACAACGATCCGAACCCGGGTTCTGCCGGTACTGCCGCTGGTGCGATCGAGACGATCGCTCAGCCCGTGCTGCTGAACTCCAGCGTCGACGCCGGTTGGGTGACCTACCGCGTCCACATCCCGACGGCGACCATCTCCGGCTTCACGGGTGATGGGGTCCTGACGAACGCAACTGGTACGCTTGAGGCCCTCTACATCGAGCGCGCCGGAGTGGACACCGTCACGCTGCGCATCGACGATCTGCGGATCGACGATCCGCCGCCGCCGTCCAACGTCGAGAGCTGGTCGGTGTATCAGTACTGATCGGCATGATCGGTTCTCCTGCGGCGCCCCCCGAGGTTCGTCCTTGGGGGGCGTCTTTCTTTTTCGGGGGTTTGCGATGAATCGCCGCCTTTGGGGATTGGTGCCCCTGTTGGCCCTGTCGGCATTGGCCTGTGGTCCGGTGAAGCCTCATTCCGGGACGCCGCCGTCGGAGGTGGTCGCGCCCGTGGATGGAATCGGCATCGTGGTGTCGCCGCGCGAGCCCGTTGCGTTCGCTCCCTTGGTGGCGAGATGGTTGCCGGGTATCGAGCTGGACGCGGCGGCGCTGCGGGTGGTGGACGCGCATCTGGCGCGGCGCGCGCGCGGGCTGGGGCTGGACCGTGTCGAAGACTTCGAGTCAAGCCGGCAGGCGCTTGAGGTGCGGGCGCTGATGGAGGCATGGCTGGGCCTGCACGCCGGGTTGGTCGCAGCGGTGAGCGACGAGGAGGTGCGGGCGGAGTTCGACGCACTCGGCGAGGCGTTGCACCGTCCGGCGACGGTGGACTTCGAGCACATCTTCTTCCTGTCCCCCGAGGAGTGGCCGGCGGAGGCGCAGGCGGCCAGCGCGGCGGAGGCCGAGGCGGTGGCGGCCCGGGCGCGCGCGGGCGAGGACTTCAACGAACTGGCCACGCGCCACTCGCATCTGCCCTCGGCGGCCGAGGACCGCGGCCTGCTGCGCGGCGCGCCGGTGGCGCGGTTGCACGCGGCGCTGGCTGGTGAACTGGAGGCCATGCGTCCCGGCGAGATTCGGGGTCCGATCCGCACGCCGTTCGGTTACGAGGTGGTGCGCTTGGTGGAGTGGCACGCGGCCACGAGCGCCACGTTCGAGGAGGTGCGCGAGGAGTTGCGGGCACGGCTGGAGGCAGGGCGGGCGCAGGCCGCGGCGATGGAGACACTGGAGGCGGCAGGGGAGGCGCGCGGTGTGCGTCTGGAGCCCGGTCGGCTGGCGGAGTGCGAGGCGCACCCCGAGGCGCTGGTTCTCGAGGGCGACGGGCTGCGGGCCACCTGTGCGGACTTCGCCGGGTTCCTGCGCGCGATGCCGGAAGCCGAGTATCTGGTGGAGTCGGGTCGGAGTGAGCGGGCGCTGGCGCTGTTCGCCAGCAACGTGATCGCGCGCGCCGAGTTGGTGAAGCGCTGGAGCGCGGCGGAGCGGGCGGCCTTCGACGAGGCGGTCGTGCGACGGGCGCTGGCGTATCGGCTGCTGTCGCGGCCGCCGACGCTCGACGTGGACGAGGCGATCCTGCGGGAGTTCCACGCGCGCAATGCGGAGCGTTTCCACACGCCGCCGCAGGTCTCGGGCACCTTCCTCGAGTTTGCGGCCGCCGACGCGGCGACGCTCACGGGCCCGCAGATGCAGCTTCGCCGCACGCTGCTGACGCTGGAGCTGCGCGAGTTGGTCGCCGATGCCGCCGACGCCAGACAGGCGCTGGAGCGGCTGGCCGAACGGGCGACCACGCGCAAGGAGTTTCACCGCCTGTGCCAGACGGATGCCCAGGCGATGGAGCGGGACAACTTCTACGACACGGCGGCGGGCGAGCTGACGCCATTCTTCCGCACGCGGCGCGGGCTGGGGGTGACGCTCATCACCGAGCGTATCGAGCCGCGCCCGCAATCGTTCGAGGAGGCCGGCGCACGCGTGCGCGGTCTCTATGAGCACGATGGGTGGATGGCGATGCTGGAGACAGCCTTCGCCGACATCCGCGGCACGCTCGCCGCGCCGTAAGGGGATGGCCACAGAGGGCACAAGGCGCCACAGAAGAAAGAGACGGCTTCAACCACGGAAGGAACGGAATGAACGGAAGTGAGGGTGAGGCTGGAGCGATGGGATCGGGGAGGGTGTTCGAATTGCCGGCAGCAGCCAAGCACCAACAACTGACAACCAACAACCAACAACTCCCCCCAAAAACATCGGCGCCGCCCGGTGAGGGGCGGCGCCGGTGGGAGACGCTGCATCGGAGTGGAATCCGGCGATCAGTTGACGGCCGGGTAGTCGTCCACGCGGACGAGTTCGACCTTCAGGTTGCGCAGGATGACGTTCTGGTTCGAGGTCTCGTTCAGGGTGCGGTCGGCCTGATCGGCGAACGACTCGAAGGAGAGCAGGTCCCAGGCGGCGATGATCGGGAAGGAGCCGGCGCCGGTCGGAACCTTCAGGAAGGTGGTGAAGATGCGGTCGTTGCCCTGGCGCGGCACGAAGGTGAAGGTGTCGGTGTCGACGACGCCGGTTTCGGCCACGGAGGTGAAGTTGGCCGGGGCGGCGCGGAAGCGCATCTGCGGGACCTTGCGGCCGCTGGGCTCGTTGGCGCCGACGAGGTAGCGCAGCTTGACGTAGAGCTGGCCGTTCTGGCCGGTGGCGTTCGGCGAGATCGCGCCGAACTTGCTCTGCCAGTTGCCGAAGGCGTTGTCGGGATTCGGCGCGTTCATGATGAGGCCCGTGCCGGCGGCGGTGCTGAAGCCGATGTCGGTGAAGGGCGACTGGAGCTGCTCCCAATCGTCGAACTGGGCGGCGGCCGCGAAGTTGTATTCCTTCACGTCGGCGACCTTGACGACCTTGGGCAGCGGAACGGCGAAGATCTCGACCTTGTCGATCAGGTAGCCGCCGTTGGCGTCGTCGCTGCCGTCGAAGCCGATGAGGTCGAAGGCCACGGCGTAGGTGCGCTGGCCGGCGGCCAGCGAGTACATGAGCGGATGGGGCTGGAAGAACAGGTCCATCGCGCTGTTGGTGAAGATGTTGGGGACGCTGTCGTGCGTCGGCACGCTCGAGACGGTCAGGATGTTGTAGGTCTCGAAGTTGGCCGAGTTGGCGCGCAGGCGCATGACGGGGGCCTTCGTGCGGTCGGCCGTCGTGCGACGGACGTGGTAGCGCACGAGGTAGTGCGGGCCCTGACGCTCGTGGAGCGCGCCGGTCTGCGTGCCGTCGGCCATCGGATCGAAGTCGATCATGGCGAGCCCGTTGCCGGGCGACACGAAGAAGCCGTAGGTGTTCGTGTTGTTCTGGGCGGCGATCAGCAGATAGCCGGGGGCGGACAGATTGCTCGGGGCGCTGAACGTCGGGGCCGAGCCTGCGAAGAACAGCCAGCCCTGATCCATGCCGCCGTCGAAGTTGTACTCGCGAATCTTCTGCACGGTGCCGGCCGAGGCCGTGGCGCAGGTGACCGAGCCGTTGGTGACCGTGGCGCTGGCCAGGTCGTCGACGCGGTTGGAGACCGTCAGGTTCGTCACGCAGCCGCAGGCGCCGGCGCCGCACTCGAGCACGAGGCGCAGGATCTCGCCGCTGCCGTTGACGGCGGTGCCGCTGAACTTGGCGCCGCCGACGCGCACGACGCCGGGCGACAGCAGGTTGCCGCCGATCGTGCCCCAGTCCGACGTTGCCGTGCCCGCCTCCGTCCGCACGTACGTCACGCAGCTGTTGCTGAACGTGATGTCCATGCCGAAGGCGTCCATGTCCGCGGCGCCCGAGACGGTGATGGGAACAATCACCTGCTGACCGCAGTTGCCGGTCATGGTGCCGACGGTCAGTTGTTGGGCTTGAGCCAGAGCCGTCAGCCCCAGCATCGCCCCCGCGGTCAGGGCCGCGGTCACGAGGTTCTTGGCGTTCATCATGGTTCCACTCCTTGCAGCGCGAAGTCTTCCGATGCTTCCGACTTCTGAGGATTGTGCTACCCCGGTCGGGGCCGCGGCCCAAGCTGAATCTGGGGGGACGGCCCGGTCAGACCGGACAAACCCGCCGATTCGGGCGTCTTGGGGACGACTCCTCCGGTCCTCCCTCCCGACGGCACGCGCCGCCGGAGCTTTCCTTGACTGGCGACCCGGCGGCCGGCTCGCAAGGGGACACTCCTCCCCCCGGGTCCTGCCGCCGCATCCCCCCTAAGCATGGGACACTTCGGCTGCCCGGTCAACAGCAGGTTCCAAAAAAACGACATGTCGACAGGCCCTTTCTGATAAACTCCGGGGGGAGCGGGGTTCCGCCCCCCCATGAGGTCACTGGCAGAGCGGTTCGAGGCCCAGGAACAGTTCGAAGACGGCCTGGGCGTCGCGGGGGGTGACGGCGACGGGGCCGCCGGGGCACAGGTCGGCGGCGGCGGTCTTGTCGGGGGTCGGGCAGCCGCCGGCCAGATAGCACTCGAAGACGGCCTGGGCGTCGGCCGGCGTGACGACGCCGTCCTGGGTGACATCGCCGGGCTTGATGGGACTCAGCGCGGCGAGGGATTCGACGACGGGCATGGCGCCGACCAGGACGCGCTCGCCGCGGCCGTTCTGCGCCACGCGCGCCACGACCGGGTCGATGGCGAACGTGGCGCGGACGGTGCCGCTCTTGTTGGCCGCGCCGGTCTGCGTGGCGCCGACGCCCGTGCGAGCGGCCGACACCGACTTGAGCACCACGCCGTTGCCGTTCGTCGAGGCGAAGGCGGGAACGGCCGGCAGGGCGAGCAGCGCCAACGCGGCGCAGACGGGAAGGGGGAATCGGGAGAGTTTCATGGCGGGTTCCTCCGCGAGGGTGGGGGGGCGCGACGCGCGGTTGTGCTCGTTCAGGGCTGCGGCGCGTCCGCCGGGGCGTCGTCCCCACCCGAGATCGCGGCATAGATCGGGATGCCCTCCTTCGAGGTGCCAACACGCGGCGAGGTCTTGCCCGCCGACTTCGAATCGTCCACCAGCCACAACGCGAAGTTCAGATTCGCTCGCGTGAACGTGGCCTGTGGATTGATCTGAGTCGGCAGTGTCGCTGCAGTCGTGCTGAGTTGGTAGTGTGATCTCATTGAGGGCCCGATTGGGAACCTGTCATTTGTGGAGTACGCGAGCACACTTGATGTTGTGGTGAATGCGGCGTAGTATACCGTGTTGGGCTCAAGCGTTCCTTCAACCGGGATACTGTAGTAGTGGTGCGGAGTGGTGTACGTGTTGATGTACTCGCCCAAGAAGGGATTTGTCGTGTAGACGAGTTCTCCACCGGAATTGTAGATGCCGATGTTGCAGAGAACAATCGGTTCAGCCGCAGTGTGATATGGGCTCACGATTCGATTGAAGACCACCCCGCTCGGAGGGGTGCGGAACTCGCGAAGGTGCAACTTGTTGGCCTCCCATGAGGGTGTAACGCCACCGATCGGCGTTCCTCCCGCGATGTCGAATTGATCAAGGGCCGAAGTCGCGACGGCGAGCGGGACCTGTGCGATCCTGAAGCGCCCCTCGAAGAGGTCCCCAGCATCAATGCCATCGCGGTTCGTGTCGATGGCGAGCGTGTACCAGATCTCGTCGTAGACGAGCAGCGCGTTCGGGAACGGCACCTGGGCCGTGAAGATGCCGCGCAGAATGTCGGACGTCGCATCGACGGTCTCGAGGTCCGTCTCGCTGGTCTCGGTGGCATAGAAGACGAGTTGCGTGGGCACGTTCCAGTCATTGGGCAGCGGGTTGCCCTGCCCGTCCTGCAAGACGCCGCTGAGCGTGAAGCGGGGCGTGGCCAGCACCGCCAGCGGCAGGGCCAGCAGCACCAGCAGCGCGGCCAGCAGGCGACGGCGAGCGCAAGTGTGGGGGCGATTCGTCGCGATCATGGAACCTCTCCTTCGGTCGTGTGGGATAGAGACTGCAGGGTCGGCCCTCCCGCAGGAAGGCCGACCCGATGGATTGGGGGCTCAGTTCAGAGAAGCGGCGACTGCCGAACTCGTGGTGCCCTGCAGTGCTTGGCTTGGACCGCACTGTGCGGAATTCCGCATTCATTCGCCAAGGCTCCCCCTGCGCCATGTCATCGTGAGCATGGTGCAAAGGGTGGGGACCTGTCAAACCGATGCGCGGAAGAATCGCTATCCGATGTTCGCCGGCCGGGCGAGAGTGGTGTTGTCCCGGTGTTCGGGCGGGGTTGAGGTTGCGGGGCGGAGCGGGTGTGTCCGCATTGCCCGCCGAGGCGCCCCCGGGCCGGAGGGGTCATGTCGCTGGAAGCCCTGTTGCTCGACAAGTTGAACGACCGCCAGCGCGAGGCGGTGACGCATCACGGCACGCCGCTGCTGATCGTGGCAGGGGCGGGCAGCGGCAAGACGCGCGTGATCACGCACCGGATCGCCTGGCTGCACCTGGGGGTGGGGATTCCGATCCGGCAGATTCTGGCGGTGACGTTCACGAACAAGGCGGCGCGCGAGATGCGCGAGCGGGTGTGCGCGCTGCTGGGGGTGCCGGACGATCCGGCGCTGGCGATTTCGACGTTCCACAGCCGGTGCGCCATGCTGCTGCGGCGCGAGGCGGAGGCGGCGGGCATCTCGCCCTCGTTTGCGATTCTGGACGAGCGGGACCAGAAGGCGGCCGTCGTCCGCGCGATGGAGAACGCCGGCGTGTCGGACCGCACGGCGAAGCCCGCGCAGGTGCAGCACTTCATCAACATGGCGAAGATGCGGATGCTGACGCCGACGGACTGCGACGAGGAGTTCGCCGACGAGCGCGTGCCGTATGCGCTGCTGTACCGGCACTACGAGGAGCTGCTGGAGAAGAACGCGAGCCTGGACTTCGAGGACCTGATCTTCCGGGCGGTGCGGCTGCTGCGGGACAACGGGGAGGTGCGCGAGCGCTGGCAGCGGCGGTTCCGACACCTGCTGGTGGACGAGTTCCAGGACACGAACGCGGGGCAGTTCGAGCTGGTGAAGCTGCTGGCGGGCGATGACCCGGACGTGTGCGTGGTGGGCGACGAGGACCAGTCGATCTACTCGTGGCGCGGGGCGGAGGTGACGAACCTGCTGGGGTTCCGCGAGACGTTCCCGAACGCGCATCTGGTGCGGCTGGAGCAGAATTATCGCTCGGTGGGCAACGTGCTGAAGGCGGCCGGATCGGTGATCGCGCGCAACACGATGCGCATCGGCAAGGAGCTGTGGACAGAGCAGCCCGAGGGCGACCCGATCGGGGCGCTGGTGGGGTTCGACGACACGGAGGAGGCGAACCTTGTGGCGATGCGGCTGGCGGCGATGATCGCCTCGGACGGGATCGCGCCGGCCGACATCGCGGTCTTCTATCGCAGCCATGCGCTGGCGCGGGTGCTGGAGGACGGGCTGCGCAAGTACCGGATTCCGTATCGCATCGTGGGGGGGACGCGGTTCTACGACCGGGCGGAGATCAAGGATCTGATCTGCTTCCTGCGGCTGGCGCTGATGCCGGACAACGATCTGGCGTTCGAGCGCGTGGTGAACGTGCCGACGCGGGGGGTGGGACCGAAGGCTCTGGGCGACATCCTGTCGCGGGGGGCGGGCGAGCGCATCTCGGCGTTCGAGGCGGCGACGCGGCTGGCGGCCGAAGGCGCCTTCAAGGGCAAGGCGCGGCAAGGCATGGAGGACTTCCTGGCGGCGGTGCGGCGATGGCACGCGATGGCGGCGCACGCGACCGTGCACGAGGTGCTGAAGGCGATTCTGGAGGACACACGCTACGAGACCGAGGGCGTGGGGGACGCGAAGTCGCTCGACGGGCAGTCGCGTCTCGAGAACATTGAGGAGTTCAAGCAGGCGGTGGCGGAGTTCGAGAAGCTGGAGGACGACAACCGGGTGGGGACGTTCCTGGAGACGCTGGCGCTGGATGCGCAACGTCCCGACGAGGGCGACCGGCAGACGGTGAGCCTGATGACGGTGCACAACGCGAAGGGGCTGGAGTTCGACCATGTGTTCGTGGTGGGGCTGGACCAGGGGGTGTTCCCGAACAGCCGGACGTTCGACGAGCCGGCGCAGTTCGAGGAGGAGCGGCGGCTGTTCTATGTGGCGCTGACGCGGGCGCGGCGGACGTTGACGCTGTGCCGGGCGATGCGCCGGCGGCGCGAGGGCTTCTACGACGCGACGGTGCCGTCGCAATTCCTGTCGGAGCTGGACGCGTCGGTGCTGACGGCGGAGGCGCGACGGGCGCTTTGTCCGGACGACAAGCGACGCGAGCGGGATCCGCGGGGCTTCGAGCGGCAGGGGTTCCGCGCGTTCGGTTCGGCCTACGGACGCGCCAGCGCGCCGCCGCCCAGTCGCCCGACGGGCGGCCGCGGGGCGCTCAATGTCGGCGACCGCGTGCGGCACCGGACGCTGGGCGAGGGCGTCGTCGTCGAATCCGGCGGCCGGCCGGGCAGCGAGCGCGTGCGCGTGGCGTTCGACGACGGCATCGAGCAGGAGTTCGTCGTGAAGTTCGCAGGGCTGACGAAGATGGAGAAGTGAGCGTGGTTTGGGAAAGAAGTTTTTGGTTTTTAGTTGTTGGTGATTGGAGCAGATCGCAAGAGCTTGCGGGGCCCCGGGCCATGGAGCCAGTGTGGTCACGGTTCTCCGAAATGCACTATAGGGCGCGGATGCTCTCAGCACGCTTCAGCGTGCTCTTCCTTGCCCCCTGCTTCAGCAGGTGGGGCCTTGCCTGGCAGAGATTTTCTGCAGCGCGCTTCAGCGTGCTTCCCGCTGGCAGCGGTCCTGTGCACGAAGAGGATTGCACCCGGTAGCCACAGATCGCGCATTGGAAGTCGCGCTGAAGCGCGCTTCAATGGATATTGTCGCATGCGCTATCCCACCGGGTGAACCCGGGGGCAAGGAAGAGCGTGCTGAAGCACGCTGAGCGACCTGCAACGTCCGAAGGACGCCGGGTGACTTGCTGCGTCCGAAGGGCGCTGGGTGGCTTGCCATGTCCGAAGGGTGCTGGGTGACTTGCCAAGTCCGAAGGGTGCTGGGTGGCTTGCCATGTCCGAAGGGCGCCGGAGCGAGTTGCGGGCGCCCGCTGGTGGGCCCATGGGTTCCAGCCGGTCCATGGATTCCATCCGGCACACGGGCTCCCCACTTGGTCCATGGGCTCCATTTGGTCCATGGGGTCCATTCGGTCCATGGTGTCCATCAGGATGCGCGTGCGGATTGGGCAAGGGCTCGGAGGAAGCCCGAGTCGGAGGCACTGCGTTCGTCGCCGGCGGCGCGCAGGCGCAGGGTGACGGTGGTGCCGCGCTCGAGTTCGGACTCGAGGCGCACGCCGCCGCCCATGCCTTCCATGAGCTGCACGACGACGGGCAGGCCGAGGCCCGAGCCCGAAGTCTTCGTCGTGAAGAAGGGCTCCACAACCTGGGCGAGCATGTCCTTGTCCATGCCGGGGCCGTCGTCGCGGATGCGGACGAGGACGCCGTGCTCGCCGTCGTCGATGGTGGCGACCTCGACGGTGCCCTTGCCGTTCTCCTGCACGGCGTCGCGCGCGTTCCAGATGACGTTGAGGAAGACCTGGTACAACTGGTCGGCGTCGGCGATGACGGTGCGGATGTCGGGCTGGAGGGCGAGGCGGAGCTTGATGCCGGACTTGTCGAGTTCCTCGTGGAGGGGGAAGCTCCAGGCGTGCAGCAGCGAGTTGAGGTCGTGCTCGTCGACGCGTGGGGGCTTGGGGCGGGCGAAGTTGAGCAGTTCGGTGATGATCTGGTCGAGGCGTGCGATTTCCTGGCGGATGAGGTCGAGCGCCTCGGCGGGTGGACTGCCGGGGGGGACGTCCTCGGCGGCGATGCCCGCGGCCGACATCATGATGGAAAGCGGATTGCGGATTTCGTGCGCGAGGGTGGCGGACATGCGGCCGATGGAGGCGAGTTTCTGCGCCTGGACGAGCTTCGACTGGGCCTGCTCGAGTTCGCGCAGGTAGCGTTGTGCCTCCTCGACTTTACGCTCGAGGACGGTGTTGAGGTCCTTCAGGCGCCGGTTCTGGCCGTCGATGACGATGGAGGCGGCGCGGTCGCGCGCGCGGATGTAGAGGGCCCACGCGATGATGGCCGAGATCGCCATGTTGAGGAAGATGCGGTAGCTGATGACGGCGGTGTAGTTCCAGAGGTTGAAGCTCAGGCCCCAGTCGAAGGGCCCGAGGATGCGGTCGCGCCGGCGCGAGAGGTAGTCCTCGACGGCGGTTTCGTAGGTGTACATTTCCTGCAGGGTGATGCCGAGTTCGCGGGCGCGTTCCTTGTCGTCGATGGGCAGGCGGTCGGACAGGCGGATGAAGTCGCGCGTGGGATAGAGGCGTTCGAGGCGCAGGAAGCCGGAGTCGTAGCGATGGAGGATGCGCACCTGGCCGATGGAGAGGATGGCGGTGAGCAGGACGAAGGCGAAGAGGTAGAGGCGCTTGCGGATGCGCCTGCGGCGGACGGGCCCGCGGGTGGGCCAGTCGGCGTCGGCGAGCACGCGGACGTCGGATTCGGGGTCGGCGGCGACGATGCGCGTGCCGGAGGCGGGCGAGACGGGCTTGGAGGGCTCTGCCATGGTTTCCCCCGGGGGTGGGAGAAGGTGGCGCCGTGCGGGGCGTCGGCTCAAAGGGAAATGCGGGGATTACTCGTAGAAGGGATTGTGGGCGAACAGGGCCTCGGCCCAGGCGCGTTCCTCGGGGGCGGTGGCGTAGACGAGGTTGCCGTGCGCGTCGCGGACGTTGAAGGAGCGGGCCGCGCCAAGCAGGCGCCACTCGGTGCCGTTCCATTCATAGCGGGCCTCGATCGAGTGCGTGGCGACGTGGACGTCGTTCTCGAACCAGCGAATCTGGTGCACGGCCGAGGCCTTCCAACCGCCGACGGAGGTGATGACCGGTGGATTCGAGCGAATGTATTCGGCGCGGGCGGTGACGGTCTCGTCGCCGTTGAAGCTGCGGGTCTGGCGGGGCAGGCCAAGGCGCGACTGCATGAGGCGGGTGTGGCGTTCGAGGGTCTGCTGCAAGGCGGCGCGGATTTCCTGCTCGGTGCGCGGTTGCGGCGCCGGGGTCGGGGTGGCTTCGGGAGTGGGCTCGGGCGTGGCGACGACGGGTTCCGGCGTCTCGGGGGCTTCCCACGGGATGGGGGCGCGAAGCTCGGCGGCGCGGTCGTCCTCGCGGCGGGACTGGTTGGCCGATTCGGCGCGCTTGTACCAGTCCGACAGGCTTTGCTGGCCGACGTTGGAGTTGTTCTCGAACCACTCGTACATCTTGCCGACGCCGCCGATGCAGCACACGAAGATGCCGACGAAGATCAGGACGCCAATGAGCCAGGAGTAACTGCCGAGGGTCTCGCCGACGAGCGCTCCAAAGGACCGCCGGTTGGATGTCGAGGACTTGCGGACGGCGGTCTTGGAGCCGCCGGCGGGCGCGCGCGGCGCGGCTGACGTGGAGGCACGGGAGAAGTCTGGCAGGACGATGCCGGCCAGGGACTGGGCGCCGCGGCGGGCGAGCTCGTTGCCCGAGGCGGCCGCGCGCTCGAGCATGCCGGCCAGCACGCGCTGCGTCTCCTCATCCTGCGGGCGCGAGTAGATGCCCATCAGCAGCGCGGTGCTTTCCATGGCGACCTCGGAGGCGAGCAGGTCCGGGGTCATCAGCGCAAAGAGTCGCTCGGCCCCCCATTCGAACGAGGCGAGGTCGTGGAAGATGGCGCACTGGGTGAGGTAGCACTGAAGGCAGACGAGCAGGAGGTCGTCGACGGGCAGGGCGGGGTCCTCGAGGGTTTCGCGCAGGCGGGGGAACCAGGTGCCGAGCGAGGTGCGCAGGTCGGTGACGGTGCTGGCCGGCGTCTCGGCAGAGAACTCAGAGAGCACCTGCGCGAGCACATGGCAGGCGAGGCACCAGTAGACGGGCGAGGCGGGCCAGGTGGGCTGGCCGGTGCGCAGGCGGTCGAGCGCGCCGTTGGGGCTGAGACGGGCGAGGTCCTGAAGGCAGTCCTCGATCAGCGTGGCCAGGGCGACGTCGCGTCGCCGGACGTACTGGCCCATGAGCAACAGGCGCGAGGCGCAGAAGGAGAGGTCCTCCTGGCGGACGAGCGACGTGACCGGTTCGCTGACGAACTTGCGCAGGAACCGGCCCTGCTCGATGGTGTGGCGATAGGACACGCGGGACTCCCCCGGGGGCGTGTGGGCGCACGCATGGGGTCAGGATGGTCCCGCGGGGTTGGTCGCGCAAGGGCGAATCGGGGCAGGGCCAATCGCGGCGGGGCGGGGGCCCTGCCCCGGGGGTGGGTTACTCCTGAACGTGGGCCCCGACGAACCAGGTCCACTTGTCGATATCGCGGATGAGGCCAACGCAGAGGTCCTCGGTGGCGGGGTCACCGGCCTTGTCGGCGTCGGCGGCGGACTGGCGGAGCTTGCCGCCGAAGTCGGCCAAGGCGGCCGCGACGGCCAGGACGTGGTCGCGGCCCGCGCGGGCTTCGGCCGGATAGGGCTTGAGGGTGCTGGCCTCGGCGACCATGCGGGCCGTGCCGCGGGCCGTGCCGCCCAGCGCGGCGATGCGCTCGGCCAGTTCATCGGCGGCGTCCTCGACGACGTCGTGCAGGTCGTCGAACATCTTGTGCAGCGACATGAACTCGGGCCCGCGCACGTTCCAGTGCGCCTGCTTGGCGATCGTCATCAAGTCGATGGCGTCGGCCAGCCGCGGCTGCAGGATGTCGATGATCTTCTTGCGGGTCTTCTCGTCGAGCGCGATGCGGGTGGAAACGAGCTTTGCCATGATATCCTTCCCCTTTGGAAGCGAGTGATCTTGCTCTCAGTCAGGTGCAATCCCTGTGCCGACGCCTCCCGGGAGTAGAGTGCTGGACGGAGCGGACTTGGGGCAATCCGAATAGAGCCGGATGCCGAGAGTTCGGCACCTGCGGACGCGGGCTGTGTCACGGCGGCATCCTTCGGCTTGTGCCCCGGCGGGGCGGGCGGTGAAGGGAGGTCATTCCCGAGAGGATGCCGCCCCGTGTCGTTGCCCGCGTCCGCCCCGCCCGCCGCCGCCCCGTTCCTGTCCGCCCCGCCGATTATCCGCCTGACCAAGGCGTTCTCGACGCCGTATCGCAACGTGGTGGCGACGGCACGGACCTGCTATTCCTCGAAGGGCATCGTGCGCGACGAGGAGGTCGGCGAGCCCGAAAAGTTCTCGCCGCTGGCACGCTCGATCTACGAGGCCGGCCATCACACGACCTTCCAGCACGCGCACTTCCAGTTCGCGCTCGAGAACGTCTCGCGCCACTTCATCTGGTCGTTCCTGCACGCGCACCCGTTCTACAACAGCGAACAGGTCTCGCAGCGCTACGTGACGGTGAAGGCGGACACGATGACGGTGCCGGCGCTGGCCGATCCGGCGCTGGGGCTGTTCCGCGAAAGGGCCGAGGCGCAGTTCGCGGCGTACCGGCGGCTGTGCGAGATGCTCGAGGGCCCGGTCGAGGCGGCGTTCTTCGAGCGTTTCAATCGCAGCGAGCGCATGGAGAAGAAGCACCGCGCGACGATCCGCAAGAAGGCGCAGGAGATCGCGCGCTATGTCTTGCCGGTGGGCACGCACGCGTATCTCTACCACACGGTTTCCGGCGTGACGCTGCTGCGCTACTGGCGGGTGGCGAACCAGGCGGACGTGCCGGCGGAGACGCGGCTGGTGGTTGGCGAGATGGTGCGCCAACTGCTCGAGTTCGATCCCGAGTACGCGATCACGTTGCAGGAGCCGCTGGAGCCGGAGGCGTTCGCGGAGGCGGGGGTCTTCGCGCAGCATCCCGAGTTGTTGGACGGGGCGCGGGCGCAGGCGTTCCGCGCGGAGTTCGACGCGGCCCTGGACGGGCGGACGGCGAAACTGGTCGGTTGGTCCACGGGGGCGGAGGAGCAGGTCGCGTCGGCGGTGCGCGAGGTGCTCGGACTTTGCCGCGGCGACCTGTCGGACGCGGAGGCGGTGGCGCTGGCGCTCGATCCGGGACGCAATCGCCTGTTGGGCGAATCGCTGAACGTGACGACGCTGGCGAAGTTGTCGCGCGCGCTGCATCATGCGCACTACACGTTCCGCAAGAAGCTGAGCCACACGGCCGACAGCCAGGACCAGCGGCACCGCATGACGCCGGGCTCGCGGCCCGTGCTGGCCGCGCACCTGGACGATGCGCCGGACGTGGTGGTGCCGGAGTTGCTCGACCATGCGCCGGAGGCGCGGGCGCTGTTCGACGAAACGATGGCGCGCACCTGGGAGACGCTGGCGCAGTTGCGCCGCCTCGGCGTGGCGCCCGAGTGGCGGTCGTATCTGCTGCCCAACGCGGTGAGCGTGCGCTTCACGGAGAGTTCCGACTTGCTGAACTTGCGGCACAAGCATCAGATGCGGCTGTGCTACAACGCGCAGGAGGAAATCTGGCGGGCATCGCTGGACGAGGCGCTGCAAGTGCGCGAACGGCATCCGATGCTGGGGCGCTATCTGCTGCCGCCCTGCACGCTGCGCGCGATGGCGAAGGCGCGGCCAATCTGCCCGGAGGGGCCGCGCTACTGCGGCGTCGTCGTGTGGAAGAAGGACGTGGCGGAGTACGAGCGGGTGATTTGAGGGAGGCGCGTGGTTCGTTGTTCGTTGTTCGTGGTTCGAATGCCTACGATGAGAGGCCGAGGCGCTGGGGCAGGTCGCCGCAATGGGCTCGGATCTGGGCATCGCGGTGCGCGGGGTCGATGCGCTCGATGACGCCGAAGCGGGCGGGCGCCTTGTGGAGATGCGCGCTGGCGGCATCGAGGGTTGCCGGATCGATGCCGGCGAAGTGTGCGAGTTCGTCGAGTCGCTTGCCGATGTCGTGCGTGCGCAGGACGAAGAGGCGCTCGGGCGGGACTGTTTCGAGCGCCGTGCGGTTGTGCCATGTCCACAGATTCAGGAAGCCCTCGAGCGGCGGCAGGCCGACCTCGGCGAGAGGTTGCTCCTCGGGCGGGTGAGGAGACGTGGTGCGCAGGCGCTCGTCGACGAGGTCCTTCCATGTGCGGTCGCGGCTGGTCTCGCGCAGGTGCAGGTACATATCGACGACCGAGCGTACCCAGGAGGCGGGCTCGCGCACGGTGAGCACGAACTTCGACTCCGGGAAGGCGTCGACGAGCACGGGCAGGAAGTGGATGTTGAAGTAGGCGACGTTGACTTCGAGCCAGAGGTCGCGCTCGAGGTCGAGCACGGCGCGGCGAAACGGTGCATCGCCGAGGCCGCCGCGCATGTGGGCGAGCGCCAGCGTCTGGCTGCGCGCGGCGGCGGGTTCGTGCTCGGCGCGATAGTGTTTCTGAAACAGGCCTGCCAGCGAGACGGTGCCCGACTTGCCGGTGCCGATGCCGTACAGGTGGAGCCGTCGCGGGTGGGCGAGGCGGTTGAGGAACGACCGTCGGTAGGCGCGCCCAAGCGCGAGCCGGATCGGGTGGCGCGCGCGTTTCGCGGTCGGCGCGGAATCGCTCACGAGCGGACCTTTCCAGTCGAACCACGCGACGCGGCCGCGTCGAAGAACGCATCGGCCAGGCGCGCGACCGCATCCACGTCGGGGCGATGCAGCACGCTGAAGTGATCGCCGGCAACGACGCGGCTGTGCACGGGTCCGGTCAGGATATCGTCCCAGCCGAGGCGCGGAAAGAGGCGCGATTGATAACGACTGTTGCGGCCGAGCACGAGCAGCACGCGCCCGTCGTAGGGCTCGGGTCGATACTCCCAGTGGCCCTCTTCGGGCGCGGCCAGACGGCGCTCCTCCTCGGACAACCGGGCGACGCGGCGCTGCCACTCCTCGTGGCGGCGACGGCGGCGTAGGCCCATGCGCCCTTTCAGGCTCGACAGGTAGCCGATGCCCTCGACCGGGCCGCGGCGCGCGGCCTCGGACAGGTGGTAGCCGATGCGTTCGCGCGTGCGCGGCGACGTCACGTTGCTCTTCATTGTGTACCACTTCCAATAGGCCTCGTCGGGGCCGGGCCACTCGAGCATCAGCACGCCGGCGACGCGTCGGCCGCGCGCGCGCAGCAGGCGCGCCATCTCGAGCGCCACCTTGGCGCCGTAGCAGTAACCGCCGAGACAGCACGGCCCGGTCGGTTGCAGGGCGGTGATTTCCTCGACGTAGTAGGCGGCCAGAGCGCGCACGTTCTCGCGCGTGTGCTCGAAGGTGCCGAAGCCGGAAGGCAGCGCGTAGACGGGGCGCTTGGGAAGGGATTCGCTGAGCGGCCGCGTGCCGGCGAGATCGCAAATCCAGTAGAGCGGCGCCTGGTTGCCTGCAGCGCGGATCGCGATGGCCAGCGAATGCGGCATCGCGCGCGGCGCATCCCAAGAGCCCGTGCGGGCGTAGAGGCTTTCGTAGTCGCGCGCGGCAAGCCCGCAGGCGTGGGCCTTGGCGTGCCACGGATTCGCGGATTCGGCCGTGTTCGCGGTGAGGGGCGCCGGAGCGGCACCCAGATGCGCCGCCACCGAAGCGATTGTCGGATAGTCCCAGAGCAACGTCTGGGGCAGTTCGCGATTGAGCGCCTCGGCCAGGTCGCCCGTGATCGTCAGCGCCGTGATCGAGTCGAGCCCCATCTCGGTGAAGGGCTGGTGGACGTTGATCGTGTCGGGGGTGGTGCGCAGGGCATGGGCAACCTGCTCCACGATCCAGCGCCCCAGGTCGGCGGCGTCGGGATGCGCGGGCAAGGGGGCGATGTCCGGGTCGGGCTCTTCGAAGAAATCGATGGGCCGCAGAGGGGAATCACTCATGAGGGCAGGGCATCCTGTCGATAGCCGCCGGCCAGATAGAGCTGCCGGCAGGCATGGCGTCGAATCTTGCCGCTGGACGTGCGCAGGATGCTGCCGGGCCGCAGCACCGCGATGTCGGCGGCGCGCACGTCGTGTGCCTCGCCCAGCGCCTGCTGAATGGCGCCGAGCAGCGCCCGCCGATCCTCGTCCCGCAGCGCCGCGCGCTCCAACTCGACCAGCAGCACCAGCTCCTCGCCGGTCGTGCCGTCGATCGAGAACGCGCAGCACCCACCCGGGCGAATCGAGGCCGAAGCCTGCGCGGCGGTCAATTCCAGATCGCCGGGATAGTGATTCCGCCCGCCGAGGATCACCAAGTCTTTGATTCGTCCGGTGACATGCAGCTCGCCTTCGTGGAGGAAGCCGAGGTCGCCGGTGTGCAGCCAACGTTCGCCGGCGGAGTCGGGGCGAAACGTCTCGGCGGTCTGGTCGGGGCGCTGCCAATAACCGGGCGTGACGTGGCCGCCGGCGACGAGCACCTCGCCAACCCGGTCCGGCGGACAGTCGATGCCGGTTTCAGGATCGGCGATGCGCACGCGGGCGTCGCGCCAAGGGGGGCCGCACGAGGGCACCCAGCGCGCCGGCGTCTGCGGGTCGGCGGCGTGAAGGACGCGGTGGTCCTGCAGGGCAACGGCGTCGAGGCGCAGGGCGCTGGGCTCGGCGCGCGGCGGGGCGCAGGTCGCCAGCAGCGTCGCTTCCGCCAGCCCATAGCACGGCCGCGCCGCGGCACGCGAGAAGCCATGCGGCTCGAAGCGGCGCGCAAAGCGCTCCATCGTCTCGGCGCGCACCGGTTCCGAGCCATTGTACGCCAGCCGCCAGCAACTCAGGTCGAGGCCTTCACACTGCTCGGGTCGCGCCCGCGACGCGCACAGATCGTAGGCGAAGTTCGGCGCGCCACTCGTCGCCCCCCGATAGCGCGAAATCGCCCGCACCCACCGCAACGGCCGCATCAGAAATGCCTCCGGCGCCATCAGCACGCACCCGGCCCCGCAGAACAGTGGCTGCATCACGTTGCCGATCAGGCCCATGTCATGGTAGAGCGGCAACCACCCGACGACCGTCGAGGTTTCGTCATGGCCAAAGGCGTCGCGGATCATGCGCTGGTTGGCCATCAGGTTGCGGTGGGTGACAATGACACCCTTGGGGGCGGCGATGGAGCCGGAGGTGTATTGCAGGAAGGCGATGTCGGCGGCGCCGACGGGCGGGAGGCAGGCGTCGGGTGCGGAATCCGCGGCGAATTCCTCGACGGCAACCCAGCGCATCGTGGCAGCGGGAGTTTGCGCACAGGCCTCGCGCATGGCGTCGAGGGCGACGGCCGGCGCTATGGCGAGCGCGGGTCGGCAGTCGGCGGCGACGGCGAGGAGGCGCTCGGGCGTGCGGGCACGCCGCGGCGGGGTCACCGGCACGGCCATCGCCCGGGCCAGCAGACAGCCGTAGAACACGACGAGATACTCGAGGCCGGTGGGCAGCACGATGAGGACGGGCTGGCGGTCGGCGCGTTCGGCGATCAGCCGTGCCGCGACGGCGCGAGCGCGGGCGAAGAGGTCGCCGTAGGTCAGCACGCGCTCGTCGGACTCGCCGTCGGCGAGCACGGTGTAGGCGCGGCGGTCGGGGTGCATCTCCGCGCGGCGCGCGAGCACCTCGCCGAGCGTGGCGCAGTCCTCCATGATTCTGTCCGCGGCAATTCGCATCAGGCGACTCGAGGCTCCAGCCGCACGGGCACCGGGCCCTTCGCCCGGATCGTGATCAGCGGCAGGGGCTCGGGCGGCTCCGGCGACACGGACTCGATGCGGAAGCGACGCACGAGTTCGGCGACCAGTACGAATCCTTCGAGGAGAGCAAAGTGCTGGCCCACGCAGATGTGCTGGCCGAGACCAAACGGGAAGTAGGCATGGCGGGGCCGCGCGGCAACGGCCTCGGGCAGGAAGCGGTCCGGGTCGAAGCGCGTCGGCTCCGGCCACAGGGCCTCGTTGCGATGGATCAACCAGGCGCTGACCATCAGGTGCGCGCCCTCCTCGAGGCGGAAACCGGCAACATCGACCGGCTCGGCCACGCGGCGCACGAGCGACCAGACCGGCGGATACAGGCGTAGGGTCTCGTCAAGGAATCGGCGCGTGTACTCGAGACGGGGCAGATCCGCGAAGGTCACGGGGCGGTCGCCCAGCACCTGACGGCATTCGGCGAGCAGGCGCTCCTGAACCTCGGGGTGGCGGCCGAGCAAGTCCATCGCCCACATCATCATGATGCCGGTGGTCTCATGGCCCCCAAGCAGAGAAGTGACGACCTCGTCGCGCAACTGGCGGTCGCTCATCGGCTCGCCGGTGTCGCTGAGGGGCGTCTGCATGAGCACGGAGAGCAGGTCCTGTTCGGGTCCCTTCTGTCGGCGGCCGGCGATGATGGCCTCGGCGAGGCGATCCAGGTTGTGGAAGGCGCGGCGCATCGCGCGGTTCTGGCCGGCATGGAAGCGCGTTCCGAAGGTACTCCCCAGTTCGCCGAGATACTTCATCACCTCGGTGACGATGTCGCCGATGCGGTAGTCGGGGTCCTCGATGGGCTGGCCAAGGACGGTGCGGCCGATGATGGCGAGGGACAGGCGCATCATCTCGCGGGCGGCATTGGTGAGGACGGCACCTTGGCTGGCGGCCTCTTCGCGCCAACGTTCGGCCAGCGCCACGGTCTCCTCGACCATGATGGCGGTGTATTCGGCCAGATGCGCCGGGGTGAACTTGGGCTGGTAGAGCCGGCGAACCTGACGCCAGTAGGCGCCCTCGCTGGCCAGCAGGCCGTCGCCCAAGGCCACGGCGAGGACCTGGCTGCGCGGGAACTTCTCCGGGTTAGACAGGATCTGGCGGACGGCCTCGGGCTCGGCGATGACGTACAGGTCGCCCAGCCCGGTCGAGTAGCGAACGATGGAGCCGTAGGTCTGGGTCAGGTACTCGATGACCTCGAGCGGGCTGCGGCCCTGAAGGGCCTCGCGGGTGCCCGGTGGCGAGTGGGTTACAGGGTGCATGGGGGCGGTCGTGCCTGCGCAGGGGGGAGTGGGGGCGACCCGGCTTTGGGGGGTCGGCAGGTGGCGACCATCCGCCAACGGGGAGTGGGCAGGCAATCCGGAAAGGACCCCTTTTGGCGCTTGCGGTCTCGGTGGGGGTTTCGTAACACACAAGCAGGCAACGATTCGGAACGCGAGAGCCGCCCGGGCTGGGCGCCGCCTACTGCGATGTTCCGGCCGATCGTGTGCCAGACACCGCCGACCGACCCCGCAAGGAGACTTCGCCATGACGTTTCGCAATCGCTGGGCAATGACCCTGGTGGCCCTGGGCGGGCTCATCGTGATGACCGGGTGCTCGATGCGCCAGCGCACCGACGTGCTCATGGACAAGAAACTGCCGGGCAAGGGCGGCCCGTTGACAGCCGATGTGTGGCAGGCGGCCGACACGTCCGCCGAGCCCGTCGTCACGGCCCGCCAGCGCTTCATCTGGCCGCTGCCGTTCAACCAGTACTCGCGCCAGCTCGAGATGCACACCGCCCGCAGCCAGGGGACGCCGGGCAAGGCCACCTCCAGTGCCACGGCGTGGAACGACCTGTTGGTCGCCCCCCCCTACTTCTTCATCTCGCTGCCGATCCGCGGCTTCTACGGCGAGTACGGCTACACCCGCGGCACCGAGGAGCCCAACGCCCGCGGCGGCATGTCGTTCAACCCCTTCTGGATGTGGGGCTGGCAGGACGGCACGCTTCCGACCGGTCGCAGCTTCGAGGCGTGGGGCGTGCCGCTGTTCTACTCGCGCTTCGCCGTCGCACAGAAGAACGCGGCGACCGATTCGGCGCTCTCGCAGCGCAACGTCCTGTGGACCCTTGGGCCGCGCGCCGCGTTCGTCGATCTCAAGGGCGACTTCCGCAACGTCGCCGGCGGATACAAGGACGGCGTGCTCAACCTCGATCCCACACTCGACGGCATCCTCACCACCGACCAGTACGACGAAATCTCCGGACACCTCTTCAACCCGCTCCACCTCGGCGGCACGCTCGGCAACTTCCTGTGGACCAGCTACCATCTGAAGATGACCACCGACACGTGGGAGGACACGGTCAACGCCCACGGTCCGCTGCTCGGCATGATGATCTTCCACGAGAAGCGCCTGACCGACATCAACCGCTCCGGCACGAGCAAGACGCGCGAGTTCGACCGGCTGATCTTCGGCGGCTGGATCTGGAAGACGTGGCTGAAGCCCACCGAGGCCGGCGAGCCGGATCGCGAACTGCACGGCCCGCTCTTCGGCGGCTTCGGATGGGGCCGCAAGGACGGCGAGAAGACCCTGCGCCTGTTCTGGTCGCACATCAAGATCTAGGGTCAGACCATAACTTCGCTCTACCCGCGCCGCCCCGCCAGCCCGTCTGGCGGGGCGGCTTCCTTATGTCTTGCGCACTCCCACTGTGCCCCGCACGCTCCCCATTGTCCGCGGGGATGATGCCCCCGGCCACCAGCCCAGCCAACTTGTGCATAGAGGGAATCGGCCATGGATCGTCGTCAGTTTATCAAGACCGCCGCGATGGGCTCTGCCGCCGCGCTGGTGACGTGGAAGTTTGGGGGCACGCTGGCGCTGGCCCAGCTTCCCGACGAAACCAGCTCGATTCCGCCCGACCGCTGGCAGGAGATCGGCCTGTCGCGCCGCTACCTGATCCAGAAGAACGAGGGCATCCGTAGCGAAGCACCATGCCTTGCCTTCGATCCCGAGGGCACGCTGTGGGCGACGTGGGTGGAGGACGAGGTCGACGGCGAGCAACTCTACGCCGCGACGTTCGACGGCTCGGGATTCGGCGAGGCGCAACGCGTCTCCGAAGGCGGCAACGGGCACGTGGCGCATTCGCGCGTGAAGGGCACGCAACACGGCGTCGTGGCACTGTGGACCGAGCGTCAGGCGTGGGGACACTGGAACATCGCGCTGCGTCGCCTCGGGAACGATTCGGACCCGGGGCCGGTGCGGTTGGACGAGCCGGGCATCGCGTGGCGACCGGACATCGTCGAACTCGCCGGCGGCGCGTTGTGCGTCGTCTACGAGCGTCGCCGGCCGGGGATGCGCTACGAGATCGTGGCGCGCCTGCTGCGCGACGGGGCGTGGGGCGAGGCAGTGGTTGTGAGCGCCGCGCCGGAAGAGGACTGCTGCCGCCCGGCCGTGACGCTGGATGCGCAGGGACGCCCGTGGATTGCGTGGGACCAGACCGACGGCATCGGCGGCCCGCATGTGTGGATCGCGCCGCTCGAGGGCTCCAGCGTCGGCGCGCGCGTGCAGGTGACGCGCCACCCGGCGGAGAACATCGCGCCGGCGTTGGTGCACGACGGCCATCGCCTCTGGATCGCCTGGCAGTCCAATCGCCGCGACGAGGACGAGTGGGACATCCCGCGCTGGATTCACCTGCGCGCCTATCAGGACGGCGAGTTCCTCGAACCGGTCGGCGAGATGCCGGGCAAGGATCTGACGAAGCGGGGCACGGACCAGAGCTTCGAGTTTCCGCGGCTGTACTGCGGACGCGACGGGCGCGTGGTCGTCACGGGCCGGCCGTCGCACAACTTCTGCCTGCAATGGTATCACGGCAACCGGTGGTCGCCGCTGTATCGCGTGCCGGAGGACTTCTGGGGCGGCCGCGGCCAGTTCCTCGAGGGCGCCTTCGACGCGTCCGGCAACTTCTGGGTGGCCCGGCGCGACTTCCGCGTCAACACGCTGCACTGCATCACGGGCATGCAGGGAGCGGCGGCCGAGCCGCGCCTGACGCCCGCCGTGCGCTCCGCCGCCGTCGTGCGCGTCCCCTCCAACGCCATTCGCAACCGGCCGAACTGGGACGCGCTCGAGGGGCTCGAAGGCATCGACGAACCGCTGATCCCCTACTACGGCGACCTTCACGGCCACACGTGGATCTCCGACGGCGTCGGCGACATCGACGAGTACTACCGCCTGCGACGCGACTACTACCGCGACGACTTCGCCTCGCTGACCGATCACGACACCTTCGTCGGCAAGAGCATCCTGCCCTCCGAATGGGAGCAGATCAAGGAGATCACCCAGGACTGGCACGCGGACGACCGCTTCGTCACGCTGTTCGGCCAAGAGTACACCACCGGCCGGCCGCCCGCCGGCATCGGCCACAAGTGCATCTACTCCACCGATCCCACCATCCCGCTGTTCGACCACACGACCGTCGAAGCGAACTCGAGCGCGAAGCTCAACGCGCTGGTGAAGAAGTGGAACAGCCTGATCTTCCCGCACCACACGGGCTGGACGGGAACGGACTGGGACGGCGCGGACGAGGAGATCCAGACGCTGGTCGAGATCTGCTCGAACCACGGACGGTTCGAGTATCAAGGCAACACGCCGATTCCGCATCGCGGCGGCATCCGCGGCGGCTTCGTGCAGGACGCGCTGGCGCGCGGGCTCAAGTTCGGCCTGATCGGCGGCTCGGACAGTCATGGCGTCATCTGGCACCATCGGATCGCCTGGAAGCGCGACAACAACCGCACGGGGCTGGCCGTGGCGCTGGCGCCGCGCCTGACGCGCGACGCGATCTTCGAGGCCCTGCGCCGGCGTCGCACCTACGCCACCACGGGCAACAAGCCGCTGCTGGACTTCCGCATCAACGGACACCTGATGGGCGAGGAGATCAGCGTGCCGGCCGGACCGATCACGCTGACCGCGAACGTCATCGGCGACGTCGAGCTCAAGTGGATCGAGATCGTGCGCAACAACGAGTTGTGGTACAGCTACGGCGGCGAGGGCTGGCAGTCGCGCATCACGGTCCGCGACGACGAAGTGCCGGCCGGGACCTCGTGGTACTACCTGCGCGTCGAGTTCGAGAGCGGCGACATGGCCTGGAGCAGCCCGATCTGGGTGACACGGCAGGCGTGAGAGGGCGCAGGTGGCGCCAGACACGAGATCATGCGCATCTATCTCGACACCTGTGTGCTCAATAGGCCGATCGACGACTCCAGTCAGGAGCGTATCCGGCTGGAGTCAAAGGCACTATCGCACATCCTCCGGCAGGTGGACTTGGGAAAGTGGACGCTCTTGACAAGCAGGGTGATCGAGTGGGAGATAGACCGTATCGAATGCTTGGATCGCCGGGAAGCGATCCGGGCGATTCTGGGCAAGGCTGGCGAAACGACGCCGGTTGGACGGGCTACGGCCCAGTTTGCCTTGGGTTTGACTCCGTACGGAATCGGCGGACTCGATGCGATGCATCTCTCCTCCGCACATGAAGGTTCGGCTGACTTCTTCCTGACCGTTGATGACAGGCTACATAGACGAGCCCGGGCGATTGCCAGCTTGGCCCCGATGCAAGTGACGACTCCACCACTCTTGATTGAACTCTTCCGAGAGACAATAGAGCCATGACGGTCGACCAACTTAGCGCAAGCGAACTGAGACGGGCGGTCTATGAGTTGATCGTCCGCGAATATGGCGCCGCCACTTTGGTGCGGTTTCTCCGGGAGAATTACCCAGGGCAGGGAGACTACACGGCTCACCGACAGGCAACGCCGCAGCCGACCGTCGAGGAGTTGATGGCCGAGTTTGGCAGGCCAGCCGGACCATCGTCCTGACAGGGTTGCGCCACGCGGATGACGTTGCCCCGGCGGAACTGAAACGGAGGGGCTCAGGGCGCATCTCGGCACCGTTGCTTGAATGGAACGCGAGCGTCCCGCTCGCACGCCTCGGCGGGCACGATGCCCGCCCTCCTTTCCCTTCGCCGCTTCGGGGGAAGCTGCGCCCCCATCCCCGCCGTGTGGCAGTCGCAGGATGCGCCCGGGAGCATCGTTCCCGCCGCGTTTTCAACTTGCCGTTCTTTCGCCCTGCCCGTCAGGACTGTCCGACGTCCTGTCGGGAGAGGTTCCGGGTGTCTCCGCGTGGTTCCCAGCAACGTGCCGGCTCCGCCGTCCTCGGGCATCTGAGGGCGCCGGAGGACGACGTCGAGGAGCCGGAGCCCGGGCGCGAGCGCGTGGGCGGGAACTGGCCGGCCCGGCTGCTGTGGTGGAGCGGGGCGACGCTGACCTGTCTGGGCCTTGCCGCCAGCGGCTTCGCGATCGGCGGGCTGGCGGCATGGCTGCAGAGCGTCCCGCCCCTGCCCGAAATGGAGCGCTACGACCCTCCCGAGATGACCGTGCTGGTCGACCGTGCCGGCGTGCCGTACGCCCAACTCTTCGAGCAGCGCCGCCGCTTTGTCTCGCTGGCCGAGATGCCGCCGATGCTGCCCGAGGCCTTCATGGCGATCGAGGACACGCGCTTCCGCGATCATGTGGGGATCAACCCGCTGGCGATCGTGCGCGCGGCGCTGCTGAACGCGCAACGCGGCACCATGTCCCAGGGCGCCAGCACGATCACGCAGCAACTGCCGCGCAACCTGGCCACCACGATCGGCCGCGAGAAGACATTGGAGCGCAAGGTGCGCGAGGCGCTTGTCGCGCTGCAGCTCGAGCGCCACTACTCGAAGGACCAGATTCTCGAGACCTACCTGAACCAGATCTATCTGGGCAGCGGCAACTATGGCGTGGAGGCCGCGGCGCGACGGTACTTCGGCAAGACCGTCGCCGAACTCGACCTGGCCGAGTGCGCGTTGCTGGCCGGGCTGCCGCAACTGCCCGAGCGCTACTCGCCGCTCAACGATCCCGAGGCCGCGCTGCGTCGCCGCAACCAGGTGCTCGACCGCCTGCTGAGCCTCGGTTGGATCGAGCCGACGGAGTACGACGTTGCCTTCGCCATGGAACTGCATGTCGTCGATGGCGACCGCGTGGCCTCCGGGCCGACGGACTGGTTCGTCGATGTGGTGCGGCGCGACATCGAGCGCGTGCCCGAGCTGGCGATGGCGCGGTTGCGCGCCGAGGGCTGGGTGGTGGAGACGACGCTCGACACCGGCCTGCAACTGCTGGCCGCCGAGGTGTTGCGCGAGGGGCTGGTGGCCGAGGAGGCGCTATGGCTGGAGGATCGTCCGCGTCGATTCGCGCGGGCGCAGGCGATGCCGGAGTTTACGCGCGCGGCCCGAGCGGGTCAGGTGCGCATGGCGCGTGTCGTGCGCCGCTTCGAGCGCACCATTGTTGTTGAGTTGGGCGATGGCTCGCGCGCCGACCTCGAGGTGCCGGCCGAGGCGCCCCACCTGTTCGACCTGGCCGTCGGCGACGGCGTCGATGTCGAGGTGGATGCGCTGGTGCCCGGGCGCGCGGGGCTGTGGCGCGGGCACCTGCTGCCGCGTACGCCGCTGCAAGGGGCGTTGGTCTGTCTGGATCGCCGCACGGGCGAGGTGCTGGCCCTGGTCGGCGGGCGACCCGACGAGGCCGGGCGGCGCCGGGACTTCTTCAATCGCGCGCTGGCGGCGCGCCGTCAGGCCGGTTCGACGATCAAGCCGCACTTCTTCGCCGCGCTGCTGCACGCCGGCTACACGCCCGACTCGGTCTTCGTGGACGAGCCGGTCACGTACGCGGGGGGCTATGCGCCGCAGAACTTCGAGCGGCGCTTCTTCGGACCGACGACGCTGCAGGAGGCGCTGGAGCACTCGCGCAACGTGCCGACGATCCGCGCGGTGCGGGCGGCGGGCTTCTCGGAGTCGCTGGCCTTCGTCGATCGGTTCGCGATCACGCGGCCGGAGCGGGGCTGGGAGTTCCGCCGCGAGCTGCCCGTCGTCCTGGGCGCCGCGGAGATCACGCCCTTCGAGGCGGCCGCGTCGTACCTGCCGTTCGCCAACGCGGGGGTGGCCACGCCGCCGGGCGCGCTGCGCGAGATTCGCCACAACTCCGGGCGCGTGCTGCACCGCCCCGCGCCGCGGGCGCGCCGCATCCTCGATGCCGACGAGACCGCCGGCATGGTGCAGATGCTGGTCGGCGTGATGACGCACGGAACGGGGCGCTCGCTGCAGGGCGAGTTGCCGGCGGACTGGCACGGCCGCCTGGCGGGCAAGTCGGGGACGACGTCGGATTATCGCGACGCCTGGTTCGCCGGCTTCACCACCGATCACGTGGTGGCGGTGTGGGTGGGCTTCGACCAACCGTTGCCGCTGGGCGAGGGGCGGGGCGGCGGGCGGGTCGCCGGTCCGATCTGGACGCAGTTTCTGGCGCGCGTGTCGGAGCGTCGCGGCGTCGGCCCCGGCGATCTTGAACTTCCGGCCGGCTGGCGTCTGGTGCCCGTGCACGCGGCGAGCGGGCGAATGCTCGACGACGCGGAGGAGCAGCCCACCGGGGCGGCTACGCGGTGGGTCGCACGGCACCAATCCGCCGACCCGCCCGCAGGTCTGGCGCAGCAAGCCGTGCCGATGGGCGAGTGATACCGTTTCGGAAAACTGGTGAAACTTGTTGGCTCTTCCGTCCGGCCCACCGGCCGAGCGGACGCGGAAGACGGTGCCGCTACTCGACCGGCGCCAGCAGATCGAAGATCATCGGATGGAAGGGCAGGCCGAGGGCGCGGCGGGCGAACTCGGCGGCGGCAAGTTGCTCGACCCATTCCGGGGGCGGGTTGCCCATTCGGGGGGATTCGAGCGCGTAGACCTCGCGCGCGAGCACGATGGGCGCGAGGTCGCGCGTCGTCAGGCGCAGCAGGCAGCCGGTCTCGGTGGCGAGGCGCTCGAGGTCCTCGACCACCTGCTCGGAGATGACGATGGCGCGCTCCTCGGACTCGGCGAGGGCGGTCGGCGCCCAGCGGGTGCCACGGGCGGTGCCGGGCTCGCGCAGCACGTCCCAGCCGCGCGTGCGAACGTGGGCGACCAAGTGGTCCCATGCGGCGCGGGCGTCCCAGCGCGTCTCCCATTCGCGGGGTGTGACAAGCGGACGCGCCGGTTGCAGGCCGGACAGCTCCAGTACCCGCGCGGCGCGGCGCTCGATGCGCAACTGGGCCTCGGCCGAGCCGCCGATGGCCTCGCGGACCTCGGCGGGCTGGCGCTTGAACCAGCGCAGCACCAGCTCTCCGAAGGGTTCGTTCCAGATCGGTTCGGATCCAAAGACGCGCATGAGGGGGCCTTGGCGGACATGGCGACGGCCTTCGGCCGCGCGCCCGGACTGTCGTCAGCCCCCCGGCGGGTGTCAATCGGCCGGACGCCGCGCCGCCAGCACCGCGTCGAGCGAGGCCGCTCCCCCGCCGCGCCACGTCACTGCGATCGACGCGGTCAGGAACACCGCATTGCGCAGCAGACTGGTCACGCCGACGTCGCCCCGGCCGAACAGTCCGCCAAAGCACCCGCAGTCCACCGACGCGCCGGAGAGGAACACCCACGCCAGCGCCGCTGTGAAGACGGCGTACAGACCGGTCGCCACCAGGCCGGCCGGCCGGCTCCAGAATCCGTACACCAGCAGCACGCCGGCGACCACCTCAATCCAGGGAACCGCGTAGGCCGCGAAGGGGATCAGCGCCTCGGGCAGCATGCCGAAGGCGGCAATGGCGAGCATGAAGACCGGCGGGTCCGACAGCTTCATCATCGCGGCGAGCAGGAACGCGCCGCCGGCGATGAAGCGGCAGGTGGCCAGCAGGATTGTCTCGATGGGGACGCAACGGCCCGGATGGACGGACATCAGAAGAGGGGCTCCCCGGTTTCGATGGGATGCCCGGCGGCCACCCAAGCCGGGTAGCCACCTTCGAAGACGAACAACTGTTCCTCGGCGAATCCATAGCGGATCATCTGCGAGCCGAGGTCGTGCGAGGCATGGCAGTCGCCGCCACCGCAGTAGATGACGAGCGCCATGGCCGGGTCGGCGGCGAGCGTGCCGGCGAGGAAGTCGACGAGGTCGCGGCGGGCGGATGCGGCACCGACATCGCCGGGTTCGAGTTGGAAGGACCCGGGGATGCGGCCGGCGCGGTGCTCGGCCGGGCTGCGGGCATCGACGAGGATGGCGGTGCCGGACTCGACGAGGGCGACGAGCATTTCGACGGTGAAGCCGTCGCCGGCCGGTTCGGCTGTCGGGGATGTATCGCCCGCGCGCACCTGAACGACTGGCAAGGTTGGAACCTTGTCGGCCTGAATCTTCGGGGGCATGCGCAGGCCGCGCAGCGCCCCGTCGGCCAGAGCGGCCGTCAGGGCAATCGCGACGATCAGGAGACTGCGGAGCAGGAGGGATTTCACGCGCGTATCCGGTGCGGTATCAACGTTCCATCGCCAGGTGTGGGGAAGCCAGAATCATTCCGGGGCAGCTTGCTCGCTGGGCCATGAGGGGTTGAGCAGCGCGGTGAGCACGTGATCCTCCCAGCGGCCGGCGATCAGCAGGTAGTCGCGGGCGTAGCCCTCGACCGTGAAGCCGAGTCGGCGCAGCACCGCGCCGCTGCGCCGGTTGTGCGGCATGTAGTTGGCCATGATCCTGTGCAGGCGCAGTTCGTCGAAGACCCAGTGGTTCGTGGCGCGCAGGGCCTCGACCATCAGACCCTTGCCCTGATCCTTCTCCGAAAGGCTGTAGCCGAGGACGCAGTAGTGCGCGGCGCGGCGCGTGATCTGGCTGTAGCTGACGTAGCCAATGACTTCGCCCGGCGATTCGCTGGGGAAGAGGAAGAAGCGTTGGGCGGTGCCCCATTCGGCTTCGCGATGGAACTCGCGCAGTTGCTCGGTCCAGAAGTGCTCGGTGTAGAAGTCCGACGGTTTGGCGGGCTCCCAAGGTTCGAGGAAGGCACGATTGCGGCGGTAGTAGCTGACGATGGCGCGCTGGTCGCCGGGCCGTCCGGGGCGGACGACGAGGCGCTCGGTCTGGAAGCAGGGCCCCTCGGCGAGGGCTGCCCGGGCGGTGCGCGTTGAAGAGGCCGGCATTGCAGGTCTCCGGACCGTGTTCGGACTGTTGCCACCCTGCGAACGAGGACCCCCGCGGGGCAACGGCATTCGGGCACTACCGGGCGGCCCGCCAGACGCGCCAGAGGAACTCGAGGTTGCCCAGCAGATACCGGCGCGCCAGGCGACGGGGCTCGAGCGCCAGCCGGAACGCCCACTCCAGCCCCGCCTGCCGCATCCAGACCGGGGCGCGGCGCCGCGTGCCGAAGTACTCGAACAGCGCCCCGACGCACCAGATCACCGGCACCCCACCCCGTGCGCGCACGGACGAGGCCCATTGCTCCTGACGCGGGCTGCCCATGCCGACCAGCACCATGTCGACGCGGGCGGCGGCGAGCGCCTCGAGGACATCCTCTTCCTCGGGCCCGCCGAGCGCGAAGTGCCCGTGCTGGACGAGCGCGAACTCGAAGCCGGGCACCTGCTCGCGCAGCGTCGCGGCGCACCGTGCAACCGTCTCGGGCCGGGATCCAACCAGCGCCACGCGTCGCCCCCGGGCTTGGGCTGCCCAGAGGAACCGCACCAGGAAGTCTCCAGCGTTCACGCGCTCGGGCACTCCGGGAGGCGCCAGCCGCGCCGAAGCGCGCACCACCGCCATCCCGTCGGCGTACAACAGGTCCAGCCCTTCCATCGCGCGCCGGTAGCTCGGGTCCCGATGGATCAGGTTCGACGTGTGGGCGTTCAGGTAGCCGACGACGCGGGAGGCTTCCCGGTCGCCGGCCCAGACCATGAGTTGGTCGATGAACTCGTCGACAGTGATCGCGGCGAGGGGGAGGCCGAAGAGGGACACCGTCCGGAGGACCGGGCGGGTCGAGGCTTCCGGGGAGCGGGGGATTTCGCCTTCCATACGGTGTCGCTCGGGGAGTGGTCGGTTCAGGACATTGAGGGTAGTGGACTTATATGAGCACAGGGGGTTGGGGGGCGTCGTAGAGTTACGGGAGGGAGCCGGCGGGCCACTTCGCTGACGCTCGGGGTTCCGATTGCGGTTCTCCGAGACCGTATCACTTTCCGGCCTGCTTGCGGCGCTGTTTCTGGCGGCGTTCGAACCAATCCATGATGGGGCTGTAGATGTTGCCGCGCAAGCCTCTGCC
Organism: Candidatus Sumerlaeia bacterium; assembly: GCA_019634695.1. Taxonomy (GTDB): domain Bacteria; phylum Sumerlaeota; class Sumerlaeia; order SLMS01; family JAHLLQ01; genus JAHCAW01. The sequence continues at coordinate 61,449 of JAHCAW010000018.1, forward strand.
GAGGCTCAGGTACCATGGGATGGCGGCCAGGTCGGCCCTTTCGACTTCGGTCAGGCCCTCCCAGCCCAAGTACCACTTCTTCAGCTTGAGCAACTTGAGCCGGTCGACGCGGAACGCCCGGCGCAGGATGAGCCGATGGAAGAGCGAGTGAGGCGAAGGGCTCCACATGCTCTGGGCGAAATCGATCAGGCAGGGTTCGCCGGAGCCGCGGAGGCGCATGAGGTTGAGGCGGCGCAAGTCGCCATGATTCAGGCCGCGGGCGTGCATTTCGGCGACGAGGCGTTCGAGTTCGGCAAAGAAGTCGGCTGCCGGCTGGCCGGCCTCGCCGCGATCGGGCAGCCCTTCGGCGTCGAGAAACGACATCTCGATTGTCCAAGGGTGGGGCCTTGCGAGGAGCCGGGGGATGCGAGGGAGACCTTCGAGCAGGCGCAGGTTGCGGGCTTCGCGTGCGGTGACGACGCGGCCGACGGTGTGGCGCAGGAACCAGGGGCTGCGGCGGAAAGTCTTCCAAACGCGGCGGTCTGGGGCGGTGCCGAAGGCCCAGACGTCAGGCTGGAGCCACGAGTCCGAAATCTTGAGCGGCTCGGCTCCCTTGACGGGCGGTTTGGGATCGGGGCGCGATGGGCTCATGGACGGCGGTTGGCTCGTGGCGTCCGGTGGGGGTGCCGGGGCAAGCAAGGGGCAGCAGCGGGCGGTCGCCAACCGGAAAGTCAGTTGGGAGGTGGGGGTCTGGCTGCTCGTCCGATCTGCCTTCCTGCTTCCGCATTTCCCGATCATCCGCGCTTGTGCCTGTCGGCAGGCCGCTGGCACTCATCTGGCTTGATTGGCGTGGGTGAGGCGGTTTGCCTGCGGAATGACGGGAATTCCGCACACAGTCAATCACCTTGACGCTAAGTGTGCCCCTCGGAAGATGCCGTATTGAGAGCAACGCGGGACAGCGAACGGGCAGGAACACCGGATGATGAAGTGCGAGAAGTGCGGACAGGACGACGCGATGATCAAGATCACGCGCATCGAGCGCGGCGGGGCGCCGTATCAGGTGCACCTGTGCCAGACTTGTGCGATCGAGGTGAGCCCGTACCAGAAGAAGCTGATGGCGAAACAGGTGCCGATCGACAAGATCTTCAAGGAGTTGCTCAAGGGCAAGGGCGCGGTGGTGATGCCCGAGCAGGAGGAGGCCCAGAAGGCGGCGACTGGCCCGACCTGTCCGACGTGCAACCTGAGTTTCGCGGACTACCGTTCGACCTACATGCTGGGATGCCCGGACTGCTACGAGGCTTTCGGCGACGCGCTGGCGGCGGACATCGTGCGCGTGCAGCGCGCCTCGCGGCATGTGGACTCGACACCGCCGAGCCGGTCGCTGGCGGCCGAGTTGCAGGAGCGCTTGCAGGCGATGCGCAGCGAACTGGCGTCGGCGATCGAGTACGAGGACTTCGAGCGCGCGGCGTTCCTGCGCGACGAGATCGCGCGGACCGAGCGGGCGCTGAAGGAAGCGCTGGTGGCCGATGCGGCCGCGCCGGCGCCGACGTCCGTCGAGGAGAAGGCCCCATGACCGCCAGCCCGATCTTCGAGCGCTCCGACCGCTGGCTGGAGATGCGCAGCCCGCTGGGGCACACGGCCGTCTCGACGCGCGCGCGCTTCGCCCGCAACCTCACCGGATTCCCGTTCGCGCCGCACGCCCGCGCCGATGTGCTCGAGCGCATCGAGCGCTTCCTGGGCGAGGCCGTCGGGCGCGCCGGAGCGTTCCGCGACTTCGAGCGCCTGGATCTGGCGTCGCTCTCCGTCGTCGAACGCAAGTTCCTCAAGGAAAGCCGTCTGATCAGCAAGGAGATGGAGACCGGCACGCGCCACTGCGGCGTCTACGTTTCGCCCGACACGCTGGCCTCGATCCTCGTCAACGAGGAGGATCACGTGCGCGTGCAGGTGCTGGCGCCGGGACTGGCGCTGGAGTCGGCCGTCGAGCGGCTGTCGGAGATGGACCGCGCGCTCGGCGAGGTCGTCGGCTATGCATGGTCGGAGCATTACGGCTACCTGACCGCGTGCCCGACGAACGTCGGGACGGGCTTCCGCGCCTCGGTGATGCTGCACCTGCCGGGGCTGGCGATGCTGAGTCGCGTCGACGCGGCGTTGCAGGGCGTGGCCCAGCACGGCATGACGGTGCGGGGCTTCTATGGCGAGAACACCGAGTACGCCGGCGACTTCTACCAGGTCTCGAACGAGGTGACGCTGGGCCGCACGGTCGAGAGCTTGGTCGAGGACCTTCGGCTGGTGCTGCTGCGCGTGGTCGAGCGCGAGGAAGAGGCGCGCATCGAGCTGTTCCGCCACCATGCCGTGCCGACGCGCGATGCGATCTGGCGCAGCTACGCGCTGCTGTCGCACGCGGTGCGCATGGAATCGGCCGAGGCGATGCGGCACCTGAGCCGCCTGCGCCTGGGCATCGACCAGCGCTACTTCCGCGACCTGGACCACCACGACCTGAACCGTCTGGTGGTCGAGATTCAACCCGCGCACCTGGAGTTGCGACGGCTCGCGCAGGGCGAGACGCTCTCGCGCGACGAACTGCGCGCGGCCTACCTTCGCGCGCGCATCCACAAAGCTGCCGACGAGAACTGAATCGTATGATGGAGCTTCATCACCGACTCGACGATCTAGGACCCTGAACCCCTTTCCCGTTGTCCAACGTTCCGTGCGTCCATCGCACCGCCACCCGCAGGAGGCCCCCGCAATGCCGATCAACGACACGCCCTTCACCCCCGGATGGAAGGAGGTCATGCGCCAGTCGCGCAACGAGGCGGGCCGGCTCGGCCATGACTACATCGGCCCCGAGCACTTCCTGCTCGGCATCGTCCGCAAGGCCGAAGGCCTCGCCGTCCAGACGCTGCTGAACCTCAACATCGACCTCGACGACCTCAAGCTCGAGATCGAGCGCACGCTCGAGGTCGGCAAGGGGCCGACCGTCGGCATCTTCCCGCAGAACGTCGACGCCAAGAAGGTGATCGAGTCGGCGCGCAACATCGCGCGCCAGCTCAAGCACAACTGGATCGGCACGGAGCACCTGCTGCTGGCGCTCATCAAGGAGGAGAACACGCTGGCGAGCCGTTGCCTGCGCTCGTTCGGGATCGACTACGCGAAGGTGAAGCGCGAGGTGCTGAACCTGATCGAGGGCAACGCGGCGGCGGGTGGCGCCGCGGGCGCCGCGCCGTCGGGCGGCAAGTCCTCCTCGTCGGGCGAGTCGTCCGAGAAGTCCAAGACGCCGGCGCTCGACACGTTCGGGCGCGACCTGACGCAGCTGGCGCGCGAGGGCAAGCTCGACCCGGTGATCGGGCGCGAGGACGAGATCGAGCGCATCCTGCAGGTGCTGTGCCGGCGCACGAAGAACAACCCGATCCTGCTGGGCGAGCCGGGCGTCGGCAAGACGGCGATCGTCGAGGGGCTGGCGCAGCGCATCGTCAGCAGCGACATCCCGGACCTGCTGATGGACAAGCGGCTGTTGTCGCTGGACCTTGCGGCGATCGTGGCCGGCACGAAGTACCGCGGCCAGTTCGAGGAGCGCCTGAAGGCGATCATGCAGGAAATCTCGCGCAGTCAGGACGTGCTGATCTTCATTGACGAGCTGCACACGCTGGTCGGTGCCGGCGCGGCGGAGGGCGCGATCGACGCGAGCAACATGCTCAAGCCGGCGCTGAGCCGCGGCGAAATCCAGTGCATCGGCGCGACCACGCTCGAGGAGTACCGCAAGTACATCGAGAAGGACGGCGCCCTCGAGCGGCGCTTCCAGAGCATCATCATCAACCCGCCGTCGACCGCGCAGGCCGTCGAGATCCTCAAGGGACTGCGCCCGCGCTACGAGAGCCACCACAACGTCATCATCTCCGACGAGGCGATCCGCGAGGCGGTGCTGTTGTCGGAGCGCTACGTGACGGACCGGCACCTGCCGGACAAGGCGATCGACGTCATCGACGAGGCCGGCTCGCGCGCGCGCCTGCAGGCCAACATGAAGCCGACCGAGATCAAGGAGATCGAGAAGCAGCTCCAGGCGATCGAGGAGTCGATCCGCGAGCACAAGAATCGCCAGGAGTTCGAGAAGTGCGCCGAGCTGAAGACCGAGCGCGACGAGATCCAGCGCCGCCGCGAGGAACTCCTCGAGGAGTGGCACAATCGCAAGGCCGGCACCGAGGAGCTCCAGGAGATCGGCCGCGACGAGGTCGCGCACATCATCTCGAAGTGGACGGGCATCCCGCTGGTCCGCATCGAGGAAGAAGAAATGCACAAGCTGCTGCGGATGGAGGACGAAATCGCGGCGCGGGTGGTCTCGCAACGCGAGGCCATCGCGACGATCGCCAAGGCAATCCGGCGCTCGCGCTCGGGCCTGAAGGACCCGAACCGCCCGACCGGCTCGTTCATCTTCCTCGGCCCGACCGGTGTCGGGAAGACCGAGCTTGCCAAGGCGCTCGCCGAGTTCCTGTTCGGCAGCCAGGAAGCGCTCGTCCGCATCGACATGAGCGAGTACATGGAGAAGTACAGCGTCTCGCGTCTGCTTGGCGCGCCTCCGGGATACGTGGGCTAC
>JAHCAW010000019.1 GCA_019634695.1 Candidatus Sumerlaeia bacterium
ACACTTCGGCTCGCTGACTGTCCTGAGCAACAACGCGCTCCTGGGCGACGTGAACGGCGACGGCCTCGTCACCCCGGCGGACGCGATGCTCGCTTTCGAGTGCTGGATGAACGGCGTCTGCGCGACCGGCACCAACCCCCTCGCCGCCAACGTCTGCGACCCGGCCACCACGGGCATCACCCCGGCCGACGCGCAGGCGATCTTTGACGTCTATTTGGGTATTGTGCCGGCCTGCTTCTGAGCCGTGTTTCCGGGGCCGCCACCGGGGGGACTTGGCGTCGGTTTTGCTCTTGTCCGCCCGGGGTATGGCCGGACTAGGGTGGCGGCAGGGGCATACGATGCATCTGGGCGAAAGCGTTCGAGTCGGTCTCACCGAGATCCGCATGCACAAGATGCGGTCCCTGCTGACGATGCTGGGGGTGATCTTCGGCATTGCGGCGGTGATCGCGACGTCGGCGATCGGGGCCGGGGCGGCCGAGGAGTTGAACCGCCAACTTGCCGCACTGGGGACCAATACGGTGCGCGTGCGCGCCGTCCAGATCGAGGGGTCCGATCGGTTGGCGGCACAGAAGCGCTCCCCATGGGGGCTAACCCGCCAGGACGTGGGGGCCATTGACGAGATCGTCACGAGCGTCACGGCGACTGCTCCCCTGAAGAAGAGCACCGTGCGGGCCTTTGCCGACGGTCGGACGTTGCAGGCCGAGATCTACGGCACGACAGCCGCCCTGCCGGCCATCGTGGGCTACCGCATGGCGCAGGGGCGGTTCCTGACGATGCTGGACAACGCCGAGGCCAAGCAGGTCTGCGTGATCGGCGACGAGGTGCGTCGGACGGCCTTTCCGCTCACCGATCCGCTAGGCCAGCACCTGCGCATTGCCGGCCAGTACTACACGGTTGTCGGGGTGCTGGCGCCGCGCAGCATCGGCGGGGAGACCGTGATCAAAGTCGGCAACGTGGACCGCAACGTCTACATTCCGCTCAACACGCTGTATCTGCGGCTGGGGACGGAGAACGATCCCCGGGCGGACCAGCTCGACGAGATCATCCTCAAGGTCGGTTCGGATCGTCACCTGCGCGAATCGTCCGCGATCATCGAGCGGCTGCTGCTGCGTCGGCACAAGGGCGTGCGGGACTTCGAAGTCCTTGTGCCCGAGGAGCTGATCCGCCAGCAGCAGGAGACCGAGTCGATCCTGGGCAACGTGCTCCTGTTCGTGGCGGGCATCTCGTTGCTGGTCGGCGGCATCGGCATCATGAACATCATGCTGGCGACGGTGACCCAGCGGACGCGCGAGATCGGTGTCCGGCGGGCCCTCGGGGCCACGCGCCAGGACATCCTCGGGCAGTTCATCATCGAGTCGCTTATCATCAGCTTGCTGGGCGGCATCCTAGGGCTGGCAACCGGGTACGGGCTGGCCTACCTGATCAAACTTTATGCCGAATGGGAAATGATCGTGCCGCTGAAGGCCGTCATCATCGCCACCGGGGTGTCCGGCGGCGTGGGGTTGCTCTTCGGTCTTTATCCGTCGATGAAGGCGGCCCGTCTGGACCCAATCGAGGCCTTGCGGACGGAGTAGGGGCCCGTTCAGGATGACGCCGCATTGTGCAGGCGACATCCCACTGCCCGGACGGCTTCCCCGCGATGGACTGGAAGGTCCCTCTCACCACCCTGACGATCGGCTTGGAGGAGGAAGCTGCTGCGCTGCGCGTGCTGCGGCGCGGCTGGCTGACGATGGGGCCGGAGGTCGAGGGCTTCGAGCAGGAGTTCGCCGAGGCAGTCGGCGCACGCTACGCGGTCGCCACGGCCAACGCGACCGACGGTCTGGCGTTGTGCTACGACGCCGTCGGCGTCGGGGCCGGCGACGAGATCGTCATGCCGGCGCTGACGTTCGTCGCGGCGATGAACGTCGCGCTGCGCCGCAGCGCCGTTCCGATCCTCGTCGACATCACCAGCGAGGACGACCTGACGTTGTCGGTCGACGACCTCGCGGCCAAGATCACGCCGCGCACGGGACTGGTCGTGCCGATGCCCTACGGCGGTTTCGCGCCGGACATGGACCGCCTGATGGAAATCACGCGCCGCCACCAGCTCCCGGTGGTCGAGGACGCGTGCCATGCGATCCTGGGCACGCACAAGGGGCGCAAGCTGGGCACGTTCGGCGTGGCGGGCGTCTTCTCCTTCTTCGGCAACAAGAACATGACGACCGGCGAGGGGGGCATGATCGTCACCGGCGACCCGGCCATCGCCCAGCGCTGTCGCCAGATGCGCAACCACGGGATCACGCGGGGCACTTATCACCGGCACCAGCAGAGCTTCGACCAGTACGACGTACTGGTGGCGGGCCACAACTTCCGCATGTGCGAGCTGCGGGCGGCAATCGGGCGCGAGCAACTCCGCAAGGTCGGCGCGGCCAACCGGCGCCGCGGGGAGCTGGCAAGCCGAATTCGCGAAGGGATCACCGCGCGTGCTCCCGAGGTGCGCTTCCCGTTCACCGATCGCGACCAAACCGCCAGCAGCCACCACCTGCTCGTCGCCATCCTGCCGCACGACGTGGATCGCCGCGACTTCATGCGCCGCATGACCGAACGCGGCATCCAGACCAGCATCCACTACATGCCGCTCCACCGCTTCACGCACACGACCGGTCTGTGGGACGAACCCCCGCACCTGCCGGTGCTCGAGTCGATCGAGCACCGGATGGTCTCCCTGCCGCTCGGGCCCGGGTTCACGGACGCCCAGGTGGATCTGGTCGTCGAAGGCACCGTCCAGTCGCTGCGCTGAGGGGCTCAGCGCCCCCCGTAGATCACGCCGCCGGCGTGCTCGGCCCACAAACGATTCCAGCTCGCCTGGCCCTTGGGGTTCACGTGCACGCCATCGGGGCTCAGTTCGTCCTGGTGATCGCGGAACCAGCCATAGGCATCCACCATGCCGCGTCCATTCTCCCAATCGTAGAAGAGCGGGCAGTACTGCATGATGAGCGGGTCGAAGATGGAGGTGACGTAGGGCCCGGAGCCGTTCTCCTCGGGCGGGACACCCGGGCGGGTGGCGGTCTCGCGATACGCGCGATAGGACAGGCGCGAGAGGATCGGCGTCTTGCCGGCCTCCTGGATCAGCGTCAGGATGGCGACCAGCTCGTCGCGCAACTCCTCGGCTCCGTTGGGATACGGTCGGTCGCGCGAGACGTTGTTTCCGCCGATGTGGATCGTCATGTAGCGGGCGTGGGGGTGCTCCTCGAGGAACCGCGGGACGTTCGCGAGCAGGTTGGTGGATGTCCAGCCGCCGACGGCCGTGTTGAAGAGCACCGGATCGTAGCCCGGGAAGCGCTCGGTCACCATTGCATGGAAGACTTCCTGGCGCAGGCTCTGCGCCTGGATGCTGGCGCCCAGCGCCACCCAGTAGTCGTTCCTGCCCCCCGGGTCGAGTTCGTAGGCGCCAATATTGATAATCTTGAATTCGGCCGGGACGAGGGACTTGTCAATTCGCAGAATCTGGAGGCGCACCCACGGCCCCTGGTTGGTCTCGACGATGGCCTTGTCCAGCCGCGTGCCGAGCCGGCGGGGATCGGCGAGCTGGACCCAGGTGCCGTCGAAGCCGTTAGTCGAATCGTTCGAGACTTCGACGAGGATGCTGGCGTTGGTGGGCTGCTCGCGGTACTCGAAGGTCACCATGGCGGCGCCCTTGCGGCGCCCGGGCAGGCGCAGGGCGAACCACGGCTGGCCGGGGAAGCTCGCGTTCCACGTGCAGGACTGGCCCGCCTTCAGGGGCGCGAGGTCTTCGGCGTGCTTGGAGGCATGGATGGCCTCGGGGACCAGGCGCCAGTTCTTGCGCGGAGCCAGGGCAGCGGTGGCCTCCGCCGCACGATGGCGGGCGCAGCCGACGAAGATCGTCAGAATCAGAAGAACGATGGCAAGACGCGACAGGCGCATGGGGGGCTCCCGGACGTGGATGAGCCACGCTGACGCCCCGCGGTCGGGGAGTCCAGCAGAAGATGAATGCTCGGGTGCTGTCGATCAGTCGCCGAAGTCGGCCAGCAGAATGCGGTCCGGGCCGAGGTAGGTATGGCGGAAGCCCGGCGTGGCGAAGATTGCCGTGCCGGGGCTCTTGATGCGGTTGCCCGTCGAGGGGGCGATCTTGATGTCGCCGAACTGGCTGAGCTGCACGAGGTCCATCATCGCATCGCCGTTCACGTCGCCGGTGAGAATGTGCCAGCCGAAGCCAAGCAGCGGCGCGTAGACGAGGTTCGTCTGGCCCCAGTTGCGCGGCTCGGTGAACCGATTGCCCTCCGAGATGCAGAACCAGACGACGCCGTTGTTATCCAGGAAGCCGACGTCCATGCGGCCGTCGCCGTTGGGATCCGCAAGGAACACCGGCGTGGCCGAAGAGGGGCTGACGAGCGAGCCGTTATAGTAGCGGAAGAAGCCGGTGGCGCGCCATTGTTGCGAGGGCTGGAAGGTCTCGCCGTCGCTGAGGGCCACCCAGAGTTCTCCCTGCGGCGACACGTAGACCAGATCGGCGCGGCCGTCGCCGGTGACGTCGCCGAGGCCGGTCCAGTGTTCCTCGTTCGGGCGGTGCGTGAAGCCGGTGAAGCCCCACGATGTCGGCTCGTCGAATCCGATCCCGTTGGAAAGAGCCACGAGCACGCCGCCTGCCGGGGCGAGTTGCAGCAGGTCGTCGCGTCCGTCGCCATCGACATCGCCCGCGAAGACGCCCCAGCCGGCGTACTCGTCGAAGAGGAACTCGGCCTCCTGACGGACGGGAGCGGCGAAGGTGCGCGCGCCGCTGTTGAACGCGATCAGGATGTCGCCGTCGGCCTCGATGCCGACGATGTCGGCAAGCCCGTCGCCGTTGACGTCGGCCGTGAGCGTGGCGCGCTTGGCCAGCGTGTCGTAGCGCATGCCGGTGGCCTGCGCCCAGCGCGTCGCGGGCGCCAGCCCGGTCGAACGGGTGAGTGCCACGCGAATGTCGGACGTCTGATCCATGCCGGCGAAGTCAGGCTTGGGCCCGTTGTAGACCGGTTCGTCGCGCACGAGCAGGCGCGTGGCGCGGGCGCTCTGGCGTCCCGTGGAGTCGATGGCCAGAACGTCGAGCACGTTGGCGCCGACCTCGAGGGGCGTGGTGAAGTTCCAGGTGCTCCAGTCGCCCGACTCGTTGACCGGCGTTCGCCAGGGCGCCAGCGCGGGATCGCCTCCCGGCGGCACGACGCGATAGAGCATCTCGGCGACAGTGCCCGCGAAGGGGACGGCGCTGCCGCGCACGGTGACATTCTGCGTGCGATTGGTCACCGTGCCGTCGAGCGGGGGAGAGGCGACCGTGACGACCGGCGACGGTGGAGCCTCGGCGGTGGTACGCACATGCAGCGACCAGCGATTAACGCCGCCCGTGTCGCCCGCGTACGCGTCCACGGCGATCAGCTTCCACGTTCCGTTGGGAGCCTCTCCTTGCAGCGTTGTCAAGTCGCCGACGGGGCGATAGCGTCCCGTGAACGGGGCCTGACCGCGCGCGTGCGCGATCGACGTGGCGGCGGTGGCGTCAAACACGGTGCCGCCGAAGTTGCGGTCGCTGCCGGTGGCGGGCAGGCTGCGAACGAGCACCACCTGCGTGCCGGCCGGCGAGACGAGTGTCAGGCGCAGATCGCCGACGTATTCGTGGTCGATGCCGTTGTTGCGGTCGTGGAGATACGCCGTCGGCGGGCCGATGGGATCGAGCGAGACCTTGACGTCGGCGACGGTGCCGGTGAGTCCGGAGACGGCCAGAGGAATCTCGACGCCGATGGCGTCGCCGTCGGGGATCGGCACGCGTGGGCCTTCGTAGGTGAATACCGACGCGCCGGTCGCCGAGGCCAGCAGGCCGAGGAGTCCAACGAGGACCATGCGCGGTACGGGTGTCATGGGGGCTCCTGCACGTCAACCTGCCCGCATTGTGCCGACCGGCTGGCGGCCGTCAACGCCAAGCCGTCAGGGGCGCGACAACTCGTCCAGCAGCCCGGTCAGCAGCCGCCAGAACTTGGCCACGGACCGCACGAAGACGCGCTCCTCGGGCGTATGGGCCTCCTCGATGCGTGGGCCGAAGGAAACCATCTCGATCCCCGGCACCTTGCTGCCGATGATGCCGCACTCCAGGCCCCCGTGGATTACGGCGATGCGTGGGGGGGCGCCAAACAGCGACTCGTAGACCCGGCCGGCCGTTGCCAGCAGCGCCGAGTCGCGACGGGGCTCCCAGCCCGGGTAGCGATGCCATCCCTTGAACCGGGCGCTGCACAGGCCAGCTTGACGCTCGAGGTGCCCGAGCACCCCATCGAGCGCGGCGCGCTGGAGGCTGCGCACGGAAAGCTCGGTCTCGACGCGGCACCGGTCGCCGTCGGCGGTTGTCCGCAGCAGCGCCAGATTGCACGACGTCACCAGCACGGACGGGTCCTGCTCGTCGCGGGCCAGCACCCCGTGCGGCAAGCCGGCCAGCCCTGTCGCGATCGCGTGACTGGTCTCGCCGTCCAAGGCACGGGCGGCTGTAATGTCGACCGGCTCGACGGTGACGCGCAGGCCGCTCGCGTGTGGCCCCAGCGACACCCGCGCCTCGTCCACCAGCGTCGTCGCATGGCGGCGCAGGAGATCGAGTACTTCGGGACTCGCGACCAGCACGGCGCGCGCCTCGCTCGGAATGGCGTTGATGCGACTGCCGCCGGTGATCTCGCACACGCGCAGCAACCCCGCGGGAATCCGCGCGAGCAGCTTTGCCAGCAATTGGATCGCGTTGCCGCGCGGTTGGTGAATCTCCAGACCCGAGTGGCCGCCGCGCAGGCCGAGCACGCGAACCTCGGCGGTCCGCTCATTGCCCGCCGCGGGTGCAGTCTCGCCCTCCCACGTCAACAACCCCGACGCGCCGCCCACGCAGCCCACGTAGAGGGCGTCATCCTCCTCGCTGTCGAGATTCAGCAGCAGGCGCCCGCGCAGCAGAGTCCCGTCCATTCCGTGCGCGCCGGTCATGCCCGACTCTTCGTTGACCGTGCAGAAGATTTCCAGCGGCCCATGGGCAACCGAGTCGTCCGTCGCAACCGCGAGCGCGGCCACCAACCCCAGGCCGTTGTCGGCTCCCAGCGTCGTGTCGTGTGCGGTCACGATCGGCTCGCCGGCGTGCTCGGCCACGCGCAGGCGAATCGGGTCGGTCTCGAAGTTGTGCGGCGAGCCCGGCGCCTTGATCGGCACCATGTCCATGTGGGCTTGCAGGACGACGATGGGTGCGCCCTCGCGCCCCGCTGTGGCGGGCACGCGCAGCACCACGTTGCCCGCGCCGTCCGTCGCGGCTTCCCAGTTCCGCGCGCGGGCCGTCGCGAGCAGATGCTCACGCACGCCGGCCTCGTGGAATGACGGACGGGGAATGGCCGACAGCGCGGCGAAGTGCTGCCAGAGGATGGCGGGCTCGAGTCCGGCGAGTTCAGACGTCATGATGCGGAAGCTTCCAATGCGGGGGTTGGACGCGTGTCACGCTTCGTCGAAGACATCGGCCTCGAATTCGGCGTCGAAGTCCTCTTCGGGTGGCGGAACGGGAGCATGCTTGCGGCCGGGGCGGTCGTCGATGAATCCCTCGCGGTCGCCCGACTTGGCCCGATAGCGGAAGCGCAGCGGCGTGGCATCGAGGCCGAGTTGCTTGCGGAACTGGTTCTGCAGGTAGCGCTCGTAGCTGAAGTGCACCAGTTCCGGGTCGTTGACGAAGAACGTGAGAGACGGCGGGCAGTAGCCGGTCTGCGTGACGTACTTGATGCGGAACTGGCGGGCGCCGGTGACCGGTGGCGACAGGTAGGAGGTCGCCATCTTGAGGACGCGATTGAGCTCGGCGGTCTGGAACTCGCGCCGGTGCTGGCTGGCGCTGTGCCGGATCAGGTCCCAGAGCTTGTGCGCGCGCTGGCCCGTGCGGGCCGAGATCGTCACGATCGGCGCAAAGCGGAACGCCTTGAAGTCCTCCCGCACCTGCTTGATGTAGGTGCCGTACTTCTCGCGGTCGGGAATCTTGTCCCACTTGTTGAGCACCAGCACGAGGGCCTTGCCGGCTTCGACTGCATATCCCGCGATGTGCGTGTCCTGCGCCGTGATGCCCTCGGAAATGTCCACGAGCAGCAGGGCCACGTCGGCGCGCTCGATGGCGGCGAACGACGAGTGCACCGACAGCTTCTCGGCGCCGCGTTCGATCTTGCCACGGCGCCGGATGCCCGCCGTGTCGATCAGCGTGAATTGCTCGCCGTCCACCTCGATGTCGGTGTCGATCGAGTCGCGCGTCGTACCGGGCACGTCGGAGGCGATCACACGGTTCTGGCCGAGCAGGCGATTGGTCAGTGTGGACTTTCCGACGTTCTGGCGACCGACGATTGCGACGCGGATCGGTCCGCCGCGACGGGGCGCCTCGTCTTCCGGGGTCTCCTCGAATCCCTCGGTCACCGCGTCGAGCAGGTCCAGAATGCCGCGGCCGTGCAGGGCGGACACGGGGAACACCTGGTCCAGACCGTGCACCGAGAAGTCCGCCCAGGCCTGCGTTTCCTTGGCATAGTTGTCGGCCTTGTTGACGGCGAGGAAGAAGGGCTTCCCCGACATGCGCAGGCGCTGGACGATCTCGGCATCGATCGGATCGTTGGGGATGCTCTCCTCGGTCAGGAAGATCACGCGGTCGGCCTCTTCGATGGCGATGAGGCTTTGCTCGCGCATGAGGTTGAGGAGGGGGGATTCGGTCGAGTCCTCATAGCCGCCGGTGTCGATCAGGATGAACGAGCGGTCGATGTAGCGTGCCCTGCCATAGTGGCGGTCGCGCGTCATGCCGGGGCGGTCGTGGACGAGCGCCTTGCGCTGGCCGAGCAGGCGGTTGAAGAGCGTCGACTTTCCGACGTTGGGTCGGCCGACGATGGCGACGATGGGCAGGCGATTTGGGGTCATTTGGGGCTTTTCCGATTCGCGGGGGAGAAGAGATCGTCGGCCGAATCGGGCAACGTGTCGGCAGGCGCTTGCTGTCCATTGGTGCGATTGCGGGCGACAACTTCAAGGATCGCCTGCGCGGCGCGGTCGGAGGCTCCCTCGCCGCCGAGGCGTTCCTTGACTTCCTGCAAGTCCGCCACCATGCGGGCGTACTCCTCGCGGTTGGACAGGTAGTGGTGCGTCTTCTCCGCCAGATTGCGGGGGGTGAATTCGTCCTGGAGCAATTCGGGCACGATGCGGTCGCCCGCCACGATATTGGGCAGACCGATGTGGCCGATCGTGAAGACCTGCTTGCCGATCAGCCACGTCACCGAGTTGACGCGATAGACGATCAGCATGGGCGTGCCGAGGATGGCCGCCTCGAGCGTCGAGGTGCCCGACTTCACCCACGAGAAGTCGCAACTGCTGCGGATGCTGTAGCGCAGGCGCGGGGCGACGACGGGCGTGAAGTCCAGGGCGGCCTTGTCGATCGATTCGCGGATCATGTCGTCGCCGATCGTCGAAGCCTGCACGATGACGAACTGGGCGGAAGGGTCGATCTCGCGGTAGCGCTTGGCGCCCTCGAGCATGATCGGCAGGAACTGGGTGACTTCCTTCCGGCGACTGCCCGGCACCAGGCCGATCAGCGGCCGATTGGGATCGAGGCCGAACTCGGCGCACACCTGCTCGCGCGTCAGGTCCACCTTGATGACGTCGAACAGCGGATGCCCGACGTGCACGACGTCCACCCCCTCCTCCTTGTAGAGGTTCACCTCAAAGGGGAAGATGACGATCATGCGGTCGACGACGCGGGCCAGCGTGTAGAGGCGGCTGCGGTGCCAGGCCCAGATCTGGGGACTGATGTACCACACCACCGGGATGCCCATCTTGCGGGCCTTCTGCGCGATGCGGATGTTGAACCCCGGGTAGTCGATCAGCACGAGCACGTCGGGGCGGAACTTCTCGAGGAAGTGGATCGTGTTGTAGAACAGGCGCCGGATTTCGGGGAAGTTGGTGATGACGCCGACGAAGCCGATGATGGCGAGGTCCTCGACGATGTTGGCCTTCAGTTTGACGCCGGCCTCCGCCATGCGCGGCCCGCCCAGGCCGTAGGCCCGGATGTCGGGGTCCTGGCGGAACAGGGCCTTGAAGAGGTTGCCGGCATGGATATCGCCGGAGTTTTCGCCCGCGATGGCGAACAGCTTGACGGGGCGGTCCTGGGATTCCGGCGGGGCCAAGGGACAGGGTCCGGGTCGGGGGGATCGCGACGTGCGGGCGTTCGTGCGCGGGGCGCTACTCCGGCGCCAGGCTCGACTCGCGCAGGCGCTGGGTCAGGTCCACCAGCTTCTCGTTGTTGAACATCGGCACGCGCTGCTCGCGGATCATCTCGGTGATGCGGATGACGACGTCGAGCGCGGCGGTGGCCTGCTCGCCGGTGGTCTGCGGCGTGCGCCCGGCGCGGATGCACTCGAGGAAGTGCTCGAGTTCGAGCTTGAGCGGCTCCTTGCGCTGCACGCGGATCTTCTTCGTCTGGATGAAGCAGGGCAGCTCGCCCGGCCGCACGATGCGCTTCTTGAAGCGCTCGTGGATCTCCATCGTCTGCTTCTGGTAGTCGAGCGAGATGTAGGCGTTGTCCTGGAAGACGCGCAGCTTGCGCATCGGCTTGGGCGTCACGCGCGAGCAGGTCACGTTGGCGATGCAGCCGCTCTGGAAGCGGATGCGGGCGTTGGCGATGTCTTCCTTGTCCGTCAGGATCGGGACGCCCGTCGCCTCGATGCGGTCGATCGGCGAGTTCACGATTCGCAGGATGATGTCGATGTCGTGGATCATCAGGTCCATCACGACGCCGATGTCCTTCACGCGCGGATCGAACGGCCCCAGCCGGTGGCACTCGATGAACAGCGGCGTGGTCAGGAACTCCTTGAAGCGCTGCACGCCGACGTTGAAGTGCTCGATGTGTCCGACCTGCAACACGAGCCCGTTGCGGGACGCCACCGCCGACAGCCGCGCCGCGTCCTGCACCGACGTCGTGATCGGCTTCTCAACCAGGCAGTGAATCCCGTTCTCGAGGAACGCCTCGGCGATCTCGAAGTGCGTCACCGTCGGCGTGGCGATGCTCACCGCATCCACCTTGCCGATCAGGTCCGTGTACTTCTTCGTCGCCTTCGCCCCCCACGCCTTCGCGATCTTGCGCCCCTGATGCCCGTCGGCATCGCAGACGTAGATCAACTCGGCGTTCTCGCTCTGGGCGTAATTGCGGGCGTGGTGCTGCCCCAGATGACCGACTCCCACCACGCCAACACGAAGTTTCTCAGACATTCAAGTGGCCCTCTTTCGGCCGCGCCGGCAGGCGACCCCCCGAGCCGACGCCAGACAATTCCCTGTAACGCTAGGTCAGGTGCGCCAGGACCGCAACCACGGTTACGATCCACAGGAACACCGTCGCAAGCAGCGGTTTATCCTGCAACAGCACCAACTCCGGCGCCCCGCCCTCCTGTTGCTGGCAGGCCAACCACAGGTACCGGAACATTCCATACACCACGAACGGCATCGTCAAGACCAGCAAGTACGGGCTGTCCGTCGTGGCACCCGATTCGGCCACGCGGGCGAACTGCCCCTGCGTGGCCCACAGCGCATAGCTGAAAAGCGTTCCAGCCGTCACCACCGCCAGCACGAGGTCCAGATACGCCGGCGAGTACTCGCCCAGCACCCGGCGATGCGAGGCCGCCTCGTCGCCGAGCGTCAGCAGTTCGGCGCGGCGCTTGGCCGTCGCAAGGAACAGAGCCAGGAACAACGTCGTCAGCAGGAAGTACGAGGTCACCTCGACCGGACTGGCCGGATCGAAGCGGATCACCTCGATGCCCGCCAGCGCCCGCAGCACAAAGCCGACTGCCAGAATCAGAATGTCCAGCACCGGCACATGCTTGAGATGCCACGAGTAGGTCGCCGTCAGGACAAGGTAGGCCAGCGCGAGCCAGAAGAAGGGCATCGGCAGCCAGAGCAGACTGGCGCCGAGCGAGATCACCGCGAGCGCCACCGCCCCCACGCCCGCTGCGCGTGGCGAGATGCGGCCCGACGCAATCGGGCGCAGGCGCTTGCGCGGGTGCTCGCGGTCCTGTGCCAGGTCCGAAATGTCGTTGTGGATGTAGACGACTCCGCTCAGCGCGCAGAAGACCGCGAAGCCCGCCAGCGCGTGCAGCAGCGAGGCCGGATCGCTCCAGCGCCGCGCGAACACCAGCCCCGCCAGCAGCAGCAGGTTCTTGACCCACTGCTTCGGACGAAGGCTGAGCAGAAACGCGATAACCATTCGAAAATCAGTCCACCAGACCCTCGGGGATGCGCACCGTCGCGACCCGGCGCGCAGGGTCCAATTCGGGCACGAACTGCGGCAACAGCGGCAGGAGCACCTCTTGCCCCGGAGCGGCTTCCAGATCGAGCACGAGGTAGTCGTGCGCCGTGCCCTCGCGCGCCGTCCGCACCGTGCCCAGCCGCGCGCCCGAATCCGCATCGCGGACTTCGAGGCCCTCGAGGTCGTGGATGTAGAACGAATCCGGCGGCGCGGGCCAGAGTTGATCGGACGGCACGACGAGTTCGCCGGTCGTCAACGCCTCGGCCGCCGTGCGGTCGTCGATGCCCTCGAAGCGGGCATGCACCGTCCCGCCGGAAACCCACATCTCGTCCACCCGGTACGGCCCCAGCAGGCGCCGACCCAGACGGACGTGATAGGATTCCACGGGGGCGTCGACCAACTCCTCGGCGCTGCGCGTCAACGGCTTGAGCCGCAACGTTCCCCGCAGGCCGTGGGGGCGCATCACCTGGGCGACAACCACCCAGGCTTGCCCCGCATCCTGGCCCGATTCGGTCAAGGGATCACTCCACGATTTGCAGCAAGGACTTCTTGCGGTGCTTGGTGGCCGCGGCGCTCAGGATCTTGCGCAGCGCCTTGGCGGTCTGTCCACTCTTGCCGATCACCTTGCCGACGTCCTCGGGGCACACGCGCAACTCGACGATGATGCTCGTGTCGCTCTCGATCGCCGTCACCGTGACCTTCTCGGGTTCGTCGACCAGAGCCTTGGCGATGTACTCCACCAGTGTCTGGAGGTTGGGTTCCTCGTACATGTCGTTATCGTCTCCTGGAGCGGGAAAGCGCCGGGCCCGGGCACCGGCGTCGTCTACACGAACGGGACAGGCTGGGGGGATGAGGGAGGGACCCCGGGCACACACGCAAGAAAAAAGCTGCAGGGAAGTTGTGGACAACTTCCCCGTCAGCTCGGCTTCTGCGCCTCGCGAGCCTTGCGCGCCGCCAGCTTCTCCTCGTGGAAGCGACGCATGATGCCACGCTTGCGCAGCAGAGCGCGCACCGTTTCGGTCGGCTGGGCGCCGTTGTTCAGCCAGTAGAGCGCACGCTCCTCGTCGCAGACGATCTGCTCGGCCTCGGCCTTGTTCAACGGCTGGTAGCGGCCGATGATCTCGATGAACTTGCCGTCGCGCGCGCGCCGCGAATCGGCCACGACAAGGCGGTAGTACGGGGCCTTCTTGCGGCCAACTCGGGTCAGGCGGATCTTCACCATGGGGACTTCACTCCTTGTGGGGTTTGGATTTGGGTTCAACAAGCTTGCATGAAGCTTGAAGGGTTCCGGGGTTCACTGGCGCCTCTTCTTGTTCCGGCGCTTGCGTTGATTGCGCGGCAGCGTCGCGGGGCGCGCCTGCATCTCGAGCTGCCGCATCTGCTTCATCTGCTTCATCTGCCGGCGGTACTCCTTGTACTCGCGCGAGCCCGGCGCGGGCATCTCGCCCATGCCCGGCATCGCCGCCGGATCCATCGACTCCTCGCCGTCGGGGGCACCTCCCTTGAAGGCCGCCCCGAGGCCCCCGCCGGCAAGCTGCTGCATCATGCCTCGCATCTGCTCGAACTGGCGCACCAGATCGTTCACCTGCTTGAGCGTGTGCCCCGAGCCGCGCGCGATGCGGTCGCGCCGCCGCCCGTCCTGGCGCACCAACTCCGGGTTCTCGCGCTCCTGCCGCGTCATGGACAGAATCATCGCCTGCACGCGACCGAACTCGCGGCTCAGCATGTCGTTGTCCACGTCACGCAGCATGTTGCCCACGCCCGGGATCATCCCCAACAGGCCCTTGAGCGAGCCCATCCGGTTGATCGTCTTCATCTGCTTGATGAAGTCGTTGTAGTTAAACTTCCCGGTTCCAAGCTTGTCGCGCAGGCTGGCGGCCTCGGTCTCGTCGATCGCCTCCTGCGCCTTCTCGACCAGCGAGGTCACGTCGCCCATGCCCAGAATGCGCTGGGCCACGCGGTCGGCGTGGAACTTCTCCAGATCGTCGGGCTTCTCGCCCACGCCGGCGAAGACGACCGGCTTGCCCGTCACCGCCTTGATCGACAGCGCCGCGCCGCCGCGCGCGTCGCCGTCCAGCTTCGTCAGGCAGACGCCGTCGATGCCGACCTGGTCGTTGAACGTCCGGGCGGAGTTCACCGCGTCCTGGCCGGTCATCGCGTCGGCGACGAGGAAAGTATAGTCCGGATGCAGGCGGTCGCGGATCGCCCGCAACTCGTCCATCTTCACTTCGTCGATGTGCAGCCGGCCCGCCGTGTCCACGATCAGGACGTCGCGGCCGCTCTTGCGCGCCTGCTCGCGGGCCCGCTCGACGATCGTCGCCGGCTCGGTCTCCGTGCCCATCTCGAAAACCGGCACCGCCAGCCCGGCGCCGACCTGCTTGAGCTGCTCGATGGCCGCCGGCCGGTAGATGTCGCAAGCCACCAGCATCGGCTTGCAGCCCGTCTTCTCCAGCCAGCGCGCCAGCTTGCCGCAGAACGTCGTCTTGCCCGCGCCCTGCAAGCCCAGCATCATGATGATCGAAGTCTTGCCCGGCTCGACCGCGAACGGCCGGTCCGCCTCCGACTCGCCCCCGATCATCCGCACCAGTTCCTGGTGCACGATGTAGAACAACTGCTGCGCCGGGTTGACTCCCTTGACGATCTCCTGCCCGACCGCCCGCTCGCGCACCGCCGCGACGAAGTCCTTCACGATCAGGTAGTTGACGTCGGCCTCCAGCAGCGCCATGCGCACCTCGCGCATCGCCTCCTGGATGTTGTCCTCCGTCAGGGTCTTCTGACCCCGCAGCTTGCGGAAGACGCTCTCGAACTTGTCGCCCAGCGATTGGAACATATCGTCGTGCCCGGTATCGTCGGCCGCCGTGGCGCCCGCGGGGGTCCCTTACTCGGGAGGCAGCGCCTCCGCCAGATTCGTTGCCACCTCGCCCAACTCGCGCACCAGCCCCTCGGCGTTGTAGATGATGCCGCCGCTGCGGTGCAGCCGATCCTGCATGACGCGCAGACGCTCGACCGCCGTCCGGGCCGCCGCCGTCACCTCCGGCGCCGGCGGGGGAGTCGCCTGACCGACCGCCTCGTCGGCCGCGCGTCCGGCCGGCCCGCGCCCCGACTCCGTCTCCGCCCCCCGCACGACGCCCCGCCGCAGCAGCCCCAGCTTCGTCTCGTAGTCTTCCAGCGACCGCTCCGCGTGCTTGACTGCGTCATGCACCGCCTGCCGCGAAACCTGATACATCCGCCCCACCTCGCCGAAAGACAGGTCCTCCTCGAAGTGCAACTGGACGAAGGTGCGCTGCCGTTCGGTCAGCAGCCCGCCATAGAGGTCCATCAACTGGCCGATGCGCACCACCTTGTCGAGGGGGTCGGCTTCGGGGCTGGAGCGGGTCGTCTCGTCCATGGAGGTCCCTGCCTTCGTGGGGCTGCGTGGGCGTCAGCCAAAAAGGCTTTACGACAGGGGGGGAGCCCCCCCCGGCGGGTCAAGACGAAACGGCAGCCCATGGATGATCTCATACGACTTCGGGAAATTGACAGCAAGGGCCGATCCGTTGACTGTGGCTTGGGCGCTTGGCGCGCCGAAGCTGAACAGCGAAGGCGGGTCTCGCCCAAGTTCGGGGGATCTCGCCAAGAGAAGGAGGCCCCAAGCCCAAGGCGGCGGCTGAGCAGGCATTCGAGCAGACCAATTCAAGCTCAAGAATCCCAACCATGCGCGTGGAGTGGCTGGACTTGGGCGAGACGCCCAAGCCACAGTTAACAGCCTCGCCACGCGACATGTTGCAGGACAACTGGCATCGGTTTTCCGAAACGCCATGGGCTCTCTGAGTGCTGTCGGCGATTCTCCGAAATCGTATCATGCGGTTCTTGGCGCTGAGGCTTGAAGTGAGCCCGGCACGAGCCACTGAGCAGAGCAGTCAGAGAATGCGCCCGCTCAAGGCAGGCACATGTAGGCCGCGTTGCGACCGATTCGGCCCGTCGCACTTTCGAGTCGGTGTTTTCGCCTTGCGACTCGGCGACTGCGCCGCATGATTGAGAGGAGACTCGGATTCGTGGGGGTAGCAGATGCGTCGTATCCTGGGAACATTCCTGGTTGGTCTGGTTGCACTGAGTGCGTCGGCCGAGGTGACGATTACTCCGACCGTTCTGGCCACCTACGACGTGCCCGATGGCGAGATCGTCGAGGAGGGGAGTTTCGATGCTTCGGGCAACCTGCTCCTGCGACTTCGCTCCAGTTCGACGGCGCACAGTCGCTTCAACCCGGACTTGGAGAGTTTCGAGGTTGTAGCCGGCTGGCTCTCGGGGTCGCCTTACTGGTGCGTCAGTTCGGACTTGGGACTCGTCTCCAGCACCACGATCCACACGGGCTGGGCGGACTTCTGTCCTGACGCCAGTTTCCACGCAACCGGCTGGGGCGGGTCCGACTTTTCGTACGGCACGTCGAGCTTCCTGAGCTACCATCGCGAGGTCTGGGGCGTCGCCAGCGGGCCCGGCGCCCAGCTTGTGGCGCTTGCCGGGCGCGTGGGAAACCCCTGCGAGCCTTCCGCTCCAACTCTCGAGGTGGCGCGCATCGTCGCGGGGCAGGACGACATGGCCGAGGAAACCGTGCTGACCGCACTGCAAGGCACGGGATCGGAGTGGGGCTTCTCACCGTACACCCAACTGGACTACGACAGCACCCATGAGTTCTACTGGGTTTGCTTCGACGATCCCGATGACAACCAGCGGTACTTCGTGGCGTTCGACGCATCGGGGGTGCGCAGGTGCCGGGTGCTGGCGCCGGGGGATTCCTCGCTGCTGGTTCACTGGAAGGACCGACAGTATTTCATCCTCGGCGACAGCAGCATCCTGACGCTGGTCGAGCTGGACCTGAGCGCCTCCGTGCGGAGCTGGGTCTTGTTCGAAGAGGGCCGCTGACGCCCGGGCCCGGGCTGGGGCGGGCGCCGCACGGTTCGCGGGCGGGAAAAGTCCGGTTGCGCGGCATGCCACGGCCTCGCGAGAGTCGTTGCCGCCGCCCGGAGTTGCCTTCCGGGACACGTCCGTCCATTCCGGAGGCCCCACCGCGTGAGTCTGTTCGAACCGATCCCCCTCGATACGCCGGCGCTGCGGCCGCTGGAAATCATCCCGGTGGTGCACGAGGGGCGGCGATTGCTGCTCGTGCGCGACCCGCTCGGCGTGCTCGAGGGGCTTGCCGCGTTGCCGCCCGACGGGCTCACGCTGCTTGTCCTGCAAATGGCCGACGGCCAGACGCACGTGGACGAGATTGCCCGCGTGGCGCGCGAGAAGACCGGCTTCATTGTCACGACCGACAAGATTCGGCATCTGGTAGCGGAGCTGGACCGCGCGGGGCTGCTGATGTCGGAGGGGTTCCTCCAGTTGTGGGAGCAGCGGCGCGCAAAGTTCCGCGAGCTGCCGAGCCGGCCCTCCGTCGTCTTCAACTCCGACGACCGCTTGCTGCTCATTAAGGAGCTGGGCAACGAGATGCGCCGCCACTCGACGGCGCTCAACGGGCCGCCGCCGCGGCTGGACCTGCCGGCCACCGGCCTGCGCGGCGTCCTCTCCCCCCATATCGATTACTTCCGCGGCGGACCGGTCTACTCGTGGGCTTACAAGGCCATCGCGGAGCACTCCCGCGCCCGCACGTTCATCATCCTCGGCACGCTGCACCAGCCCTCGACGCATCCGTTCATCGCGACCGACAAGCCCTTCGAGACCCCCTTCGGCAACGTCGAGGTGAACACCGAGATGCTGGCCGAGCTGGAGACGGAGTTCGGCGGCGAGTTGTGGCGCGACGAATACCTGCACGGCGTCGAGCACACCGTCGAGTTGCAGGCCGTCTACCTCAAGCACGTCCTTAAGGACCGCCCATTCCGCATCGTGCCGATTCTGGTCGGGTCGTTCGACGAGTTCCTGATGGTCGATCCGCCCTGTCAGCCGACGGAGGATGAAGAGGTGGCCGCGTTCGTCCGCGCGCTGCGGACGGTGCTGGAGCGCCACGGCGAGGACGTCGTCGTCATCGGCGGCGTGGACTTCTCGCACTGCGGGCCGGAGTTCGGGGACGACCGGGCGAACACGCCGGAGGTGGAGACCGACATCCGCCGGCAGGACGAGACGATGCTGAAGACCATCGAGGCGGTGGACCCGGCGGGGTTCTTCGACTCGTTCCGGCCGACGCTGAACGCGCGCAAGGTCTGCTCGATCGGAGCGATCAGCTGTGTCCTTTCGGCCCTTGAGGGCCAGTGCACGGGCAAGGTGCTGGCGTATGACCAGGCCAACAGCGAGGACCGCACGTGCATGGTGTCGTTTGCGAGCGTGGCGTTCACCTCCAAGCAGGCGTCGCGAATCATTCTGGCCACCTGAGGCGCAAGGACTTGGCCGGGGCCGACTTGCGGGCCGGCGAGGCTCGGCGCGCGTCGGTCGATTTTGGTCCGGAATGGCTTGTTCCGGCACGGGTTTTTCTATTACGGAGACGGCGGGCCGGGAAACGGCCCCCCGGAGGAATGACACGTGATCTTTGATCCGCTTTACATGGCTATCATGATTTTCGCCCTTGTGGTGGGCGGGATCGCGCAGTTGCTGGTCAAGGGAGCCTTCTCGCGCTACAGCCGGGTGCCGGCGTCGTCGGGCTTGACGGGTGCGCAGGCGGCCCGGGAGATGTTGCGGTCGGCCGGGCTGGACGGAGTCCAGATCGAGCGCGTCAGCGGGTTCCTGTCGGACCACTACGATCCGTCGAAGAAGGTGATCCGGCTTTCGCCGGACGTGCACGACGGTCGCAGCGTGGCGGCGCTGGGCGTGGCCTGCCACGAGGCCGGCCACGCGATCCAGCACGCGCGCCGCTACGCACCGTTGGTCGTGCGCAACGCGGCCGTGCCGCTGGCGGGCTTTGGGTCCAACTTCTCCTTCATCCTGATCATCGCCGGCCTGTTCATGATGGGCGCGCAGATGGCGCTGGGTTATCCGCTGGCGATGGCCGGCGTGATCTTCTTCGGTACGGTGGTGTTCTTCCAGGTGGTGAACCTGCCGGTGGAGTTCGACGCGTCGAACCGGGCGAAGACGCTGCTTCCGCAGTTGGGCCTGATCTCGGGTCCGCAGGAGCGCGCGGGCGTCAACGCGGTGCTGAACGCCGCGGCGCTGACCTACGTGGCCGCCACGGTGGTGGCCCTGCTGCAACTGCTCTACTGGCTTTCGGTGATCAACCGCAGCCGCTGACGGATGGCGGTTGGCAGAGGCGGACACAGGGGGCCCGGCGTTGTCGAATCAGGGACAACGCCGGGCCTCTTGATTTGGGGAAGCACCCTACGGACGGGATGGACTTGATGGGGGAAAGGCTTGCCGGACGGGGATCGGGGCCAACTCCCCTGTTGCGCAGCGCCGCCGGCTGACTGATGGCTTGCCGCATCCGGACGATTCCGCCTTCTGCCTCTGCCTATGCCTCCCCCACGCCTGACTCTCGATGACGTTTCGCCCCCCGGGGAGGAGCTACGTCTGGTGGCGCAGTCGGTCTTCAACCTGTTTCCGTCGTGGGACGTGCGCGCGTTCGGCGAGGTGGATTCGACGAATGCGGAGGCGCGGCGCATCACCCTGACGATGGGGGGCGACGCGTGGCCGCGGGTGCTGCTGACGGACTTCCAGAGCGCCGGCCGGGGGCGGCATGGCCGCGCGTGGCAGGCCCCTGCGGGAACGTCGCTGCTGGTGACCGTGATGTTCCCGCTGGCGCTGGTGCGCTACACGCGGACGCTGATGCCGTTGGCGTACGCCTGTTGGCTCACCGAGGGGCTGGAGTCCCTGGGCGTCGCCGACGTGGCGGTCAAGTGGCCGAACGACGTGCTGGTGCGCGGACAGAAGGTGGCCGGGATCCTGTGCGAGACAGCGGGCGAGGCGCTGGTGACCGGGTTGGGCGTCAATCTGACGCAGTCGCTCGTGGACCTGCCGGAGCGGGCCGCGCATGAGCCGCAGGCGACGTCGCTGGCGCTGGAGCTGAAGAGCGAATTCCCCGGTCGAATGGCGGCTTCGCTGTCGTTGCTCAATGCCGTGCTCGCCTCGATCGAGCACCCCCCCGACGCGGACTGGATCTTGCACACCTATCGGCGGCGGTGCCTGACGTTCGGGACGTCGGTCGCCTGTCGCAACGGCCGCCAGCAAACAGTGGCCGGCATCGCCCGCGACATCGACCCGAGCGGTGCCCTGCTGGTGGAAGTCGAAGGCGGCCGAACCGTCGCCGTCACCGAAGTGATCGAGCCCGTATGACCACCCGCATCCGCCTGCAACCAGTCACCCAACCCCGCCGGGGCGAGTTCGTTCTCCGGGCGCCGTGGCTGCTCGCGCTGGCGCTCGTGCTGCACGCGGCGGTGGCTTTCCCGCAGGGATACCAGGTTGGCGGCAGCGAACGCCTGCCCGACGAATTCCACGAGCAACTCGACGCGCACGTGGACCTCGTACGCCTGGGCATCAACACCGACCGCCTGATGGGGGCGAATCTTCTGCCGGTGCCCTATGCTTCCGGGGTGCTGGATGTGGCGCGGGCTGTGCGGGAGGGCAGGACGGGCGGCGTGCTGCTGCACATGGATTCGTTCGTCGGCGACAACGTGCCGATCGGAATCGGGTACATGATGACCGATCCCGAGAAGCACAACACCGACTGGTCGACGTTCTACGAGATCGGCAGCCTGACCGGCATTCTGACGACGACGCCGCTGGCGCTGCGCGCGCTCGAGCGCGGCGACCTCGCGATGGCCGACACCGTCGGGCAGCACGTGCCTGAACTGGCGCAATCGAACAAGGCGACGCTCACAGTGGGCGATCTGCTGCGCCATTCGAGCGGTTTGCCCTCGCGCAAGGAACTGCCGCACGACGTGCGCACGCGCGATGCCCTGCTGCGATGGCTGGCCGAGTTGCCGCTGGAGTTCCCCGGCGGCACGCAGGTTCGCCGCAGCGAGCTGAACTTTCTGCTGCTCGGCCTGGTGCTCGAAGGGCGCTACGGCATTCCCGTGCAGGAGTTCGCCGCGGAGCACTACTTCAAGCCGCTGGCGATGGCGAACACGACCGGTCGCCTGCCGGACCAGTTGCGATCCGGCTGCGCGCCGGGTCACTACTCGGAATGGCACGGGCGGATGGCGTGGGGCGAAGCGAGCGACCCGACGGCGTTCATCCTCGGCGCGTCGGCCGGCAATGGCGGACTCGTCAGCAGCGCCGACGATCTGGACACCTTCGCCCGCACGATGATTCTCGGCTGGACGGTCGGCCTCGACGATCATGCGAGTTCGGAGACGATGCAGATGAGCACGCGCCCGCAGGCGGACCTGCCGGGCGGGGGAGACCAGGGTCTGGGTTGGGCGCTCGGTGGGCTGGGCGAGGGGAGCTTTGGATGGGAATGCCCGTGGACGGGCAGCGCCGTGTGGATTCATCCGCAGCGCCAGGTCTTTGTGATTCTACTGGCCAACGCGCATCACCCGGACAACCACCCCGAGCGCTTCGATCCGATCCGCAACCGCCTGCTGCGCTGCCTGCGCGCGGCCATGCCACCGGTGCGCGACCAGGCGAGCGCGCCCAGCCCGGCAGCATGGGGCGGGGAACGCCGCATCGCCCAGGCACCGACGACCCGCTGACGCAATCGACTTGCGGAAAAGGCTGGATGCCCGCCCGGCGCCGGCGCATGCTGGCGCCATCCTCGGACGGCGGGAGTCCCTTCATGTACAGCATGACCGGCTATGGTTCGGCGACGCGCGATACGCGCTTCGGGCGCTTGCAGGTCGAGATGCGCGCGGTGAACAACCGATTCCTCGAGCTGGGATTCCGGCTGGGCACGACGTTCATCCATCTGGAGAGCGCCGCGCGGGGACTGCTGCGCGAGCGACTGCGCCGCGGCAAGGTGGACGTTCAGGTTCGCTTCGAACCCTCCGAGGCGTTCGTCCCATCGGTGCGCGTGAACGTGGCGGTGTTGCGGTCGTTGGTGGATCAACTGGGAGCGGCGGGGCTTGCGAGCGACGGCGGCGTGCGGGCCGAGTCGTTGCTGACCTTGCCCGGCGTGCTGCTGAATGAAACCGATCCGGCCTCGACCGAGGAGTTGGACGCGGCAGTGCTGGAGTTGATCGGCGAAGCCGCCGCCAACCTGCTTGCCGACCGCGCACGCGAGGGCGAAGGCATCCGCGCGGCTTGTCGCGCGCATCAAGCCCGCATGGCCGAATGCGCCGCGGCCGTGGCCGCCACGCGCGACGATGTGGTCGCCAAGTATCGCGAGCGCCTGCACCAGCGCATCGAAGAACTGCTCGGGCCGAAGGCCGCCTCGCTGGACCCCGGCCGGCTCGAACAGGAAGTGACGATCTTCGCCGACAAGGCCGACATCGCCGAGGAATGCCAGCGCCTGGGCGCGCACCTCGAGGCGCTGGGCGACCTGATCGAGAAGGACGGCGAGGCGCTCGGCCGCCAACTCGATTTCCTCTCGCAGGAAATCCTGCGCGAAATCAACACCACCGGCTCGAAATGCCGCGACCTCGACATCGCCCGCCAGGTGCTCGAACTCAAGAAGGAGTGCGAGTCCCTGAAGGAACAGATCGCCAACATTGAGTAGGTTGGCAGGGGGGCAGGCGCTCAATGCCTCCCGCGACATGATCGCGTTCTTGTGTGCTCCTGAACCGCCCGGAGAGACTTGCCGTTTCGGACGCCCGTCGCCCGAAGCACGAAGTGGTGGGACGAGTTTGCTTGGCTCACTTCGGAAGCGTGGGCCCACGCAGGGTTGACGATCAGCTGACTGCGACGTACAAATTCCATTGGTCGTCGGGAGCTCATGGCAACAAGACTGCTGGTTCCCGATTCTCGACTGGGTGCCAACCGCATGGGGAGGGGGATATCCACCATGAATCGGGCAATGAATTGGTGGGGGGCGGCTTGGGTTCTGCTGATTGCCCTGCTTGCCTTTGGGTATCCGGCTTCGGGACAGGGCCCGGCAAGTGAGGGATTGGGGGAGACCATTGGGTCCGGGGGGCCTGCACGAGAGGTGCCATCGATGAGCCTCTGGACCTCCGAGGCTGGTGGGGCCGCGTCTGCAGGGCGGCGCGCGCGACTCGCCTTCGGCGATGGGGCGCCGTCGGAGCCCCGCGGCGTGGCGAGACCCGCCGTTGGGGCGGCATTGGCGGGCGTGGGTGCAGTGTCGGGAGGCATGGAACCGCTTATGGAGTTCGGCTTGGGCCGGTTCTGGACCGCCGCCTATGCACCGGACGGATCGCTCGTTTCGCTCGGCCGGAGAGGGTTGTTTCGCTGGGATGCCGACGGCGCCAACCCGACCGAAGGCGTCCCGATCCAGTGGCCGGACGACTGGGATTGCCGGGGATGCCCCATGGTGGTCTCGCCTGACGGATCGCGAGTGCTGACGGTTGATGGCCCAGTCCGGTTGTGGAATGCCTCGACTGGGGAGTTGATCCACACCCTCGAGCACGACGGGCTCGTGGAATCCGTGGCCTTTTCGCCGGATGGCACGATGGTGCTGACAGGGTGCGACGATGGGATCGCCCGGCTGTGGAGCGCCTCGACCGGCGCGCTGATCCGGACCATCGAGCACGACGACGGGGTGACCTCCGTGGCCTTTTCGCCCGACGGCACGCAGGTGCTGACAGGGTACGGCGAAGGGTCCGCCCGGTTGTGGAACGCCGCGACCGGGGCGTTGATCCGGACTTTCGAGCACACCGACCAAGTCACTTCCGTGGCCTTTTCGCCCGATGGCACACGGGTATTGACCGGCGGCGGTCGGTGGCCTGCGGTCAATAGCTCCGCCCAGTTATGGGATTCCGCGACCGGGGAGTTGATTCGGACCTTCGACCACGGCTGGTATCGTGTCACTTCAGTCGCCTTTTCGCCCGACGGCGCGCAGATACTGTCAACTGTCGATGGGGGCGTCCGGCTGTGGAACGCCTCTACGGGGGCGTCGATCCGCACGTTCGAGAGCCCGGGCACTTTCAAGTCCGTAGCGTTCTCGCCCGACGGATCACGGGTGCTGGGGGTCATAGCGGAGCCGCAAACAAAGTCGGTTCTGTGGGAAACGTCGTCAGGGGCTTTGATCGGCTGGCGGATCTTCCGCGATCACACTCATGCCGTAGAGGACGCAATCTTCTCGTCCGATGGCACGAGAGTCTTGACGGGTGGCGGTGGATGGAGTGAACACGGATACCCCTTTGGCTGCGCCCAACTGTGGAATCCATCGAGTGGGGCGTTGATCCGCACGTTCGAGCATGATCACCCCGTGTCTTCCGTGGCCTTTTCGCCTGACCGCACGCGGATTCTGACGGGTGGGGGTGGGATGGCTGAGGATCTCAGTAGCTACGGCTTCGCCGATGTATGGAACGCCTCGACTGGGGCGCATATTCGGTGGCTGAATAGCCAACGTTGGGCCACCTCCGTGGCCTATTCGTCCAATGGCACACGAATCCTGACGGGCAGCGGGGGGTGGCACGCCGACCGATACTTCGGCTATGTCCGGTTATGGAACGCATTCACCTGGGAGTTGATCCATAGCATCGAGCACGACGGCTTTGTGTTGTCTGTGGCACTCTCGCCTGACGGCACCACGATGATGACGAGTGATGGCGCGGTCCGTCTGTGGAATGCCAAGACCGGGGCGTTCATCCACTCTTTCGAGCAGGACGATCTTGTGCAGTCCTTGGCCTTTTCGCCCGACGGCGATCGAGTGCTGACGGGCGGCGGACTGTGGGATCCGGATGAAGCGGTATACACCGCTGGCATGGCCCGGTTGTGGACCGCATCGACCGGGGCGTTGATCCGCACTTTCGAGCATGACGATGTTGTCAAGACCGTGGCCTTCTCGCCTAGGTAAAGCTCAGGTACATGGTGCCCCCTTGTTTGGGGGCCGTGGTGTGCAGGACAGGTGGTTGCGTTGTTGGGGCGGAACCCAAGGCCCGGCGTTGGCGCGGTGGGTGGACGCGGCCTTCTCCCCCCGGCGGAGCGGAGGGCTGGCCGCGCCGGCAGGCGCGGCCAGGCCGCAGCGCAGCCGGGGGGAGAAGGGGAAAAACAAGTAGGCACCGGAAGGCGTTCGGCCAAGGTTGATCTCGCCAAAGACAACCCCCGCCCGAACAAGGAACCCTGCCGATGCCCGCCACATACTGCCGCATCGCCCTGTCGAAGGATCAAGAGTTGAAGTTCGACGAACGCCTCAAGATGGTCCGCTACGCCGACGAGCACGGCGCCAAGCCCGCCGCCATGGCCTTCGGCTGCCAGCCTCGCATCGTCCGCAAGTGGCTCCGGCGATGGCGCGAAGACAACCACTCCCGTGCCTCGCTCATGGACCGCTCGCGCGCCCCCAAGACTTGCCCCCACAAGACGCCCCCGCACATCGAGCAACGCGTCCTGCGCGAACGCGACAAGGCCCCTTGCTTGGGCGCCCGACGCCTCAAGGAGTTCTGCGACCTGCCTGCCAGCGAAGGCGCCATTGCCCGCATCCTGCGCCAGAACGGCCGCACCCAGCCCCGCAAGAAGAAGTACCAGAAGAAGCGCGACATGCGCGCCGTCAAGGCACGCCTGAAAGCCTTCGAGCAGCTCCAGATCGACACCAAGTACCTCAACGACATCCCCTACTACATCGAACAGATGCTGCGCCACGGCAACCTGCCGCGCTTCCAGTACACCGCCCGCGACGTCAAGACCGGCGCCACCTTCCTCGGCTTCGCCAGCGAACTCTCCCAAGCCCACGCCTGCTGCTTCATCGCCGCCGTCCTGGCCCACCTGCGCCGGTGCCGCCAGCGCCCCGTCCTCGTCCAGACCGACAACGGCTCCGAATACAGCGGCCTCGAACGCGCCACCAAGAACGATCGCGGCTTCAGCCACGTCGTGCGCGACCTCTTCGGCCTGACACACCGCTTCATCCCACCCGGCATGAAGAACCACCAGGCCGACGTCGAAACCCTGCACGAACGCATCGAGGCCGAATTCCTCGACCTCGAAGGCTTCGCCTCGCGCCCTCACTTCTTCGACAAGGCCAGCGCCTGGCAACTGTGGTGGAACACCACCCGCAAGAACGGCTACAAGGGCCGCCGCACCCCCGACCAAATCCTGCTCGAAGAACAGCCCGCCGCCGGACCCGAAGTCTGGCTCCTGCCGGCCCTCGACCTCGACCACCTCCTCGAACAACGAGCACAACCCGCCCTCAAGGACGAAACCGGTCCGAGGGGGTACTATGTTCCTGCTTTACCCGCAAGCGAGGGGGGAGTGGGATCGCGCTACTGGATGACGACGCCGTCGGACTTGGCGGGCGGGACGCGGCCGTGCAGGGTCAGGTCCCACTCGGAGGTGATGCCGTTGGAGTTGTTGGGCACGAAGAAGATGCGGTCGCCGGTGCGGAGGCGAATCGGAGGATCAAACGTGAAATGCTGGGTGCCAAAGCCCGGCGTGGCGAGGAACAGGAAGTTCTTGTTTTCGGCGGCGGCGGTGGCGATCTGGACGCCGCCGGGATCGGCAACGCCGGTGCCGAAGATGCCGTTGGCCAGCGTGATCGAGGTGACGTCGATCTGCGCTGCGACGACGACGGTGTACAGGCCGTTGCTGTTGCTGTTGTAGATGATCTGGATGGTGCGGGCGTCGCCGCGATCAATCACCGTGTTGCTGGTGACGGCCTTGACGTCGACGGCTTCGTCGGCGTTCGAGGCGGCGCGTCCGAGCGGATTCGCCAGCACGCCGACGGCGGCGCCTGCGACAACGAGCAGGAGGAGAACGGACAGGCGACGGCGGGTCATGACGGGATGCGCCTCAGGCAACGGTGACGCCGAGGAGTTCCTTGAGGATGCCGGGAATCTGGCCGGGCAGGCGGGCGGTGCGCACGCCATTGGCTTCGAAGACGGCAAGCTTTTCTTGGGCAGTGCCTTCGCCGCCACTGATGATGGCGCCGGCGTGGCCCATGCGTTTGCCCGGAGGGGCGGTCAGGCCGGCGACGAATCCGACGACCGGCTTCTTCATGCGCTCGCGGGCGAAGCGCGCGGCGTCCTGCTCGTCCGTGCCGCCGATCTCGCCGATCACGACGACGGCGTCCGTCCCCGGATCGTTTTCGAACAGCTCGAGCAGATCGACAAACGTGCTGCCGATGATCGGGTCGCCGCCGATGCCGACGCAGGTGCTCTGGCCGAGGCCGGCCGATGTCAGCTCCCAGACGACTTCGTAGGTCAGCGTGCCCGAGCGCGAGATCAGGCCGATGTTGCCCTTCTTGTGGATGTGGCCGGGCATGATGCCGATCTTGGCCAGTCCGGGGCTGATGACGCCCGGGCAGTTGGGACCGACGAAGCGGGCGCCCAGCCGCTTGGCCTCGTGATAGACCGTCATCATCTGGGAGGTGGGGATGCCCTCGGTGATGATGATGACAAGCGGGATGCCGGCTTCCATGGATTCCAGGGCGGCGTCGGCGGCGAAGGCGGGCGGGACGTAGATGATCGAGACGTTGGCGCCGGTGTCGCGCACGGCCTGCTCGACGGTGTTGAAGACCGGCACGGTCTCAAGCGTCGTCTGGCCTCCCTTGCCGGGGGTCACGCCGGCCACGACGTTCGTGCCGTAGTTGATCATCTGCTGGCCATGGAACTGGCCCTCGCGACCCGTGATTCCCTGAATGAGCAAGCGTGTGTTCTGATCGACCAGAATCGGCATGCGGTGCGGTTTCCTTTGCGAAGGCTCAGCCTCGCCCGTGGCCCCCAGGCCGGGTGCCTCTCAGGCGCGCCGACAACGAGCGTGCGCCTTGATGGCGGCCCGGGCCGGATGGGGTCAAGGCGGAAGCGGCGCGACCGGATGGGTCGATTGGAACTGGATGGGACCGATCTGCTGAGGCCTGTCCGGAGCCGGGAATCCTGTCGGACAAGTCGGACCGGCCCGAGAAGTCCGAGTCGTCCGAGAGTTCGATCCGTCCGATTCCCGGCGAAACGTGCCCGGGGGCCAAGTTCCGGTTGGCCTGCTCCGGGGCAGGGTGGCATGAAAGCCGCATTCTGGGCGGTTGGCGCGTGTGCTTAGGGCACGCGCGACGTCACTTCACGAGAACAGGACGCGGACTTCATGATGTACGACCCGATGCTGGTGCAGCCGATGCGTGAGGAAGTCACGGAGGTCGGCTTCCAGGAGTTGCTGACGGCCGAGGATGTGGACCGGGAGCTGGGAGCGGCCAAGGGGACGGCGCTGGTGTTCGTCAATTCGGTGTGCGGATGCGCGGCGGGCGGGGCCCGTCCGGCGCTGCGGATGGCACTGGCCGGCTCGGCCAAGCGCCCCGACAAGCTGCTGACCGTCTTCGCGGGCATGGAGCGCGAGGCGGTGACGCGGGCACGCGAGTACTTCGTGGGCTATCCGCCGAGTTCGCCGGCGATGGGGCTGCTGAAGGACGGCGAGCTGGTGTTCATGCTGGAGCGCCACCACATCGAGGGCCAGATGCCCGAGGCGATCGCCGGGGGGCTGAAGGCGGCCTTCGCGGAGTATTGCTGATCCGGACGTTACGGGTCTGCTGGAACAACTCGCGCCCCCCGAAGCCTCGGGGGGCGCGTTGCGTTGGAATCGATGAGAGGGGATGCACCGCCCATGGCCCGCGTCCGGCACAGCGGCCGGAGGCGGGCAGGCGCGGCGCACGGGTTGGGACGCGTCAGAAGCTGATGCTGCCCTGGTAGCGGGGCTCGGCATCGGCCGGTGCCGGGGCTGCCGCAGCGCCGCCGGTGGTGGCGCTCAGGGAGCCGGCGGCCGGGGTCGTGCCGGTGGCACCGGTCTTGGGAGCCTCGACGTTGATGTTGAAATCGATGGCCGAGATGGCCGCGGCGACGGACTGGAGCGCGGCGGCGATCTCGCGATTGGCGGCGGCGACCTGAGCGGTGGCCTCGGCGACGGCGGCGGTCGGGTCGGCCGAGCGCAAGTCGTACGCCGGCTGGCGACCGGTCGGCTGGGCGACGAGATTCAGGGCGAGCAACACGGCGATCACCACGAGCAACAGGGTGGTGTAGGATCGCGGGTCGAGTTTGGGTCCGAACATGGTGGGCCTCCGGCGTGGCGGGATTTCGGTCAGTAGGCGTGTCAGTCCACTGCAAGCAGGGTGGGGGAAGGGGACAGAAGGCGTCAAGGCCCACGGCGCGGGGGTGGCGGTTTCCCCGTGACACGACGCGGGGAGGGGTCCGAGGGTGGGAATTCTTGGGCCAATGCCGTTGAGGGGTCACGGACACCAGCGATGCAGGATCGGATGCCACCGGGATTCGAGGCGGTCGGCGCGCTCGGCAAGGGCGCGATGGGCCGCGTCTATAAAGCGTGGCAGCCCAAGCTTCAACGCCACGTGGCCATCAAGACGTGCAACATCGCCGAGTCGCGCGAGCGCGGGCAGGACCCCGGCCGCCTCGAGGACGAGGCGCTGACCATCGCCCGCCTCAGCCACCCCAACATCGTGGCCCTCTTCGACGTCTTCCGCGACGAGGAGGCGATTCACCTCGTCATGGAGTTGCTCGACGGCCAGCCGCTGTCGCGGCTGCTCAACCCGATGGTGGACGTGTCGGAGTTGGGCGAGCTGGCGGCCGTGCTGGACCGCGAGGCATCCGAGATCCTCCCCACGCGACCGCGCATCGTGGCGGACCGCTGGCTGTGCGAGATCGGCATCGCCGTGGCCCGCGCGCTCGACTACGCGCACTCGCGCGGCGTGCTCCACCGCGACGTCAAGCCCGGCAACATCGTCGTCACCAACGACCACCACATCAAGCTGCTGGACTTCTCCATCGCGCGCGATGCGGACAAGTCCGGCGGCGGGCGCACGGCCACTGGCACCATCTTCGGCACCGTCGCCTATATGTCCCCCGAGCAGGTGCTGGGGCAGCAACTCGATGGCCGCACCGACATCTATTCCCTCGGCTGCACGCTGTTCCACTGCGCCACCGGGCGCGTTCCCTACGACGACCCGAACGACATCACGGTGTGCATGAACCATGTGAACGCCGAGGTGCCGGACCCGCGGTTGCTCAACCCGATGCTGCGGGACAGCATTGGGCGCGTGATCCTGAGGTGCATGGCAAAACGCCCCGAGGACCGGTTCGAGTCGCCCGGCATCGTCGCGGCGATGCTGGGATCGGTGCTGCGCGGCGACACGGTCAGCATCTCGCTCGACCATGTGTTCAAGCAGCACCTGCCGCCGCCGGTGCAGAGCACCCCGTCCGACAAGCCGGCGGCCGAGACGGTGAACATGTCGGCGCCGACGGCGCGCGTGAGTTCGAAGGAAGTGGGCAAGGTTTCGCTGCCGCCGCTGGACGACACCGGGGAGCGGCAGGCGCCGCCGGTCGCGCGGCGCGGAGCGACGACACTCGATGGACTGGCAGAGAAGTCGCGGCGCTCGCCAACGCCGTCGAGCCCGCAGCCGGTGTCGCAGGTCTTTGCCGAGCCGGCAATGTCCGATGGAGATGAGTACGACCTCGAGTCGCTGCCGTCGGTGCGCGAGACGCTGGATTCGACGGTCGCCATACCGCGCCAGAGGCCCGCGCCGAATCGTCGGAAGTTCGTGCTCGGCGGTGTCGCCGGCGCGATCGTGTTGCTCATCCTGATCGTCGTGTTCGCGCGGTCGGGCGGCGACAAGGAGCAACCGGAAGACACCCCGGGAGTCGTCGCGCGGCCCACGCCCACGCCAACGGCGACACCGATCCCAACCGCCACGCCCGAAGGCGCGCTGCCGACAGCCACCCCCGACGGCGAAGTGGCAGTGGCGATCACGCCGACACCGACGCCGCGGCCCACGCCAACACCGACGCCGATGCCGCTGCCGGCGTTGCCCGAGGTGCAGCCCAATGTGCTGCGATTCCGCGTGCCACTGGCAGAAGGTGTTGAACTGACGATGCGCGAGTTGCCCGCGGGCGGGTTCGTGATGGGTTCACCAGGCGAGGAGTTCGGCCGCACCGAGGAGGAGGGGCCGCGCACGACGGTGCGCTTCGCCTATCCGTTCTACATGAGCGAGACCGAGATCACGCGCGGACAGTGGCACACCGTGATGGGCACGGGGGCGACGCCGGGCGAAGAGAACCTGCCGGTGGACAACGTCTCGTGGGAGCAGGCGATGGCGTTCTGTCGGCGCCTGACCGAGCGCACGGGGATCACCTTCACGCTGCCGACGGAGGCGCAGTGGGAGTACGCGTGTCGCGCGGGCAGCACGACGCCGTTCACGTTCGGGCCGATCCTGACATCCGAAATCGCGAACATCGACGGCACGCGACCCTATCCGCGCGCCGCGCCAAGCGAGAAGCGCAACGCGGTGGCGCCGGTGCGATCCTATCCACCCAACGCGTGGGGACTGCACGAGATGCACGGCAACGTGCGCGAGTGGGTGCGCGACACGTGGACGCCGCGCCTGCCCGGGCGGGAGGCGACGAATCCGGTGACCTTTTCGGCGACGGAGACGCGGCGCGTCTTGCGGGGAGGCAGCCACCAGGACGATGCGGTCGGGGCGCGCAGCGCGGTGCGCCGGCCGGCCGAGGCGGGACGGGCGATTTCGACGGCCGGCTTCCGCGTCGTGGCGGAACTCTGAGAGCTGCCGAGGCCGGAATGAACGATCCGCTGTCCGACAGCCAGTTGACCCCGATGCCGCGGCGCCTGCGGGTGCCCCCGGCTGGCCGCACGCCCGGGTGCGCAGTGCTGTGGCGGTCGGAGAGCGATGGCTGGTCGGCGCCGCCGCTGCACCTGCCCTGTCCGCTGCTGCTGCTGCGGGTGAATGCGCAGGGCACGCGGGTGCTGACGCCGGAAGGCGGACTCGTTGCCCATCACGAGGACCGGGCCTTCACGCCGTTTCATTGGATCGAGGAGATCTTGGGGTCGCTGGGCGGTTCGGTGCGCGGCACGGAGCGGCGTCTGTTCCACTCGCCGGTGTTCCCACTGGCCATCGTGTGCGCGTCGTACGAATACGGGCGGTACTTTCATCCGCACGAGCACTGCTTCCCGCACCTCGAGCAGTCGGAAATGGACGACCTGTTCGTGTCGTTCCATTCGACCGGTTTCGTCCTGAAGAACGACCAGTGGACATTGGTGGGACGTCCGCCGGGGCCGGAGACGCGGTGGCGGGGCTGGGCGGTGTCGGCGGCGCAGACGGAGTGGCCGCGGCCGCCGGCATTGTCGGCGGGTTCGTCGTCGCGTGCGGCGGTGGCGCTGCCGGGCGGCAAGGCGCAGGCCGCCGAGCCGTGCATGTCGCCGGAGGACTACCGCCGGGCGCTGGGCGTGATTCGCGGCCATCTGCGCGCGGGCGACATCTATCAGGCCAACATGACGGTGCGCTTCGACGGGCGGACGACGGCGTCGCCGGACCGCGTCTTCGCGGCGGGCATTCGTCAAGGGGGCGACCGATTCGCGGCGCTGGTGCGCGCGAGCGACTGCTCGCACGTGTCGTTCTCGCCCGAGCTGCTGCTGCGCAAGTGGGGACGCAGCATCTGCACGCGGCCGATCAAGGGCACGCGATTCCGCACACCGATGGAAGACGACCACGAGATCGAGGAGGATCTTGCCGCGTCGGGCAAGGACCGCGCCGAGCACATCATGATCGTGGACCTGGAGCGCAACGACCTTGGGCGGCTGTGCGAGTACGGCACGATCCGCGTGGATCCGCTGATGGCAATCACGCGCCACCCAACCCTGTTCCACCTGGAATCGACGGTGTGGGGCACGCTGCGCGCGCGCGTGGGCCTGCGCGACCTGTTCGCGGCGATGTTCCCGGGCGGCTCCGTGACGGGCGCGCCGAAGCGTCGCGCGCTGGAGATCATCGCCGAACTCGAGAACCGCCCGCGCGGGATCTACTGCGGTGCGATGGGATGGATCGACTGCCGCGGCGACGCAGAGTTGAACCTGCCCATCCGCACGGCGACGATGTACGACGACGGGCACTACTCCTTCCACGGCGGCGGCGGCATCGTGGCCGACTCGCAGCCCGATCAGGAGTGGCGGGAACTGAACGACAAGATCGTGTTCATGCGCGAGGCATTCGCGCGCGCGTCCGGCTGAGCGGAAGGCACACGCATGTCCGAATCCATTGCGTTGGGGCGATCGGCGTTCGGGGCGTTTCGCCGCGCGTTGCGGCAGTGGTATGGCGCGAATTGCCGTGCGCTGCCGTGGCGGGAGACGCCGGACGCCTATGCCGTGTGGCTGTCCGAGGCGATGCTGCAGCAGACGACAGTGCGGACGGTCGAACCGCGCTGGCGGCGCTTCCTCGCGCGGTATCCGACCGTGCAGGCGCTGGCCGCGGCGCCGTTGGATGACGTCGTCGCGGAGTGGTCGGGACTGGGCTACTACGCACGTGCGCGGAATCTGCATGCGGCGGCGCAACGCGTCGTGGCGGACTTCGGCGGGCGCGTGCCGGATTCGTTCGAGGCGCTGCTGTCGTTGCCGGGCATGGGACGCTACACGGCGGCGGCGGTGGCATCGATCGCGTTCGGCGAGGCCGTCGCGGTGGTGGATGCGAATGTGGAGCGGGTGGTGGCGCGGCTGGACGCAATCGCGGATCCTGTGAGCCAGCCGGCGACGAAGCGGCGCCTGTGGGACCGCGCGCAGGAATTGCTGGATGCGACACACGCGGGCGAGTGGAACCAGGCGGTGATGGAACTCGGGGCGCTCGTGTGCCTGCCGCGGAACCCGCAGTGCGGCGCGTGCCCGGTGGCGCGATGGTGCGCGGGGCGGGCGACGGGCGAGCCGACGCGCTATCCGGTCAAGGCGCGGCCGGCGCCGCTGCGCGAGACGCGCGAGGTGGCGGTGGTGTTGCGACGCGGCGAGCGCGTGCTCGTGCTGCGCCGTCCGGCGGAGGGCTCGTTCGCGGGCATGTGGGAGCTGCCGCGCGGCGAGGCGCTGGAGGGCGAGCCGGCCCGCGACGCCGCCGCGCGCATCGTGCGCGAGACGACCGGCCTCGACTGCGGTCCACGCGCGCTGCTGCTGCGCCTGAAGCATGTCGTGATGCGGCGGCGGATCGAGCTGCTCGTCTGGTCAGCCGAAAGCGACGGTGGACGCATCCGGCGTTCGCGCCACGAGGCGCACGAGTGGATCGCCCCGGACGAGTGGCTGACACGCCCGCTCTCCACCACGCAGCGCCAGATCGCGTTGTTCCTCAGGGACGGGCGCGCACCGAAGCGGAGCACTCCCCCGCCGGACACGGACGACGGCGACCTGTTCGGCGGCTCGTGAAGTCAATGGGCGACGAATCCAAAGGCACCTCGCGCGGCCTGCATCCCCCTTGACCCGAGCGTGCCGGCGGAAGCATGCCCTGCATATGTCTGAGAAGACCGTCATCGGCGGTGCGGGCAATCCGGGCGTGGAGTGCTTCCACTTCCGGGAGGATTACCTGTTCTTCGGCCTGCTGGTCCGCCATGGTCTGTGCGCGCCGTCGGACCACGCGGGGCTGGTGCGGGCGCAACGGGCGCACGAGCCTCCGATGCCGCTGGCCGAGTTGCTGGCGGAGAAATCGAACCTGTCGGACGAGAATCGGCGCGGCATTGAGGAGTTGCTGGGCGTGCTGGCGAATCCGAAACTGGCCGACCTGTTGCCGGCCGAGTTTTCCGGCCTGCGAACGCTGGTGCCGCGCCAGGAGGCAACGCAGCACGAGACGCCCGAATCGGCGCCGACGGTTGGGTTGCCGGACCCGGCCCACCGCAAGACCGAAACCGATCATGGCGACGAAGCGCGCACGCTGGCCGAGGACGAGTTCCTGGCCGGCCTGATGTCGGGCTCGTCCGGTTCCCTGGGCGGCGAGACGGCGTCGTATCTCTCCGAGGAGGAGATGACGCGCGTGGCGCGCGCCGCGCACAAGGGACAGTTGATCGGCGAACTGCTGCACGGGCACGTGGTGATCGACCGTTTGGGCGGCGGCGGACAGGGCGACGTGTATCTCGCCAAGCAGGTGTCGCTGAATCGATACGTGGCGCTGAAGAAGCTGGAAATCCCGCCGTATGCCTCGCCCGGCCAGTTCCTCGAAATGTTCCGCCGCGAGGCGCGGACTCTGGGCGCAATCAACCACGCCCGCATCGTGAAGGTGTACGAGATATTCGAGGAGGACGGGCTGGCCTGCTTCACGATGGAGTTCCTGAAGGGTCGGGCGCTGAACGACCTCGTGAAGGAAAGCGGCGACGGGATGCCGCTGGACGTGGTGGCGAACCTCGCATGCCAGGCGTGCAGCGCGTTGGGCCGGACGGCCGAGGACGGACTGGTGCACCGCGACATCAAGCCGGCCAACATGATGCTGGACGAGAACGGCGACTTGAAGATCGTGGACTTCGGTCTGGCGACGGCGGCGGCGGCGTTCAAGAAGCCGGGCGCCTTCTCGGGCACGCCGCACTATGCCTCGCCCGAGCAGGCGCGGCTGGACCCGCTGACGCCGGCGAGCGACCAATACTCCCTGGGAGTGACGCTGTTCTATGCGCTGACCGGTCGCCTTCCCTTCGAGGCGACGACGGCGAGCGACATGCTCGACAAGCACATGAAGGAGACGCCGCCGGCGCCAAGTTCGCTGAATCCGCAGCTCCCTCCCTCGGTGGACCGCGTGCTGCTGCGGATGATGGAGAAGGACCCCGGGCGACGGTTTGCGAGCTTCGACGATTGCTTCTCCGCATGGGAGGAGATCCTGCAAGCCGAGTCGCGCGGAGGCGCGGCGGCCACGAGCCAGTTGCTCGGCGACGCGCTGCTGCGCTTCGGCAAGAAGGAGCGGGATTCGATCCTGCGGCGCTCGATCTGGCTGACGCTGGCGTGGCTGCTGCTCGTGACGGGCACGGTGCTCGGGGAATATCGGCTGCGCAGTCGCGGGCTGGGCTGGTTCCTGGACTTCTGCGGCCTGTGGGGCACGGTGCTGCTGACGTTTTCGCTGGCCTGCATCTTCTATGTGGCGGTGGCGCGACGGCGGTGGGTGCCGATTGTGGGCAGCCTGCGGGCATGGCTGTACACGCACATTGCCACGGCCGTGCCGGCGGTGGCGATGCTGCTGGTGCATTCGGGCTACTTTGTCCAGGACATGTTCTCGCGCTCGGTGCATTCGCGTCCCTGGCTGTCGGTGCTGATGGCTTCGACGTTGCTGGTGACGGCGATCAGCGGTTCGGTGGGCCTCGTGATCTTTCGGCAGTTGCGGCGGCGATTGCAGCTCGAGGGGCTCGAGTTGCGCGGCGTGCGGACAAGTCCGCGCGAGGCGATGCTGATGGTGCTGGGCGCGCGGTTCCTTGCGGGCTGGCGGCTGGTGCACTATCCGTTGGCGGTGTTCTTCATTCTGTTGTCGATCGCGCACATCCTGCACTGGCTGCGGTTCCGGGTCTGAGGAGCGTGGAACGATGGCTGCCGTATCGGAGAAGCAGGTTCCGCGGCTGCTGAGCATCGGGGCGATCGTGATCGGTGTGGCCGTGTCGGCGGCGCTGTTCGCCGCGGGGCTGCGGGAGCCGCGTGCGTTCGGCATGACGATGGCCGTGAACCATCATCTGGGCGGATACGCGCAAGGGGCCGAGCCGGTGAGTTGCCAGGCGTGCCATGTGCCGGTGGCGGGGCGACTGATGGCGACGCGGATGGACTGCTTCACCGGCGGCTGCCACATGGAGTTGCAGCCCGGCGTCGAGCGGCAACGGGCGATCGAGCACTACCTCGTGGGCAGGCAGGACTACGGCGACGCGGCGCAACGGGCGGAGTTCCACCTGATGCTGCACGCCGCGGCGGGCGACAGGAAGTGCGTCGACTGCCATGCCGAGCATCGCGCCTACGACCGCGTGTATCCCGAGGGATTCGAGCCGTACTACCTGTGGCTGCGAAGGCAGCCGCCCGCGGCGACGTCCGGCGTGTGGCGACGCGTGGGCGAGATCGACCTTGCCCGCCGAAGCGACGGGACGGACGACCCGGGTTGAGCCGCGTCCACCGACGCGCGCATCGCGTATCCGGAGACCGCTGACCATGCCGACGCGCACGCACCTGCTGAAAGCCCTGGAGGAGATGGCCACGCTGCTCGAGTTGGCGGGCGCGAACACGTTCAAGGTCGGAGCGTATTCGAAGGCCGTGCGCATCCTGGGCGACGAGACGATCGACATCGGGGCGCTCGTCGCGGCGGGAA
Source organism: Candidatus Sumerlaeia bacterium (assembly GCA_019634695.1). Classification (GTDB taxonomy): domain Bacteria; phylum Sumerlaeota; class Sumerlaeia; order SLMS01; family JAHLLQ01; genus JAHCAW01. The sequence continues at coordinate 37,287 of JAHCAW010000019.1, forward strand.
AGCTGACCGATATCGACGGCATCGGCAAGGGCATCGCGGAGAAGGTGGTCGAGTTCTGGACGACCGGGCAGATCACCGAGCTGGACGAGTTGCGCGGGCAGTTCCCGCCCGGGCTCGTGGAGCTGACGGAGATTCCGGGCTTCGGCGCGAAGAAGGCGCGCGCGGTGTTCGACGAGTTGGGGATCGCAAGCGTCGCGGCGCTCGAGGAGGCGGCGCGCGACGGACGGCTCGAGAAGCTCAAGGGCTTTGCGAAGAAGACCGCGGAGAAGGTGCTCGAGGGGATCGCGCTGATGCGCAAGCACAGCGGGCGCTTCCGCATCGACGTCGCCTGGTCGGCGGCGCAGCCGATTCTGGAGGCGTTGCGCGCGCATCCGGCCGTCGAACGCGTCGAGGCCGCCGGCAGCCTGCGACGCTGGCGCGAAACCGCCAAGGACATCGACTTCGTGTGCGCGACGCCGCGGCCGGCCGATGTCATGGAGGCGTTCGTCACGATGCCGGGCGTCGAGTCCGTGACCGGCAAGGGGGACACAAAGGCAAGCGTGCGGCTCGAGTCGGGCATGCAGGCGGACCTGCGCTGCGTCGAGCCGAGCCAGTTCGCCTATGCGCTCGCGCACTTCACCGGCTCGAAAGAGCACAATGTGCGCTTGCGGCAGCGGGCGCTCGACCGCGGCCTGAAGCTGAACGAGTACGGCCTGTTCCCGGACGGGAGCGAGGAGTCACTGCCCGCTACGGCCGAGGAGGATATCCATCGCCACCTCGGACTAGCGTTCATCGCGCCGGAGCTGCGCGAGGACATGGGCGAGATCGAGGCCGCCGAGAAGGACGCGCTGCCGACGCTGCTGACCCGCAACGACATCGTGGGATTGATGCACCTGCACACGCCGGCCAGCGACGGCCAGCCCTCGTTGCAGGACTACGCCGAGTGGGCCCACCGCCAAGGGATCGCATGGATGGGCATCGCGGACCACAGCCAGAGCGCCGCCTATGCGGGCGGCCTGAAGCCCGATGTCGTGCGCCGTCAGTGGTCGGAAATCGACGCGGTGAACGCCGAGTGGGGGCCGAAGGGCGTGCGGCTGCTGAAAGGCATCGAGTCGGACATCCTCGTGGACGGGGCGCTCGATTACGACGACGACGTGCTGGCCGGGTTCGACTTCATCGTCGCATCGGTGCACAGCCGATTCAACCTCTCAGAGGACGAGCAGACGGCGCGCATCCTCCGGGCCGTCGCGCACCCGCGCACGACGATCCTCGGGCACATGACCGGGCGCTTGCTGCTCAAGCGCGATGGCTATGCCGTGCGGCAGAAGGAGATCCTCGAGGCCTGCGCCCGCGCCGGAACGATCGTGGAAATCAACGCGAATCCGCACCGGCTGGACCTGGACTGGCGGCTGGTGCGCTTTGCGCTGGAGTCCGGGTGCCTGCTCTCCATCGGGCCGGACGCGCACGAAATCAGCGGCCTCGACGACCTGCGCTACGGCCTCGGCGTCGCGCGCAAGGGCTGGGCCACCGCCGACCGCGTTGTGAACTGCTGGAGCGCGGAGAAGTTCCTGGAGTATGCGCGGGTGAAGAAATAGAGTTTCTCTCGCTCTTCAATCATCGACGCCCGATTGGCGACCAAGAAGACATTTCCCCAGACTCCTTGTCGCGCCTGCAACGGCCCCACTGGAATGCCCGCCCTCAGCAAGCTTCAGCTCGCTCTTCCTTGCCCCCTGCTTCAGCAGGAGGGGATAATGGACAATATTTGTTGATGAGAGTACGCTTCAGCGTGCTTTCCAAGACAGGAGTTCAATCAGAATGAACAAGACCCCTAGGAGGCAAAGGTCGCGCAGGGAAGTCGCGCTGAAGCGTGCTTCAATAGATAAATCAGAATCCGAATCCCACCGGGTGAACCCGGGGGCAAAGAAGAGCGTGCTGAAGCACGCTGAGTGCTTCCCGGTCCCCTGGCCCCAATACAACTTCGGAAGATGGGCTTCAGCACCTCGAACGTGAGCGAGGCAGCGTGCCCACTCCCTCCCGTGCGTTTCGCCACTACCTACCCGTGCTTGGCATCCTTGCCGACTGTTACCAGTTCCCCGAGCTCGCACGAATCTACGGAGCGCTCCCGGATTGCATGATGAACTGCTGGAGCACGGAGAAGTCCTGGAGTATGCGCGGGTGAAGGGATAGGACCAATCGGACGAAGGGGACCGATTGGGATGCAAGCTGGGTGCGAGTTATCGGCCCAGAGCCCGCAGGAAGGCCTCTTCGTCCCACGTCTCGACGCCGAGTTCTGTCGCCTTGGCGAGCTTGCTGCCGGCGTTGGCGCCGGCGACGAGCACGTTGGTCTTCTTCGAAACGCTGCCGGTGACCTTGCCGCCGCGCTTCTCGATCTCGGCCTTGGCTGCGTCGCGCGTCATTGCTTCGAGCTCACCCGTGAGGACAAACGTGCGGCCGTCGAAGGCGGGATCGCGGTGCGCCTCGCGCAGCGCCGCGGTCTCGTCGGGCGCCGGTTCGACCCCGTGTTCCCGCAGGCGCGCGAGCAGTGCCCGGTTCTCTTCGTGCGCGAGGAAGTCCGTGATGGACGCGGCGACCGTTTCGCCGATGCCCTCGACGGCGAGCAACTGTTCCTCCGTTGCGGAGAGGAAGCTGTCGAGCGTGCCGAAGGCGCGCGCGAGGTCGCGCGCCGAGCTTTCGCCGACGTGACGAATGCCGAGGCCGAAGAGGAAGCGCGCAAGCGGGCGCGTCTTCGAGTCATCGATCGCCTCGACAAGATTCCGGGCGGACTTCTCCTGGAAGCCCGGAAGTTCGAGGAGCTGCTCCTCGCGCAAGTCGTAGAGGTCGCCGATGGAGCGCACGAGTCCCGCGTCGGCGAGCAGTGCGATGCGCTCGGGCCCAAGCCCGTCGATGTCCATAGCGCGGCGTGCGGCGTAGTGCTCGATGCGTTCGAGCGCCTGTGCCGGGCAGGCGGCGTTGACGCAGAGCAGGAAGGGTTCGTGCGTGCGCGTGAGGCGGAAGCGGGTGCGGTCGTCGAGGTCGTTGGCTTGCTCGCGGCGGGCGAGTTCCCGGGCGCGGCGGGCGAGTTCGTCGGCGTCGAGCGGTTTGCGTTCGAGTTGTGCGCCGCAGGACGGGCATGCGCGCGGCACGTCAACGGGTTGCTCGGCGCCGGTGCGCAGGCTGTCGACGACGCGCACGACCTTCGGGATGATCTCGCCGCCTTTCTCCACGATGAGGGCGTCGCCGAGGCGCGCACCGAGGAATTCGAGTTCGTCGAGGTTGTGCAGCGTGGCGCGCTCGACGGTGGTGCCGGCCAGGCGGACCGGTTCCATGATAGCGACGGGGGTGACGGCGCCCGTGCGGCCGACGTTCCACTCGACGGAGAGCAGGCGCGACTGCGCCTGGCCGGCGCTGAACTTGTAGGCAACGAGCGCGCGCGGGGCCTTCGACGTGGCGCCGAGTTCGGCCTGCCAGTCGCGGCGATTGACCTTCACGACGAGCCCGTCGGTGTCGTAGCCCAGCGTGTGGCGGCGCTGCTCCCAGACCTCGGTGGCGGCGATGACCTCGTCGATCGAGGCGCAGAGCTGGCGCTCGGGATTCGCCGGAAAGCCAAGGGCTTCGAGCCACGCGAGGAACCCGAAGTGCGTCGGCGGCAGCGGGTAGTCGCTCTCGCCGGCGGCGTAGACGAAGATGTCGAGGGGGCGCTCGGCGACGATGCGGGTGTCGAGGAGCTTGAGCGTGCCGGCGGCGGCGTTGCGGGGGTTGGCGAAGGTCTTCTGGCCGGCGACCTCGCGGGCGGCGTTCATGCGCTCGAATGCCTGACGCGGATAGTAGACCTCGCCGCGGACCTCGAGGACGCGCGCGCCGGCCGGCACGGCGATCGTCCGCGGAATGCGCGCGATGGTGTGCAGGTTCTGCGTGATGTCGTCGCCACGCGTGCCGTCGCCACGCGTGGCGCCGAGGACGAAGCGCCCCTGCTCGTAGCGCAGGCTGACCGCCACGCCGTCGATCTTGACCTCGACGACGTACTCGATGGGCGTGTCGGGCTCGAGGCCGAGGCCGCGCCGGTTGCGCGCGTCCCACTCGCGCAGCTCGTCGGCGTTGTAGGTGTTCTGGATCGAGAGCATCGGGACGGCATGGGCGACTGAGGCGAAGCCCTCCTGAAGGCCGCCGCCGGGGCGACGCGTGGGCGAGTCGGGGGCGGCAAGGGCCGGGAAGCGGCCCTCGAGGGCCTCGAGCTCGGCGACGAGGGCGTCGTATTCGCGGTCGGAGACTTCGGGCGCGGCGCGGTCGTAGTAGAGCGCGTTGTGGCGTTCGATTTCGGCGCGCAGATGGGCGACGCGGGCCTTGTCCGCGTCGGTCGGTTCGGGGGGCGGGGCGAAGAGGTCGTCGGACATGGGGTCCTTGTCGGAAGGGTTCGGGGCCGGAGCAAGGAGGAAGGCGGCAGTTGCGCCCGCGCGGGGCCGGGGGGGAAAGGTGCCGGAAACCGCCGAGGGCGCCGGAGCCGATGCTGCGCAAGCTGACCACCTTTCTCGAAATGATCAAGTTCTCGCACTCGGTGTTTGCGCTGCCGTTCGCGTTGATCGCGATGCTGGTGGCGGCGGGGGGCGTGCCGCGTGCGGCGGTGGTGTTCTGGATCGTGGTGGCGGTGGTGGCGGCGCGCACGGCGGCGATGTGCTTCAACCGGATTGCGGACCGGGATGTGGACGCGCGGAACCCGCGGACGCAGGGCCGGGCGCTGGTGACGGGCGAGTTGTCGCTGACGTTCGCCTGGGGCGTGCTGTTCGCGTCGGTCGGCGTGTTCCTTCTGGCGGCGGGGATGCTGAACTACGTGTGCCTGCTGCTGGCGCCGCCGTGCCTGGCGGTGCTGCTGGGGTACAGCGTGACGAAGCGCTTCACGTCGTGGTCGCATGTGGTGCTGGGGGTGGCGCTGGGGCTGGCGCCGCTGGGGGCATGGCTGGCGGTGCGGGGTGCGCCGGGGCTGTTTCCGCTGCTGCTGGGGGCGGGCGTCGCGCTCTGGGTGGCGGGGTTCGACGTGATGTACTCGTGCCAGGACTACGAGGTGGACCGCGCGGACCCGACATTGCACTCGATGCCGAAGCGCCTGGGTGTGGCGGGGGCGCTGGACCGGGCGCGCCGGTTCCATGCGGTGGCGTTGACATTGTTCGTGCTGGCGTGGTGGGTTGGGAGTCCTCCGCTGGGCCTGCCGTTCCTGCTGGCGCTGGCGGGCGTCGGAGGGTTGATGGTCTACCAGCATGGCCTGGTGCATGCGCGCGACCTGTCGCGGCTCGATGCCGCGTTCTTCACGACGAATGGCGCGATCAGCCTAGGGTTGCTGGCGGTGGCGTGGCTGGACATCTGACCGGGCGACGAAAGGATTGCGGGAGTGGCTTCCACGCGGGCGCTGAAGTGGGTGGTGCTGGCCGCGCCGGCGGAGTCGTCGGCGGGCCGGCTTTCGGGCGCGCGCCTGGCGGGTTGGCTGGCGCGGCGCGGGCACACGGTGGCGCTGGTGCACGCGCCGGTGGCGCCGTGGGAGTGGCGGCGGGCGGCGTGGCGGATGGCGCGCGAGTCGCCGCTGGGGTTCTGGCGTTCGGAGCGCCTGTTCGTGCTGGCGCCGCGGACATGGCTGCCGGTGCGCGGGCGCTGGCCCTTCGACGGCATCGCGGCGTGGCACGCGACGGAGTTGTTCTCGCGGCCGCGCACGTCGGAGGTTCTGCGCGAGGCGGGTTTCGATCACAGCGACGCGGTTGTGCTCCATTGCCTTGGACTGGCGCCGCTGGTGGCGCAGGCACAGGCGCCGTGCATGGCGATGGTGGTGGATCGCTCGCGCGCGCAACTCGCCCACGAGGAGGGACGCACCGCCGTGCGCAAGGAGAAGCACCTGATGCAGGACGCCGACCTAGTGCTGTGCGTGACGGAACGCCATGCGCGACGCGCGCAGGCGGCCGGCGCGGAGCGAATCGGAGTGCTCGAGGCGCCGCCGGCGCGGCCCGAGGCGCAGTTTGCCGAAATCGAACGCCGCGTGCGCGCGGTGGTGGGAGCCTGATGGGATGAGCCGCCGGTCGCTGCTGCCGACATTGCGCTGGGCCGCGGGCGGGGTGCTCGTTGCGGGGTTGCTGTCGCGGGCGTTGGGGCTGCTGCGCGAAATGCTGATCGCGAACGCGTTCGGCGTGAGCGCGGAGCTGGACGCGCTGTACCTGGGATTGTCGCTGCCGTTGGCGCTCGTGGTGGGGGCGGGCGGCGGACTGTCGCGGGCGGTGGTGCCGGTGGCGGCAACACTGGCGGACAGTCGCTTTGCGGGCCTGATGCGTGCGGGCACGGCGCGGCTGGTGGGCGTGCTGGCGCCGCTGTCGGTGGTGTTGGCGGTGACGTGCGTGATCTGGGCGCCCTTGCTGGCGATCGGCCAGACGGAGTTGCCGCGCGGGACGCTGATCCTGTCGGCGGCGCTCGGGTCGCTGGCGATGCTGGGCGGTTCGCTGTCGGGTTTCTACGCGGGCTTGGTGAACGCGCGCGGCAAGCACGTGACGGCTTCATCGAATGCCCTAGTGTACAATGGCGTCGTGTGTCTGTGCGTGGCGTTCTTCCACGGGAAGCTGGGCATCCTGAGCCTGCTGGTGGGCATCTTCCTGGCGGAGTGGCTGCAACTGGCGGTGCACTGGCCGGTGCTGCAAGCGATCGTGCGGCGCGTGCGGCCGCAGGGTGATCCGGCGGACATCGGGATGGTGCAGACGTTGTTCTGGCCGGCGGCGGCGCTGGGCATCACAACGGGGCTGAACCTGTTGGTGGACCGCGCGTTCGCGACGATGACGCAAGCGGGTGGCGTTGCGGCGCTGACGTACGCGGACAAGCTGGTGACGCTGCCGGCAGGCTTGCTGGGCGCGGCGCTGGCCGCACCGTTGTTCACGCGCCTGAGCCGCTTCCATCAGGCGGATCGCCGCAAGGAGTTCCGCGCAACGCTGCTGCTGGGCGTGCGGATTCTGCTGCTGGCGGGAACGCCGGCGGCAGTGGTGCTGGCAGGAGCGGCCGAGCCGACAATCGGACTCATCCTGCAGCGCGGCCGGTTCACGCTCGAGGGCGTCGAACTGTGCGGCATCGCGATGCGGGGCTATGCACCGGGCGTGCCGTTCCGGGCGATGACGGTGCTGCTGCTGGGCGCGGGGCTGGCGACGCGGCGGCCGTGGTGGATCGTGTGGGCCGTGCTCGCAACGGCGTTGCTGAACGGCGTGCTGGACTGGGTGCTGGTGCAGTCGATGGGATTGCTGGGCATTGCGCTGGCGACGTCGATTGTGGGGTTGGTGCGTTCGGCGGTGATGGTGGCGATCGTGGCGCCGGGGCTGCTGGGCGCGGCGGAGCTGTGGCGCTCGCTGGGCCGCGTGACGGCGTACGGCGTGGCGCTGTCGTTGCCATTGGCGGGATTGCATCTCGTGCCGGGGCTGATGACGTCGGAGGCCGTCGGCGTGCGCCTGCTCGCCGTGGCGCTGGCGTGCGCGACGGCGTGCGTGGTGACGGCGGTGCTGTGGAAGCCGTTGCTGAAGAAGGAGTGGTCGTCGCTGTGGACGTTGCGCCGGCAGGTGGCGGAGGCGGCCGCGGGCCTGCAGCGCGAGGGGGCGACCAAGAAATGAGCGCACCGGCGACGGGCCCGAGCATTCTGGCGTTCGCGCCGGGTCCGTGGTGGGGCGCCGAGGTGGCGGGCTCGACACGCTATCATCTGTGGGAACTGGCGCGGCGCGGCTGGCAGGTGCTGTATGTCGAATCGCCGCAGCGCCTGCTGCGCCGCCGACGCAACTGGATCGCGGACGACCGATCCTTCGTGGCCTTTGGCGCGCCGTGGGTGCCGCCGTTCGCCGTGCGGCATTGCCCCCCGGGCGGACTGGGCGAGATGTGGCGCGGCCTCACCAGCCATTGCCTGGCGCGGCAGGCGGTGCTGCGCGCGGCCGAACGCAACCTGCGCCCTGCCGTCGTGTGGTACGGCGCGCCGTGGCACGGGCGCCTGCGCGCGATGATGCAGCGCACCTTCGCACCGCTCGACGCGCGGCTGGCGCTGGCGCCGCCGCCGCTCCATGTCTTCCATCTGTACGACGACCTTGCCGCAAGCCCGATCCTGTCGCCCAGGCGGCGCCGCCTGTTGGCCGAGTGGGAGCGTGCGCTCGTGCAGGAATGCGACGCGACACTATGCAGTTCGCAGCCGCAACTCGACGCGCGGGCACCCCACGCACGCAACGCGGTGCTCGTGCAGAACGCAGTGGCGGACGCGTTCATCGATGCCTGCGAGCGGCCCGTTCCCCTGCCGGAGCATGCCGTGCTCGTCGAACGGCTGACGTCGATTCCGGGGCCGCGACTGGTGTATGGCGGTGTCGTGGACCTGCGACTGGATGGCGGGTTGCTGCGGGAGACGCTCGGGCACTTTCCCGACGCGCATCTGGTCCTGCTCGGCAATGCAGGCGACACGCCGGATCGCGAGCTGAGAGACCTGATGGCGCACCACTCGCGCGTGCATCTGTTCGGTCGCACGCCGCACGCGGCCTATCCGGCGCTCTATGCGCACGCCGACGTGTTGCTGCTGCCGCATCGCGAGACGGCCTTCACGCGCGGCATGTACGCGGAGAAGCTGAACGAGTACCTTGCCGCGGGGCGCCCGATCGTCGGCTGGGGGCTGGCGGAGACGTGGCGGCTTGCGGCGGAGTCCGACGACGCGCGGGCGATTCGCGTGGCGACGGATATGCGCGAATGGCTCGACGCCCTGCGCGAGGCATTGGCCGACCGCGATCCCTCGGCCGTGCAGGCACGGCGGGTACTAGCCCGACGGCACACGTGGTCGATCGAATCGGAACGGCTGGACCAGATACTGCGCGGGTTGCTCGAGCGTCGCGATCAGGCGCCGGCCTGACTGCTCCGGCGGTTGCGCTTCCAGATGAGCCAGGTGCCCTTGAGCGTCAGGTCGTCGTCGACGGCGTGCAGGCGCTTCATGTCGGGCGAGAGGACCCGCGCGAGGCCGCCCGTGGCGACGAGGCGAAGCTCGTAGCCGAGTTCCTGCTCGATGCGATGCGTGACGCCCTCGACGGCGTCGATGGAGCCGAAGAAGATGCCCGACTGCATGGCGTGAACGGTGGTGCGTCCGAGGGCGCCGGGGGGGCGCTCGATGTTGATCTGGGGCAGCTTCGACGTGCGCATGTAGAGCGCGTCGGCGGTGGCTTCAAGGCCCGGCAGGATGACGCCACCGAGGTAGTCGCCCTCGCGCGAGACGATGTCGAGCGTCGTCGCCGTGCCGTAATCGACGATGACGAGCGGGGCGCCGAACTCCGCAACGCCGGCGACCGCGTTCGCAAGTCGGTCCATGCCGACCTCGAGCGGATTCGAGTAGGCGTTGCGGATGCCAAGGTCCATCGACGGATCGAGCAGCAACGGCTCGACGCCGGTGACGCGACGGACGGCGGCGGCCATGGCGCGGTTGACGGCCGGCGCCACCGAGCAGATCGCGGCCCCCTGCCACTCCTCGCGCTTCACGTCCTCGATGCGCTCCATGAAGCGCAGCATGACGTGCAACTCGTCGGCGGTGCTGTTGCGGTGCGTGGTGAGCCGGCGATGCGTGAGCACCTTGCCGGCCTGCATCAGTCCGAGGGTCGTGTGCGTGTTGCCGATGTCGACTGCGAGGAACATGGGAGGGGGGCGTGGTTCGTGGTTCGAAAGTTGAGGTGCTGCCTGGGTGGCTCAGTGTGCGGGGAGAATGTACATGCCGCGGGGGGATTGTTCGCGGGCGGGGTTGTCGGGCTCGACCGCAACGATTCCGTTGAGGATCGTCAGGCGCGGGGCCGTGCCGGGGGGAGGGGAATCTTGCGCCAGGGCATCGGGAATGAGCACGATGTCGGCAAGGCTGCGGGGGCGCAGGACACCGCGGCGCGGCAGGGCGAGGCCGTGGGCGAGCAGCCAGGTGCAGTCGTGGACGCGCGCGGCGAGATCCGCGCGGGCGGGAATCAGGTTGGCCGCGAGGAAGTCGGCGGCGGGTGCGGCAGACTCGAAAGCCGTGGGGGCGACGCCCAGGCGGGCGCTGCCGGGGGCCGCGCTGCATGTGACCTGTCGCGCCGGATCGGCGAGGAGGTCGCGCACGAGTGCCTCGAGACTGGCGACGTCGAGGGGCGCGGCGGCGGAGTCGGCGGCGGACAGGTGCAACCGCGTGGCACGCGGCGAAGCGCCGCCGACAAACCAGAGCCGCAGCGCAGCAATGCCGGCGAGTGCATCGGCGGGAAGTCCACACGCGGCGGCAACGCGCGCACGGCCCGCGTCGGCAAGGCGCAGTGACGGCGTGACGAAGCCGTGAAGCTCCGTCATGCCATGCAGCGCGGTGATGTCGTCGGGCGAGGCGACGCGCTCGAACGGCGCGACGTGAATCGGCGGCGGCGTGACGAGGCACTTCTCGACGAACGCACGACGCGAGGCCGCATCGGCGAAGGGCCCGAAGGCCAACGCCAACGTGGTGAAGCCCGCGGCCAGGAAGGGGCGCACCTGTTCGGCGGTGGGCAGGGCGTCGCCGGCGACAAGGTTCGGCGCCAGGCCAATCAGCCCGGGCACCAGGACTCCGCCGTCGAGATTCCACTGCACGGCGGCGTTCTCTTCCGAGAGGTCGCCGAGGTTCTTGACGTTGGAAACGTACTGGCGGTCGGCGTCGGTGCGGTAGTCCTGCAGTTCGGTCTGGAAGCCGAGATCGGAGCGGAAGAGAAGGCGCTCGCGCGAGTCGACGAGGCGCGGGCCGCGCAGGAGGCCGTCGAACTCGTGCGTGGCGATGTCGAAGGGAATGGCGTCGTAGGCGGGCGCGTCGAAGGGTTCGTCGGCGCCGATGGCGACGTAGTAGAGCGAGGCGAGCAGCGCGAGCGCATGCAGGCGAATGACGTGCTCCTCGCCCCCCTTGTCGGGATACCAACTGCCGGACTCGATGAGGACACAGGGCACGCCCCAGCGCATCATCGAGTCGCCGAAGGCGCGGTGCATGTAGAAGGCCTTGTAGACGCACATGGAGTCGATGGGCGTGACGGCCTGAAGGTCGCGATGGATGCGGGCGATGATCGTCTTGGCGCGCAGGCGCACGTCGTTGTCGGCGTTGGTTTCGTCGAAGGGACCTGCCTGAAAGGCAAGGCTGACAAGGCCGGCGTCGGTGCGGCTTTCGCGGGCCTTGCGCGCGCACATGTCGTGCAGGTTGAAGGAGAACTCGGGGGCGAACTCGTCCTTGAGGCGCACGAGGGCCTGGGCCTCGGGCATGGCCAGGTGGGTGGCCTCGCGATTGAGGTCGATGCCGATGGCATTCTGGCGGGTGCACAGGTCCATGCCGTCGGGATTGACGTTGGCGAATACGAGGAGATCGAGCCGTTCGAGGATGGCGCGATATTCGGGGCGTTCGGGATGCGTGGCGAGTTCGTGCAGGACAAGGCAGAGGGCGGCGGTGCACTCGGTCTCGTCGCCGTGCTGGCGCGCCCAGACGAAGACGCGGCGGCGTCCGGTGCCGAAGCGGATGGTCTCCAGCGCGCGGCCCTGCACCGAGCGACCGATCTTCTGGCGCACGACGGGAACCGGCGCGCGCTGGCCGAAGGCCGTGAGGAAGTCGGAGACATCCTGCGAGCGCATGTCGAACCAGTCGCCGGACCAGGCGCGCGCGGAGTCGAGACGGGCGAAGGTCTCGGCGATCGGAAAGGCGGGGTGCTGGGTCATGAAGGACAGTGGCCCGGAGAGGATTGGGTTCTAGATCTTGAGGCCGTCGGTGGTGGTGATGGCGCGGAAGCGCTCGATCAGGCGCAGGGTGATCGGCCCAGGACGTCCCTCGCCGATCAGGCGCGAGTCGACCACCCGCACGGGCACGACTTCGGCGGCCGTGCCAGTCAGGAAGCACTCGTCGGCGGTGTAGACCTCGTACTGGGTGATGGGCTCCTCGCGCACCTCGATGCCGTCGGCGCGCGCGAGTTCGATCACGGCGTCGCGCGTGATGCCCTTCAAGATGCCCATGTAGACGGGCGGCGTGACGAGGATTCCGTGGCGGGCGACGAAGACGTTGTCGGCGGTGGCCTCGAGCACGTAGCCCTCGCGCGAGAGCACGAGCCCCTCCTGCACGCCCGAGTTCACGGCGTTGATCTTGCCCATGATGTTGTTGAGGTAGTTGAGGCTCTTGATGCGCGGCGAGAAGGAATCGCTGGAGTAGCGGCGATGCGCCGTCGTGATGACGGTGAGGCCGTCGCGATAGTACTCGTCGGGATAGAGCCGCAGTTGCGCGGTGAAGACGAAGATCGTGGGGACGGGGCACTTGAAGGGCGAGAGGCCCACGGTGCCCGGGCCGCGCGTGACGACGGCGCGGATGTAGGAGTCGCGCAGCCCGTTGCGGCGGCAGGTCTCGGCAAGGATCTCCTCGAACTCGGCTTTCGAAATCGGGATCTTCATCGCGATCGCCTGCGCCGAATCGTACAGGCGATCGAGATGCTCGCGGCAGCGGAAGATGTTGCCGTCGTAGAGCCGAATGCCCTCGAAGACGCCGTCGCCGTAGAGCACGCCGTGGTCGAAGACGCTGATCTTCGCCTCGGCCTCGGGCACGAACTGACCGTCGATGTAAACGACCTGCTGGCTCATCGTCACCGTCCGCCCCGCGGGCTAATGGACCCAAGCCCTCCCTGGCTCCGAGCGCCCCGCCTATCCCCCGCCCCGCAACCGCCGCAATCGAAAGGACGGGGCCGGCGCCGGCCCAACAGCACATCGCCGCAGGGCCGAAGAGCTCGCCCCCCACTCAAGGGCTTGAGTCGAAAACCAAAGTCGGCTTGGGTTCTCCAAGAGGCATTTCGTGAAGCGACTGTTTCCCGACTGGTTGCGCCGACTCGATCCGCTGCTCGCCGCGGAGGACACGAACCCGCTGTTCGAGGCGGTGCGCCGGCATGAGCTCCGTCGCCGCCGGCGTTTCGCTCCCGGCGCCGAGCAGATCGGCGAGATCACTTGGTTCGTCGGCGTGCAGCTCGGGCGCCTCATGCTGACGGTCGTGCTGCTGGTGCTGACGGTTGTCACGGTGGGCCTGACCCGTCGGTGGTTGCAGCAGGTGGCGCGCGAGCTCAACAAGCCACACCGGCTGGCGGCCTCGCTGGTGCCGGCGCGGGTGGACCGCATCTTCGGGGGCCATCGCTTCGCGGAACAGGTGGCGGTGGACTTGTGGCTGGCCGGGTTGACCGGACGCGAGGTGCTCGAGGCACTCTACCTCGAGCAGCGCCGCGAGTGGGTGCGGACCCTTGTGGTGATCTGGACGCTGATCGGGCTGGTGCTGGGTGTGGCGACGGTGACGGCGATGCTGTTTGACGTGCAGCCGGAGGGGCTCTGGCGGGCCGCCGTGCTGGTCACCGCGGCGTTCCTGCTGGACACGATCGCGCGGTTCGGCAAGCCGGGCCTGCGCACGCAGGAGACGATGCTCGACGGGCCGCTGCATCAATGGGCGTCGGCGGTGATGCCCTTCCGGCCGGTGGAGCCGGCCGCCGCGTCGCCGTTGGGCTGGTGGGCGCGAGTGCGGGCGGCGGCAAAGGCGGTGCTCGGAACGGTGGCGACGTTGCTTCTTCTAGCGGCGTTTTACGTTTTCGCTCTGGGGTTGATGCGCGGGATTGCCTGGGCCTTTGAGGCGATGGGCGGTCCGGCCGTGGGGAAACTGGTTCCATGGTGCCTGCTGGCGGTTGCGGGAGCCATTGTCTGGGGGATCCGCCGGGGGAACGCCGACCCGTCTTCCGAGGATGAACGCAAGGTGGTTGAGGAACGCTTCATCATTGCCGAGTATCAGTTCAACCTCTTCATGTCGGTAGTGGTGGTGAACGACGAGGATGGCTTCAAGTGGGCCGAGGCGGCGTATCCGGAGGGGTTCGCGTTGCACGACCGCGACCCCGAGGATGAGGAGGAGAAGCCGGCGGAGTCGCAGGCCGAGCCGGGATTGTCGTTGCGACAGCCGCCGGGCGACGCCCAATCCTGAGTCAACTTTGCGTTGGAGGCATGCCATGGCGGAACTGAGCGGAAAGGTCGCGCTGGTGACCGGTGCGGGGCAGGGCATCGGACGGGCGATCGCGCTGCACCTGGCGGCGATGGGCGCGGCGGTGCTGGTGAACGCGCGCGGCGAGACGACGACGGCTTCGACGGTCGAGGCGGTGACGGCGGCGGGCGGCAAGGCGATCGGCCTTGCGGGCGACGTGGCGGACCCGGCGGTCTGCACGGCGCTGGTGGACAAGGCGGTCAAGGATCTGGGCGGGCTGCACATTCTGGTCAACAACGCCGGCATCACGCGCGACGGGCTGATCATGCGGATGAAGGACGAGGACTGGGACGCGGTGCTGGACACGAACCTGAAGTCGGCGTTCCTGCTGTCGCGCGCGGCGTGCCGGCCGTTGATGAAGAATCGCTGGGGCCGGATCATCAACGTGACGTCGATCGTGGGCGTGATCGGCAATCCGGGCCAGGCGAACTACTGCGCGTCGAAGGCGGGCATGATCGGGCTGACGAAGTCGCTGGCCAAGGAACTGGCCTCGCGCAACATCCAGGTCAACGCCGTGGCGCCGGGTTTCATCCAGACGCGCATGACGGACGAGCTGACGGAGGAGCAGAAGGGGGCGCTGCTGGGCCAGATACCGGCCGCCCGCTTCGGCCAACCCGAGGACATCGCGGGCGTGGTGGGCTTCCTGTGCAGCGAGGCGGCGTCGTACGTGACGGGCCAGGTGCTCGAGGTCGCGGGCGGGCTGGGGATGTGACCCGGCCGCGCCGAAAGGACGGACCACAAGAAAGCCCCCGTGCGACGACCGCACGGGGGCTTTGGCTTGCAGGCTAGGGGGTGAGATCAGTCAATCTGGAACAGGTCGAGTTCGACGGGGACGCTCAGGGGGCTGGACATGTCGTTCAGCACGTTGCGGGAGCTGGACATGTTCCAACTGGTGGCGGTGGTGTTTCCCGTTCCGTTCGGAATCTGGTCGAAGGCACCGTGCTCGCCCGCGTTGTCGCCCGAGACGAAGAAGGCAACACGAATGTCCTGAACGCCGCCGATTCCGAGAGTTGCCAGAGGCAAGCGCGCCTCGATGAAGCTCGAACTGACGTTGGACTCGGTAGCACCCAAGTCCGAGCCGGAGCCTGTGCTCCAATCCGAGCCATTCCAAGTGCGGAGTTCGCGCCAGCCGTTGTTGTTCTCGCCGCGCAGCACGAAGTTGGGGGCTTCCGGGTAGTTGAAATCGATCTGGCGTCCCCACGGCTCGGCGGTGTTGCCACCGGTTCCGGAGTCCGTGCTGATCGCGAAACCGAAGTTCTGCCACGAGGAATTCGCGCAGGCGGCGCCGAGATACAGATAAGTGGCGTCGTGGGTGACGTACAGGGCCGTGGCATCCACGCCCGCCCATCCGTCGCTGCCCGGGTCCGTGGCGACCGGCGCCCCCCACACACCCTCGCCGTCGAATGTGCCGTCGATCGTGGGGGTGCCGGCGAAGGCCACACCGGAAACTGCAAGGAATCCTGCGAAAGCACACAGCTTCTTCATCATGGTCTCGTACCTCCTGAATGTCCAGTGCCTGTGGCACCCGGTGCTTTGTCCCCGAATACTGAGTCCCGAGCAGCATCCATAAAACTTTGCTGGATACCGTGGCATGCCTCCAAGCGAGGATGACGGTGCGAGGATTGGCCGCTCCCATGCCGAAATCAAGGTGAATCGGAGGCCCGATTCTTCCACTCTGAACAACTTTTTATCACAAAACTACGACTCGCCGTGTCCGCTTTTCCCACGAAGCTCACAATTGACCTCCCCCTGCCGGTGGACCACCCTGCGCTCCTTCCTGCCGGTCCCCACCGTCAAAGCCGGCGACAGCCTGTCATCCGGGAGTCCGCTATGATCAAGTCCAGCCTGCTGCCGCGGATCGGATTGCTTGCAGCGCTTCTGTTCGCTGTCTGCCCGTCGCCCGCCCAATCCCCGCACGCCAACGTGCACGACCGCGCCCGGGCCGCCGAGTGGCAGGCGCGCGCGGAGGACTGGCGCAATGGCGCACTCGTGTATCAAGTGATCGTGGATCGCTTCGCCCCGCCCGCCGATCTCGACGCCAAACGCGATCTCTATCCCCCGCCCAAGCGCCTGCGCACCTGGGACGAAACGCCCGCCCGTGGCACCTACCTGTCCGAGGTCGAGGTCTGGAGTCACGAGATCGACTTCTGGGGCGGCGACCTGGCCAGTCTGACGACACGGCTCGACTACATCGCCGACCTTGGAATCGATGTCCTGTATCTCAACCCGATCCATCTGGCCTACACGAACCACAAGTACGACGCGCAGGACTACTTCGCCGTCTCGCCCGAGTACGGCACGCGCTCCGACGTGGGGGCGCTGGCCACGGCCGTGCACGACCGCGGCATGCGCCTGGTGCTCGACGGGGTGCTGAACCACATGGGGCGCTCGTCGCCGTGGTTTCGCGAGGCGCTGGAGGACGAGACGAGCCCGTGGCGCGCGTGGTACTTCATCGGGTCGGAGTGGCCGCTGGGCTATCGCGCCTGGGTGAACGTGCCGAACCTGCCGGAGGTGCGGCTGGAGAGCCCGGCCGTGCGCGCGCGCCTGTGGGGCGACGCGGACTCGGTCGTGCAGGGCTACCTGCGCGAGGGGGTCGACGGCTGGCGCCTCGACGTGGCGTTCGACATCGGCTTCGAGTACCTGCACGAGCTGACGCGCGCGGCGCAGACGGCGCGGCCCGGCTCCGTGGTGATCGGCGAGCTGTGGAACTATCCCGAGCAGTGGTTCCCGTCCGTCGACGGCGTGATGAACATGACGCTGCGCCAGTTGATCCTGCAGGTTGTGCAGGACGAGTTGAGCGGCGCGCTGTTCGGCCGGCACGTGGAGCGCATGGTGGCCGACGCGGGCATCGAGCCGATTCTGAAGTCCTGGCTCGTGCTGGACAACCACGACACGCCGCGGCTGGCGACGTCGCTGCCGGACGAGGCCCGGCGCCGCATGGCGCAGGTGCTCCAGTTCACGCTGCCGGGTTCGCCGTGCATCTACTACGGCGTCGAGTTGGGCATGTCGGGCGGCGACGATCCGGAGCAGCGCGGCCCGATGCGCTGGGACCTCGTCGCCGACGACAACGCGGAGTTGAACTGGATGCGGGGCCTGATCGCGCTGCGGCGCGAGAGCCCGGCGCTGCGGCATGGCGACTTCCGGCTGCTGGACAGCGAGCGTGCGCTGGCCTTCCTGCGCGTGACCGATCGCGCCGCCGAGACGGTGCTCGTCGTCGCCAACCCGACGAATGCACCGGTGCGCGAGGTGCTGCTCGTGCGCGACTCGAAGATGATGAGCTACACGATGTTCGACGATGCGCTCTCGGAGCGCGAGGCAATGGTGGTGTCGGGCACGATGACGCTGGAAATTCCGGCCGGCACGGCGATGGTGCTGCGCCCGCGCGTGGACCAGCAGACGATCGAGTACACGCCCTACAAGCGCGTGCAGTAGCCCGACAGAAGGAATGGAACCCTGCACATGAATATTCGCGTGATGTACTTTCAGGTGCTGCGACACAAGATCGGAATTCGGGAGGAATTCCTTGTGGCCGAGGGGCCGTTGACGGTTGCCGGCGCCATCGACCTGTTGGCCGCGCGGCACGAGGTGCTCGGGGCACTGCGCGACAGCCTGCTGGCCGCAATCAACGAGGAGTGGGCCTCCCCCGAGGCGCCCCTGCACGAGGGCGATACGCTGGCCCTGATGCCGCCGGTGAGTGGCGGTTGAGACGTACGTACAACCATTGTGTGCTGGGGACTTGCGCGCTATTGCGCCTGCGGCTCGTTAGAGCATGGCGGCGAAGGTGACCGGTTGCTCGCGCCAGTATCCACTCGGAAGTTTCTTGGTTTAATGACAGGCTTTTATTCTCCGCTGCATCGTCCTTCCCGGATTAAACGAGTTGACCATCGACTGGCGACGTGGCCGTATCATCCTATCTTGCCACGGTTCTCTGGGCCTGACGATGCCGACCCCATGGGCATCGCACAGGCAGGACACCAACAACGCGGAAGGAGACCCCCCGCCATGAGGAAACTGCTTCTTCAGGACTGAGCCTGTCGGTGCTCGCATCGTCGGCTCATGCGGCAACCATCACGGTCGGCCAGACTGGCGCCGACCACACGACGATTGCGGCCGCGCTCGCGGTCGCCGTCGCGAACGACGTCGTCCAGATCATCGACGACGCCGTTTACGACGAGGCGATCAGCATCACCGTGCCGCTGACCCTGGAAGGCACGGGCTTGAACCGTCCGGTGATCGCGGCCCGCCCGGGCCCGACGCAGGTCACGGGCGACACGGGCGGCACCGACGGTCTGGTCGTCCAACTGACCACGCCCGGCAACGTCACGCTGCGCAACTTGATCATCATCCCGTCCAAGACGACCACCCCGACGGACGATCTGGTCCGCAGCGGCGGCACCAACGCGATCAACCTGCTGATGGAAGACGTTGTCGTCACCTCCAACAACGGCGCCGACGCGCCGGTGACCACCACGGGCCTGACGGAGGTCGATCTGACCGGCGCCACCCAGACGGGCGACGACGGCGTGTTCCTCACCGGGACGAACTCGACCTTCACGCTGCGCCGCACGGTGATCTCGCATCACGCCAACGCCGGCGCGGGCCGCGACGGCCTGGTCTGCTCGGGCGCCACCAACCAGTACTTCATCGAGGAAGGCTGCGTCTTCTCCTACATGGGCCGTCTGGGTATCCAGGCCAACGGCGGCACGTTCGACATCAACTCCGGCGCCGGCACACGGGTGCGCGTCATCGGCAACAAGGGCTTCGCGGGCATCTGGTACGCGGGCGCCCAGGCAACGACGCCGCGCGCGATCAACGGATGCGACATCGTCCACAACGTCGGCACGGTGGCCGCACAGGGCTGGGGCGTCGAGAACCAGAGCCGCGGCACCACGACCGGCACGTTCTCGAACATGCGCATCTGGGGCAACGGCGGCCAGGGCTTCCTGATCGGCTCCGTCGGCACCGCTGACACGGTGCTCAACAACGTGACCATCGGAGGAAACCAGCGCGCGGCTCTCGAAGTCGCCGCGGCGGTTTCGCCGGCCGTCAACGCCGGCAACATCACGATCAACGACAGCATCCTGGCCGGAAACGGCGATCTCCTGAGTGCCACCAACGTGATCCGCCACAACGGCGCAGGCACGATGACGATCAACAACAGCGCCATCATCACCGAGGGTCGTCTGGCCTTCGCCACCCCGGTGATCGATGGGACTGGCACCGTTGTCCAGAACAACGTCATCAACGGCGATCCGGAGTTCACCAGTGGCTCCTTCACGAACGCTGCGTTCCTTGAAGTGCGGAATCCGGCTTATGTCGGAGCCGGCTCCGGCGCCTCCGATCTTGTCGGTGGCGGAAGCCTTGGCGCCGCAGAGCCCGTCTATGTTTGGGACGTCGCCGGCAGCGGCGACTTCCAGGCCCCCGCGAGCTGGAGCCCCGCACGCAACACGCCCGCGATCACCGACCGCCTCGTCTTCGACGGCATCGCAACTGCAGGCGCCATCACCGCGACCAACCTGCCCGGCGGCGCGAGCACTCAGGAAATCGGCAGGCTGATCCTTCGCAATGGGGCTGACGTGACCATCACGACCGCTACGGAAGGTGCGCTGGCCCAACCCAACCTGCGGCCCAACGAAGACGGCACCGTCGGCTATGGCATGTCCATTTCGGCGGACTCCAAGCTGACCTTCGGCGGCACTGTTGGTGTCATGATCCGTACCGGGTATCCGACGGGTCCGACAGTTCCTTCCGTCAAAGCCCGCGTCGACGGTAGCATCCGCTTCACCTCGTCGGCCGCTATGGCCGGCGTCGCTCATCGGCTTGTTGCAAGCTCGATCGACGGCATCGTCTTCGAGGACGGTTCCTCGTTCGAGTTCGCCGCCCGCGGCGGCAGTTGGGGCTTCCCCTTCAGCAGCGTCGGCCGCGTGCGCTTCAACAACGGCTCGGCGTTCTACCAAGGTGGAACGGCAGCGGCCGTTTCCGAAGGCACCGGCTCGAATCCGTTCAACAACAATGACGCCCGCATGTTCTGCGAACCCGACAGCCTCTTCTACAACTGGACGTCGGTGATCTCGACCAGTGGTGCGGCCTTCGGCCGCTCGTACGGCAACCTGACCCTCGACAACCGCGGCGCCGCGGCCACTTGGGGCGGTGCGTCGCCTTGGGAGATCCAGGGCGACCTGCTCTTCAAGTCCACGATGGCAGCCGCTTATCAGTTCGCGGCCGCGGGCTCGACCGGCGATCCGCAGCTCACCGTTGGCGGTGACTGGACCATCGAAAACGGTGGCCGATACAACGACCTGTACACGGGCGCGAGCAACAGCATCCTGATCGCCGGCAACGTCGATTGGGCCGGCACCCTCATCAACATCGCCGCGGGCAGCACGCGCATCTACGGCTTCAACGGCACCGCGCCGCAGACCGTCTCGATCCCCGCAACCGTCACGCTCAACGGCATCTCGGTCGACAACGCCGCAGGCGTGACGATCACGGGCGACCTCAACGTCCGCAACGTCGTGAACATGATCAACGGCGACATCACCGGCAACCTGATCCTGGGCGCCACCGCCGTCGTGAACCGCAGCCTGAACGCCGCCGTCACCGGCGCGCGCACCCTGCCGATCGGCTCGACGCCGGTGACGTTCAACATCACCAGCGCCGGCACCGGCACGGGCACCGTCTCGGGTTCGACCACGGCGAGTGCGGGCGCCAGCCTGCCCGCCCTGACCACGGGCATCAACCGCACGTGGGACCTGACGGCCACCGGCATCTCGGGCTACACCGCGACGCTGACGTTTACCTACCTCGACGGCGACCTTGGTGCCGCCAACGAAGCCTCGCTCCGCGCGGCCCGCTTCAATGGCTCCACTTGGGACGTCTTCCCGAGCTCGACCGTCGACACCGGCACCAACACGGTCACCGTCACCGGCGTCACCGAGCTGTCGACCTGGACGCTCGTCGACCAGTCGGCCAACGTCCGCGAGTGGTCGATCCTGAACCACTGATCGCCGCAACCCCACAACCTCTCGACCCCCGCGGCCCCCGGAGCAATCCGGGGGCCGCGTTCGTTTGGTGAACACGGAACAAACGGAAGGAACGGAACTCCAGGGAGTGATACGGAATCGGCAGACTGATGCCAGTCGTCCTGCAACATGTCGCGTGGCGGGGCTGTTTACTGTGGCTTGGGCGTCTCGCCCAAGTTCAGCCACTCCACGCGCATGGCTGGGATTCTTGAGCTTGAACTGGTCTGCTCGAATGCCTGCTCAGCCGCCGGCTTGGGCTTGGAGCCTCCTTCTCTTGGCGAGATCCCCCGAACTTGGGCGAGACCCGCCTTCGCTGTTCAGCTTCGGCGCGCCAAGCGCCCAAGCCACAGTTAAAGAATCCGACGCTGCAATCAATTTCCCGAAGTCGTATGATACGGATTCAGGGCGATCATCGCGGCGCCGGAGGCCGATTGGGGTGCTTGCCCTCGGCGAGCGCGAACGCTCAGCGCCCCCCTTCTGTGGTACTCCCGACCTCCTGTGGCGGAGCCGGCGGTGGCAGAGGCGGTGCGCCGTCGGGATCGTGGAACACGGCCGCGCGCATGAAGCGTTCCCATGCCGCGTCGGCTTGGGCCAGAAGGCGCTCGCGCGAATCGGCCTCCAGCCGCGACTGCCGGTGCCGAATGCCCGGAAGCAACACGGCCAGCAGGATGGCGAACGGAACGGCGATCCAATCGCTCTGATGGCCGGTGATGAAAGTCTCCCACGAGTAGGGCGACCTGCTGTAGCGCGAATACGGGAAGAGCAACTCCACGCCAGCGGACAAGCAACCGTAGAGACAGAACCACAAGAAGATCACGCCTGCTACCGCTCCAAGGCCGTGCGTAACGGCGTCGCCGATCACCTCGGACCACTGCTTGTCGAAACGCCAACACCGCATACGAGGCCAGAGGATGACAACGCGGCCGAGCATTGCCGCGACCACATGGACCAATCGAACGACTTGCTTCGCCGAAGCGGCCCACAGGCCGAGCAGCATCAGGTTGGGCAACGCGATTCGACCAACCGCCAGCAGATAGAACAGCGGAACCGCCAGAAGGAAGACAATGGCCATGCCGGTGACGAGAGCCCAACTGCGCTCGCGATGCTCGAGAAAGATGGCTTCGAGCACCTCGCGGCCGGAGAATCCCACCAGCCAGATGTCCGTGGCGGCCTGAGTCAGGCAGCAGCGGTAGCTGAAGATGCCGGAGACTGTTGCCGGCAGACGCGGTTCGGGATTCGGTCGTCGCTGGCGATGCCACGACAAGGGCAGCCAGAGGGCGAAGCAGGCGGGCGGAATCAGCGGCGCGATGCAGAAGAGGCACGAAAACAGAACGAAGGTGAAGCACAGAAGAACGCCCAGAAGAGCGAGGAAGATGGCCACGATGCGGCCAAGGATTCCCGGCAGCGAAGGCCGCTTCGACAGGCGCCGCGCACGGAAGAGTTGATAGAGAGTGTTGGAATCCTCGGTTGCGAGCCAGGGATCGGCGCGGCGCAGCCACCGGGGGAATGCAGGTTCCAGGTCGGGAGCCATGCGTGGAAGTGTTGCCGGATCGCGTCCCGGCGCAACACGGAAGTGACATTGTGGCAAGTGGTGAGCGTCGTTCGAGCGGCGCCGGACTCAGGCTTGTTCGGAGCAGACCGGGACACGACGGTCAAGTCGGGGCGCCGCGTGGCGGGGCGTCTACTCGACGGCCCAGATGTCGGAGGCGTCGAGGCCGCCGGGGCGGAAGATGATGAGGTCCGACTCGGCAATGTCGCCGGCGAGGTTCTCCGAGACGGCGCGTGCGTAGTGGCGTGCCCCGGCGGTGAGTCCGGTGACGCGCACGATGTGTTGCTGGCCGCGGAGGCGATCCGGCGTGGCGACGAATGGGGTGTCCGGCGTGCGGCCGTATCGCACCGATCGCGTTGCCGGGTCGTCCGTCGCCCAGCGGATATCGACGGCCGAGGAAGAGACCGGCAGCACTTGCACGTTGGAGAGGACGGGCGGAGTCGGGTCGGCCCCGTGCGTCAGCGCCCAGTCGAGGAAGACGAACGCGCCCTCGATCTGTTCCTGCTGCGTGGGCAGGATGTACGTGCCGGGGACGACGAAGCCGCCCTCCGCGGCGGTGCGCGGCCGCACCTCCAGCGTCAGCGTCGGCACGCCGTAGACGGCGTGGAACGTGTCGTCCGTCACGCCGGCACCCGTGTAGCCCAACGCCACGCCCCATGAACCCGGCACGAAGGTCTGGTTGTGCACCGGGCGCATGGCGTTCGCCATGCCGTTGACCAGCGGGCCCATCGTTTCGACGCCCGGCGCCACGGCCGTCGTCCACGCCCAACTGTGCATGATCAGGTTGCCGTAGGTGTGGTAGTTGATACAGCCGACCAGGCGCGTGCCGCGCGACTTGACCCAATTGTCGAGGGCGATGTTCTCGGGCTCACTGAGCGGCGACGGTCCGCCCCAGGTCGCCGACGAGGTGCTCGTCGACGATGCCCAGCGATAGGGGAAGTTGCGGTTCAGATCCACGCCGAAGGTGCCGTTGCCGTTGTTGCGGCGATTCTTGCGCCACAGGCGGTCGTTCGTGTGCGTGAAGACGTAGCCATCGGGATTGGCGACGAGGATGACGTAGAGCTGCATCGAGTCGATGATCTGGGTGCTGCGCGTCTCGGTGCCGTAGTTGTCGAGCAGGTGGTCGACGATGCCGAGCAGGGTCATGCCGGAGAGCCACTCGCGGGCGTGCTGGAGACTGAAGAGGAGAACTTCGGGCTCGTCGGTTTCGTCGAGGGCGACGTTGTCGCTGATCTTGAGCATCCAGAGTTCGCGGCCCTCGTGCGTCTGTCCGATGGTTGACAGCGACACACGGCCGGGATAGGCGGCCACGCGCGCCTGCATGGCAGCCTCGTATTCGGCGAAGGTCAGGTATCCGTCGACGGCCTTGGGGTCGAGAGGGGGAAGCGGGCGCTCGGTGAGCTTGAAGCCTTCGCGCTCGAGCGTCTCGTGCTCGCCGGACGAGACATAGACGAGCGCGCGCCCGTCGCCGACCTCCCAGATGTCGAAGCCTTCGCGCACGAGGAAGTCGACCGCGCCGGGCCACTCGACGGGCACTTCGACGAGGCGGCCCGGGCTCTCGGCGACGGCTCCGCGCATCGTGATCGCGGTGAGAGCAATGCCAGCCAGCCAGCGGCGCGTTCGGTTCCACTTCATGTTCCGGGCCCCCATCGGCTGGATACCCGTCAGCGTGACGCCGGACGGCGTCCCGTGCAACCCGGAATGGCGAGGAGCGGTCGGCTAGGGGGTGCGCTGCGCCTCGCGCCACTTGCGGGCGGCGCGGGCACGGAAGCGCTGGAGGAGGTCGGCGCGGCAGTCCTCGAAGGCGATTGGCGCGGACGGCTCATATGCCTCGAGCTTCAGCAGCAGGTAGCCCTTGCCGGTTTCGATGGGGGGCGAGAGGGCGCCGGGCGCAAGGAGGCCGAGCTCGGTGTCGTACAAGGCGCTGGAAGGTTCCTGCAGCCAACCGAGGCTGCCGTCGGCCGCGGCGGTGATGGCGGCGGAGTGCTCGCGTGCGGCCTGCTCGAAGGTCAGCTCGCCGTCGAGGATGCGCTGGCGCAGGGAGCGGGCCTCATCGCGAACGCGGCGGCGCACCTCCCAGTCCTCGCGGTCGGCCCCGGTGGTCCAGTCCGGCGCGGTGAGGAGAATCTCGCGGGCGAGTCGCCGCGGGCCACGGCGCGGCAGGGCGGCATCGTAGAGCGCGCGCAGGTCGGCCTCGTCGGGTTCGATCGTGGCAGCGTGGGCGATGGAGGCGGCTTCGGCTGCGAGGTGATTGCCGAGGAACGCGAGTTCCGCGTCGATGTCGGCGGCGGCGACAACGAGCGCGCGCTCGACCAGTTCGGACCAGTTGTCGGCGCTGTTCGTCCGAACATGCACGGCCAATCGCACGGCCAGCGCGCGGCACGCGGCGGCGCGCATTTCGGCCGGATCGAGCGCAGGCTCGACGGCAGGGAACTCCTGGCGCACCCACAGGATGTTCCAGCCCGAGCGCGTGCGAAAGGGACCCGAGATCGTGCCGACGGGAGAGAGGGTCAGGTGGTCCTGAAACGTGGGGCCAAGGGTGGTTGGATCAACCACGCCCATGTGCCCGCCACGCGCACTGCTGGGGGCATCGCTCCACAGGCGTGCAATAGCCGCGAAGTTGTCGGGGGTGAGCTGATCGGCAAGCGCGTGGGCGCGCTTGCCGGCGGGCGAGTCGGGGTCGGCCTCGTTCGGGTCGGCGACGAAAAGATACCAGATATCGAGCCGGCGCGGGGAGCCTTCGGCGAGTCGCTGACGGGCGATCTCGTCGTCGAGCAATTCCGGTTCGAAGGGACAGGCCTGGTCGATGATGGCGACGGCCGCGCGGAGCTGGAGCTCGTCGCGGCGGGCGTCGATTCGTTGGGCGATTTGCTCGCGCGTGGCAGTGTCGAGTTCGGCCTGCCCGACAATGCGGGCGAGCAGCGCGCGATCCTGCTCGAAGCGCATGGCGAGTTCGGCGGGCTCGAGGTTGTCGTAGCCGAGGACCTCTGTCCACTCGGCGGAACGAAGCCATGCGGGGGGAGCGGGCTCTGCTGCGGCTGTCACGCACAGGAGCAGAAGCAAGACCGGGAGCAGAGGGCGAAGCCCCCCGCTCCCGGAAAGGGACGGCAGGTGATGCGATGGTCCTGCGATCACTCGTAGGCCATCCAGTCGGTGACGTCGGCGGCCGCGGTGGAGATGGCGCTGAAGTCGTCGAAGTAGGTCGAGCGATCGCCAGCGGCGTCGTGATAGGTGAAGATGCCGAAGGTACCGGTCGGGTCGTGGGCCACCTTGATGGAACCAGTGGCGATGATCGGAGAACCGGTGGGGGGCGTCAGGGTGAGGGTGAAGTTCCGGGGAGTGGCCGTCTCGAAGGCGAGCTTGACCGTGTACCAGCCCTCGGTCGGAACGAGCGCGGGGGACGTGGTGCTGTCGAGCAGCAGGTCGGTGGTGAGGCCGCCGGTGGACGTCTGGACGCGCAGGCGCGGGCCGTTGGCGAGCACCGCGGTGTTCGTGTTGAACTGGAGGTGCAAACGTCCGTAACCTCCAACATTGCGATAGAAGACGATGCCCATGTACCAGAAGGCGTCGAGTTCGCCGCTGGGGGCGTTGACGACGGGGCCGTAGACCTTGGTCTGGATCGTATAGGCGGTGTCTGTGGCTTCGCCGGCGAGGAACCAGCGCGTGCCGGCGCCCGGCGTCGTGGCTTGCAGGCGCCCGAAGAAGCCGTCGGTGTTGCCCGGAGGCGGATTGATGGTGACGCTGCGGTGATCGGTGTGCGTGGTCACCGTGGTGAGCACGCCGCCGGTGAACGTGTCGGCGTCGGACCAGCCAGCGTTCGGTCCGGTCGACCCGAAGGAGTCGCTGAAGGGCAGTGCGGCTGTGGCGACCGACGCGGCCCCAAGGAGCGCGAGGCCAAGAATGGCAGTGAGTTTCTTCACGGAAAATCCTCCCCGACGAATGGATTACTGCGTCCTGCTGCAAGCGTTCTCCGCAGGCGCGGGGGCGAGGTCAACAATGCTTAGGGCGGGCGCCGGCAGGATTCTTCGACATGCCGGAATGCCTCACTGGGCATAACGGAATGTGCCGAAGACAAGTGCGGCGCCCGAGAATGAACCGGGCGCCGCAGGCGGGCATTCGAGTGCTTGTCGCGTCCGGCTAGAACTCGAGCGCGAGAGGTTGACCGAGCACTTCGGCGAGGTGGGGCGCGTAGGCGCGAGCCATCCAGAAGAATCCAAGATCGGTTGGATGCACGCCGTCTACGGTGCCGTTCTCGATGCTGGGGAACTGGCCGGCACCGGGCAGCCAGTGCAGACCCGTGAGGCCGTCGCCGAGCAACCGCGCGTAGATGCGTGCCAGGCGCATGTTGTCCTCGGCATCGCCGGACAGCGGGC
Organism: Candidatus Sumerlaeia bacterium; assembly: GCA_019634695.1. Taxonomy (GTDB): domain Bacteria; phylum Sumerlaeota; class Sumerlaeia; order SLMS01; family JAHLLQ01; genus JAHCAW01. Next base: position 64,230 of record JAHCAW010000019.1, read on the forward strand.
TCTCGACGAGGATGATGGGCGTGTCGGGACGCAGCTCGCGCAGGCGGCGAATGAAGGGTTCGGCGCGCTCGTCGACCTCGGCAGGCTGCAAGTTGGGCAGGCACTCGATGACATAGGCGGCGACGTCGAGTTCGCC
>JAHCAW010000002.1 GCA_019634695.1 Candidatus Sumerlaeia bacterium
CCCACCAACTCCTCGCCTTCGCCCGCAAGCAGACCGTCCTTCCCAAGGTGCTCAACCTCAACGACTCCATCGAGAGCATGCTCAAGATGCTCCGCCGCCTGATCGGCGAGGACATCGACCTGCTCTGGAAGCCCGCCGAAGCTCTCTGGAACGTGCGCATCGATCCCACGCAGGTGGACCAGATCCTGGCCAATCTGTGCGTCAACGCTCGCGACGCCATCGCCGGCGTCGGCAACGTCACGATCGAAACCTCCAACTTCTCGTGCGACGAGGAGTGGTGCTCAGGCCACACCGACGCCATCCCCGGCGACTACGTGGTGCTGGCCGTCACCGACAATGGCTGCGGCATGGACCGCGAAACCCTGTCGCGCATCTTCGAACCCTTCTTCACCACCAAGGAACTCGGCCAGGGCACCGGCCTCGGCCTGCCGACTGTCTACGGAATCGTCCGCCAGAACTCGGGGTTCATCACAGTGTACAGCGAACCCGGCAGCGGCGCAACGTTCCGCGTGTTTCTGCCCCGCCACGATGCCCCGGTCTCGGATGCGGGAACCGGCGTCGCCGTCACCGTCCACCCCACGGGCACCGAGACGATTCTGCTCGTCGAGGACGAACCCGGCCTGCTTCAGCTCGGCGTCACCTTGCTCACGCGCCTCGGCTATGCCGTCCTGCCGGCCAGCTCGCCGCGTCGCGCTCTCGAACTGGTGCGGCGGCAGCAGGGGCCCATCGACCTGCTCGTCACCGATGTGGTCATGCCCGAGATGAACGGCTTGGAACTTTGGAAGAAGGTACTCTTGCAGCGCCCCGGCCTGCGCGTCCTGTTCATGTCGGGCTACACCGCCGACGCCATCGCGCATCACGGCATCCTGCAGGAAGGCTACCACTTCCTGCAGAAGCCCTTCACGTTGGGCTCACTCGCCGTCAAGACGCGCGAGACGCTCGATTCCCCCCCGACCTCTCCGCCGCCTCCCGTCGAACCGGGATGAACTCCGCACCCCCATCCTTGATCCGAATGCCCCATCCTGCGCATCGAACAGCGGCCGTTGCCGCCTGGCTGAATCGGCCCGCAGTGCAGGTTGCCGCGTATCTGGTTGCCGCGCTGTTGCCATGGGTGCTGCTCGATCGCCAGGAGGTCGTGCGCTACTCGCCGGATCCGTCGCGCCTGTGGCCCACATGGACCATCGCCACGCTGCTGCATGCGGCGGTGCTGGGGCTGGTTCTTTGGCAGCAGCTTGGCCGGACACGGACCGACACGGCCGGACACGGACCGTCACGGACGCATGCGGGCGAAGGGCAAAGTCGTTGTCGCACAGGACGCGCGGCGCTGGGCGTTGGGGCGTTTGTGCTGCTTGTCGCGGCCCTGGCCCCGACAGTCGCGTCGCTGATGGAGGTGCTTTGGCTCGAGCCGATCGCCGCCGTGCGCGCCGACATGATCCCGCTCGTTCAGTCGGCCCTTCGGGACTTCTGGACGCTGCATCAGAGCCCTTACCACGCGCACGAGGTCGGGCACTGGTGGGTCGCGATGACGTTCATGCCGGGCCTGTGGTTGCCGTACTCGATCCCGTTCCTTGCCGGCGTGGACATCCGCACATGGAGCCTCTTCGGGGTCGTCGGCGCCTGCCTGTTGCTGGTGGCCGGCGGGACGGCCAACGCCGTGCACGCCCGTGATCGTGCCACGCGGATCGCCTGTGCCGCGACGTTGCTCGCGCCCGCGTTCCTCCTCTTCGGGGAAACCTTCCGATTCATGATGGACTACCTGCATCTGGGCGGCTACTGGCTGGCGCTCGTGCTGTGGGGCCTTGCGCTGCGCAAGGGCTCGCACCGCCTCGCCGGCGTGCTGTTCGCCCTGTGCGTCCTGTCACGTCCGTACATGGTGATCGCCGTTCCCTTCTACGCCGCATGGTCGTGGAACACATGGCGCCGCGACCGCATGGCTGTTCTGCATACCTGGGTGGCGATGCTCGCAACCGGCTCGCTGGTCGGCCTGCCGTTCCTGCTGCACGATCCGCGTCAGTTCATCGCCGGCGTGCTGGTTGGCTACGACCAGATGCTCGGCTACCACATCGAGGTCGAACGCTGGCGCACGCATGGCTTTGGTCTGACGGGCCTGCTCTTCGAATGCGGTTGGTTCGACTGGAAGCTGCGTTTCGCGCTCCTGTCGGTCGGCGTGCTCCTTGTCCTGACGGCGCGTCGCCTGCACGACGCATGCGCGCTGCTGCTCGTCGTTGCCGCCGCGCTCTTCCTGTTCCTCGGGTTCGCGATCATTCCGTGGTTCTATGTCTTCGTCTCGCCGCTGCTGCTGATGGCACTGGCAGCACCCACGTTCGGCGACGATCGCGACCAGCTCGACACCTGTCGCAGCCCGATCCGTCGGCGGCTTGTGGGGGCAACCGCTGCGGGACTCGGCCTGCTGCTCGCGCTCTTCGTCGGCTTTCCGTTCCTTTCCCCGCCGGACTCCGTCGCCGACGCCAGACACCTTCGACAGGGCTTCGACGCCCACGGCTGGGTCGTCAACGACGGCCAAACCCGTCATCTCATCACCGCACCGGACGCCTATTTCGCGCTGCCCGTGGAGGACATCACGCACCGATGGCTCGTGCTGGACTTCGACTGCACCGCATCCCCGCCGCCCGACGCCTTCGTCGACGTCTACGTGAACACCGAATTCATCGGCAGCCATCCGCTGACCGGCCCCGGCGCCCTCCGGGTGCGCCTGGCCGTGCCGCGCCAGAATCTCTTCCGCGGCGCCAACGCAGTGCGTCTGCGCCTGCGACAAGGCACCATCACCGGCGACGCCGACCTGCCCGGCCGCCTCGGCCTCTCCCTCACGCGCGCCGCCTGGGAGCCCTTCAGTCTGCTGTGAGCGTCGCGGATGCTCCCGATTGCTCTTGCAAGGCGGCGCCGCGGTGGTAGCCTCCGAGGCCCCTGCCACGCGCAGGGCGAACGCACTCCGTGGGGCCGCCGGGTTTCGACGGGGGTTGACTGACGGAAAGGTGATACGGGTCGAGGATGGCCGTTGGCCTCGTAAATCAACCGGCCAAACCAACAAATGTCGCCAACGTGGTGGACATCAATGACGGAGTGGCTCTCGCAGCCTAATCTTCGTCGGGGCTAGTCGCCGGCCTGGCAACAGAAGAGGCGTTCCCGTTCTCCTCCCGGGTTAAGAGGAGAGCTTGACAGCCGGACAGACGGCGGACAGTCCGGAGAGACGGACAACCAGACGCTCCGGAGAGACGGGGTGACGATCGGGAAAGCCCGATAGCCCTGCCGGTGGGGTCCCCATGCCGGCTACACCCGTGAACGAACTTTTCCCGATGGACCTTCGGACGGGGGTTCAACTCCCCCCGGCTCCACCAGCCTTCGCGTTTCGCGATGCGAAACGCTTCGGCTGGCAGGCCAGCTTTCTGGAGTTCGTGTGGACCTTGTTGCGCGAAACGCGAAGGCTGCCCGCCGAAGCTGGCTTGGCCGAGCGGAGCGAGGGGAAGGCAGCGCAGGAGGGCGTTGACGTCGGCTGCTGGACTTGCGCGTTTCGCGATGCGAAACGCGAAGGCTGGACGGGGCTTCCGCAAGAATCTGCATACTGCCAGCGTGCACCGGCGACCTGATTGGCTGAGTCCGCGCGGGTTGTTCGAAAGGTCACTCGCACGTGTACATCGTCTACCTCTTGCGCAGTCTCGCCGATCCGGCCCGAAAGTATACGGGCTTCACAACCGACTTGCCGGCACGGCTGATCAAGCACAACGAGGGAGGCAGCCCGCACACCGCGAAGCATCGCCCGTGGTGACTGGTTGCCTACTTCGCTTTCGAAAGCGAAGCGACCGCCATTGCGTTCGAGAGGTACCTCAAGTCGGGTTCCGGTCGCGCATTTGCCGAGAAGCGATTCTGGCGCAATGACGCCACGCAGGCCGAGACAGATCAGCCCAGTCGCTGAAGCCCGTCGCTTCAACCTGCCTCAGGCGCAGCTTCCTCCATCAGCATGGGGCTGATTCACTCAGCGAAGTCCGCCGCCCCTTCGCCCCTCTCCACCCCACGTCAGTACTCCGTCGCTTGCAGGATCACCAAGTGGTCGCTGCCGACCATGTCCAGGTACCCCTCATAGTGTCCGAGCGTGCTCTCGATGCGGATGCCTATGGAGGGGATGTTGTATGGACCGAAGGTGAAGGCTCCGCTGCGGTCGGTGGTGAACTCGATGCGTCGCAGGCCCGGAAACGGCGCAACCAGATACGCCGTGACTCCTGCCGCCGGTGTGCCGCGCGGTGTCATGACACGCACTTGGGCCCGATCGGTGATGCCAGTTGGCGCCAGCAGGCGCACGACCTGATCCTCGCCGAACTCGTCGAAGTGTGCGATTTCGGATTCGGCCATCACGAAGTCCGACACCTGCGCGAGCGCTTTCCAAGTACCGGGTGCAGGCAGTTCGATCTCCACGAAGCCGGGCGGGAGGTAGTACTCGGCGTTGCCGGTGAAGGGCGCGAACTCGCCCGTCTCGTTGTCGAGGCGCAGCAGGGTGACGTAGGGAATCTCGCGATCGCGCGACTCCGTGCCGAGCAGTTGCATCCAGTACATTCCGGGGATTTCCCACTCGAGGACGGTGGGGTCGTCGGCGAGTCCATCGAAGTCGCGTGTGGCGGAATGGCTCCAGCGCGGGGTGTCCTGCTCGTCGTAGGCCTCGAGGTAGAGGACGAGTTCCTGATCGGCGGCCACGCGTGGGAAGACGAAGCGTCCGTCGGCATCGGTTTCGGTTTCGTGCCGTTCGGCCAGCCATGAGGCGACGAGCCGTGCGCCGGGAACGGGGCGACCGGTTTCCTCGAGCTGCACCCGCCCCTCGAGACGCACCCAGCGACGGACCTCGGGGAACAGCTCCTCGCGCGAGAAACGCACCCGGGTGATCGTGCCGAACGGGATCGCGATCTCGCGCTGCGGCACCAGGGCGGTGGTTGCCCCGCGCGCCACCAAGGTCGCCGATTGCAGCACAGGCATCGGCGCGAACCGGCGCGCACCCGACCGGGTGACGAACACGTTGCCGTGGCCGGTGGCGAAACGCCCGACGTCGGTGTGCATCACGTCCAGCACGCTGAGCACGAACGCCGAATGATCGAGCCACTGCGGGGCGGGCGTCGCCGTCGCCAAGCCGATCGCGATCGGGAAGCCCTCGTGTCCCGGCGGGTAGTCGATCTCGATCTCCAGACCGGTGGGGGGCAGCAGGCGCACGTCAAGCCGCAGGTCCTCGCGCGGACGCAACGTCGCGGGGAAGGCGACCTCCTCGATGTGGACTCGCCCATCCGAGTCCCACACGAAGAGCTTCGGCGCGCGATCGGCGACGAACCAACTCGTCTGGAAGTTCGCGTCGCGATCCACCGGCACCGTTGCCCAATGGGTCGGTGTCGGCTTCAGGGGGATGCCCCACGGGGCATCCTCGTCGGGCGCACGGCGAAGCTCGGAGTGTGTGATGCGACGGAAGCGATCCCCGGGCAGCTCCAGATCTCCCTCCCCCAGCCGCACCGACGCGAGCGGGGCGGGGCGATTGGCGTCGTCGTGGATTCTGCCAACGAGGCGGATTGGCTCGGGCAGGCGCAGGCGTGCCGTGCGGGGCGGCGCGGTGAACGTCGCGAGTGCCAGCGACGTGGCGAGGTCGTGGAAATGCACGGTGGCGTTGGCGAAGAAATCCGGTGGGAGCGGCTTGCCGTGCAGGAGCACCTCGCGCCCATCGGTCCCGGCGGCGGCCACGCGGGCCACAACATCGGTGACCGGTTCGCCGCTACGCCGCCAGACAACTTCATAGTGCTCGACGATTGCCGGCGTCAGTGGTGGCCCCGGCGTGGCGGCAGGCGGCGTCGGCGTGGGAGAGGCAGCCGGCATCGTCGCCGGGTCGGACACCGATGAGAGCGGGGGAGCAGGCGGCGGCGCGGCGACAGGATCGCACAGCACGAGCCATGCAATCAGGCCCGCCGCCACCAGAGCGCAAAGTGCGGAGAGCGCGCGCTTCATGGCGTCTCCACCTCGCCGGTTGACTGTGGCGGCGTCAGCGGGCGCGGACGATACCAGCGGCTGGGCGACTCTTCGCGCACCACGCGGAAGCCGATCGTATCGTAGGCCCCCCACCACCAAGTGTTATTGCGATAGCCCGGCCGGCAATACTCGGGGCCATCCGTGAAGCTGCCGCCGCGGATGCCGGGGGTCCAACACGTCGGGCTCCAGAGCACGGGATCGCGCTCGGGCGCACGCTGGAAGAAGCTGTCGTCCGTGCAGTCCATGACGAACTCCCACACGTTGCCCATCATGTCGTGCAGGCCCCAAGCGTTGGCGGGGTAGCTGCCGACGGCCGCGGATCGGCCGGTAAGGTGCGTGGCCTCGCGCCAATGCAGACGGTCGCCGCTCCATTCGTTGCCCCAATGCCAGGCGGTGCTGGTGCCTGCACGCGCGGCGAACTCCCACTCCGCTTCGGTGGGGAGGCGGTAGCGGCTGCCCGTTTCCTCCGACAGCCACTGGCAGTAGGCGAGCGCGCCGCGCCACGTGACTGCCACGACGGGCCGGTCGGCAGCGCCCTCGCGCGGCACGAAGCGCCCGCGATGCTGGACGATCAGGCAGACCTGACTCTCCTCAATCAGCAGCCACGGCACGCCGTGGTCGATTCGGTTGCCGCGTGCGTTGAGGAACTCGCAGAACTGTGCATTCGTGACCTCGAAACGACCGATCGCAAACGGCGAGACTTCAACCTCACGCTGAACCTGATTGGGGGCGAACCCCACTTCACCGGCGTCTGCCCCCAAGAGAAACGAGCCCCCCGGCAGGACTGCCAGAGCCGGCGCCGTACGCCCCGAATCGTCCTGAAAGGGCTGCTCCACGAAGACGACTTCTGCAAGGAGGGCGCTGGCCGCAAGGCTGCACACCAGCAAGAGCAGAGGGCAGGGACGCATCGTTGAACCGTTTGGAGAAAGAGTTTCCGGCGGTGTCCCGAGAGTCGGAACACCGCCGGATTGGGGAAAGCGCTCGAAGGGATACGTCTCAGTAGACGTAGCAGAAGATCGGCGCGTGGTCCGAAACGTTGTTGCGCCAGTAGCACACATCGCTCAGCGAGCCGCGATTCGCATTCGTCACCGTCGTGAGCGACGAGTCCCAGGCGAAGTGGTCGTAGCGGCTGGCCCAGGCGCAGCTCGAGTTGATCGTGGTGGCGACGTCGGGCTGGATCGAGCTGCAACCGGTGTTCTTCAGGTTGTTGAAGTACGACGAGGTTGCCACGCGGTTGAAGTCGCCGCCGATGATGACGCTGTTGACGCTGTTGCGGCCCTTGTAGTGATTGTAGACATGGTGCAGGTTCTGGATCTCGTTGGCGTTGGGGGTGGCGTCGAAGGCGGCGTGGTAGTTGACCAGCCAGACCCACTTGGCGCCGGTCCAGAAGCGCAGGCCGCTGGGCGGACGGTCGAAACCCGAACCCGTGTAGTCGATCATGCTGCCGGTCGTCGAGACGTTGTAGACGAAGCCATAGGCCTCCTTGTAGGTGCTCGGGCCCTTCAGCGCCGAGACCTGCGACGAGTAGCCGTTGGGGCGGACGTTGGCGACCTCGCTGGTGACCATCACCTCCTGCAGCAGGGTGACGTTGTTCATGGCGCAGCGGTTGCGGATCTGGATCTTCTTGTTGGCCTGGTCGGCGCCGGCCGGGTGGTTGTGTCCCAAGCGCAGGCAGTTCAGCGAGCCGACATAGATGGCGGCTTGCGGGATAGAAGGGGCGGCCAAGGCCAGCGCCAAGGCCATGACGACGGGCACGAAGAAACGGCGAAAGACAGGGGAGGTCATCGGGACTCCTTCCTTCGGGGGCGTTTACAACCGCTTTCGCTGGTTGACGACGCACGCAACCAGAAGTCCCTGCCAGAGTAAAGCGAGAAGTCGATGTGGAGGGCGTTTGCCCGGTCAACTGCCCGTCGGGTCGGCCGGCGGTTCCACCGCCACGCCGCCGCCGAGGGCTTTGTAGAGGCGGACGGATGCGAGCAGGGCGTCGAGGCGGGCGCGTTCGACTTGCAGTTCGGCGGCGAAGAGTTGGCGCTCGGCGTCCAGCACGTCGAGGTAGCCCGACTCGCCGGCCTCGTAGCGGCTGCGTGACAGGCGCACGGCGGTGGCGAGCGCGGCCACCTGTTCCTCGAAGTCTGCGACGCGTTGGTCAGCCTGCTCGCGCGCCATCAGCGCGTCGGAGACCTCGCGGAGCGCTTGCAGCACCGCGCGGCGGTAGAGGTGCAACGCCTGCTCCTGTCGCGCCTTCGTGGCCTGGTAGTTGAACCAGTTGCGCCGTCCGTCGAAGATCGGTTGCGCGGCCGTGCCGGCGATGGCCCACGTACGGCTGTTCGCCTCGAGCAGGTCGCCGAGTTCGGCGCTGCGGAGGCCGGCGTTGGCGGTCAGCGCGATGCGCGGGAAGAATGCCGCCTTGGCCGCGCCGATGCGCGCCGTCGCCGCGGCGAGTCGTTGCTCTGCGCTGCGGATGTCGGGCCGGCGTTCGAGCAGCTCCGACGGCAGGCCGACGGGCACGCGCGGGATCGGCGGCAACCCTGCGAAGTCCGCGCCGCGTTCCATCTCGTGCGGTGCGAGCCCCAGCAGAATCGCCAGAGCGTTCTCCGTGCCGAAGACCGCCTCGCGCAAACTGGAAAGCGTCGCGCGTGTGGCAGCCAGTTCCGCGCGCGCGCGGCTGACGTCGAGTTCCGAGGCAACGCCGTGCTCGCGCCGAAGCTCCATCAGGTGCAGCGTGCGCCGTCGCGTCTCCAGCGTGGCCGTGGCCACCTGCTGTTCGCGGTCGAGTTCGAGCAGCGTGAAGTACGTGCGCGCCACGTCCGTCACGATCGTCGAGACGAGCGCCTCGCGATCGAGTTCGGAAGCGAGAACCTCGGCGCGCGCGGCCTCGCGCGAACGCCGCACCCGCCCCCACAGGTCCACCTCGTAGGAGAGATCGAGCAGTGTGGCGTAGCTGTTCGCGCGCACCGGCGGCAGCTCGCCGTTGGGCATTCGGGTGCGGGAGGCCGAGCCGCCGGCGCTCAAGTGCGGGGCGGCTTCCGACGCAGTGATCCCGAGCAAGGCGCGCGCCTCCTCGATGCGGGAAGCGGCGACCATCAAGTCGTGGTTGTTCTCCAGCGCCGTGCCAATCAACTGCTGCAAGCGCTCGTCCTCGAAGACCTCCCACCACGGCATCGCCGCGAGCAGCGTGTCGGTGGTCGCCGCGTCGCCGGCGACGGCTGCGGGTTCCCGAAAGGACTCGGCCGCAAGGCGCTCGGGCCGTTGGTAGTTCGGCCCCAGCACACAACCGGCAAGGAGAATCACGGCAAGGAAGACAGGCAAGCGCCGAAGCATCGTTGTTTGCTCCTCAGGGAGAGAGTGCATCAGGATTGCGCGACCGGCAGGCCGGGCGCTGTGACGGCGGCCGGTGCCGCCTTCTTGCCGAACATCCGCTCGATGATCACATAAAACAGCGGGGCGAAGACCGTGACGAGGAACGTCGAGGTGACGACTCCACCAATCACGCCGGTGCCGATGGCCTTCTGCGCCCCGGCGCCGGCACCCGTGGCGAGCGCGAGCGGCAGCACGCCGAAGCCGAACGCGAGCGAGGTCATCACGATGGGACGCAAGCGCAGGCGCGAGGCCTCGAGCGTCGCCGTGATCAGGTCCGTCCCCTGCTCAACGCGCAACTTGGCGAACTGCACGATGAGGATCGCGTTCTTCGTTGTCAGCCCCAGCGTGGTCAGCAGGCCGATCTGGAAGTAGACGTCGTTGGGAAGTCCGCGCCACGACGACGCGATCACGCCACCGATCGCGCCGAGCGGCAGCGCCAGCAGAATCGAGATCGGAATTGGCCAGCTCTCGTACAGCGCGGCAAGGCACAGGAAGATCACCAGCACCGAGAAGGCGTAGAGCAGCGGCGCCTGTGAGCCCGACTGGCGCTCCTGGTACGAGAGGCCGGTCCAGTCGCCATCAAAGCCGATGGGCAGGCGCTGCACCAGTTCCATCATGGCGACCATTGCCTCGCCGGAACTGCGGCCCGGCGCCGGCTCGCCCACGATGTTGATCGACGGGAAGCCGTTGAAGCGCTCGAGGTTCTGCGGGCCGTACGTCCAATCCCCCGACGAGAAGGCAGAGAAGGGAACCATCTCGCCGCTGGTGCTGTGCACGTGCAGCCTGTCGATGTCGCTTGGCAGCATGCGGTCCGACGCGGCGGCCTGCACGTAGACGCGCTTCACGCGTCCCCCCTGGATGAAGTCGTTGACATAGGCGCTGCCGAAGGCCGCCGAGATCGTCTCGTGGATCGTCGCCAGGGGAACGCCGAGCGCGCCGGCGCGGTCCCAGTCGATCGTCAGCCGATACTCGGGCACATCGTCGAGGCCGTTGGGACGCACGCGCATCAGGCGCGGGTCTGTCATGGCAAGGCCGACCAACTCATTGCGGGCGTTCATCAGCGCCTCGTGACCGAGGCCGCCGCGATCCAGCAACTGGAAGTCGAAGCCACCGGCCATGCCAAGCTCGGTCACCGCGGGCGGCGCGAACGTGTAGACCATCGCGTTGCGAATGCCGAAAAGCGCACCCATCGCGCGCCCGGCGACGGCGCTCACGCGTGTCTCCGGCGTCGTGCGCTCCTCCCAGGGCTTCAGCTTGATGAACGACATGCCCGCGTTCTGCGCCTGACCCGAGAAGTTCATCCCCGAGATCGAAAAGACCGAATCCACCGTCTCCTTCTCGTTCTCCGCGAAGTGATGCTGCACCTGTCGCATGACCTCCTCGGTCTGCTCCAGCGTCGCGCCGGTCGGCAGCACGGCCTGCACCAGCAGGATGCCCTGGTCCTCGTCGGGCAGGTACGACGTCGGCATGCGCTGGAACAGGTGCGCCATGCCGCCGACGATCAGCACGAAAACCAGCAGGTAGCGCAGACGCTTGGCGAGCGCATGGCCCACCACCGCCACGTACAGGTTGCGCGAGGCGAAGAACACACGGTCGAACAGTCGGAAGAACGGGCGCAGGAAGAACACCGCCCCTTCCGATGGCTCGTGTCCCATTGGCACCGGCTTCAGCAGCGACGCGCACAGCACCGGCGTCAGGATCAGCGCCACCACCACCGACAGCAGCATCGCCGAGATGATCGTCACCGAGAACTGCCGATAGATCACCCCCGTCGATCCGGGGAAAAACGCCATCGGACCGAACACCGCCGACAGCACCAAGCCGATGCCGATCAGCGCCGGCGTGATCTCGCCCATGGACTTCGCCGTTGCCTCCCGCGGCGAGAGCCCCTCCTCGCTCATGATGCGCTCGACGTTCTCCACCACCACGATCGCGTCATCCACCAGCAACCCGATCGCCAGCACCATCGCGAACATCGTCAGCATGTTCACCGAGAATCCGAACAGGGCCAGCGTGGCGAATGTCCCGAGCAGAACCACGGGCACCGCGAGCGTCGGGATGAACGTCGCCCGGAAGTTGCCCATGAACAGGTACATCACCAGGAACACGAGCACGATCGCCTCGATCAGCGTCTTGATCACTTCATTGATTGCGCTGCGGACGAACGGCGTCGTGTCGAACGGGTAGACCACCCTCACGCCGGGGGGAAAGAAGCGCGACAGCTCGTCCACGGCCGCGCGCACGTTGCGCGCCGTATCCAGCGCGTTGGCGCCCGCCGCCTGCCGGATCGCCAGCGCCGTCGAGGGATACTCGCTGTTGAAGTTCACCAGCGTCCCGTAGCGCTCGGCCCCCAACTGGATCGTTCCGACGTCCCCCACGCGCACCGTCGAGCCGTCCGGCAGAATCCGGATCGGCACCTGCGCGAACTCCTCCGGCGTGCTCAGCAGGTCCTGCACGATGATCGACGAGTTGAGCCGTTGGCCCTCGACCGCCGGCTTCGCCCCGAACTGCCCGGCCGACACCTGCACGTTGTACTCCCGCAGCGCGTTCGTCACGTCACGGAACGTCAGGTTGTACTGGTGCAGCTTGTCCGAGTCGATCCACACGCGCATCGCGTATTGCCCACCGAACACCTCGACCTCGCCCACGCCGGGCACGCGCGCCAACGCCTGCTCCACGCGCGACTGGGCGAAGTCCCCAAGGTCGTACATGTCCATGCTGGGGTCCTCGCTGACCAGGCCCACCAGCAACAGATAGTTGCGTGTCGACTTGCTCACCTTCACGCCCTGGCGCTGCACGACGTCGGGCAGGCTCGCCATCGCCAGTTGCAGCTTGTTCTGCACCTGCGACCACGCGAAGTCCGGGTCGGTGCCCGGCGCGAACGTCAGCTCGATTCGACCGGCGCCCGACGCACTGCTGTGCGCCGACATATACAGCAGGTTGTCGAAGCCCGTCATCTTCTGCTCGATGATCTGCACGACGGCGTTCTCGACCGTCTCGGCCGAGGCACCGGGATAAAACGCGTCGATCGCGATCGACGGCGGGGCGATGGGCGGATACTGCGACACCGGCAGGCTCACGATGGCCAGCACGCCGGCCACCATGATGCTGATCGCGATCACCCACGCGAACACCGGACGATCAAGGAAGAACCTGGAAAGCATCGGTCAACTCCGGAAAGGCAGGGGAGGGGCGGCGGTGGAACCCGCCGCGGCGGGAACGACTCAGGGGGCGAAGGGCACCACGCGCACCGTTGCGCCGTGGCGCACGCGTTGCAGCCCCTCGACGATCACCTGGTCGCCGGCAGCCAGCCCCGACGACACCACCCAGCGATTGTCGACGGCACGATCCAACTCCACGCTGCGCTGCTCCACCACGTCACCGTTCACCAGCATCGCGATCGGACGCGCCTTCGTGTCGCGCAGGATCGCCTGCTGCGGCACCAAGATGCCCGCCGGATTCACCCAGTCCGTCAGCACCGCACGCACGAACATCCCCGGCAGCAGCACGCCGTCCGGATTCGGAAACACCAGCCGCACCATCACCGAGTCCGTCGAGCGCTCGACCGTCACGTCGCGGAACTGGAAGTCCCCCTCGTGCGGATACTCGTACCCGTCCTCCAGGAGCAGTCGTCCATGCCGCGTCGATTCGTCGTCGGCGTTCTGCGACGACTGCTCCAGGCGATGCCGCAGGCGCAGCAGGTCGCCGTACGACTGCGGCACGTCCACGTAGATCGGATCGAGTTGCTGGATCGTGGCCAGCGGTTCGTTCTGCCGCGCCGTCACCAGCGACCCCACGGTCACGTTGCTCTTGCCGATGCGCCCTGCGATCGGCGCCGCGATGCGCGTGTACGACAGGTCGATGCGCGCCGCATCGACGGCCGCCTTCGCCTGCATCGCGCCCGCCTCGGCGACCTCGATCGCCTGTCGGGTGCGGTTTGCCGCCGCGCGCGCCGCGCGCAGGTTCGCCTCCGCCACGCGCGCCTCCGTCGCCTGACGGTCGCGCTGGCTCAGCGACTCCGCCCCTTCGGACGCCAGCGCCTCGGAGCGCTTGCGATTCACCTCTGCCAACTCGACCAGCGCCTCCTGCTGCTCGACCGCCGCCAGCCCCACTTCCAGATCCGCGCGTGCCTGCCGCACAGCACTCTCGGCCGCCTCGAGGTTCGCCAGCGCGCGCGCCAGCGTCGCCTGGTGCTCCCGATCGTCGAGCTGGTACAGCACCTGCCCCTCCGTCACATCCGCGCCTTCCTCGAACAAGCGTTCGAGAATCAGCCCGCCTGTCTGGGGGCGCACCTCGGCCACGAGAAACGCCGACGCCCGACCCGACAGCTCACGCGTCAGCGCCACCCGCTCGGGCACCACCTCGATGGTCGCCACCTCCGCCGGCGGCATCTGAAACGGAGCGGCTTGCTCGCGATCGCACGCCACCAGACCAACTGCCAGCCCCACCGCACCCATCAGGCGCCGAACACCCGCGCCGCCCCGCACACGCTCACTCCCGTTTCCTGCAAACATCGTTCGCTCCTTGCTCCTCGCGCCGGCCCTGGTCGCCGGCGCCGACTCGTCACAGACGTTCATCCGGGTTGCTTGCCAATCGCATCAGGTGCTCGAAGGCCTCGACGCGTTCGCGGTCGCCCAGCAGCGGCATGTGGATCAGGCCCGAGAGATGCAGCCCCAGCGCGGCGAGAAACAGCGTCCTTGCCCGTGCGGGGTTGGCGTCCGAGTGCACGCGCCGAGCGATGCGGCGCTCGAACTCCTCGCGGAACGGTTCCAGCAGATCCGGCTGGTTCGCGATTGCCGCCAGCAGCGCCGTCGTCGGCGGCGACGCCATGGCGTTCAGTTTCTCCAGCAGGCGAATCTCCACCATCAGCTCGGTTGGCTGGGTGTCCCCGAACTCCGCCCGTGTCGCCTGCCGCAGGGCATCGACCTGCTCGATCACCCGCCCGACCATTCCCTGCAAGAGGGCTGTCTTCGTCGGGAAGTGGTACATCAGGCCGCCCTTGCTGACACCGGCCCGCTCCGCCACGCCGTCCAGCGTCATGTTCGCCGCGCCGCACTCGCACACGGCCGCTTCGGCGGCGGCGAAGATTGCATCGAGGGAGACGGCGGCCATGAGGAGGATACCCGTGGGGAGGCGGTCATTCCGACCAGTCGGTTTAAGTCCGACCGGTCGGATGGCACCGTCCCCGGCCCGGGGGGTCAAGGCAAATGGTTCGGGTGCCTTAGTATTCTAGAAGCGAACTATATGGAAGTCTCACAATCACTCCGTCTCCGCCCCAAACAGCTTCCGCCCCAGCCACAGCGACACGTGCACCAGCCCGATGAGCGCCGGCACCTCGATCAGCGGCCCGATCACCGTCGCGAACGCCACGTCCGAGCCGATGCCGAAGACCGCGATCGCCACCGCAATCGCCAGCTCGAAGTTGTTGCCCGACGCCGTGAACGCCAGCGTCGCGCTTCGGCTGTAATCCGCTCCCGCCTTCCACGCCATCAGGAAGCTCACCAGAAACATGACCGCGAAGTAGATCACCAGCGGAATCGCCACCAACACGACCTTCGACGGGAACTGCACGATCTTCTCGCCCTTGAAGCCGAACATCACGACGATGGTGAACAACAGGGCGATCAACGTGATCGGCGAGATGCGCGGGATGAACTTCGTCTCGTACCACTCGCGGCCCTTCATCGGCATCAGAACAACGCGGCTCAGAATGCCGGCCGCGAACGGGATGCCGAGGTAGATCATGACGCTCGCGAAGATTTCGCCGATCGTGATGTCCGCCAGAGTCCGTCCGCCGATGCCCTGCACCCCCGACAGGTCGATCCCGAACCATCCCGGCACCACGGTCACGAACGCCCACGCGAACAGGCCGTAGGTCAGCACCTGAAAGACACTGTTCAGCGCCACCAGCCCGGTCGCGTATTCGCTGCTGCCGCGTGCCAACTGGTTCCACACCAGCACCATCGCGATGCACCGCGCGATGCCCACCAGGATCAGCCCGACCATCAACTCGGGATGGTTGTGCAGAAACAGCATTGCCAGCGCGACCATCAGCACCGGGCCGATCAGCCAGTTCTGCGCGAGCGACAGCCCGAGCACCTTCCAGTCCCGGAAGACGCGGCCCATCTCCTCGTACTTCACCTTCGCCAGCGGAGGATACATCATCAATATCAAGCCAATGGCGATCGGCACGTTCGTCGTGCCGACGTCGAAGCGGCCGACGAAGTCCGGCAGCGTCGGAAACGCGTAGCCCAACCCCACCCCCGCCCCCATCGCCGCGAAGATCCACACCGTCAGGTACCGATCCAGCAGCGTCATCTTCTTCGCGACGGATTGGGTCATCGCTCCCGCTCCACTTGTGACATCAGGCTTTCGGGCAAGGTCTCGATCCAGGCGCGAATCTCGTCGCGCACACGGCGATAGTGACCGAGCGCCTCCTCCTCCGTCTTCGCGTTCTTCGCCAGTTTCGGGGGATCGTCAAAGCCGCGGTGTACGACGCGCGTGCGGCCGGGAAACACCGGGCAGTTCTCGTCCGCGTGTCCGCACACGGTGACGACGACATCGAACGCAACGCCCGCGTCGAGCAGCGAGCCGAGCGTCTTGCTCGCCTGACCGGTGATGTCCACGCCCGCCTCGGCCATCACGCGAATCGCGTTCGGGTTCTGACCGTGCGCCACGATGCCGGCGCTGAAGGGCTCGATCACGTCGCCTTTGAGCGCGTGCGCGAAGCCCTCCGCGATCTGGCTCCGGCACGAGTTGCCGGTGCAGAGGAACAGGACTTTGAGCCGTTGGCTTGAAGTTGACATAATTCCTCCGGGGGAATCCTGAGGATGGCGTCGAGGCGCCGGCGATCCTCGGCGACGTGCTTCTCCTGCGCGGCCTGCCGGCACAGCCACCCCACCACCTCGCGCAGCCCCGCGCGCGCCTCCTCGTCCGCCAGGCGATAGTACGCCCAGCGCCCCTCCTTGCGCACGTCCAGCAGGCCCGCCGCCGCCAGCAGCGACAGGTGCTTCGACGTCGTCGAGTGCGCCAGCCCCAGCAGTTCCTGAATCTGGCAGACGCACAACTCGCCGCGCTCCAGCGCGCAGACGATCCGCACCCGGTTGGCGTCCGAAAGGGCCTTGGTGATGGCGAGCAGCGAGCGCATCCTGCACCTCCGTCATGTCGCCATCCGACGACATGACGACGGGCGGGCGCAAGTCCCTTTCCGTCCCGCCCCGCACTTCCGCCTTGCCACACGCGCCCCCTGCCAGTGCCATGCGCCCCGCCCAAATACTCCCCCCGCGCGAGGTGCAACATGGCAGTCGAAACCACCCTGGTCCTCATCAAGCCCGACGGCGTGCGCCGTGGCCTGGCCGGCGAGGTCATCGCCCGCATCGAGCGCAAGGGCCTGCGCATCGTTGGCATGAAGCTGCTGCGCATGAGCTCCGAACTGAGCGACCGCCACTACGCCGCCCACGTCCAGAAGGGCTTCTACCCCGAGTTGAAGGCCTTCATGACCGGCGGCCCGGTGATCGCCATCGCCGCCCGCGGCGAGAACGCCATCGCCCACTGGCGCAACCTGATGGGGGCCACCAACCCGGCCAACGCCGCCCCGGGCAGCTTGCGCGGCGACTTCTGCACCACCGTCACCGAGAATGTCGTCCACGGCTCCGACAGCGCCGAGAGTGCCGCCACCGAGCTGGCCCTCTGGTTCGCCCCGAGCGAAATCGTCGAATGACCGCCTGACAAGGGCTTGCAAGGACCAACACGGACGGACACGGACCCGCCGCGGGGACGTGTCCGTCCGTTTGTTGTTGGGGAACGCCGCCGGCACGGGCTGCTCTCATACGACTTCGGGAAATCGATAGCAGAGCCGGATCGTTAACTGTGGCTTGGGCGTCTCGCCCAAGTTCGGGGGATCTCGCCAAGATGAGGGCGCTCCGAGTCCGAAGCGGCTGCCGAGTGTTCCTTACGAGCGGCTCGGCAAGTTCAATAATTTCAATAACGCGGGTAGCGTTACGGGACTTGGGCGAGACGCCCAAGCCACAGTTGACGGCACCGACGCAAGACTCGTTGCGGCTCGATTATCGTCGGTCTTTCCATGCGGTATTGTCCCTCCGCATCCCGCCTCTTTCCCCCCTGCGATTTGCCTTCTGCCGCCCGATATTTCCCCTTGACCGCTCGCCAAGTGTCATAGTTGAACTATGACATCACGGCGATGCGGCCAGCCCACAAAGGCCCGAACATGTTCCTCGAAGTCGATCTCCACAGCTCCAAGCCGGTCTACCAGCAGTTGGTCGACCAGGTGAAGCATGCCGTCGCCAGCGGGCGACTGCGCGAGGGCGACAAGCTGCCCTCGATCCGCGACGTCGCCGTGGCCGTGCGGGTGAACCGAAACACCGTCGCCCGTGTCTATACGGAGCTGGAGCGCGAGGGCATCGTCACGATGCGCCCCGGTCAGGGCTGCTTTGTCACCGCCCGCGACTCGCAACTCAGCCTCGAGGTGCGCCGGGGTCAGGTGACCGAGCGGCTCGACGAGTTGCTGGCCCAGGCACGGTTGTACGGGCTGACGCGCGAAGAGGTCCTCGATTTGGTGAACGAGCGCATCCTCGCATTCTACGATGGGCATTCCGGCCGGAAGCAGGAGGCGGGGCGATGACAGCAACAGGCGAGTGGGCCATTGAGACAAGCGGACTGGGGCGGCGCTTCGGCGGCCGATGGGTGGTGCAGGATCTGGACCTGCGCGTGCCCCGGGGATCCGTGCTCGGGTTCCTTGGGCTCAACGGCGCGGGCAAGACGACCACGATGCGCATGTTGATGGGCTTGCTGACGCCGCACGCGGGCTCGGCGCACGTGCTGGGGCTCGATCCCCGACGCGACCCGTTGGCTGTCAAGCGCGCCGTCGGCTTCGTTGGCGAGAAGACGACCTACTATGATTGGATGACTGTCGGCGAGGTGCTGGCGCTGGTGGCGCACTATCGGCGCGGCGCCTGGGACGAGGCCTTCGCGGCCCATCTCGTCCGCGTGTTTGACCTGGCACCAAACCAGCGGATCAAGACGTTGAGCAAGGGTCAGGTCGCCAAGGTCGGGTTGCTGCTCGCGCTCGCCTTCCGTCCCGAACTCCTGATTCTCGACGAGCCCACCGGCGGCCTCGATCCGGTCGTGCGGCGCGAGTTCCTCGAGCGCCTGCTCGCCGAGTATCTCGACGAGGGTCGCACCATCATGATCAGCTCGCACCTGGTGAACGAAATCGCCGGACTGGTGGACCACGTCGGCATCATCAAGGACGGGCGCCTGGTGCGATGCGAGTCCCTTGCCGGGTTCTCCACATCGATCAAGTCGGTCCATCTGACGTTCACGGGCGATCCACCGCCCAAGGTGCAGTTTCCCGGGGTCCTGCGCCGGCGCATCGAGGGCCGGACGATGCGGCTCACCATCGAGGGCTTCGACCCGGAGCGGACACCGGCCCTGCTCAGGGAGTTGGGCGCCGAGCACGTCGCGATCGAGGAGCTGAATCTCGAGAACATGTTCGTCGAGGTCGTCACTCGCGACGTGGAGGAGGCGGTTCGTTGAACGTATCGTCCTCGCATTTCTGGCGTGCGCGCTGGATCGGCCGGTTCGGATTGCCGGGCAAGGAAGCCGTGCACTTTGCCCGTGTGCCGTTGGCCGTCGGCGGCGTCGCGGTTGTCGGCCTGCTCGCAACGCAGATCGTGCACCACTATCACCCGGGCCCCGTCGACCCCGGCGTGGCGGGACTCGACATCTTCTCCGTCGCGGTCCTTGCGATGGCCTACATTCTGGGCCTCACGATGGTGGGGGAGGAGATCGAGCACGGGACCGACGCGTTCCTGCTGCGCCTGCCCGTCGCGCCCTCCGCCATTCTGTGGGCCAAGCTGCTTGCCGGCTTCCTGATGCTGGGCGCAGGGGCGTTGGTGTTGGCGATGGCGCTGGGAACACTTCTCAGCTCGGGGATGGGACTCGGCCGGTTCATCGTGGAATGCGTTCCCGCAGCCGGCAAGCGACTCGAGGCACTGCTGCTGATCGTGTCGTTGTTCTTCGGCGGCATGGCGGCGGGTGCCTGGGTGACGCGCAGCACCGTTGCGGCGGCCGTCGTCGGAGCCGTGGCGCAGGCCCTCTGGTGGCTCATGGTCTTGACGGTGGCCTCCACGCACTTGGGGATCGACAGTTATCAGGCGCACACGAGAGGACTCTCATCCATCGCGCATGCAAGTTGGGCGGCTCTCATGCTGGGCGCGCTCGTCGCGAAGATGCGGGTGTGGGGTGAGCCGGATGCCGGACTGTGGCGTCGGTGGAGGACGTCGCTCGCGGAGCGATGGCGCGCCCGCTCGCTGCGCCTGCCAGGACCAAGGCTCCTGCCCGCCGCGCTCGTGACGGCCGCGATTTGCTCGGCGATCGCCGGGGCACTCGCGCACTACACGCCGACTTCCCAGATGGGCGATGTCCTGCCCATGAAGTTCTCCCTACTGGCCGTGTTGCTTCTCGCCGGTACGGTGCTCGGCAGCGGCGCACTCGCGCCGGGCGAGCGCGAGCAGACGACCTTCTTCCTGCACCAACTGCCGGTCGAACCGTGGCGCTTCCACCGCAACCGACTCCGGCGTCTTGTGTTCGCGGCGTTCTTCGTCGGATTCGCGGCGTCGTTCGCGTGTGTCGTTGTGCTGGGTACGGTTCGGGGTTTCCCCCTCACCTATGAAGGATGGAAGATCCTAGGTTGCGGAACGATCGCCTGCGCCTGCTCGTCGATGCTGGCGTACTGGGTGCGCTTCTTCCAGCGCTCGCGCATCGTAACCATCGTCATCGCGTCGTTGGTGGCCGTCGCGTGGTCGTTCGCCCTTGCCTTGGTAGTGATGTTCCACGCCACCGCGGCCGAATTGTCGGTGGTCGCGTTCATCGTCGAGATCGTCTGGCCGCTGCTCCTCGTAATGGGCCTGCCGCCGCTGCTGGTGCTGCTGACGGTTCGTGGAACGCTGCTGCTCGAGGCGGGCGAGTCCGTGCGCACCTTGGCAATGCTCGCGGCTGTGCCGCTGGCGCTCGTGTGGGGGCCCTTCCTCATCGGGTTGTCGCCCGTCGATCTTCTGACGATCCTGTTCGGCTAGAGTGGGCACTGCCCAAGGAGGCACGCACATGGAACTGCGCACAATCTGGCGTCGGCCGTGGGTGTATGGTGTGCTGGCAGTGCTGCTGGTGCTTCCGATCCCGATCGTCCGTCAGAGCTATACGCTCCGCCTGCAAGGGGATATCGACAAGGCGGTCGACGAGATCAACGCCCTGATGGAAGAGCACTTCGGCCCCACCATCTACGACGATGGCTACGGGCTCTACATGGGCCTCGGTGAACTCGCCGCGCTGGCTCTCTCCCGGTCTGCCTCCTGTGATGTTGCTTTTCCGGCAGTACGGTGCTTGCCGATGCCCGGACGCGGAGTTTGAAGTCGAATGGATGCGGCGTCATGCAGCCGCGTACTTTGCCTATGCCGACAGCGCGAGCGCGCGGGGCGTCGCCTGGCAACCTCTCGGCTCGACCTCAGTCCGCTATCCGAACTACCTGCGGTTGCAGCAGGGCAGCAGGGTGCGCGTGGCGCTGGGATTGCAGCGTGCCGGAATGGGCGACCTGCACGGCGCGCTGGCCGAGGCCGATGCCGCCGCCCGGCACTCCGACACGGCCCGCGCCTCGTCCTTTCTGGGCCATCTGATCGCGACGGCCGGCCGCCAGATTGGCTATCGCGGATTCATCCGCCTGCTCGACGAGGACGTGGACCTCGCGGTCGCGCGCGACGCGACGGAGCGACTCGCAAGCCTGCACGAGTCCGATCCCGCCATCACGCGCGCCCTGCTCGCGTACTCGTCGCTCGAAGGGCCTGTCACGCTCGCCCTGCAGCGCGATCCCGCAGCACGGTCCTTCGACCTCCCTTTCCAGAACGTTGCCCTTTCCAATGCCATCGAGAATCTGTTGGCCGCGGATGTCGTCTACGCGGACGAATCGGCACGTCGTGGACTGCAACGCTACTTTCCGGGGGGCAGCGTGTCCGAGCCGCTGGCATTCTACTACGCGCCCTGGACCCGCTTTCCCGCCGCCCGGGCACGCGTGCAATCCGTCGCCAAGGCCCATCCCGAAGCGTTGGGTCCGTCGATCTTCGCGGGGACCTCGTTCGGCCGGCTTCCCGTCGAGCAGCGCGTCTTCTTCGACTACCATGAGGCGACGCGCCCGGCTCCACGCGTCGGCGTCAACATGCCCGCGGAGAGAAGCGTCCGGACCAGCCAGTCGTGGGAGGAGCGCATGCGACTTGGTGTGACGAACCTCGCATTGGCCCAGGGCGCATGGGCCGCGCGCCTTCATCATCTCGAGCACGGCACCTGGCCGGCATCGGTCGCCGACCTCGACCCCGCGGCCTGTCCCGGATTCGCGGGCGTGCCGACGGGGCGCGCGGAGGACTTCCCGCAATGGCGTCTGCCTTACGGTCCCTTTGCGTGCGGGATGCTGCCCGGGGACGAAGCGCGCGCGCGAGAGTTCGCCGCGCGCTACTTCGATCGCACGGGGCTCGGCACCTACTCCTTGCAGGTGACGACGACGGAGGAGGGCTTGTACAAGGCCGTGGCCGAAGTCGCTCCAGGATTCGGCGCCGGCGAGCGCACGCTTGCCTGGCTGCGCCAGAGCCTGTTGGCACTTCCCAATGGCTACGTGCGCGACGTCCACATCGATGCACGGGCCGAGTCACCGTTCGGCCAGACGCTCTACTACGCCGACACCTTTGGCCCTGGAATGCAACTTCTGCGGGAGCATTTGGCGTGGGTTCCCGTCACGGACGAGGAGTTGATGGAAGCGGGTCGCCGGAGCGCCGTGCAACTGGGTCGCGGCAACGTCCCGTCGAACTGGAATGACGAGTTGCTCGGACCCCTGCCCGACTACGGCGACGTGGATGCCCCAGTCGGTCAACAGCACACCGCGTACCGCATCGAACTGACGATCGCCCTGCCCGCGCAGGTCTTCGCGATCTGGTCCGTTGGTCCGGATGGCATCGACCAAGGCGGCGAGATGCGTGCCCGACCGCTGCACGATCTCGCCCCCGAGTCCGACATCGTCATCTTCCCCGGGGGCTTGTAGATCGCTGCGGTCCGTGCGGCGGTCAGACGATCTCCAACTGGTCGCGACCGGGCAATGTCGGGAAAGGCGCGTGCGGCTCGGCCTGGTACCAGAGGGCGACGGACGCGAGGTCGTCTTGCAGCGCAAGGTACCGCCCCTCGCCCGCGCGGGCCTCGCGCCAACCCAGCGCCTGCATTGTCACGCGCAGGTCGGACTCGAAGCGAATCGGGTCCGGGATGTGCCAGCGGTACATGCCGAAGCGCCGCCCGGACTTCGTCTGCCCGTCGCCGGTGACGTGCTGGTGCAGCCCGAGGAACGGCGTCGAATAGAGCTTGTACGTGCCGGGCGGCTCCTCGAAGTTCCATGCGCCGCCGAAGTAGTCCTCCGTGCCCGTGCCGCAGATCGTCGGGTGGTCCTTGTCGCCGTCCATGTAGAACTTGATCTCGCCCTCGCCCCACCAGCCGCTGCTGTTCGCCTGCCAGGCCATGTAGGTGCCGACGTAGTGTCCATGGCCGCGCACGCCGTCGAGCAGGGTGTGCACCTGCTTGTAGGCGAGCGGATGACTGCGGCGCCACTGCGCATGCAGGTACGCCGCATTGTCCGGCACGTCCGTCAGCGCGTAGGTCACCTGATAGTAGAGCGCGCCGCAGTTGTCGCCGCTGATGTTCTCCACGACGATGCGTGCCGACTTGCGGAACGGCATCGGCCAGTAGCTGTTCAGTCCCGAGCCCGGATTCACGCAGATCGGAATGCTGGCGACGTACGAGCGTTCGTTCCAGCCCATGCAGAAGAAGTCGCCGAGCGGCGTCTCGATCGACGGGGTCTCCTCGCCGTCCCAGTAGACCCGCAGCACGAACTTGCGCCAATTCATGTGATGCGTCGTCAGCCAGATGTGCTGGATGACGCCGGGCCCCTCGATCTCGGCCATCGTGAACACCTGATGCGGGCCGATGATGACGGCGGGGTTGCACTTCCAGCCCGGCCCCAGGTCCTTGGCGCAGTTCCAGGAGACGCCCTTGTCGCCGGACTTGTCGCCCTCGCCCTTGGCGCCCGTCGGATTCTCCGCCGAAATCGACCGCGTCCGCGCACGCGACAACAGCGAAATGCCATCAAGACCAAAGAGACCGGAGTTGGGAAGCATGGGAGACCTCGGGGGGGGTAGTTGTTAGTGGTTAGTTGTTGGTTGTTAGCTGTTGATTGTTAGTTGCCGGTTATCTGGATCCGAGCCTTTGGCTGGAGTAACATGCGAACAAACTTCCGACTAATAGCTAAATTCTAAACACCAAAAACCAACAACTAACCCCTCTTCTCCAACATCTGCGCCGCGATGCTGAGGGCGATTTCGGCCGGGTGGTTGGTGCCGATCGGCAGGCCGACCGGGCAGAAGAAGGCGCGCGTCTGTTCCTCGGGGATGCCGGCGTCGAGGAGTTCTCGGCGCAGCACGGCCGCCTTGGCGGCGCTGCCGATGACGCCCAGATACGGAAACCGGCGGCCGGCGCGGAACAGCGCCTCGAGAATCGGTCGGTCCGTGCGGTGGCCCATCGTCATGGACAGCACGAACGTGGACTCGGGCAGGGTGAGCACATGGGCTGCCATGTCGTCGGTCTGCACGCGGCGGATGCGGGGCGAGTCGGGCAGGCGGTCGAGCCATTCGGCGCGCGGATCAACGACCGTGACGCGGCAGGGCAGCGTCTCGAGCAGGCGCGTCAGGGCCTGGCAAACATGGCCGGCGCCGTAGATGACGATGTGCCAGTCGCCGTGGTTGTGGGCCTCGAAGAACAGGCGCACCACGCCGCCGCAAGTCATGCCGACGTCGCGCTGGAGGTTCCACTCGACGAAGCGCGTCCGCGGGCCGTTGGGGTCGGCGAGCATCGCCTGGGCTTCGGCGATCGCCTTGGCCTCGACGCGGCCGCCGCCGACCGTGCCGCTGTGCAGCCCCTCGGCCACGACGAGCATCTTGCTGCCGGCGTCCTGCGGCGTGCTGCCGATGGCGTCCACCATGGTGACGGCCACGAAGGCGACGCCCTGCTCGGTCAGGGCCAACGTGTTCTGCAGGTGACTGGGGCTGGACGGCATGGGACTGGGGGCAATGGGCTTGGACGGATGAGCCGGCGACCTGAAGCATGGGGCCCGGCGGCCGGCGGCCGCAAGCCCGACGGGCGGCGTTTGCGCGGGGCGGGCTGCATGCAGCGTTTGATATGATAAGGCTTGGCGGAGGGGCGTGGCGGTCGGATGGCGGTTGACCCCCCCCGCCGCCGGAAGGGAAGCCAACGGCGCCCTCGGAGCCCGAGCAATCGGGCCGGAGGAGTCGGGAGCCGCCCCGCGGCGCACGAGCCGGAACGAGTCCGGTCAGGCCCGCAACGTCAGCGGAAGTGCGGACACTTTTCTTTTCTCGGGAGATGAGAGCTTATGAGTCCGAAGCGAATGGTCTACTTCTTTGGCGGCGGCAAGGCCGACGGCAATGGGACGATGCGCGAGCTGTTGGGCGGCAAGGGAGCCAACCTGGCCGAGATGTGCCTGATCGGCATCCCCGTGCCGGCCGGCTTCACGATCACCACCGACGTGTGCATCCACTACTACGACAACAAGCGCAACTGGCCGCAGGGGCTGGACGGCCAGGTGCAGAAGGCGATCGGCCAGATCGAGCGCGTCATGGGCCGCAAGTTCGGCGACGCGAAGAACCCGCTGCTGCTGTCGGTGCGTTCGGGCGCCCGCGCCTCGATGCCCGGCATGATGGAGACCATCCTCAACGTCGGCCTGACGTCCAAGACCGTCCCCGGCCTCATCGCCAAGACGGGCAACCCGCGTTTCGTCTATGACGCCTACCGGCGCCTGATGACGATGTACAGCGATGTCGTCATGGAGAAGGCCGCCGGCATCGAGCCCAAGGAGGGCGAGGGCGTCCGCGTCCAGCTCGAGCACCTGCTCGAGGCCCGCAAGAAGCTCAAGGGCGTCAAGGAAGACACCGAGCTGGATGCCGAGGACCTGAAGGTCCTCTGCGAGGAATACAAGAAGAAGATCAAGTCCGTGCTGGGCAAGGAGTTCCCGGACAACGCGGCCGACCAGGTCAAGGGCGCCATCAACGCCGTCTTCCAGTCCTGGATGGGCAAGCGCGCCGTCGAGTACCGCCGCATCGAGCGCATCCCCTACGAGTGGGGCACCGCCGTCAACGTGCAGGCGATGGTCTTCGGCAACATGGGCGACACGTCGGCGACCGGCGTGGCCTTCACGCGCAACCCCTCGACCGGCGAGAACGCCTTCTACGGCGAGTGGCTCGTCAACGCCCAGGGCGAGGACGTCGTCGCCGGCATCCGCACCCCGGGGCCGCTGACCGAAAAGTACATGACCGCCGAGCAGAAGGCCGCCGGCGCCAAGAGCCTCGAGAAGTCGATGGCCAAGACCTACAAGCAGCTCGACGCCATCCGCCTCAAGCTCGAGAAGCACTACCGCGACATGCAGGACATCGAGTTCACCATCGAGGACGGCAAGCTCTGGATGCTGCAGTGCCGCAGCGGCAAGCGCAACGGCACCGCCGCCGTCCGCATGGCCGTCGAGATGCACAAGGAGAAGCTGGTCGACGCCAAGACCGCGCTGCTGCGCGTGCGCCCGTCGCAGCTCGACGAACTGCTGCACCCGTCCGTGGACCCGAAGGCCGAGATGGCCACCAAGCCCATCGCGACCGGCCTGCCCGCCGGCCCCGGCGGCGCCAAGGGCCTGCTCGCCTTCAGCCCCGACCAGGCGGAGAAGTGGGCCAAGGAAGGCAAGCCCGTCATCCTCGCCCGCGTCGAGACCAGCCCCGAGGACGTCGCCGGCATGCACGCCGCCGCCGGCATCCTCACCGCCCGTGGCGGCATGACCAGCCACGCCGCACTCGTTGCCCGCGGCTGGGGCAAGTGCTGCATCGTCGGCGCCGGCGACATCTCCATCGACTACAAGCGCCGCGTCATGACCGTCGGCGGCAAGGAGTACGCCGAGGGTACGTGGGCCACGCTCAACGGCACGGCCGGCAAGGTCTACGCCGGCGAGCTGCCCCTCATCCCCGCCGACCCCGAGAAGAACCCCTGGTACAAGGAACTGATGAAGCTGGCGGACAAGCACCGCACGCTCGCCGTTCGTACCAACGCCGACAACGGCACCGACGCCGCCCTCGCCCGCAGCTTCGGCGCCCAGGGCATCGGCCTGTGCCGCACCGAGCACATGTTCTTCGACCCGCAGCGCATCAAGGCCATGCGCGAGCTCATCGTCGCCCGCGAGGACGTCGCCGCCCGCCGCAAGGCCGTCGCCAAGCTCCTGCCCTACCAGCGTCAGGACTTCATCGAGATCTTCCAGGCCATGGACGGGCTCCCCGTCACGGTGCGCCTGCTCGATCCGCCCCTGCATGAGTTCGCCCCGCACGAGGCCCACCAGGTCGAGGAGCTCGCCCACGAGATCGGCATCACGTCGAAGGAACTCAAGGTGCGCCTCGACATGCTCAACGAGCTCAACCCGATGCTCGGCCATCGCGGCTGTCGTCTCGGCGTCTCCTATCCGGAGATCACCGAGATGCAGGCGCGCGCCATCTTCGAGGCCACCGCCGAGCTGAAGAAGAAGAAGGTCAAGGTCATCCCCGAGGTCATGATCCCGCTCGTCAGCACCATCAACGAACTCAAGGACCAGGCCGTCATCGTCCACCGCGTCGCTGCCGAAGTCATGAAGGCCAGCAACGTGAAGTTCGAGTACCAGGTCGGCACGATGATCGAGCTGCCCCGCGCTGCCCTGACCGCCGCCCGCATCGCCGAAGAGGCCCAGTTCTTCTCCTTCGGCACCAACGACCTCACGCAAACCACCTTCGGCTTCTCGCGTGACGACATCGGCACCTTCCTGCCCGAGTACCTCGACCGCAAGATCCTGCCCGAGGACCCGTTCCAGCAGCTTGACCAGGAAGGCGTCGGCGCCCTTGTCCAGATCGGCGTCGAACGCGGCCGCGCCACGCGGTCGGACCTCAAGGTCGGCATCTGCGGCGAACACGGCGGCGACCCCAGCTCGGTCGAGTTCTGCCACCGCGTCGGCCTCAACTACGTGAGCTGCTCGCCCTTCCGCGTGCCGATCGCCCGCTTGGCTGCCGCTCAGGCCGCCCTGCGCTTCGGCCACGGCGAACTCCTCGCCGCCGCCCCGGCCAAGAAGGCCTCCAAGGCCAAGAAGGCCGCCGGCAAGAAGGTCGCGAAGAAGGCCACCAAGAAGACGGCCAAGAAGAAGTAAGCCGTCGTTCCACAACCCCCGCACTCCAACCCCCGGCCCCCGTCCTCAACTGACGGGGGCCGGTTCTGTTAGGACGGCAGTCGCAGCTTGACGACCGGCCGATACGGCGCCTAGGTCGCCGGGCATCAGCTTGCATCCCGAGTTGGCCCCACCAGCGTGCATCCCCCCGCGGAACTACTCCCATGCTCCTGATCCTCATGCGCCATGGCATCGCCGAGGAGGCGCCTCGCGACGAGACCCGCAAGCTCACCGACGAGGGCCGCCGCCGCGTTCGTCGCATGGCCCGCCTTCTCGCCCAGTTCCAGCTCAAGCCAGACGCCCTGCTGTCCAGCCGCCGCATCCGCGCCGTGCAGACCGCCCACCTCGTCGCCGAGGAGATGGACCTCCGCCTGCCCGTCGTCGAAACTCCCGCCCTCGACTTCTCGGGCACCTGGCAGGAGTTCGTCGACTCCGTCGATCACGCCGCCGAGCGCCTCGCACCCGACGCCATCATTCTCGCCTGCGGCCACCAGCCCCACCTCGGCATCATGGCCAGCACCTTGCTCGAGGGCACCGAGGATGGCATGGACCTGCGCAAGGGCGCCTGTCTCGGCATCCGCATCGTCGGTCGTCTCGCGCCGGCCAACGGCATCCTCGACTTCTATTTCACCCCGCGTCTGGCCAGGAAGTTCAAGTCCTGACGCGATCCCCTTTCCCTCCATGTCCCTTCAACTTCTTGCCGAACGACCCGACCTCGTGCGGCTCCTCAAGACCACCATGGCGGCGCTGCCGCTGCGCGAGGACTTCTGGTCCGTGCTCGCGCACGGGATCGGCGTCACGACGCCGCAGTTGGGCGCCCTGCTCGAGGAACTCTACGCCTGCGAGGCCGCGCGCGGGCTCGCAGGCGAGCCCAACCCCCTCGACCCCGACTGCCCCGAGGCCCTCTGCCGCACCGATCTTCTGCCGCCCGAGGCGGCCGTCCGCTGGCGCGCCGACGGGTTCGCGTCGGCCCTTCTGCCCGCCGCACCCCCGGCGGGTGCCGCCCCGGCACTCGGCTGGTACAAGGTCGGCTGGCTGCCGGACCTGACGCTGCCCGACACCGAGGATCTGCTCGCGGCGAGCACCGACCGCTCGCTCCTCGACGTCGAGCCCGTCCGCCCGGCCGAGGCCGAGCAGGAGACTCTCGAGGCTGTCCGCGCCTACTTCGAGACCCCCCGGCGGTGGCTTCCGCCTCGCACTCCCTGGGAGCAGGCCGCCGAAGCGCTCGGCCTTTCGCCGGACGTGGTCCGCGACACGGTGGCGCGGTTGGTCCTGGCCCGGCGGTGGCGGCGCTTCGCAATGCGCCTCGACCTCGGGGCGCTGGGCTGGCGCGGCGTCGCCGTGGCCGGCTGGCGGATCGAGGATCCCGAGGTCGCCCGCGCCGCACAGGCGCTGGCCCGCGTGACCGGCTCCGGCGACGTGGCGCTGCGGCCCGCCGGCGGAGCATTCGATTGCAACCTGACCGCACTGCTCATCGGGCGGCAGCCCGGCGTCGGCATGGACGCCGCCCTGCGCATCGCCGACCGGTGGAACCGGCCCCTGGCCTTCCGCCACGAGGTGCTGGCCTGCTGACCCAGGGCGCCACGCCCGGTTGGCCCGTATGGTGCTTGAAAGGAAGCAGCCACTCGGGAGTCCCCTCACCTTCATGCGAAATACTGCACGCCACCCCCTCGGTCTTCTGATCCTCCTGCTGGCGCTTCTGCTTGGACCGCACACTGCCTCGGCCCAGCCGTTTGCTTCGCGGTACCAGCCGCCTGTGCCGATCGGCTCAGCCTTCCCCGAGTTCGACGGCGTCACCGTCGACGGCGCGCCGGTGGCCTTGGCCGACTACCGCGGCAAGGTCGTCCTCGTGAACTTCTGGGCCACCTGGTGCGGGCCCTGCATGGCGGAACTCCCGAACCTGCGTGCGCTCCACGAGCTGTACCAGGCCCACGGGTTCGAGATTCTCGCCATCAGTCTGGACGACGAGCGCCAGGACCTCGAAGGCTTTCTGAGCGTCCCCAAGAACGCCCTGCCATGGGCGACGCTGTTCGACGGCAAGGGATTCGACAGTCCGTTGGCCCGCCGCTTTGGCGTCAGCTCCATCCCCCGCATGTTTCTGCTGGATCGGCAGGGCAACCTCGCGGCCTTCAACCCGCGCGGCCGGGAGCTGTGGGATCTCGCCGCCGCACAAACCGGCCACGACGGGCCCAAGCCGCCGAACTATGACAGGCTGCTGGCCGACTTCGAGGCCGCCGATGCCGACGCTCGCAAGCAACTCAGCGCCCACGCCGTGCGCTTCGCCCCGGCCTTCGAGGACGACACCGCCAGCGCCTTCGACAAGGCCATGATGGACTGGACGAAACCCGTCAGCTCCGAGGTGGCCACGATGGCTCTCGAGGTTGCGCGCAGGATGATCGGCGTCTCGGGAGACCCGATCTGGTACGACATCGGTGCGCGCTCCGCCCATCAACTGGGCATGCACGAGGAGGCCCGCAGCCATCAGCTTCGCGCGGTCGAGATCGTCGGGCGATCCGGTCGCGCTCGCCTCCAGCGCATGGGTCAGGACTCGGCCGGCATCGACGACGTCGAAATCTTCCTGGCGGTGACCAAGCGCACGGAGTCCATCGGCCTGCTCGCGCTCGTCGAGAACGAACTGGGCAACCTTGCGCGCGCCGAAGAGCTTCTCGTCTTCGTCGCCCGCAGCAATGCCCCGATTGTCGTTGAAGCCCGCGGACAGGTTCAGAAACGCAAGGAAACCTTGGAGAAGAGCAAAGCGAGCGTCGCTCCGGCCGCGAACTGAACGGTCAGGCGCCGCCCTCGGCGGCCAGTTGGCGCGCTTGCTCCATCGCTTGATCGACCACCGCGGCCGCCGCCGTTCCCACGAAAACCGCCTTCGCCTCCTCGGCACTCACCCAGCAGCGCTCGCGCATCGCCATCTCCGGCCAGCGCCCCAGTTCCTTGGTCACATCCAGCAGATAGACCGTCACCCGGCAGCAGGACCGCCGACCGCCGTCGTTCAGGTATGTTCCCACCGGCGGCAGCAGCACCTGTCCCTTCACACCGGCTTCCTCGAACGACTCGACCGCTGCCTGATCTTCCGGCAGCCGCCCAGCTTCCAGCCAGCCCTTCGGGAAGATCCAGCGCCCCGACGACGCGCTCACCAGCAGAAACTCGATGTTTCCCTTGCCGGTCCGACGGAACGGCACCGCTGCCACCTGCTCCACCAGACGCGACGTCGCGGCCGACTTGGCGCCGCGAATCGAAGTCTTGCGCAGGGAACGGAGTCGTGACATCGCCGGGCATCCACCTCGAGGGGGCTGAACACCTAAACCCCAATCTCGTGTAGCAGGATGTCGGCCGAGCAGGGGACGACCGTCAACAACTTCCTGTCCCTTTTTTCGTTTCTGGGAAGAAACTCTCAACCACGCTGGGGTGCGAGTTCGGCCTCGCGAACGCGCGACAGCAGCCAGCCGCCCGCTCCGAACAGCAGCAGCAGCGACAGGATCGACAGACGTGTGCTGCCCAGCGCCCACGCCGAGACGCCCATCAGCGTCGGGCCCAGGATCGTCGCAAATTTGCCCAGCATGTTGTAGAAGCCGAAGAACTCGCCCGCCTTGTCCGCCGGAATCAGCCGCCCGAAATACGAACGGCTCAGCGCCTGCACGCCTCCCTGCACCAACCCCACCGCCACTGCCAGCGCGAAGAAGTGCGCCGGCACTGTCATGAACACGCTCGCGATCGTCGTGATACCATACGCCACAATCCCGATCAGAATCGCCCGACGCGTTCCGATTCGATGCCCGAACCAGCCGTACAGCAACGCGGCAGGGAACCCGACCGCCTGCGTCAGCAGCAGCGCCCCAATCAGCGTCCCGTCGTCGAAGCCCAACGATTGCCCGAACTTCACCGCCATCTTGATGACGGTCTGCACCCCGTCGATGTAGAGCCAGTATGCCAGCAGGAAGAGCCAGATCGTGCGCAGGCGGCGAATCTCGCGGAACGTCGTCGCGAGCTGGCGCCAGCCCTGCACCGCCGCCGTTACCATGCCGACGCGGCCCGCCTTCGCGGCCGGCTCGCGCACGAACACCATGATCGGAATCGCGAACAGCGCCCACCACACCGCCACCGTCAGGAACGCCACCCGGACCGCTGTCGTCGCGTCGGGAATCCCGAACGTCGCCGGCGAGCGCACCATCCACAGGTTCAACGCCAGCAGCACCCCGCCCCCCAAGTAGCCCAACGAGTACCCCAGGCCCGAGACGAAGTCCGACTTGTCCGGCGGCGCCACGCTCACCAGCAGCGAATCGTAGAAGACGTTGGCCCCCGAGAAGCCGACCACGCCGAGCCCGTAAACCGCCAACGCGGCGAACCAGCCCCCCTGCGGCACGAGGAACAGCGCGGCCGTCATGCCCACGCCCAGCGCGGTGAAGCAGGCGAGGAACCGCTTCTTGGCGCTGCCGCGGTCGGCGATCGAGCCCAGGATCGGCGCCATCACTGCCACCATCAGGCTCGCGACCGCGTTGCCGATTCCGAGCTCGAACGTGCTCTGCGCGTCCATCCCCTCGGGCAGCGGCCGCCAGTAGCGCCCGTAGAACGCCGGGAAGAAGCCCGCCATCACCGTGGTGGCGAAGGCCGAGTTCCCCCAGTCGTACAGCGCCCAGCCGAACACCTGGCGGCGGCTGGAAGGCGGCGGCGTGCTCATGGAAGCGTCCTTGGTCCAGCAAAGCCCCGGTCCCGAGGCTGGACGCATTCGCCGACCCCCGACGGCTGGGGGAAAGGAGAAAGCGATCCTGTGCGAATCCCGCTTGGCCCGCCGCCCTCACGGCGACAAGGTGACTGGCACGAAATCAGGTGTCGAAGGGGGGGCGAGTATGAAGAAGGCGCTCGCATTCGCGGCCGTGGTGCTGGTGTTGCTTCTGGTGGTCGAAATGACCTTCCAGAAGGACGAAACCCGTCGCCTCGAGGCCGAGCGCGCGGCCGCCGCCACCGGCCCGGCCCCCTTCGATGTCGCCGTCGTGGCCGCCGCCGAGGCCCGCATGTGGCGCGCCTATTACGAGCGCAACACCATGCAGGTCGGCGCGGAGATCATCACCTTGCTCCAGTCGCAGTTCCGGCTCGGCGTGCCCGAGGCCCAAGCCATCGGCGTCCGGCTGGCGCAGGCTGCCGCCACCTTCCAGAACAGCCGCGGCGACTACGAGACCGCCGTCCTGCCCGCACTCGAGGACGCCTACGCGCGGCTGGCGCGCGAGACCGACCGCACCTTCGACACCAAGGCCGCCGCCCGCGCCGAACTCGCCTGGTGGGTCGCCCGTCGCACCCGCGGCCAGGACTCCGCCGAGAATGTCGGCAAGCTCATCGCCGACTACTACGCGGTTCTCTACGGCCGGACCAACAATCACATCCAGCGGGCCGGCCTGCTGCGCGCCGAGGCCGCCGTCCTGCGCGACACCGGCAGCGACTGGGAGCGCGTCGAGTCCCTGCTGCTCGACTCCTATCGCGCCCTCGGCGCCGGGCTCGCCGCGGCACCCGCCTCCTGAGTCCGTCCGCCATGCCGCTCCACACCTTCCCCGCCATCGTGCTCCAGTCCTACGAGACGGGGAACACCTCGGAGGCCGTGCGCACCTTCTCCGGGCGCTTCGGCCGGCTGGCCGTCATGGCCCGCGGCGTTCGCAATCCCAAGCGCCCGCTCGCCGGCGTCCTCCAGCCGCTCGCCCGCGTCGAACTCACCGTCTCCCTGCGCGAAGGCGCCGAGATGGCCACGCTCCGAGAGGCGACCCTGCTCGACGACCGCACCGCCCTGCAGGGCGATCTCGAGCGCCTCGCCCTCGCTTTCCTTCTCGCCGAAATCGCCGCAGAATCCTGCGACGAGGCCCAGCCCAGCGAGGAGATGTTCGACGTTCTCGAGGCCGGACTCGCCGCCCTCGACCCCCGCGCCGCGCAACCCGCCCCCACCGCCGCGCTCCACCATCTCCTGCGCATCCTCGCCCTTGCCGGCTACGAGCCCCACATCGATCCCGCGCTGCTCGCCCCCTGGCCCGTCGACCGCCCCAAGCCCCGCGTCTTCTGGCTCGACGCCGCCGAAGGCCGCCTTCATGCGCAACTGCCGCAACCCGACCGCGCGCCCGAGTGGCCCCTTGCCTTTCACCACGAAGCGCGTCAGGTGCCTCTGCCCCCGCAAGCCGTCCGCGCGCTGCACGAGAATCAGCATACCCCACACGAAGATCTGGCCGTCCTGCCCGCGCTCGACTCCGCGCACGCCAACCAGCTCCTCGCCGCCCTCGTGCGCCTCGCCCGCTGGCATCTCGGCCACCCCGTGCGCAGCGTGCGTTTCTGGAAGGATATCGTTGGATTGGGGGAGTAGGGGCGACGACTTGAACGAACGCCCCATACGGCCCCCGAAACTGAAGATCATCCCCCCGGCAACCCGGTCGCCCGGAAGAGAAGCCCGAAGGGACTCAACAACAAGCCCGGGGTTGGCGAGGAACGAGGACAACCCGACTCACCTGCAAACGCCGCACGACCCGCACGCTATCCAGAAGGGATTCAACAACAAAGCCCGGGGTTGGCGAGGAACGAGCTACCCCGGGACAGCAGGTCTCAGATCTTCTACCCTGAAAGGGCTAAACAAGGATCTCAATCCCAGACCAATGCCTCATCCCACTCGATGCCGTACTTGGTCAGAAGGCGCCGGAACTCCTCCTGGAAACTCACCTTGCAGTGATGTGCCTCCTGGCGAGCGATATACGCTCGCAGACTTTCGACGTGCGAGGGGCTGATCGAAAAGGCACCGTATCCGGTTTGCCAATAGAACGAGCTGCATGCCTCCGACTGCGACCTGGCCCACTTCGAGGAGTTCCGCTTCAGGTCGCGGACAAAGTCCTCGAGCTTCATCGACTTGGACAACAGGCAAAGAAGGTGAACATGGTCCGCGACACCCCCGACGATCACTGCCGGGCTGTCGAGATTCCGGCAGATGCCGGCCAGATAGGCGTGCATACCAAGTCTGGTGGACGAATCGCTCAAGAACGGCGCCCGGCTCTTGGTCGAGAAAACGATGTGTTGATAGTTCCGAACAAGCGATTGAGATATGGGGCTGATCGACCAAAGAGTTTGTTTAACCCTTTCAGGGTAGTGTCGTCTTGGTGTCCTTGCCCGGGGTAGGCTCGTTCCTCGCCAACCCCGGGCTTTGTTGTGCAATCCCGTTGGGATTGGCGTAGGGAGATCCGCTTTGCAGTGGCCCGTGGAACATCCCGGATAGTTCACGCGCGAGGCGGCAGGCAGTCCGACGACGCCGGGTCAGGCGGTATCCCAATGGGAATCATCCTGAGTCGGCCCGCACCCTTGGATCAAGCGACTTGTTGCGCACGATGCCCCCGGCATCGTCTCGCAACCCCCAAGGTACTCCGAAGGGACTCGACAACAAGCCCGGTGGTGCCGGGGAACGAGGTCACTCCGGGAAAGCTCACCCCGCACGAAATGGCGCCCGGCGAACGATCAGGCGCGGCCACGCGCCGCCTGGATGCGTGTCGCTTGGTGTTGCTCGTTCACGCCGTCACGGGCTTGTGCGTGCCGGCCACGCCGCGGACCCAGTTCGCGGCGCGGACGAGGCGCGAGCCGTTCAGGCGCGCCAGATCGCCGCGCAGTTGCCGCAGTTGCCACTCGCGCAGGTCGCGCTGGTGCGTCAGGCGGCGGATTTGCCCGACGTAGTTGATCTCCTTGGCCAGCGCGTTGAAGCGCGTCCAGTCGGCCAGGAACTGCTCGTGCGTCGTGGATTCGCCCATGAAGGGGAAGGTCGCGAAGTCGAAGTTGTCGAACGTCACGCCCAGATAGCTGAAGTCCATCTCGTCCTGCACGAGGCCATGGTCGCGCGCGTAGTTCCAGATCGGCGTGCCGGGCAGCGGCTGGAGCGGCCCGACCGAGCAGCGGTCGATCGCGTCGCGATTGCGCGCCGCGAAGGCGTAGGTCTCCTGCAGGGCTTCGGGCGTCTCCGGCGGGCTGCCGATGATGAAGTTCGCCCCGATCGAAATGTTGTTCCGCCGGCACGCGTCCACGGCCGCCTGGTTGATCTCCGGCGTCACGCGCGTCTTCGTCAGGAACTCCAGAACGGCCTGGTTGTTCGACTCGAAGCCGAAGTCGATGTACTTGAAGTTGATCTCGTCGAACTCCTCGGCCATCTGCTCGGTGATCAGGTCGACGCGGGCGTAGGCGCGGAATTGCACGCCCTCGTGAATCTTCGTCTCGCGGAAGAGCTGCACCACCTTGCGCCAGCGGCCGATGTGGCCGACGAACAGGTCGTCGAAGAAGTAGAGAATCTCGGGATTGTAGCGCTCGCGCAGATACTCGATCTCGCGCACAACGTACTCGGGCGAGAAGAAGCGGAAGCGCTTCCAGTGCAGCGAGCTCGAGCAGAACGAGCACTTGTACGGGCACCCGCGGCTGGAGATCATGTGCACCGTGTCGGTGGCCGGGATCTTCCAACCGTGATCGATGAGGTCCCGATCCGGGTACGGCATGTCGTCCAGGTTCTTGATGAGGTCCTGCGAAGGGTTCAGCACCCGCTGGCCGTCGCGGTGCCAGACGATGCCCTTGATCTTCTCGAAGTCCGATTCCGAGGGCTTCGCCACGTCGTGGTAGAGCTGCACCAGTTCGAGGAAGGTCTGCTCGCCCTCGCCGACCACTCCGGCGTCGTACACGTCGGGCAGCACATGCGGCAGGCTGGTGATGTGCATCCCGCCGCCGATGATCGGGACGCCCAACGCTTCCTTGATCTGCCGCGCCATGTTCGTGGCGTGCGTGAAATTCTCCGTCGTCGAGCTGACGCCCACCAGGTCCGGCTTCGCCGCGATCAGCTCCTCGGCCGTGTGGTGAAAGCTCGTCTCCACCCACCAGCAGTGCTTCTTCAACCATGAGGACAGGTAGCCGATGCCCAGCGGCGGCAGGCTGACCTGGTAGGGGACGCGGGGGTCGTAGGCGGTGATGAAGGCGACGTGCATGGGTTCGCTGCGGTGCGGTGGCGTGGGTGCGCCCTTCCGGGTGTGTATGGGGCCGGCGGGGGAGCAGTGTCAAGGAGCCGGGCTGTCCGATTTGCTCCAGCCTCCTCCCCGGGCCACCCGTCCCATGCAAGATTCGGGACATCCCCACGGGATCTTGGCAAGAATATCCTTGGCCACCGTCCGTAACTGGAGAGCGTCCTGCTTATCTGCCTTGTCCGGGGAGAACCTCCATGACCGATCCGCAACCTCCCCAGTATCAGGTGCCCAGCGGCTTCGACCCCGGCATCGCACCCTACGTCGTCGCCAACGAGACCCGCCCCGGCCCGGCATGGGAGGACTCGACCCTGCCCTTCTGGAACCGCCTGATCGACACGTTCAAGGGCGTGCTGTTCGACCCGGTTCGGTTCTACGCCACCATGCGCACCGACGGCGACTACATGAAGCCTCTGTGGTTCGCCCTGATCCCGGGCATCATCGGCATGATGGCCGCCATGCTGTTCAACTTCGCCTTTCAGGGTCTCGGCATGATGTCCGCCATGGGCAATCGCGCGGGCGGGCCCTCCGGGGTCGAAATTGGCGTCCTCATCGGCATCATGCTCGCCTCGATCATTCTCAGTCCGGTCTTCGTCGTGATCGGCATCCTGTTCCAGGCCGGCATCCTGCACATCTGCCTCATGGTGTTCGGGGCGGCCAACCGGTCGTTCGAGACCACCTACCGGGTGGTTTGCTACGCGCAGGCCGTTCAACTCGCGGCGGTGGTCCCGTTCGTCGGCGGCATCGCAGTCGGTTTGTGGCAGGTGGTCCTGCACATCATTGGCGCCACCAAGGCGCACGAGACCGACGCTTGGCGGTCCATCATGGCGGTCTTCCTGCCGATGATCGTCTGCTGCACGCTGTTCATCTGCGTGGGCGGCTTGATCGGAGTGTTCATCGCGGCTGCCGCGATGCAGTAATCCGCCGGCGGCGGGGAGCGGCCGGCCAAGGCTCCGCTTGCCTCCGGCCGCTGCCTGGTCGAAACCCGACCCCGGGAGATTGAGCCATGCGCCGACTTCGCCGCCTGCTTGCCAGCGATGCCGCCCGCGCCACCGCCTATCTGGCCGCCGGCGCCCTGCTGCTGCTCGTTGTCGTCATCGGCTTCGGGGACGCCTGGAACCAGGCCCGGCTCTCCGGCACGCGCGATCCGCTCTCCGGACTGCGCGCCGAACCGATCCCCACCCCCCGCCCCGACCGCCTCGTCCCCCCGGCCAAGGTCGAGTTTCCCTTTTACTGAGCCGGCCCGCCATGCCAGTCTGAGCCCGACTGCGGCGCCACTTCCACGCGAGCGAGCGACGAGGCACCTCGAATGGAAATCCGGATGACAGCCGATGAAGTGCGATTCCTGCGCCGAAAGGTGGCGACGGGCCGTTACGACACGGAGGCCGAAGTCGTCCACGAGGCGCTTCGACTGCTCGAGGCAAACGAGGCCACACTGGACGCAAAGCTGGCGCGCCTGCGCAACGCCGTCGCAGCGGGCATCGCGGATGCCGATGCGGGCCGCTTCGTCGACACCAGCCCCGAGCGCGTCCTCGATCGAGCCCGGCAACGCATTCGCGAGCTGGAAGCGTGAAGTTCCAGATCACAGATCGAGCCGAGTTGGACCTGGAAGAGATCGCCCTCTACATCGAACTGGACCGACCCGCTGCGGCCGACAAGCTCATTGGGGAGTTCTTCGACCGCTTTGCACTTCTATGCCGGCAGCCTCGGCTCGGAGTCGAACGACCCGACATTGCCGACGACATCCGCGTCCTTGTGCACCTCAAGTGGCTCATCTTCTATCGGATTCGGCCGGACGCGATTCAAGTCGTCCGCGTCCTGCATGGGGCGATGGATATCGCACGAGAGGATTACCCGTGAGGCCTTCCGGGGGTGCATCTTGGAAGGCCCCCCCGCCACGCCCCGTCACCAGCACCCATACTCCCGTCCCGTCAATTCATCATTCGCAGTTCCTACCGCTTCTCCCCGTAGTTCCTCTCGTAGTACTCCCGATAGCTCCCGTCCAGGCAGGCCTCCAGCCACTCTTGGTGGTCGAGGTACCAGCGGATGGTTTCGCGCAGGCCCTGCTCGAAGACGAAACGCGGTTCCCAGCCCAGCTCGCGCCGGATCTTCGAGGCGTCGATCGCGTAGCGCCGGTCGTGGCCCGGGCGATCCTTGACGTAGGTGATCAGGCGGCGCCGCGGGCCGGCCGGCTCGACGCCCAACGCCTCGTCCATCAAGTCGCAGAGTGCCGTCACCACGTCGATGTTCCGGCGCTCGTTGTTGCCGCCGATATTGTAGGTTTCCCCCGTGCGCCCGCGTTCCAGCACCGTCTCGATCGCCTCGCAGTGGTCCTGCACGTACAGCCAGTCGCGCACGTTCAGCCCGTCGCCGTACACCGGCAGCGGCTTGCCCCCGCGCGCGTTCAGGATCATCAGCGGGATCAGCTTCTCCGGAAACTGGTACGGCCCGTAGTTGTTCGAGCAATTCGTCGTCACAACGTCGAGCCCGTACGTGTGGCAGTAGGCGCGCACCAGATGGTCGCTTGCCGCCTTGCTGGCGCTGTAAGGCGAGTTCGGCGCGTAGGGTGTCTCCTCGGTGAAGGCCCCGGTGTCGCCCAGCGAACCGAACACCTCGTCCGTCGAAACGTGCAGGAACCGCCCGCGGCGGCCGTCGCGCCATGTCGCGCGCGCCGCCTCCAGCAGCGCGAACGTCCCCATCACGTTCGTCCGCAGGAACTCCTCCGGCCCCAGGATCGAGCGGTCCACGTGCGACTCGGCCGCCAGATGCACGACCGCATCGATCGACTCCTCGGCCAGCAACCGCGTCATCAGCGCGACGTCCGTGATGTCGCCCCGGACGAACCGATAGTTCGGCGCCGACTCGACGTCGGCCAGCGAGCGCAGGTTCCCCGCGTAGGTCAGCTTGTCCACATTGACGACGCGGTCGCCCGGTCGCGTGCGCACCAGATGGCGGACGAGATTCGATCCGATGAAGCCGGCACCGCCGGTGACGAGCAGATTCATGAGGCATCCCCGCGTGAAGTCGTCCGGCGGGCCTGTCAGACCCGCCGGACAGGTCCGCCGTCAAGCCCGCATCGCCTCAGCCCCGCGTCGCCGGATAGTCCTTCGTCAGGATCAGATACCAGGCATGACCGATCCCCAGCACCGAGCAGCTCAGCAGCCACAGCACCAGGTTGATCCAGAAGTGCTTGTTGATGCCTTCCAGAATGCCGATCGCCAAAGGCGAGGCGAAGAATCCAAGGACGAGGAAGAGAATCTTCTTCATGGGCGACACTCCCGGGGGGATTGGTCCTGCAGGGGGACTCTACGCGAGCCACCCGTCGCTATTCAACCGGGACATCGCA
This sequence comes from Candidatus Sumerlaeia bacterium, assembly GCA_019634695.1. GTDB lineage: Bacteria > Sumerlaeota > Sumerlaeia > SLMS01 > JAHLLQ01 > JAHCAW01. The sequence continues at coordinate 40,058 of JAHCAW010000002.1, forward strand.
GAATCGCACCGGCAGCCCGGCGAATCGCCGCCGCATCACTTCCAGCGCTTCCGGGTTGTTGTCCACCAAGACGCTGTCGCGACCCAGCTCCTCGGCCGCCGCGCCCAGCGTGCCGCTGCCCGCGAAGAAGTCCAGCAACCGGTCGCCCGGATTCGTGTGCACCCGCACGATCCGCCGCAGGATGCCGAGCGGCTTCTGCGTCGGATAGCCGGTCTTCTCCGCGCCGGTCGGGCTCACGATCGTGTGCCACCACACGTCCGTCGGCGTTTTGCCGCGCGCCGCCTTCTCCGGCCCCACCAGTCCCGGCGCCATGTAGGGGATGCGGTCGATCTCCTCATGATGGAACGTGTAGTGCCGCGGATCGCGGGCGTACCAGAAGATCGTGTCGTGCTTCGCCGGCCATCGGTTCTTCGGCCGGCCGCCGTAGTCGTACGCCCAGACGATCTCGTTCAGGAAGGACTCGCGCCCGAAGATGCCGTCCAGCAGCACCTTGCAGTAGTGCGCCTCGCGCGGGTCGATGTGGAGGAACAGGCTGCCGTGCGGGGCGAGCACCCGCCGCGCCTCGACAAGACGCGGCTCGAGGAAGCCCAGGTAATCCTCGAAGGCATCGGCGTAGTCCATCGAGCCGAGCACCTCGGTGCGATAGCGGCGCCCGCCGAAGCCGGTACGGTCGCCCGCCTCGTCGCGTTCCGTGCGCACGCGCGTGCGCCGCTGCTGCCGGCCCGTGTTGAACGGCGGATCGATGTAAACCAGCGCAAACGCCCCGGCCGGCGCGCGGCACAGGTACCCCAGATTGTCGCCGAAGTGGACCTCGATCATCGTCGCCGCCCGTGCCGTGGCATTCACCGGCGCCATGCTGCACCGGCGGACGGGCCCGGAGTCAAACGACGAACGCCGCGGGGGGACCTACTCCACGTCGTTGATCTTCGCGAGAATCTGGTCGGTCATCGTGCGTTCGATGTTCGCCAGCATCTGGTCGGCGGTCTGGCGCTTCTGCAGCAGCAGGTCCACCTCGGGGGTGAAGATGTTGCTCTCCAGAATGCCGTAGAGCGGAATCTGCGGGATGCGCCGCGAGAGCCGCAACTGGTCCATGAACCGCGGCATGAAGGGGTGCTTCGACGTGTCGAGATTCTCCCATGCGGCCAGGCGGACGGGAATCTGGCCGAGCTGGCTGGCCCAGCGGCGCTGCACCGGCTCGCTCGTGAAGTACTCGAGGAACTCGAACGCGAGGTCGGGATTCTGGCAGGTGCGCAGGATCACGCCGCTCTGGCCGCCGACGTTGCTCGACGAGTAGGCCAGCGGCCCCCACTTCTCGACCAGTTCGGGGTACTGGGGCTGGATGCCCAGCGTCTCGATCTCCAGCTTCGTCGGCGCCGGGATCAGCGAGATGTCGAAGTCCAGACCCGCGTTGACGAACGACTCGGTCATCCACGGACCCATCATGATCATCGCGTACTTGCGGTTGATGAAGCCCGCGTCGGGCCCAAGGGCGCTGCGCTTCCAGGCGCCGCCCTCCACGCCGCTGTGCGCCAGCGTCTGCAAGCGTTCCAGCGCCGCCCGCCCGTTCGGCGTGTTCACCGCCGGCCGTGCGCTGCCCTGCTCGTCGTAGGCAATGAACTCCATCCCGTACATGTTGAAGATCGGGAAGTTGAACCACAACGACCCGTGCATGCCGAAGCCGTAGACGCCCGCCGCGTCGTCGGTCAGCACGCGCGCGTAGGCGATCAGCTCGTCCCAATCCTGCGGGGCGCGATTGGGATCGAGCCCCGCGGCCTGCAGCTCGCGCGCCGCCCGCCGAAACATCTCGCGGTTCCAGAACAGCGCCACCGTCGTCGTCTGCACCGGCAGGGCGTACAGGTTCACCTCGCCGCGGCGATTCACCACCCCCGCGTCGAACGAGGCGTGGACGAACTCCTCGCGCGCCCGATCGATCGTGCCGTAGCGCTGCTTGAACACATCCAGCTCGTCGATCTTCACCAGGCCCTGCCCGAAGGCCAAGTCCGTCACCTTGATTGCGTCCAGAAACGCCACGTCGGGCGTCACCCGTCCCAGCGCCGCCGTGCGCAGCTTTGTGAACATGTCGTTGTACGACACGTACTTCACGTCGATGTTGATGTCCCGTCCCGTGCGCGCCTTCCAGTCCGCCCGGCACTCCTCGACGATCTGGCGGAACACCCGCGCCTCCTCGTCGTTGAACGCATGCCAGACCTCCAGCGCGTCCTCGCCCTTCCGCGAACCCGAACCGCAGGAGGAGATCAGGAAAGCCAGGAGCAGCAGGGGAAGCCAGAGGAAGCGGGAAACGGATCGTGCTTCGTGGCTCGTGGTTCGTGGTTCGTGACGAGCGCGTTCTTCGTGGTTCGTGGTTCGTGGTTCGTGACAGTCAACGTCAACGGCCTCGGCGCGCAGCGCGCGCCGCAAAGACCGCATCACTCCAGAGCCCTTCAGCCTTCCCGTCACGTCACGACTCCAGTTCACCCACCGCTCTAACCACCAACAACTAACGACTAACAACTCCGTTCGTCTCACTCCTTCACCGCCCCGGCCGTCAGGCCGCGCATGAAGTACTTCTGCAAGGACAGGAACAGCACCGCGATCGGCAGGATCGAGAAGCACGCCCCCGCCATGATGCGCTCCCACTCCGTCGCATTCTGGCCCTTGAACTGCTGCAAGCCCACCGGCAGCGTCATCGTCGCCGGGTCGCCCGTGTTCACGATCAGTTGCCACAGGAAGTTCGACCACTGCCCCACGAACACCAGCAGGAACAGCGTCACCATGATCGGCAGGCACACCGGCACCACGATGGTCCCGAACACCTGCGCGTTGTTCGCCCCGTCGATCTCCGCCGCGTTGAACAGATCCTTCGGAATCTGGAGCACGTACTGCCGCAGCAGGAACAGACCGAACACGTTCGCCAAGTGCGGCACCACCATGCCCTGGAAGCTGTTCAGCCACCCCAGCTTCAGCGTGATGCTGAACTGCGGCACCAGATAGATCATGCCCGGCACGAGCATCGACGCCAGCAGGACGGCAAACAACTGGTCGCGGTAGTGGAACCGCTTCGCCGCGAACGCGTAGCCCGCCATCGTACAGATCAGCACCGTCAGCAGCGCGGCCGACGTTGCCACGATCAGCGAGTTCATGAAGTAGCGCCCGAAGTTGAACTCCTCGTTGCGCAGGATGATTCCGAAGTGCTCGGCCGTGTAGAGCGACGCGATCGCCTCGCCCATCGGCCGACGACGCGCCAGGCGCAGCGTGTCGCCCGCATCTGTCGTCTCGGCCTCGTAAACCCCGTGCTGCTTCTCCAGCAGCGGCACCCGGGTCGCCTCCCCGACACGCACCGACCATGCACGGCCCGGCTCGTCCAGCAGCCGCACCGTCAACCGGTCGCCCCGACGATGAAACGACAGGCGCGACTCGCCCGCGTGCGCCACGACTCCGCGCTCCAGCGCCAGCACCGCGAAGCCCTCCGCGTCGTGGTCCGCCGCGGCCGGGTCCGGCAACGACTCCTCGCCATTGACCAGAAACTGGTAGGCGAACGTCTCGCCCGCGATCGGCCCGAAGGTACCGGTCCACAAGCCGCCGAGCGCCAGCCGCAACTCGCGCACCACCGGGTCGCCCGCGTTGCTGCGCTCGACCACCGCGACCGATGTCGCGCCCGGGCGGTCGAGTTCCACATGCACCCACGCGCCCGAGCCATCCACCGACACGACGGGCAGCGCGCGGTCTTCCGCCGGTGGCGCCAGCACCGTCTGCTTGGGCAGGAACTCGAACCGGAAGGCCGTACCGCGCACCTTGAACGCCGTCACCAGCATCCACACCAGTGGCAGCATCACGAACAGGAGCATCGCGACGAGCGTCCCGTAGATCGCCGCGTCGCGCAGCGCCTGCAGGGCCGGCGACGAGCCGGGCCGCGGCGGGGGAGAGGGCGGTTCCAGTTTGTGCGCTCCGTTCATCCCGTCAGTCCTTGGGCGACAGCACCTTGAAGTTGAGGAACGCGATGCCGATCGCGATCGTCAGCAGCAGGAAGCTGATCGCCGCCGCCTCGCCGTACATCGATTCGCTGAACACCTTGTACAGGTGGTAGCCGCTGATGCGTCCGCTTTGCAGCGTCTGGTCGGCCACGCTGATGCTCGTTCCGCCCGTGTCGTCCGTCAGCGCGTAAATCTCCGCGAATGCGTTCAGCGCACCCACCAGGCCCATGATCGACAGGAACAGGATCGTCGGCCGCAGCATCGGGATCGTCACGTGCACCAGCTTCTGCCACCACGACGCGCCGTCCACCTCGGCCGCCTCGAAGATCGACTCCGAGATGTTGTTCAGGCTCGTCAGGAACAGGATCATCCCGAAGCCTGCGTTCTTCAGCACCATCACCAGCGCGATCGCCGGCAGAACCAGCAGCGGGTGGTTCAGCACGCCCAACTCCGCCAGCCGCGTTGCGCCGACGAACTCGAGGACTCGCGTGATCAGGCCCGCCTTTGGATTGAAGATCAGCAGCCAGATCACGCCCACCACGTAGATGTCGAACACGTTGGGCAGGAAGAAGCCGCTGCGCATGATGCCGAAGCCCGGCCGGCGCCGGTTCAGCAGCAGCGCCAGCGTCAGCGACAGCACGATGCCCGGCAGGATGATCAGCGCGCCGTAGACGAACGTCAGCAGCACCGACCAGAGGAACACGGGGTCCGTCAGCGCGTCGGCGTAGTTGCGCAGGCCGACGAAGTCCATCGTTCCGAACAGGTCGTAGAAGTCCGAGTAGATCGTCGTGCGATGCAGACTGATCCAAAGGCTGTAGAAGAGCGGGTAGCCGATGAAGACGACGAAGACGGCAAGGAACGGCAGAAGGAACGGCAGGGCCGCCATGTCTTCGCGGAGGCTGATACGTTCGCGATGCGTGCGCGCCACAGTTGGTCGCCCTTCTCCCCGTCGTCTACTCGATGCCCAGCACCATGCCGCCCACCGCCGGCAGAGTCACGCGCAAAGTCGTTCCCGCCACCACTGGCGCGTTCGTGCCGGTCGTCGCATGAAGCACCCGCGGCGTCCGGCCGGCGAATCCGCCCGGCAGAATGTGCCCCTCCGGCGACGGCACGGTCACCGTCGCCTCGGCCGGCCCATTGTTCATCACCACCAGCACCCGCGGCTCGCCCGGCTCGCCGTGCCGCCAGAAGCCGTAGACGTCCTTTGCATCGTCCACCACAGCCGTCGTGAAGTCCCCGGTCCGCAGCACCGGGTGCGCCCCGCGCAGCCGGAACAGCGTCCGGAACTCCTCCCGCAGCCCGCCGTCGATCCGGTAGTCCGGGCTGTCGTACGGCATCAGGTCGTCCCACCACATCGGCATCCGGCACCGCGGATCGTCGGCGCCGAACATGCCGACCTCCGTGCCGTACCAGATCATCGGCGCGCCGACGTAGGTCGCCTGAAACAAGGCCATCAGGCGCTTGCGGCGGTAGTGCTCCTCGCCCGGCCGTTCGTCGAAGTAGGCATCGCCGCCCTCGTCCTGGATGCGGTTGCCCGCGTCGTAGGCCATGTCCGGGTTCGCGATGCGCGACACCCAGCGGTCCGTGTCGTGGCTGTCGTAGAGGTTCTGCAGGACGTGCGTGTGGTTGCGCGGATAGCGCACGCGCAGCCGCGCCAGCCGCCGGTCAAACTCGCTCGCCGTGATCTTGGCGTTCACGTTCGCAAACCAGGCGAACGAGATCGCCGCCCACTGGTAGTTCATCACCGCGTCGAACGTCTCGCCGTCGAGCCACTCCTCGGCGGGGTCCCAGATCTCGCCGACGATGTAGGCCTCCGGGTTGATCGACTTCACGTAGTCGCGCCAGTCCACCCAGAACTGCCGCGGCAGGTGCATCGGCACGTCCAGGCGCCAGCCGTCGATGCCATCCGACGGATCGCCGTCGCCGTTGGGGTCCATCCACCGCCGCGTCACCGCGTAGATGTGGTCGGTCAGCGACTGGCTCACCAGCCCGGTCTCGGTCTTCGCGAATTCGGGCAGCGCATCGTAGCCCGCCCAGCCCAGGTACTCGAACGGCTCCCAGCTCACCACGTCGAACCAGTCGGCGAAGCGCGAGGCCTGGCGCTTCTCCTTCACGTCCAGGAAGGCCGGGTGATCGTTGCCGACGTGGTTCCAGACGCCATCGAGGATGATGCGCATCTCGCGCGCGTGCACTTCGCGGATCAGACGCAGCAGCATGCGGTCCGAGGCGTTGAACTCCCACGTCGTGGGATCCAGCAGGTCCTCGCGCGCCGCGCTGCGGGCGTACTCGCCCGCCACGCCGTAGTGATCGTCCACGTGCACGTAGGTCCGCGCGTTGTACTTGTGCGCGTTGTTCGACACGAACACCGGGTTCAGGTAGATCGCGTTGACCCCCAGTTCCTTCAGGTAGGTCAGCTTGTCCGTCAGGCCCTCGAGGTCTCCGCCGTACAGCCGGTCGTACATCGACCAGCGCCAGAAGCTCCAGCCGTCGCGACGCTCCCACGGATACTCGGTGTACCACTCGCTGCGCCACGGATGCGTGCGCAGCTTCGTGTTCGGATCGCGCACGAACTCCGGGTTGTTCGCCGTATTGCCGTCCCGAAACCGGTCCACCATGATCTGGTACCAGATGGCATGGCGGGTCCACTCGGGCACGTACACGACGCGCGCCGTTGCCAGGTCCAGCGTGTGCCGCTGGGCCGGCTCGACGGTCTCGGCGCCGTCGTGCACGACGAAGCGATAGCGCGGACGCGTCTCGCCGACCGCCGGCTCGCGATAGTGGTACTCGAAGAAGTCGAACAGCGAGTCGCCGCCCGCCGGCGTCATGCGCGCGCGCCGCTCGCGGGCTCCGTTCTCGAAGACGATCTCGACGCGCTCGACGTCGTGCGCCAGAGTCCGGAATCGCAGGATCGCCTCGCCATTGCCCAGCGCGTCCAGATACGGCGTGCCCGAAGGATCATGCCGGAAGGCCCGCTCCTCGATGCGCCCGTCGCCCCGCACGGCCACGGCGTCGCGCAGGTACGCCACCGCGCCCAGCCACAGCAGCGAGTTGCCCGCGCCCTCCCCCTCCTGGTGCGGATTCAACGGGTCCTCGAACCACAAGTTCGGGTCGGCCACGTACTTGTAGGCGTGCTGTCCCTCGCGCAGCCGCGCCGTCACCGAGTAGAATCCCTCGGCGTCCGGCCCCTCCATTGGCAGGTCGGTCCGGCTCCAGTGATTGAACGTCCCGGCCACTGCCGGATTCGCCACCGGCCCGTCCGGCTTCCAGCGAAACGTCACCAGATACTCCTCCCCGCCGATGTCCCACAAGTGCAGGTGCGCCGGGTGGGGAAACTCGACGGCGGTGCGCGCGAAAGTCTCGACGCCCGGCACCGGACCGGCCTCGAGACAGGGGGTGATAAAAGTTAATCCAAGTGCCACAGCCGCGGCGCAGAGACCCCGCCAGCGGGCGTGTCCGGGGCGCCAAAACCCCGTGTTTCCGGGGTGTTTCGCAACCCGCGCATGGGCCCGGGCACGCGGACGATCCCCCGCGTTTTCAAGCCCCTTCGATGCTGCCTTGGCCCGTTCCATCGGGTGCTCCCGGCGGTAGACTGCTTGACGCACCGCATTTCCCCTCGTCCTCTTGTCGCGGTCCCAAGGGCAACCCGAACACGAGCGTTCCGACGCGCGACCGGTCGTCCCATGGGCAAACTTTTATCGGCCCGCTGCTCCCGTGGCCAGCGGACCGATGGCAGGAAGGTCTACCATGAAGACTCGCGTTCCGGCCCTTTTCGCACTTCTGGCCCTGTGCCTTGGCGCCGCCGCCTGTGCCTCCCGCGACGGGCGCTCGCTGTCGCTCGAGACCCTGCGTCCGGCCAAGGTCCAGCGCGCCTGGCAGGTCTCGCCCACGCCCTCGCCGATCGGTGGTCTCGTGCTGGTGCCCGGCGAGACCCGGCGCTTGTCGCTGCGCGGCGCCAGCGCCGAACCGCTCGCCGCCATCACCGCCGTCGAACCTGCCCAGCCCCTGCCCGACGGTATCGAGGTGCTGTTCGACGCGGCCGCCGAGCGCCTCACCATTGCCGCCGCCACGCAGGCCAGCGGCTCCGGCCTGCTGTCGTTGCGCGTCACCACCGACACCGGACGCCAGCACCCCGTCGCCATCCCGTGGCTCGTGCGCCCCTGGCCGCTCGTCACCTTCTCCTGGCGCGCGCCGAATCCCGCGCGGCTGCCCGCGCGCGTCTTCGTCGCCGGCACGTTCAACGGGTGGAGCGGCTCGAAGAACGAGCTGCCGCACGTTGGCGACGGTCTCTATCGCATCGAGCTCCCGCTGCCTCCGGGCACCATCGCCTACAAGTTCGTCGTCGACGGCAACTGGATGGCCGATCCCTCGAACCCGCGCACCGACGGTTCGGGCCACGGCAACTCCATCCTCGATGTCGCCGGCGATCCCGAGGAGGCCCTCGACATCGCCTTCCTTGTCTCGGCGATGCCGCATTCCGGCCCGCAGGGCGCCTTCCGCATCACTCCGCCCCCCGGCGTGCCCCTCGTCCCCGGCCGGCTCAGCGTCGTCCTCAACAACCGCCCCGTGCCTCCCGAGCAGCTCGTCTTCACCGACGGCAATCGCGTCGTTCGTCTCAACCTGCCCGCCGACCAATGGTTCGGCGAGAACTTCGTCGTCCTCCTCGCCTCCGACAAGCACGGCCGCACCGGCATGCTCCAGACGCGCGTCGACACGGCCAGCGCCCCGCGCTCGCCCCGCGACGAGGTACTCTACTTCGTCTTCACAGACCGCTTCCACAACGGCGATCCGTCCAACGATCCCCATCACGACGTCGAGGACCTGCATCCGCTCGCCCGCTACCACGGGGGCGACTGGGAAGGCCTGCGCCAGCGCATCGCCGAAGGCTACTTCCGGCGCCTCGGCGTCACCACGCTCTGGCTCTCGCCTGCCAATCGCAACACCGACCGCATCGAGCGCGACGCCCTGCCCCCGCATCGCCTCTTCTCCTCCTACCATGCCTATTGGCCCACCTCGATGACGGAGACCAATCCGCCCTTCGGCACGGCCCGCGAGCTGCGCCAGCTCGTTCAGACCGCCCACGGCGACGGCATCGCCGTCCTGCTCGACTTCGTCGCCAACCACGTCCACGAGTCCCATCCCCTCGTCGTCGAGCATCCCGACTGGGTCACGCCCCGCCTCACCCCCGACGGCCGGCCCAACATCCGTCTCTTCGACGAGTATCCCTTCAGCACCTGGTTCGACCACTTCCTGCCCACGCTCGAGTTCGCCGGCAACGACGCCCTGCGCGACGCCATGGTCGAGAACGCCCTCTTCTGGATCGAGCGCACCGGCGCCGACGGCTTCCGCTTCGACGCCGTCAAGCACGTCGACCTCTCCTTCTGGCAGGCCCTCTCCGCCGAAATCCACCGCCGCCATGCCGTCGCCCGCGGCGAAGTCCTCTACTCCGTTGGCGAAACCATCTCCGATCGCAACACCATCAACCAGTTCGTCGGCCCCGACCTGCTCACCGGCCAGTTCGACTTCCCGCTGCTCTTCGCCCTTCAGGGCATCCTCGGCCGCGGCAATGGCTCGATGGCCGATCTGGCCGCCGCCGCCCGCCAGTCGCGCGACGACTATCCCCCCCACGCCATCATGAGCCCCCTGATCGGCAACCACGACGTCGTGCGCTTCATGGGCATCGCCGACGGCGACCTGCCCGATGGCGTCGACGAGAAGGAGATCGGCTACTCCAACCCGCCGCAGGTCGATCATCCCGAGTCCTGGCGCAAGCTCCGCACGGCCTTCGCCTTCCTCTTCGCCCTGCCAGGTCCACCCACCATCTACTACGGCGACGAGATTGGCCTGACCGGCGCCCACGATCCCGACAACCGCCGCCCGATGGTTTGGCACAACTGGTCCGCCGACCAGCAGGCCACCTTCGACGCGGTCGCCGCGCTCGCCCGTGCCCGTCATGGCTCCGTGGCCCTGCGCCGCGGTCACCTCGACATCCTGCACGCCGACGCCGAGAGCCTCGTGCTTCTGCGCGCCAGCCCCGACGAGGCCGTCATCGCCGCCTGCTTCCGCCAGCCCCTCGGCCGCCAGGTCGCCCTGCGCATCCCCGGCCACTGGGGCAGCCCGAAGGCGGTCGAGCAACTGGCCGCCGAGGGACTCGACGCCCAGCTCGACGGCGCCTACCTGCGCGTCACCGGCGGGCATCACTCCTGGGGACTCTGGCGCCTTCACTGGTGATGCGCCGCCAAGACGTTCACCCAAGTGCGGATTGGTCTTCGCGGCCCTCTGCGCCCATCGGGTCCATCGCCGTGCTGCGGCTCGCGAAACTGCCCGTCTGATAAAAGCAAAGTGGCCTCATCCCGGAGGAGTGAACTCCCCGTGGATGGGCGCGCGAAATTCGTGCTGTCGTTCGCGCGCTCGGGATGCGCCGAGAATACGGCAGTTTTATGGGGTTTTCCCCGGCCTGACTTCACGGCGGGCTCTATCGGCATATCTGCAAGCGGTTGCGCCGCCAGAAGCATCGGCAAGCCATAAAAGTTTCCTGAGAAATTCGTTTATTCGCACGCCCTCGCGGACCCGACCCGCTTGACAGCCCAAGGGCCACCCGCCGACCGTCACGGCGTCCACTTTCTTCGCACATTGGACACTCTTGCAGCAGGCAAGGTGGTGCAATCAGGGCAGGACAGGACAGGTTTCAGTCAGGCGGCCGTGAGCCCGGATGACCAGATCGCGCCTCCTCGACCAAACCCGCGCCACCGACATCAACAGGGAGGTCAATCCCCACATGCACCAAGTACATCAGCAACAAAGCCTTCGGCCCCGCAAGGCCTTCACTCTCATCGAACTGCTGATCGTCGTCGCGATCATTGCCATCCTCGCCGCCATCGCCGTGCCCAACTTCCTCGAGGCACAGACGCGCTCCAAGGTCTCCCGCACGCTGTCGGATATCCGTTCGATCCGCACCGCGCTCGAGGCCTACGCCGTCGACAACAACCGATACCCCGAAACCGACCTCGGCGTGAACGCCTATAACGCGCGCTACATTACGGTGGACCGCCTCACGACACCCGTCTCCTTTATCACCTCCATTCCGAAGTCCCCCTTTACGGAAGTCTTCGGCTCCTCCACATCCGCCGACCCGAAGGTGGCGACCCGTCGCAACCACGTCCTCTACGTCCGCAAGAACCGCGCGCGGACGACAGACACCGAGAACCCCGCGGGCTCCGGGGTTGATGCCAACTACTACTCCGACCGCGTGGCCTACCTCCAGCCCCCCGCAGGTTCCTCGCTGCCGACGCTGCACGGCATCGGCACGGCCGGCGAATGGCTCATCAAGAGCAATGGGCCGAACAACCTCGACGACCGGCATGCGCCCAACTTCCCCGCCGGCCACATCGCCCGCGTTTACGATCCCTCCAACGGCACCGTGTCCGACGGCGACATCGTCGTCTTCAGCGACATCTCCGGCACCGGCAAGAACATCTGATCCCATGGATCACTCGCGGCGGGGAGGCACCCTTCCCGCCGCACGCCCAGTACAACCCTGAACCCTCGACCGAAGTCGCACACGCTGTCCTCATAATCCAATCGGAGGATTCCGACATGTTGAACCAGTCCATCCGCACGGCTCTCGCGCTCGCCCTGGTCGCGGGAGCAGGCACCCTCGCCTTCGCACAGGAAGGCCAGACCACCTTCTTCAGCGGCCAGCACATCGTCGCCGGCGGCGAAGCCCCCATCTTCAGCAGCTACACACCCAGCGTCAACGACGCCACCAGCCGCATGCTCAACAACGGCGTGGCACCCGACGTCAGCAACTCCGACAACATCTGGACCTTCGTCGGCACCAACGCCACGCCCGGCAGCGCCGGCACCTACGCCCGCTGGAAGTGGGGCTCCTGGGATGGCGTCAACGCCTCCTCCGACTGGGCCAATCAAAGCCCCAACAACCACGTCTATCCGCTCGACGCCGCCTCCGTCAGCTTCCACTGGGTCGATCCCAATGGCGCCACCAACGACGGCTGGCTGCCGAACAACGACTACCTCTACACGGTGCCCAGCGCCGTCGCTGCCCGCATGCAGGCGGCCACCAGCTTCGCCATCTGGGGCGGCTTTGGCACCGAACTGGGCGCAGCCGGCGACTGGGGCGCCTCCGGCAACCACCTGCCCCTGGTGCGCAACACCACCACCCAGGAGTGGGAAGTCGTCCTCTCCGGCTGGCAGAGCATCGGCAACAAGCAGTTCAAGGCCGTCATGGACAACGACTGGGGCGACACGCGCGAGATCGGCACGCGCGGCCTTGGCGGCGGAGACAACATCGGCTTCTTCCTGCTCAACAAGGCCGACGTCGTGACCTTCAAGGTCCGCGAGTCCGACGGCCGCTACCAGTTCGAAGGCCTCACCCCGCTGCCCACCACCGACGGCATCTATGCCCTTGGCCCCTGGAGCGTTACCCCGCAGACCGACAGCGTCATGAGCCCCGTCGCCAGCGGCTACGAAATCGAGGTCACCGTTCCGACCGCCGGCACGCAGACGCTCACCATCTTCGAGATCGCCAGCGGCAACCTTGCCCGCATGTGGCCCGCCCAGGGCAGCCACCCCTTCAAGACCACCGCCCCCAACCAGGTCATCCGCGTCAACTTGCACATGACCTCCATGGGCGACGGCGCCTTCCCGGATGCCGAGTTCATCTTCACGGACCCGAACTCGCGCGTCGACTTCACCTCGGCCGCCAACGGTCGCCTTCAGTGGGTCGGCATGCTCGGCATGTGGGGCACCCGCTACTCGGCCACCAGCAACGATTGGGAGAACCCCGCGACCGATCTTGCCCCCGGCGGCAACGATCCCGTCGGCACCCAGGTCGGCTCCGATTCCTTCCTGTTCCGCTGGAACGCCCCGACCACCAACCACGGCGAAGCCGGTGGCCTCACGAAGCCCTACAAGGCCGTCGGCCGCACCGACGACATCGCCGTCTCTACCTCCAACGCCTGGGCCGTCCAGCTTGGTGGCCTTCATGATGCCAGCGGCAACGAGCGCAAGGCCGCCGGCGTGACCCTGCTTGGCGACAACCCCAACGCCAGCTACCTGTTCCTCGACAACACCGACTACTCGCTCTACGTCGACACCGCCACGGGCCGCGTGAAGGTCCAGCTCGCCGCGGACGCCGTTCCCACGCTGCGCCCCGCCCGCGCCAACGACGTCGTCGGCAGCTCGGTCCGCAACTGGTCGAACTACTGATCTCCAACCCCCCGACGCAGACCTCGGTGCCATCACCCCCGCCCCGCAACGGGCGGGGGTGATGGTTTTTATCGTTTCGCGTCTTGGAGTAGCCGGTGCCCGGTGAACGCCCGAAGCATTAGTCGCGCGATCGGTGCGCACCGGAAGGGCCATCTCATTCCAAGGCGCCCTCAGCACGCTTCAGCGTGCTCTTCCTTGCCCCCTGCTTCAGCAGGTGGGATCTTTGCTGGTATGGATTTTCTGAAGCGCGCTTCAGCGTGCTTGCCGATGGGCGTGATGCTGTGCAGTTTGGCGAAATCGCTTCAGCAGGCCAAGATCGTGCACCGGAAGTCACGCTGAAGCGCGCTTAAATAGTGATTGTAGAATGCCTTTCCCGCCGGGTGAACCCGGGGGCAAGGAAGAGCGTGCTGAAGCACGCTGAGTGACTCGCGCAGTCCAGCCGGCCTGCATGCGAAAGCGACTCAGGGTTCTGCGTGACCGAGTGGAGCAACGTTGGCTGCGACCTTCCGAAAAGCACAGTGAGAACCCGCCATCGCCCTTGCCGCCCATCCCGATCGCCAGCAGCCTTTCCCCATGAAGCGCGATGCCGACAAGACCCAACGCCCCACGCGACGCCAGCGCCTCCTGCTCGTCGCCTTCGGCCTCGTCGTCGCTCTGTTGCTGCTGCTCGCCGTCGAGGGCATCCTGCGACTGGCCGGCGTCGCGCGACCGGATCCCTTCTTCCTCAAGGGCCCGCAGGTCGAAGGCCACGGGACGCTGCGCTACACGTCGCGCGAGTGGGCCCGCCGCTTCTTCTTCCAGAAGGTCGACGGACGTCTGCTCCCCGTCGGCAGCTCCGTGCCGCAGTTCTTCTTCGCGCCCAAGCCGGAGCGCGCCCTGCGTGTTGCCATCGTCGGTGAATCCACCGTTCAGGGATTCCCGCACCCCGAGAATCTGAGCATCAGCAAGTACGTCGAGGAGATGCTGCGCGACGTTGCGCCGGACCGCGAGGTGCAGGTCTTCAACTTCGGCTTCACCGCCGTCGCCTCCTATCCGGTCTCGCGCATCGTCGAGGAGATTCTGGAGCCGACCCAGTGCGATGCCATCGTGCTGCTCGTCGGTCACAACGAGTTCTTCGGCGCCTACGGCGTCGCCTCCAGCCAATACGCCGGCGACCGCCGCAGCCTGCTCGCGCTGCACGAGTGGTACAACTCGCTGCGCTTCGTTTCCGTGCTGCGCGAGGGCTTTGGCCGCATCGCCGCTTCCGACGCCGATTCCGGCGACGCCGGCGCGCCCGGCGGCCTGATTCGGTACATGGCGGCCGAGGATGCGATCGCCCCCGACGATCCGCGTCGCGCGCGCGCCGCCGCGTTGCTCGAGTCCAACGTGCGCTGGGCCCTTCGCGCCGCGCGTCGTCACGGCGTACCGATGCTCGTCTCGACAATGCCCAGCAACATCTCCGGGCTCGCTCCTGTTGGCCGTTCAACCAGTGCCGATCCGGCCACCGACGCCGCGTTTGCCACGGCTCTCGGTCTTGGCGAGGACGCCGAACGCCTCGCGGCGCTCGAGGCGCTCGCCGCGCGCGACCCGCTGCACGCGCTGCTGTGGTTCCGCCTCGGCGAAGCACGCGAACAGGCCGGCGACCCCGACGCCGCACGCGTCGCCTACGAGCGCGCGCTCGATCTCGACGGCATGCCCTGGCGCACACCCACCGCGGGCAACGACGCCCTGCGCCGCGCCGCACGCGCCGAAGGCGCCCTGCTCATCGATTCCGTTGCCCTCTTCCAGCAGCACACCGACAAGGCTGCGCCCGGATGGGACTTCTTCGACGACCATGTGCACCCTTCCGTGCGAGGCCGTGCGCTGTACGCGCGTGGCATCGTCGGTGCCTTGCTGCCCGTTCTGGGCCTTGAGGCACGCGCGGATGCGCTGCGCGACGATGCCGAATACCAGCGCCGCCTCGGGGGCGACAATCTCCTCTCCATCCGCTTCGCCTTCGGGCGTGCACGCTCGATCTTCCAAGGCCCGCCCATGCGCGCGAACAACGACCGGGTCTACGAGCGCTTCACCCAGCTCATGGCCGACATGGACGCGCAGATGACGCCCGAGGAAGCCCTCGCATGGAAGACCTACCAGGAGCTCATCACCGCGAACATGCCCTACCCGCCGCTGGGTCTGATGGCCGGGACGATGCAGATGCACGAGGGCAAGCTCGGCCCCGCGATCTATCAACTCGGCATCGCACGCCACGCGCGGCCGATCTTCTCGATGCCGTTCGTTCAGGCTGCGTGGACCGAGGGACACTGCCGCCGCATTGCCGGCATTCCGCTCGGAGAGAGGCTCGAGCGCGATCTCGATTGGGCCCTCATCGCTCTCGATGTCCTGCCGCAGATCGACACCGGCCCCGAGTATCAACTTCACAAGGCGCGCGGCCAGATCTTCTGGGTGCAGGAACGATTCGACGACGCGCTCGCCGCCCTCGGTCGGGCGCTGGCCACCGCCACCACCGATGACGAGCGCGTCGAAACGCAGGGCGCCATCGACGCCATTCGCCAGCAGATCGCCCTTGTCGATCAGAGCACGCGCTTGAACATCGAGTAGTTCGGTCCCCGGCCGCGGTCCACCGAACGGAACACGTGCACCCCGCACGGTGGCAGTGTCACCAGCGCCGTCCCGCTGTGCAGCGTCATCCGCTCGCCGGTCAGCAGGCACTCGATCGGTGCCGCATCCATCCACAACGAATGCCGAACCGGCACCAGTTCCGACACCGTCTCCTGCGACGGGTTCGCCACCACCAGCAGCGTCTCGACCGCGTGCTCCGTCGTTCGCAGGAAGGCCACCAGCCGGTCCGCATCCAGCACCATGCAGTCGCCCACCACCAGCGCCGCGTTCTTCTCGCGCAGGTGCGCCAGCCGCCGGACCAGCGCCAGCTCCTCGTTCGTATCGTTCACAAGGTCCCAACGCATCGGCCCGCGGCAGAGCGGATCCGCTCCGCCATCCATGCCGACCTCCGATCCGTAGTAGATCGTCGGGCAACCCGGCAGCGTGAATTGCAGCACCCGCAGCACCCGCCGCATCGCCGCATCTGGTACCTCGTGCACCAGCCGCGGCGTGTCGTGATTATCGAGCACCAAATGGCTGCGCAGCAGTGCCTCGTATGGACACTCGGCGAGCAGGCGCCCGAGCGCGCGTCCGAATGCGGCGGGGGAGAAGCGCCCCCGCGCCATCGCCAGCAGCAACTCGCGCACATGCATCAGCAGGATGCCGTCCTGTACGCGCAGCCAGTCGGCCGGATAGTTCCAGCACTCGCCGATGATGCAGCTTGTCGGCTTCTCGTCATGCGCCGCCCGAGTGATCTCCTCGAGAATTCCCAGTCCCAGGTCCGGCGCGACATCCAGCCGCCAACCGTCGATGTCCGCTTCGCGCAGGTAATGACGCAGCACGCTGTCGGGTTCCTCGTACAGCATCGCCCGCACCGCGGGATTCTCCACGTTCAGCTCCGGCAGATTCGCGCCGTTGCGCCATCCGCGCCACCCGTGATGGTACTGCTCGCCGATGTGGAAGAACTCCGCTTCCCGCGAGGCCGGATGCGCCAGTGCCCGCTGGAACATCGGCGCATGGCGGCCCATGTGGTTGAACACGCCGTCGAGCATCAGGCGCATGCCGCGGGCGTGGAGATCGTCGGCCAAAGCTCGCAGCTCCGCATTCGTGCCGTACTGCGGATCGACCCGGAAGTAGTCGCTTGCGTCGTACTTGTGGTTCGTGAACGCCTCGAAGATCGGGTTCAGGTAGAGGCACCGCACACCGAGCAACTCGAGGTGGTCGAGGTGGGCGCGCACCGACTCGAGGTCGCCGCCCCAGAACTCGAGTTGGCCTTCGGTGAGCCCAAGCTCCTCGAGCCGGTGGCCGCGGTGCGGTTGCTCGTCCCAAGGGCGCAGCCGGCGCGGCTCGGCGTAGTGCGCGCGCTTCTCGTCAAGTCGCTGCGAGGGCGCGAAGCGGTCCACGATCGCTTGGTACACGATGCCGCCGACGCGCCAGTCCGCGCGCCGCTCGGCCATGCGGGCGGCGCGTTCCAGTTCCAGAGTGCTGATGATGCGTTCGGTGCCCTCTTCCGATCCGTCGTGCATCCGGCGGTCCCGTGCGGTCATGGGCAGGCTCCGATGATCTGAAGCGCGTGTTGGAAGAGACGCTGCGCATCGGCGGGCGTGACGATGCCGTTGCCATCGGCCGCATCCACGCAGCCGTCGCCGTCGTCCGGATGGATGTCGGCGGCCTCGACCGAAATGCCCGGCGCGCACGCCCCGTTGATGTAGCACTCGAATGCGGCCTGCGCATCGGCCGGCGTCACCACGCCGTCGCCGTTCGCATCGCCCGGCACGATCGGTGGCGCGGACGAGTTCGCCGCGCCCGGCGTCGGGGTGCTCGACGGATTCCAGTCCTCCGCCGTGTCGGTGTCGGTGCTTGCACCGTCGCGACCCAGCGACCGGCCGGCGGTCTCGCTCGCCGGCCCCGCAACGGTTCCGGTGAACGTCGTTCCCGCCGGCACGTGCCGCACGACACCCGACGAGTCGCTGTCCTGTGCGTTGCGCCAGTCCACGTAGTCGATGCCGATGCCGAACGGATCGACCAGCGCCACCGAGCCGCCGCGCGTCTGGTGCCATGGGATATTGAAGGCGGCGAACCGCACGCCCGACTGCGGCGCGGGCGGAGTCGGGCCACCTTCGTCCGAGACCACTAGGTACGCGCCGGCGCCCAGCGTCGCGCCTGCCGCGAACACGTAGTCCCGCGGCACCTGATCCTGGTCGTTCATGCGCAGCACCCAGCCCGACAGGTCCACGGGCGACGCCTGTGGATTGTAGAGCTCGACCCAGTCCGGCACGCCGACGAACACCTCGTTGATCAGCACCTTCGGATTGGTCGGCAGGGCCGCCACGGCCTCGATCACCTGCGGCTGCACGAACGCGTTGCTCGCGTTCTCGGGCAGCATGTTCGGACTCGGGAAGCCGTTGCCCGCCGACGTCACGGCCACCAGGCGAATGGCGCGCGGATCGGGATTGCCGAGCGCCTCGAGCGGCAGGGCGATCTCGAACGCGTTCGGCGCGGCGAACACCGTGCCCGGCGCGCCAGGAACTCCCGACACGTTCGCATCGTAACGGCCCGTGAAGCCGGGCTGGAACTCGAACGTGCCGAACGAGCCCGGCAGGCCGTCCGTCCCGAACGAGTAGCCGTACGCCACGCCCGGCTGCGTCATGCCGAACGCGGCGTCGAACCCGATGCCCGCGCCCACGAGTTGCGGCGACAGCTCGAAGTTCGCGCGACTGATGTCGCCGCGCAGGCCGTCCGATTCGTCCGTCAGATCGGTCGCCAGGTTCTTGGCGCCCTGTCCCGACCCGGCCGCCACGTCGACGAAGACGATCGACACGTTGTCGAAGTTGTCGTTCGTGCGGCCGAACATGTCGCCGCGCAGCGCGATGCCGAGCACGTTGTCGCGGATGCCCGCGCGCAACTCGGTCAGCGTGCCGTCGGCGCCAAAGTCCGCCGGCGTTGTGCCGTCCGCCTCGCCGCCGTCCGCCGCCGAAACCGCCAGCACCGGCAGCGCCATCAGGTCGCTCGCGTCGCCGTCGATCCGGAACGGCGCCAGCGGCGTCGGTTCCTGAATGCCGCTCACGGTCAACTGCGACGACGTGTTCGACACGAAGCCGGTGCCGTTTGGTCCCGTGCTGGCCACCACGCGCACGACATACGTGTCGTTTGTCACCATCAGCGCGTTCGAGGGGATTGTGTCCACGAGCGCGTAGGTGCCGACGGGCCGCGTCACCGAGAACGCCCCGAGCGGGGGACTCTCGAGTGTCCCGACGAGCTGCGTGCCGCCGGGGCCGTCCAGGAAGATCTGGGCCTGCGCGGCTTCGGTCTCGAACGTTCCTTCGATCGCGATTTGCGTGGGGTTCGTGATGTCCTGTCCCGGAGGCGCGGGATTCGTCAGCACGACGCGCGGCAGGTCGATTGTCGCCGTCACGTCGACGAACGCGATCGCCTCGGCCGGCGGATCCGGTGCCCCCGTCAGCCGGGCCGTCGCCCGGAAGCGATGCACTCCCGGCCCGTAGCCGCGCCAGACGAACCGGAACTCGTCGAACGCGTCGCCGAGATTCTGGTCGTTCTGCACCAGGCGACCGATCGGCGGCAGCAGCGCCGCGTCGAAGCCCTGCGCCGTCAGCACCGGCCCGTCGTTCACCTGCAGCGTGACGCTGTAGTCGCCGTTGGCAAACGCAACCGGCCCGCCCGGCGTCGTCTGCGTGTTCACCCGCACGACGATCTCGTTCGGATAGGCGTCCGTGTCGATCGTCGCCGGGAAGGAATCGAACGTCACTGCCGACGGCGACGCGTCCACGTCCACGCCGAGCAAAACCTGCGGGAAGACAATCCCGAGTCCGATGTTGCCGAACCGCGTGATCGAGTAGTTGCCCGACTCCTCGAAGGCGACGACCGTCACCTCCATCGTGCCCGAGCCGCCGAGGCCTTCGAGCACCCGACGCCACTCGAGGCGATCGTGCCGCCGCGCCCGGTTGCCCGAGTTCAGCAGCGCCAGAATATCCTCGTCCGTCGCCCCCGGCGGAACATCGCGCAGAATGTGCAGGCTGTCGACCGTGTGGTCCGAGGAGACGACGACCTCATAACTTGGCGACGTGATGTCGCCGCTGCCCGTGCGTGTCGGGAAGCGCAGGTCTACCTGCGGCGGCTGGCGGTCCAGATACACCACCAGCCGTTGATTGTCGTACAGGTGCGGGGTGCCCGAGGGGCGCTGCAGGAAGGCGACCGTCTCGATGTAGGTGTAACCCTCGGCGAGTTGCGTCGCGTCGATCGTGGCGGTGTAGACGCCGTTGCTGACATTCTGGAAGGACTCGAAGCCGGCGAACTCCCCGTGCGCGTTCCGCGTTCCGCTGCCGTCGACATCCACCTCGCCGAAATTGACCTTCACCAGCGCGTTGTCGCTGGCCGGTTGCGCGGCCACCTCCAGGCGAATCTGGATCGTATCGTCCGTCACCACGTGCAACGGCGTCAGGCGCCGCAGGCTCTCGAGCCGCCCGTCGGCCGGGTCCGGCGCGATCGTCCCCGTCGCGTTCGGAATCGTCAGCGTCGAATTCGGCTTCGCCGGCCCGTACACCACATAGCCCCGGCCATGGAACGACCCGTTGGCGTTGCGATTGCGCGGAACACGGATCGACACCCGACCGTTGCCGTCCACGGTCACCGAGTCGAAGATGTCGTTGAACGGATCGACGGTCGCCGACGTTGCGTTGCCGGTCAGCTCCACCAGCACCGTGCCCGGCGCGAACGCCGTCACCACATTGCGCTCGTCGAAGCCTCCGTCCCCGCGGTCGCTCAGTCCCACGAGGCACGCGTTCAGGCGCTCGTAGATGTAGATCGAGCCGTCCACCCAGCGTGTCGAGTGGGCGCCGCGCCCGTACTCCTTGTTCACGCGCACCAGTCGCGTGATCAGCGACGACGTATTGCCCAGCGCATCCCATCGGCCGGGCTTCGGGAAGTCGCGTCCATAGCCGAACTCGTGCGCGTTGTAGTACACCAGCGGATAGCCCGTGCGCGTCAGGATGTGCGCGTGTGCCACGATGTTGAAGCCCGGCCCGTCGATCGTGAACCCGCCGCCGGTGTTGTCGTGGCTGTTGACGAACAGCACCCCGCGCGAACCGTCGTTCGCGTTGCCGTCCGAGCCGTCGAACGAGGCGAACTCCAGTCGTCGCATGTCGCCGAAACCCTGCGCGTCGAAGACTTCCCGCATCGCGAAGAACAACGGGAAGTCCAGCATGTCGCGATTGCCGAAGCCATCCTTGCGCGTGTACGAGCCCAGCAATCCGAAGTCCCCGTCATAGGCCTCGCCGAAACTGAACGGCGTGAACCGCGACCCGTCGATCGGGTTCCGCCCAAGGTTGAAGACGGCACCGTCGTACAGGTTGTTGAAGAACCACTGCGGGACGTGCTTCACGGCATCGATGCGGAATCCGTCCACGCCGTGCACCTCGGCCATCCACTGCAAGTGGCGCAGCAGCAGCCCGGTCGCATTCTCCTCGACGGGGTCGCCCGCCATGGGGTTGGCGAGGTTGAACGGATGGCGGCCGAACTCGGCCGGCAGGTCGAGGTCCGGATAGAACTGACGATTCGACTCGCGCGGCGTCTCGTTCGGAATGTTGTTCGAGAAGCCCGGCACCGGATGCCGCACGAAGCGGTGGTTCTTCTCCTGCGCGATGTCGATCAAGCCGGCGAGCCGCATGTTCCAGTCGCCGCCCTCGAAGGCCCCGTGGAAGTCGCCGTCCACGTCGCCCGACAGCCGCGTCACGAAGCCCGGATAGCCGCCGTTGTCCTCGAAGCCCGGCGTGCTGCCGTCCCGGAAACCGTTGTGATTCACGATCGTGTCGGCGAACAGCAGCACCCCTGCGCGCCCCATCTCGCGCGACATGCGGTGGAAACCCTGCTCCGTCCCGTACAGCGTCCGGTCGTACGGCGTGCCCAGGTTGAAGCGGTCGAACACGTCGTATCCGACCGAGAAGCCCCCGCTGTCCGCCTTGTGCGGCGGTGGCACCCAGATCGCATTGTACCGCGCCATGAAGACGTCGGGCATGCGCCGCTCGATCGTCTCCCACTTGGCCTCGAAGTACTGGAGCATCACGTCGCCGGCCGGGGCCGGGGTCGTCCACGCACCCGCTCCCAGCAGCATCCCCGCCAGCGCCCACCTCACTCGCCTCGTCGTCTTCATCGTTCGCGATTCCATCCCGTCGGTCATGGCCCGCGGCTGCCGGCCGCGGGTCCGTTCCGCGACGCTAGGCCCGGGCCCGCCCGCTGTCCAGACCGAACGCCCGGCGGATAAACGTTCCGCGCCAACCGGGGTCCAGTTTTTACTGTCGTTTATAGCCCCTCGGCCAGCCCCCGTCCCGGCGGCCCCCCGCGCCCCCGGGCGCTTTGCCGTTGACCTGTCGGCGGGCCCCGACGCAAGCACTCCCCCTCACCGCGTCGCCCCCCCCCGGGGACGGCGCCGCGCGCACCCGTAGCTCAGTCCGGATAGAGCACTGGATTCCGGTTCCAGGTGTCGGGGGTTCAAATCCCTCCGGGTGCGCCAGTTTCCCTCCTCCCCCCGAGTCCCCTCGCCTGCGCGGCGTCCAGCCGTCTTGCGCCGCGTGGCCCCGAATCGTGCCGCGGCTCATTCACCGTTTGACAGCCATGGCTGCAGTGGGGTGAGTATCCCCCTGCTCGCAGTCGGGATTCGTCGAGAGCCAGGCCTTCGATGGCTCTTCAGGCTCCGTGGCCCCTTCGGCCGGCGACGATACTACATCATTGTTCATGGAGAATTATGTCATGAAGAATCTCGAAGTCCTGCCCGTGGCGGCAGCGGCGCTGTTGCTTTGTGGGTCGGCCCGTGCCGAGCAGGGCACTTCCTGCATGCAAGTGGTGCCCGGCATCAGCAACATGGTGATCTTCGTCGACGAGGACGGCAACCGCCGGGCACCGACGGCCGAGGAGATCGCGCGCGTTCAGGCCCATGAGAAGTCCGTCCGCGATCTGGATTGGGTTGTCTCGACGGACAAGTCGACCGGCGCCATGACGGGCACGTTGGTTGACAAGCTGAAGACGGAGAAGAAGGCGGGCCAGGTGGTCGCCACGATTCCCATCACCGGCGGCGGCAACAAGGCGTTGTCCAACATCGTGCTCGTCTCGCTCGACGGGGCCGGCGTCGGCATCAACGACACGACCTCGCGGACCCCGGTCGGCGGCAACCCCGGCACCACGCTCGGCGCCCAGCGCCTCAACGCCATGATCGACGCCGCCACCTTCTGGGCCGACAAACTTTCGAGCTCCGTGGACATCCGCATCGAAACCGAGTGGCAGGCGCTGTTCTGCGACGAGTTCGGCGCCACGCTCGGATCGGCCGGCACCAATACTGTCCACGGCAACTTCACCGGCGCACCCGTCCTCAACACCTGGTATCATGCCTCGCTGGCCAACAAGCTCTTCGGCAGCGACCTGAGCGGCGCCAACAACGACATCTACTCGACCTACAACACCGCCTTGGACGAAGCCTGCGCCATCCCGCTCGACTGGTACTACGGCCTCGACGGCAATGCGGGCGCCAACGTCGACTTCCGTCAGGTCTTCCTCCACGAGGTCGGCCACGGCATCGGTTTCGCCACGCTGGTCAACAAGGCCACCGGCGCGCGCTTGAGCGGATTCAACGACATCTTCATGCACTTCCTCTACGACGAGACCGAGGACAAGGGTTGGATCTCCATGACCGACGGCGAGCGCGTCACCTCCGCCATCAACACCGGCAACCTGACGTGGAACGGCTCGAACGTCACCAGCTACATCTCGTCGAACCCCGGCTTCCTCAGCGCCGGCGTCCACGCCTCCGGCCGCGTGCGCATGTACGCTCCGGATCCCCTCGTCGGCGGATCGTCCGTCTCCCACTGGGACACCGTCGTGACGCCCGACGAACTCATGGAGCCGATCTCAGAGCCCACCCCGCAGAACATCCTGACGCAGAACCTGCTGATGGATCTGGGCTGGACCGGTTCGCTGCCCGTCGAGTTGGACCTGTTCCACATCGACTGATCCACCCGCAACAAGCTGTCCACAACCCCCGGCCGCCCCTGTCCCTTCCCGACACGGGCGGCCGCCTTTCGATTGCCCGGGATCGGTTCGCCGGCCGACATTGTCTCACGCCCGTCGGCGGACTGAATAGGCCCCGCCTTCGGACGTAGATTCCTCGGGAGGCCCGAGGCCCCGCGCATGTCCGACCTGTCGGTTTCCACTCCGCCGCCCCGCCGCATGTCCCGCGGCCTGAAGGCCTTTCTGATCCTCGTGATCGTCGTCATTGGCCTGCCCTGCGCCACCATCGTCGGCTGTCAGGCGTGGAAGCACATCGGCCCCATGATCCGTGGCGCCGTCGGCGAGCATCGCGCCCAGCAGGTCTTCGGCCCCGCCCTCGAACGCCTCACGCCCGTTCCCGAACCCTACGACATCGACAAGACCATCCGCGTCATCCACGCGCTCGACCTGGCGCTCGACAACCGCACGGACCTGCGCGAGTACCTCGACACCATCGCGCGCCAGGACTTCCGCGGCGTCGCCCCCGAGGTCCTCGAGGCGCGCGCCCGCATGCTCGAGCAGCTCAAGCACCTCTACGCCCTGAGCGCCGAGGAGAAGGACCACCAACTCCTCTTCGCCAAGTACCGTCGCCTCTTCCTGTCGGCCATCACCAGCATCGAGGGCGACCTCGGCTTTGGCATCGGCGTCGGCTTCGACAGCAACGTCGCCCGCCAGCGCCTCGAGCGGCTCGACGCCGAGGAGGACAAGCAGCGCACCATCCGGAAGGAAATCCGCGCCGTCGAGCAGCAACTCCTCGACGCCCTCGTCGGCTACTCCGAGGTCTACTACAAGTACCTCGAGGAGTGGGACCGCGTCTGTCTGGCGCGCGACCGCGCCTACCTCGCCGTCGCCGACCGCCAATGGGACAAGGCCATCGAGGCCGCCGAACGCACCGCCGAACTCGCCCCCTTCGACAACGAGGCGGTCCTGCTGCGCGCCATGGCGCTGCTCGAAAGCCAGCCGCCGCAGGAAGGCCCCGCCAGCGAATCCACCGACACCGCCCGGCGCCTGCTCGCCGCCACCATCGACGCCAATCCCGACCGCACCGCGCCCGCCCTGCTGCTCCTCGGCGTCGCCGAACGCGAGGCCGGCAACTTCAACGAGGCACGCCTGCTGCTCGATCAGGCCGCCGCCTACTACCCCCGGCAGGCCGAGTATCTCACCGATCGCGTCGATGCCTATCGCATGCGCGCCTTCCTGCGCAAGTCGCGCGAGGGCCGCCGCGTCCTCGAACTTTACAAGTCCACCATGCTCGGCGCCGGCTACTTCAGCCCCGACCTCCAGCTCGCACGCCTCCATCGCGACCAGGGCAGCCACGACGCCATGCGCGAGAAGGTCCTCGACCACTTCTCGCGCCGACGCGCCCAGCGACAACTCGACTACCTCATCTCAGACCTCGACTTCTGCACCGAGTTCCTCGGCATCGACTACTTCAAGATCTTCCCCGAGGAATTCTACCTCGACCTCGAATACACCACCACCCTCATGGGCTTCGGCGACGCCATCAGCCTCAACGTCACCAACCGCAGCGACCGCACCCTGCACAACGCCACGCTCGTGCTGTGCATCCACTTCACCGACATGGTCCGCGGCGACTACGAGACCTTCCTCGCCCCCAAGACGGCCACTGTCGTCCAGCCCGGACAGAAGACCGACTTCGGGCGCCTCAACATCCGCTTCGATCTCTACGGCATCCGCAAGGGCGTGCGCGACATCGTCGAGTGCCGCGCCATCCTGATTTCCAACGAGGCCGTCGTCTGGGTCGATACCGACGCCTACAAGCTCGCCCGCCTGTCGCAGACCCTGCCGGCCCCGCCGGTGCAGGAACAGGCCGACCAACTCGCCGACATGCTGTCGAGCGACACGCTCGCCAAGCTCCGCGAGGCCGTCGTCACCGCCAGCGGCAACCGCTCCGGCGACCTGCGCCTGCGCCTTCCCAAGGAGATTGCCCTCCTGCGCCCCATCTTCCGCCTTGCCACCGAGGACCGCGAGCAACTCCTCGCCCCCGTCGAGAACCTCATTCAGGACGGCGACATCCGCCTGCGCTTCGATCGCGTGCCCGGCGGCGCCCGCGCGCCCCGGCTCTCGCTGCTCGTCAACACGCCCTACGGTCGCTATCAATTGGGCCTGAAGAACGACGGCTCCGGCAACTATCGCATCACCATCGATCCCGAGGGCGCGGTGCCGACTCCCGAACCGCAATCGCCGCAGGGGCCCTGAGCCTGCGGCGCAATCACTCCGAGGACCGACGCACGCGCGGATCGCCGGCAACATCCTCCGGCGTGTCGAAATCGCACAGAACCTCTGCGTCTTCCACGGCGCACTCCACGATTCGGTCCGCATGCGCGGCCAGCACACCCCGCGCCCCGTCCGCGCCCTCCCACGTCAGCAGCGCCTCGAACAGCGCCCGTGGCCACGCCACCGGATGTCCCCGGTGGCCGGCATGGGACGGCAACACGATGCTGTCGGGCAGCTCCGCCGCCTGTCGTGCCACTGCCTTGTACGTCGCCGCCGTCACCAGCGGCATGTCCACCAGGCACACGAGCGCATGCGTCGCGTCCGCGGGCAGCGCCCGGATTCCCACCCGCAGCGACGAGAGCATCCCATCGCGTGGATGCGGATTCACAACGACGCGTTCGGCTTGCGCGTCAGGACGCGCCCGCATCGTTGGATGCACGACCACCACGGCCGGGGGCAGTCCCGCCTGCGTCAGTTGTTCCAGAATCTGTTCGAGAAACGTGCGTCCACCCACGCGCAGCAGCGGCTTTGGCTCGCCCATGCGGCGCGACTCGCCGGCCGCCAGCACCAGCGGCACCACGCCCGCCGTTGCGCTCACAGAACCCCCTGACGCGCCCGCTCCAGAATCACCTCGATGATGTCCCGCGTGCTGTTCTCCTTCGGCGCGCCCGCGATCACCGTCTTGATGCCCAGCCGCTGCGACGTCAGCCGCTCCGGCACGTTCTCGCTCGTGTAGTCCGTGCCCTTCGCATGGATGTCCGGATGCACTTCCTCGATCACCTCGTCGGCGGTGTCGTTGTAGAAGACCGTCAGGTAGTCCACGGCATCGATCGCCGCCAGCAGTTGCAGGCGTGCGGGCTCGTCGAGCAGCGGGCGGCCGGCTCCCTTCAGCCGCGCGATCGAGGCGTTCGAGTTCACCGCCGGCACGAGCACATCGCCGGCCGCGCGCGCGTTCTCCAGAAAGCTCACGTGCCCGCCGTGCAACAGGTCGAAGCACCCGTTCGCCAGCACCACCTTCGTGCCCGCCGCGCGCCGGCAACGCACGATCTCGTTCAGCTCGCCCGGCGTGTGCAGCTTGCGCGCCAGCACCCGGTCCTTCGGCCACGCGCGCTTGATCAACTCGTTGAGCATGATGCGCACGGCGTCGTAGAGATCGTCGCCCACCGGCGGCCGGTACGACTCCTCTTCGAGGCGCCGCTCCTCGTCGCGTCCGTAGCCCGTGCGCACCAGAACGCCCGTGCCCCCGCAGTTGAGCCCGAACGTCACGTCCGTCAACCGATCGCCGAACGCGAACAGCGGAAGGCCCTCCAAGTGCAGGTCCCGGATGGCGGCATGCGCCATGCCGGGCGCCGGCTTGCGCAGCCGCATGCCCTCGGGGTCATCGGTGTTTGGGTCCACCGGTGCGTAGTAGATCCCCTCGACGCTTGCGCCCTCGGCCGCCAGCAACTCCGTCATGCGTGCGTTGACGGCGTTCAGGTCCTCCACCGTGTAGTAGCCCCGCCCGAGCCCCGACTGGTTCGAGCACACCACGCGCGCGATACCCTGCTCCTCGAGCAGGCGAAGCGCCCGCGCCGCACGCGGCAGCAGCACCACCTGCTCCGGGTCCTTCAGGTATCCCTTCTCTTCGATCACGGTGCCGTCGCGATCAATCAGGGCAACGGCGCGATAGGGGCGGGTGTTGGCCAAGGGTGTCTCCTCGACAGTACGGAATGGCGCCGATCCAGCGCCACCGGCCCCCCGAAGGTCAAGCCGGAGCGTCCGTCGGAATGTCGGGCTGATTCTCGGACGCCCCCGCCCCGCCGTCACAGGTCCTTCAGTTTGCGCTGCAAGGCCACCATCCGGTCGCGCAGGACGGCCGCCAGCTCGAAGTCCAGCACCCGTGCCGCGCTGCGCATGTCCGCCTTCAGCTCCTCGATGCGCCGCTCCAGTTCGGCCCGGCCCAGATACTCCCCGGGCTGCTCGGCCGCCAGCCATTCGACGCTCGGCGTCGCCGGCTCGTAGGCCGTCTCGATGATCCGCGTCAGGTTCTTCTGAATACTCTGGGGGGTGATGCCGTGGCGCTCGTTGTGTTCCGCCTGCAAGGCCCGGCGGCGGTCCGTCTCCTCGATCGCCGCCCGCATCGAGTCCGTCATCCGGTCCGCGTACAGGATCACCGTCCCGTCCACGTTGCGCGCCGCCCGGCCGACCGTCTGGATCAGCGACACCGTCGAGCGCAGGAAGCCCTCCTTGTCCGCGTCCAGGATCGCCACCAACGACACCTCCGGCAGGTCCAGTCCCTCGCGCAACAGATTGATGCCCACCAGCACGTCGATCTTGCCCGAGCGCAGGTCCTGAATAATCTCCACCCGCTCCAGCACCTTGACGTCGCTGTGCATGTAGCGCGCCTTCAGCCCCGCCTCCGACAGATACTCTGTCAGGTCCTCGGCGAAGCGCTTCGTCAGCGTCGTCACCAGCGTGCGCTGATTGCGCGCGGCTCGCAGCTTCGCCTCCGCGATCAGGTCCTGCACCTGATCGGCCACCGGCCGCACATGGATCGTCGGGTCCACCAGTCCCGTCGGGCGGATGAGCTGCTCGACCACCACGCCCTCCGAGCGCCCCAATTCGTACGCCGACGGCGTCGCGCTCACGAACACCGCCTGGTGCACGCGCCGCTCGAACTCCTCGAAGCGCAGCGGTCGGTTGTCCAGCGCCGACGGCAGACGGAAGCCGTACTCCACCAGCGTCTGCTTGCGGCTGCGGTCTCCCGCGAACATCGCCCGCAACTGCGGCACCGCGATGTGGCTCTCGTCCACCACCAGCAGGAAGTCGTCCGGGAAGTAATCCAGCAGCGTGTAGGGCGGCTCGCCCTCCCCGCGGCCGGCAAGGTGTCGCGAGTAGTTTTCGATCCCCGGGCACGTGCCCGTCTCGCGCAGCATCTCCATGTCGTAGTCGGTGCGCTGCTTCAGGCGCTGGTACTCGACCAGTCGGTTGTTCTCCTCGAGGAATCGCAGCCGCGTCGCCAGTTCCTCCTGAATATCGACGAGCGCCCGTTGCAGCGTGTCCTTGCGCGTTGCGTAGACGGTGGTGGGGTAGAGCGCCGCGCGGCGGATGCGCTGCAGGCGCGCGCCCGTCATCGGGTCGATTTCGCTCAGCGCCTCGATCTCGTCGCCGAAGAACTCGATCCGCAGCGCCCGTTCCTCCTCGTACGCCGGGAAGACATCCACCACGTCGCCGCGCACGCGGAACGATCCGCGATAGAAGTCCATGTCGTCGCGTCGGTACTGGATTTCCACCAACCGCCGCAGCAGCGCGTCGCGCGAAATCCGCTCACCCTCGCGCACCAGCACCACCAGCGCATGGAACTCGCTCGGCGAGCCGATGCCGTAGATGCACGACACGCTCGCCACCACCAGCGTATCGCGCCGCTCGATCAGCGACTTCGTCGCGCTCAGCCGCAGCTTGTCCAGCTCGTCGTTGATCGACGAATCCTTCTCGATGTACGTGTCCGACGACGGGATGTACGCCTCGGGCTGGTAGTAGTCGTAGTACGACACGAAGTATTCGACGGCGTTGTCGGGCAGAAATTCCTTGAACTCGCGGTAGAGCTGCGCGGCCAGCGTCTTGTTCGGCGCCAGCACCAGCGTCGTGCGGTTCAGCACCTCGACCACCTTGGCGATCGTGAACGTCTTGCCCGTGCCCGTCGCGCCCAGCAGCGTCATCGCCGGCACGCCGCGCGCCAGTCCCTCGACCAATCGCTCGATCGCCCGCGGTTGGTCGCCGGCGGGCTCGAACGGGCTCACCACCCGGAAGGGTTCGTGTCGATACTCCTCGCCCGCCTCGGGAAAGAACGTGCGCGGCCGCTCCGCCCCCTCGGCAAACGCGGCGCCCTTCTCAATCTCCTGCGGACTGTGGGACGCAGACGACATGACACTTCCCCTCAATCAGAACCCGGAGCGTCAGCGACGGGCAGACTCCGCTCAATCAGTACCCGGTTCGTGCGCCGCAGCCGCGCGTAGGTGCAAGCGTCAGCGACCGGCACGCTCCCCGCCGCTCCGCATCACCCCGGCATTCTGACTCTCCTCCGCCCGCAAACGCAAGCGGCGCCCAGAGAAAAAGCGCGGCCCTCACGGACCGCGCCTTGTCTCGGAATCCCGATCGGCTTGCCCGAACGGCTTACTCGCTCCAGCGAATCCCGCCGTCGGCCGGTTGCGACGGAGCGGGCGCCACACCTGCGGCACCGGACCTCGCCGCCGGCAGCATCTGGTTCAGCCCCTCCACGACTTTCGTCAGCTCCTCGTCGCTCACCGGGATCGATGTCGTCATATTCGCCCCGTTGGCCGCAAACCGCACCGCCATGAACTTGTCCAACTGCTCGGCCGCCTTCGGGTCCTGCTGCGCCGTCATCGCCTTCGACATCTGAATCGCGGCCGGCCATGCCATGTTCAGCGCACTCGTCGCACGGCTCGTCGTCTCCGCATCCGGGAACGTCATCGCCAGACGAATCTTGATCCCTTCGATGTCCTGCACAACCGCGCCAACCGTCTGCAGCTTCGGCAGCTCGGCCATGAACTGCGGCAGGCCGGGCAACATCATCATCATCGGGTTCGGCTCGCTGTTGGCCTGCGCAATCTGCGCCCGCATCGAATCCGGCAGTTGCACCGCCGCGAAGAAGAAGCTGCTCGACGCCGTGCGCGCGAAGGTTGCCAAGGGCGATGCGCTCGACGTCACCGATGCCGCCCCGCCCGTGCTCGTCGCCATCATCCGCTCCAGCATCGGCATCGAGGAGGCCATCGCCATCGTCCACTCGTTCGGCATCGTCACGAACGATTCCTGCTTCGCGTCGCTCAGCACCGTCTGCCCGCCTGCGGACTGCTGGGTTGTCCAGCCCGCCCCCTGGAATCGTTCCATGATCCCGGCCGGATTCATCGGACCGTAGAAGACGGCATAGCCCTTGTCGGCCGACTGCAGGTCGTCTGTCACGCTGACGCCCATCTCGACCACCTTGATCTGGCCCGGGAAGTTCGTCGCCAGATGGCTCATGTCCGCGGCTCCCCTGCTGTTCTCGAACAGCATCTTGGCCGGGAAGTTCGGATCGTCGCGCTTCAACGCCTCCAGCACGGGCGCCAGTCGCGGATTCTTTTCGGCCGCCAACAGGTCGATGCGTACCAGCACCGTCGCGTCGGCCGGGATGGCCGCGAACGCCTCGGGCATCTGGGCCGACACCGGCGCCACGGTCGCCGTCACAACCACGGCGGCTGCGAAACTGCGGACAAGTACGCGCATGATGCAAGTTTCCTTCGGAGAGAATTGATGCTGGAGCAACACGTCCAGCCGGCCGTCCGGAGTCGTCGAGCCCAAATTGCCCCCGCGGCCCCACGGCCCGACACCAACTCTGTTCGTACACCGGCGCCGCGGACTTATTTCGTCCCGGACAACATTTTTCGCTCTCAGGTGCGTTCGTCGTCCCCGTCCGCCTCAGCCGGCGGCATCGCCTCCCGCGCCTGTCGCAGCAACTCCTCCACCCGTTCGGCGTGCCGCTGGCCCCGGTCGTAGACGAATTCCAGGTGCGGCGTGTGCCGCAGTTGCAGGTTCTGCGCGAGCTGGTGCCGCAGAAACCCCGCCGCGCTCTCCAGCATCTCAAGCGTCTGCCGGATCGACTTCTCGTCCTCCGGCGACTGCGTGAACGCCACCCGCGCCAACTGCAGGTCCGCCGTCACCTTCACCCCGGTGATCGTCAGCACATCCGGCACCCGCGGGTCTTGCAGGCTGAACAGCAGAATCTCCCCCAACTCCTCCCGGATCGCCTCGGCGATTCGTTCCTTGCGGTGCGACGTCATGGCAGTCATCCATCCTTGCGGGCGTTCCTGCTCCGACCCTTCCCCGACCCACCGCCGGCCCGCAACCAAATGTCCCCGCCCTCACCACTCGACGGTTGACCCCAGCCGCCACCTCCCCCGGACTTCCGGTATCCCTCTCCGAAGGACCGCCCTTCGTCATGCGCCTGCTCCTCGTCGCCTCCCTTCTCGTCGCCGCCCTGACCGGTTGCACCTCACGGAATCTCGACCTCACAGTCCCCTGGATCGTCTACGCCGACGAGGCCCCCGTCTTCGACCAGCCCTCGCTCGACGCCGAACCGGTCGGCCACCTCGTTCAGGGCGACCGCATCGCCGGCCCGGTCACCGTCGATCCCGACACCAATGTCGAGTGGCTCGCCTTCGAGCGCGACGGCCGGACGCTTCACGCTCCCCGCATGCACCTCACCCGCCCGCACCCGCGCAATCTCGCCCGCCCGGGCGACCTGCCCATCGGCGAGGAGATCGTCGACCGCTGGTGGGGCATCCCGCTCGACTACGAGCC
The DNA here is from genome assembly GCA_019634695.1 of Candidatus Sumerlaeia bacterium. GTDB lineage: Bacteria > Sumerlaeota > Sumerlaeia > SLMS01 > JAHLLQ01 > JAHCAW01. The sequence continues at coordinate 72,460 of JAHCAW010000002.1, forward strand.
CTCCGATCTTGTCCCCGTCCCCGAGCGCTTCGCCAGCGGCCGCGGCGAGCACACCCTGCGCCGCGAGGCCTGCGAGGCATTGGTCGCAATGTTCGAGGCCGCCGAAGCCGAAGGGCTCCATCTGCGCGTCAGCTCCTCCTATCGCTCCGGCCCGCGTCAGGTCGAAATCTACACTCGCAACATCGCCCGCAATCCCGCCCAGCGTTCCAGCGCCCCTCCCGGCCACAGCGAGCACCAACTCGGCACCACGGTGGACCTGCGGTCCCGCGACGGCGGCGGCGGCCAAGGCTTCGCCCGCACCCCGGAGAGCGCCTGGCTCGAACGCAACGGCGCGCGCTTCGGATGGGTCCGCTCCTACTATCCCCACACCGTCCCCCAGACCGGCTACATCTCCGAGCCCTGGCACTGGCGCTATCATGGTCCCGAACGCGCCCCCGCCCTTGCCGCCCAGCGCCAGGCCGGCGCCCCGCCCGTCACCATCGAACCCGAAGTGCCCAGCGAGCTCCCCCTGCTTCCCGACCCCCTCTACCTTGATCGCGACAGCGCGCCCGACCAACCCCGAGGCCCCGGCCGCCGGCGCTGACATTCCTTGCCCATCGGCCCACTGACCTCGCACGATGCCTCGTCAGTCGGAGCTTCGCGCCATGGCCATTCGGCGACGCATTTGGGAGATCGTCGAGGTCGCCCGCGAGGGCGACCGCATCAGTCACGCCTTCGACCTGTCCATCCTTGTCCTGATCTTCCTCAACGCCGCGGCCGTCGTCTTCGGTTCCGTTGAGGAGGTTCGCCAGCAGTGGGGCGCGCAGCTCGCCGCCTTCGAGGTCTTCTCCGTCCTCGTCTTCACCCTCGAGTACCTCGCCCGCCTGTGGTCCTGCACGGTGGACCCGCGATTCGCCGGCCCGGTGCGCGGACGCCTGCGCGCGGCGCTCCAACCCCTGACCCTCGTCGACCTGCTCGCCATTCTCCCCTTCTATCTGCCCTTCCTCGGCATCGACCTGCGCTCGCTCCGCGTTCTGCGCCTCATGCGCCTGTTCCGGCTCGCCAAGGTCGGCCGCTACTACTCCGCGTTGGGTCTGCTGCGCGACGCCGTGACCGCCCGCCGCGAGGAACTCATCCTCTCCACGGTCCTCATGGGTCTGCTCCTCGTCGTCTCCTCCAGCCTGCTCTACTATTGCGAACACACCGCCCAGCCCGAGGTCTTCTCCAGCATCCCCGCAACCATGTGGTGGGCCGTTGCCACTCTGACCACGGTGGGCTATGGCGACATCTACCCGGTCACCGTGCTTGGCCGCCTGTGCGCCGGCGTCGTCGCCATCCTCGGCATCGGCATGTTCGCCCTGCCCACCAGCATCCTCGGCGCCGGCTTTCTCGACGCCATCTCCAGGAAGAATGCCGCCCGCACCTGTCCCCACTGCGGCAAGCTCCTGAACCAGCCCGCCTCGCCGGAGTCGCCCCCATGACACGTCATTGCTCGCTCGGCCTCGACTTCGGCACCAACTCCGCCCGCGCCCTGCTCGCCGACACCCGCACCGGCGAGACCCTTGCCTCCGCCGTCAGCCCCTACACCCACGGCGACGCGGGCGTCATCGGCGATCCCCTCGATCCCGACCTCGCCCGCCAGCACCCCGCCGACATCCGCGACGCCCTCCAGACCGCCGTCCGCCTGACGCTCGCCCACGCCGCCTCCCGCAGCGACTGCGCCCGCGCCCGCATCGTCGGCATCGGTGTCGACGCCACCGCCAGCACTCCGCTGCCCCTCGACGCTGCCGGCCAGCCCCTCGTCTTCGACGCCGCCTTCGCCGACCAGCCCGCCGCCCACGCATGGCTCTGGAAGGATCACACCGCCCACGCCGAGGCCGCCGAGATCACCGCCCTCGCACGCGACATCCGCCCCGACTACCTGCGCATCTGCGGCGGCGCCTACTCCTCCGAGTGGTTCTGGGCCAAGGCCCTGCGCGCCGCCCGCACCGCCCCCCGCGTCTTCGAGGCCAACGCCACCTGGGTCGAACTCTCCGACTGGATTCCCGCCCTCCTCTGCGCGCTCGATCACCCGGCCACGCTCGTCCGCAATGCCTGCGCCGCCGGCCACAAGGGACTCTTCCATCCCGCCTGGGGCGGCTACCCCGACGCTGAGTTCCTCGGCCGCCTTCACCCCCAGCTCGCCCGCATCCGCCGCACCCTGCCCCGTCGTACCGGCACCATCGCCGACACCGCCGGCACCCTCGCCCCCGAGTGGGCCGACCGCCTTGGCCTACCCGCCGGAATCCCCGTCGCCGTCGGGTCCATCGATGCCCACATGGGCGCCGTCGGCGCCGGCATCGCCCCGGGCGTTCTCGTCAAGATCATCGGCACGTCGAGCTGCGATATCCTCCTCGCCCCGCTGAGTAACCAGTTACCCACGATGGAGGGCATGTGTGGGGTCGTACCCCACTCCGTGCTGCCCGGATTCGAGGGCATCGAGGCCGGCCAGTCCGCCGTCGGCGATATCTTCAACTGGTTCTGCGAGCGCCTCCAGCCCGGCGGACCCGAGGCCGGCTCGCACGAGCAACTCACCCGCGCCGCCGCCCAACTCACCCCCGGCCAGAGCGGGCTCCTCGCCCTCGACTGGCATAACGGCAACCGCACCATCCTGGCCGACCCCCGCCTCAGCGGCCTCCTCCTCGGCCTCCATCTCCACACCACTCCGGCCGAGATCTACCGGGCCCTCGTCGAGGCCACCGCCTTCGGCGCCCGCATCATCGCCGAGCGCATGGTCGCCTGCGGGGCCGCCCTCGACCGTGTCGTTGCCTGTGGCGGCATCGCCGTCCGAAGTCCAATGGTCATGGGCATCTACGCCGATGTGCTGGGCCGCCCGGTGGAGGTCGCCGGCAGCGACCAGACCTGTGCGCTCGGCGCCGCGCTGGCCGGCGCCGTCGTCGCCGGCCGGGCCGCTGGAGGGCACGACACCTTCCCCGAAGCCACCGCCGCCATGGTTCCCGCTCCCCGCGCCCGGTACCTCCCGGACCCCACGCGCCGCTCCGTCTACGACCGCCTCTACCGCCACTACCAGCGCCTGCACGACACCTTCGGCCGACCGGGCCACGCCGGGGCCCTGGGCGACGTCATGAAGGATCTGCTGGCCCTGCGCGACGCCACCCGGCCGGGAGCCTGAGGGAGCCCCGCCGACCACGCGCCGGGAAGTCGGCTGGCTGGTATCCTTATTGCAGACCTTGCCCCAACCCGTGCCGTCCGCTGGCCAGCCTCGCAGGCGCTCCCCGGACAGCCTCTTCTCCCCTCCAACTTTTTTTTCACCGCCCGGCCGATTCGATGTAAAAGAATCGGCGAGTACCGTCTTTTCTCCCTTGGGAGTCCTCTTGCCGAACGAGGCAGGGGAGACCCGTTCAGCCGGGACAGAGGCACTTCAACCCCAAGAGGCGGCCAGGCCATGCACCACCACCCCATCGAGACCACCCCGCGCGCGCGGGGGCGCGCACCCCGTCGGACCCCCCGAATCGCCCGCCGGCGCAGCCGCGGCTCCATCCTCGTCGGCGCCGTCCTGCTCATGACCATCGCCGGCGTCGCCGTCGTCTCCTGGCTCCTGTTCGTCAACGACAGCCAGCGCCTGGCCCAGCGCAGTCGTGCTCAGGTCTTCGCCTTTTACGCCGCCGAGGCCGGCGTCGAACGCGTCGTCGACTTCTTCAACAACGCCGAAAACTACACCGGCGAGGAACCCCGCGAGTACGACCGGCAGGCCATCCACCCAGCCAACTACCCGCTTCGCTACCCCGTCTACCCCGACTTCTATCCCCTCTTCGAACCCTACATTCTCGACTACGCCAAGAACGGCGACGACCTGCCCGTCAACAGCAGCTTCGAGGTCATCTGGGACGTTGAGGCCAATCGCCTCAAGGACGGCGAGAAGCCGGTCGTCACGCGATTCACCTTTTTCCAGAACCGCACCGGCAACCACGCCGCCGTCAGCCGCACCAGCAAGATTCCCACCGCCGAACTCGACATCGCCGACGACGAGACCCTCGTGCTGCGCGACACCAACGACCGCGAAACCGGCCGCGTCGTCTCGCTGAGCATGGTCAACCCCGCCGACCTGGACGCCGACGAACTCGCCGCCGTCACCACCACCGGTCCCATCATCGCCAAGGTCGTCTCCGTCGGCGAGTCCCGCGGCGTCCGCGTCACCGTCGAGTTCTACCTCACCGAACAGCAGACCCCCTTCTTCCAGTCCCCCGCGGCCATCATCTCCGAAGCCGCCGTCGAGTTCTCAGGCAACTTCAACGTCGCCTGGGGCGAAGTCTGGGCCCGCAACAACGTCGATCTCGGCAACGACATCCTGGGCAAGCTCCCCGCTCTCGACCGCAGCAATCCCTCCTATGTGCCCCAAAAGGGCAACAGCCGGGCCAAGGACCCCTGGTTCCGCTTCCGCACCGAAGGCGTCTTCAAGCAGGGAGACAAGTTCGCCGACGGCCGCATCTTCGCCGGCTTCGCCAACAACCCGATCAGCCAGCTCGACAACGCCGACGTCTACTTCACCCCCTACCACCGGGACCACCTCGGCCGCAACACACGCGACCGCGTGAACGGCACCTTCGTGGGGCTCGACAACCTCAAGCAGAACGCCCCCCTCGAATTCCCACACTACGACTACCACCAGTGGAAGCAGACCTTCCTGGAGTTCGACCTGCCCTACTACTGGACCGACGTCTCCGGCAACATCTATGGCCGCGAGCGCGACCCCGCCAGCGCCAACTACGGCCAGATCGTCAAGAAGTCCTACCACGACTGGTTCCACATCAGCCCGTCGGACCCCAACTACAACGACAACGCCAGCCAGTACGCCTTCATCGACTCCGTGCCCACCGACGCCAACGGCAATCCCGCGCCGCTCGTCAACGGCGTCCCGCTCATCAACGAAACCTACTACCCGAAGCCCATGGGGCATGCCGCCGCGCGCATCGCCGAGATCAAAGTCTCCGGCCAGGGCACCCACACGCGCGGCGTCATGCTGTGCAACAACAACCTGAACCTGACCGGCCAGGGCAACCCGCCCTCCTGGAAGGACCTCAAGGACAACGACGGCAACAACCTCGTCCTGATGCCCGACGGCAAGATCCCCCCCGAGGACTTCAAGGTCTTCCACAATGGCTTCATGTACTCCTGGGGAGAAATTGCCGGTGGCGGCAACCGCACCTTCTACGGCAGCGTCTACGCGGTCGGCGGCTACGGCTCCGCCGGCACGCCGAGCGTCTACTACAATGTCCGCATGAAAGACGGCTCGTGGATCGGCTTCCGCCAGTCCCGCGTCCGTCGCAGCCTTTGGAACGTCCAGAAGAGCGGCTCCGCCGATTCCGATAAGGAGAGTTGAAATGACTCGCTATCGCACGCGCCGCGGTGTCAGCCTCGTCGAGGTCATGATCACGGTCGCCATCGTCGCCGTCTCCGGCCTCTCGATCGTCTTCTCGCTGATGACCGGCATGCACCTCGAGCAGACCATCCGGGAGCAGAACGGCGCCATTCGTGTCGCCGCCGACACGCTCGAAGGCTCCAAGCGCGAGTTCTTCGCCAATCTCAGCTCCCGCACGATCAACAACGTGGTCATCGACGACCGCGGCACGGCCCGCACCGGCGACGATGTCGTCGGCACGGCCACCCTGCGCTACTTCACCGCCGACGGCACCGAGGTCGGCATCGTCGGCTCGCCCATGCCGCTGGAACTCGAGATGGTGCGTGTCGAGGCCACCGTCACTTGGTCCCCGGCCGGCCGCGGCCGCGCCCGCCAGCAGACCATCATGCTCTCCACCCTCCTCGCCCCCTGAGGCGAGAGGTAAAAAAACAACGCCCCGATGCCTTTCTCTTGGGTAGAGGCTCTCTCCCGCCGGTTCCTCCGGCGGGATTCGAGCTTCTGTCGCACCTACGAAATCGAAGCATTCCGGGGTCCACATCCATGGGCAATGCACGCTCTCTCGGGCGGTCTCCCTCCCGCGGCTCCATCTTGGTCGGCGCCGTCCTGCTGATGGCCATCGCCGGCCTCGCCGTCGTCTCCTGGCTGCTCTTCATCAACGACAGCCAGCGGCTCGCCGCGCGCAGCCGGTCCCAGGTCCCCGCCTTCTACGCCGCGGAAGCCGGCGTCGAACGCGTGGTCGACTTCTTCAATCACCCCGAGAACTACATCGGCGCCGAATCGCGCGACTACGACGACGAGGCAATCCACCCCAACACCTACCCGCTGCGCTATGCCGTCTATCCTTCCGCCTACACCTACTTCGAACCCTACATCCTCGACTACGCCAAGAACGCCAGCGGCCTGCCCATCGACGCGCTCGACCGCGTCATCTGGGACACCAACGCCAACCGCCTCATCGAGGGCGAACGGCCCCTTGTCACCCGGTTCACCTACTTCGCCAACCTGCGCGCCGGAACACCAACCGCCGTCAGCCTCACCAGCAAGGTGGTCTCCGCGGATCTCGATCTCTCGGGCGACGACTCCCTCGTTTTCCGGGATCGCAACGGCCGCGAAATCTCGCGCGTCGTCTCGATCCGCATGATCCATCCCTCCGATCTCGATGCCGACGAACTTGCCCTCGCCACCAATTCGCGCCCCATCGTGGCCAAGGTCGTCTCGGTTGGCGAGGCCCGCGGCGTCCGCGTCACCGTCGAGTCCCTCCTGACCGAACTCCAGTCGCCCAACTTCGCCTCGCCCGCCGCCATCATCTCCGAGTCCGCCATCTCGTGGAACGGCAACTTCAACGTTGCTTGGGGCGAGGTCTGGGCCAAGGATAGTTGGGACATGTCCGACATCAACAACAAGAAGATGCCCCGCCTGTCCGACCGCTATCGCGAGGCCCAGATGGCCCCCGAGGATCCTTGGTTCCGCTTCCGCACCGAAGGGGTCTTCTACAACGGGGCCGGCGCCTCGCCGACCTATGCCGACGGCCGTGTCGATGGGGGATATGCCACCACCATGGTCAGCAAGCTCAGCAATCCGACCGTCTTCGAAGTTCCCTACCACCCCGATCACCTGCACAGGAACAACCGGAACACCTTCAAGGGCCTCAACAATCTGATCCAGAATCAGACGCTCTCCTTTCCCACCTACGACTACCACCAGTGGCGCGATTTCTTCCTCGAGTACGACCTGCCCTACTACTGGACCGACGTGAACGGCAACATCTACGGGCGCGACCGCAATCCCAACAGCGACACCTACGGTCAGGTCGTCTCGCGCTCCTACGACGGGTGGTTCAATGTCGCTCCTTCAGACCCCAACTATCACGCCTACGAGCGTCAGTTCGCCTTCATCGACTCGGTGCCCACCGACGCGGCGGGCAACCCTGCCCCCATGGTCAACGGTGCCCCGCTGATCGATGCCGTCTACTACCCGAAGCAGATCGGCACCCCGGGCGCCCGAGTCGCCACCGTCAAGGTGGCCGGCAGCAGCACCCACTCGCGCGGGGTGATGCTGGCCAATGTGAACATGGACTTGACCGGTCAGGGCAGTCCGCCCTCCCACACCACGCTCGTCGATGCCGACGGCAACCGCATGGTGCGCATGCCCGATGGCAATCTGCCCCCGAACAACGTCAGCTTCAACGTCTTCCACAACGGGCTCATGTTCTCCTGGGGCCAGATTTCCGGCGGCGGCAACCGCACCTTCTACGGCAGCATCTACGCGGTCGGCGGATACGGCTCTTCGGGCAACCCGACGGTCTACTACAACTCGCGCATGAAGGACGGCTCGTGGCTGCCCGTCACCCAGTCGCGCGTGCGTCGTTCGCTGTGGAACCTCAAGAAGGGAGAAGCCCCCGCGCCGACTCCGTGAGGCGCCGGCGCGTCCGGCGTCGATTCTCCCCGACAACGGGACATCTTCCCTTGAATCGGCGGGACCCACGGAGGACAATCCGTCCGTCGCAGGATGGCGAATCCAGCCCCCGCCCGGCCCGGAATCTCCTCCCGACAGGTCCAATCCACAATTAGGGAATCCTCCTCCGAACCAGCCAGGATTCAATGGAGCCTTTCCGATGACCCGTCAGAATGCGCTTTTCCCGACCCGGCGACGCCGGGGCCTGACCCTCGTCGAACTCATCATTGCGGTCAGTCTCTTTGCGCTCGTCGGCCTGTTCGTCTCGTTCGTCGCATTGACCACCGCCCGGCATGCCCGGGCCTCGCTCGAGACCCTGCCCGCCGACGGCACCGCCTTCCGCACCGTCGAGCGCGTCCGCAGCGAGATGCTGCCCGCCCGCGTCGGCACCGTCTCCATCACCAACAACGGCCGCACCGCCACCTTCTTCAACCCGGCGCGCGGCGCCACCAGCCGCTTCGAGTTCGACGCGGCCAACAACCAACTGGTCTTCACCCCCAACGTCGCGGCGGCCAACGTCAACGTCTGGGCCCGCAACGTGCAGGGCAGTTTCGCCTTCGAGGCCGGCAGCAATCGCAGGGTGCGCATCGTCGTCAGCAGACCGGCCCGGGCGTTCAACCGCCAGATGATCAACATCGGCTACAGCGATGTGATCACCGTGCGGAACTGAAGGTGGGCGGGGGCTGGGGAACAACGCCGATGGCGGCAAAGCCAACGACTGGCAGACGCGGAGGATTTTCAAGCTTGCAGCGGGGGGTCGCGCCCTCCCGAAGACTCCGAGGGAAGGGATGGCCTCAATCCCCCCCACGGTCCTGGCCAGTCGACGTGACCGGCGCACCCCCGCTGCAACTCTTCCTCCAACGCGCTGCCCTTCGGGACTTGGCCGCATGAGCGATGCCCAGAAGGAGAACCGCCGCCTCGATGACGAGACCTTCCGCCGCTTTCGGCAGGGCGATTCCGACGCCGCCACGCGCCTCGTTCGCCTCTACCATCGACGCCTCGTCGCCTATCTGCGGCTCACCACCGGCTCGCTCGAGATCGCCGAGGAAATTGCCCAGGAGGCCTTCTATCTGCTCTACCGCGAACGCGAGTCCCTGCGCGCCCCCGAGAGCGTCCTCCCTTGGATCCTCCGCACCGCCCAGCGACTGGCCACCCGCGAAATGCAGCGACGCCACTACCGCGACGAACTCTCCGTCGAGCCCGCCGCGCTTGCCAGCCTCGGACTGGCCATCGCCGGCGACCAGGAGGAAGTGGTCCAGCTTCGTGAACTTGCCCAACGCCTCGAGGGCGCACTCGAACGCCTCAAACCCCCCGAAAGGGAGTTGATCGTGCTCCGTTTCTTCGCCGGCCTCCAGATTCGCGAAATCTCCGAGACGCTCGACATGCCCATGGGCAGCGTCGGCGTCAAACTGCGCCGGAGCCTGGACAAATTGCGCACCATTCTCGAGGAGCAGGGGCTCCACTACGAGGACTTCCAATGAACCGGGAAGAACGCACACCGTCGGGCGACCGTCTCGAGCGGCATCTGGATCGGCTCGGAGAGGGACTCCGTTCGGGACTCGGGGCGCGGGAGGAGACATTCGTCACCCGCTTCTCGGCCCGGCTGGCCCTGCGCGAAACCTCCGCCGCCGACGTGGTTCCGGTGGGTCGGGCGACGCCGCGCTGGCGGGTCTGGTTGGCTGCTGCCGCCCTGCTCGGGATGATCGCCGGGGGGACAAGCTGGTATCTGGCCGGCCCGGGCCGCCCCGCCGGCGAGCTTGTCTTCGCCCGCAACGGGGTCCTGGTGGACGGCGTCGCGGCCAGCGGAGCGCGCCTGGAAGCGGGCAGCGTCCTGTCGACCGCGAAGGGCTCCGGGGCGCTGGTGGCGCTCGACAGCGAGCGCGCGCGTCTGTATCTGGCTGAGAATACTCGGGTTGTGGTGGACTCCGCCCGGCACCTCCGGCTGCTGGCCGGCGCGCTCTGGATCGAAGTCGAGCGCGGCCACGGAGAGTTCGCCGTTGACTTTGGCGAGGGCACCGTCACCGTATTGGGAACGGCGTTCGCCACGGCACGGTACCCCGAATCGGCCTCGGTCTTTCTGGCTCGCGGTGCGGTGCGCGTGGAGGCTGGTTCGTCGGCCGTCGAGTTGGAACCCGCCACGGAAGCCACCGTGCGCGGCGACCAGCGGCTGGATGTGACCCGCCACAGTCCGACCTCGCCTCCGGCATGGGCTTCGCTCTTGTTCACCGGTTACGAGGCGGCCTACACCGAACGCTACTTTCCTTCGGCGGTGCCGGAAAGTGGCCGGAGCCGCCCGTGATGCATTTCACGCGCGAGTTCCGATGCCATGCGGCGCGGCCTGACACTCATCGAGCTGCTGGTCGTCGTCGCCGTCATCGCGATTCTCGCCGCGCTGGCCATCCCGAACTTTCTGGAAGCCCAGACCCGCGCCAAGGTTGCCGCCGCGCGCTCGAACCTGCGCGTCGTTACCAGTGGCCTCGAAGCCTACGCCGTCGATCAGGGACAGTATCCCCCGACCCGCGCCCGCTTCCCGGCCGACCCCTTTGCCCTCTATTCCGACGTCCAGTTGGCGCGCCTCACCACCCCGGTGGCCTACATCACCGGCGGGGCCTTCCGCGATCCCTTCGGCACCATTCAGGCCCGGCCGCTGACGCCCTCCGGCCTGTCGGCGACTGCCACCTCGGCCGCCAGCGGCGACAGCTTCCCCGAACTCCAGCCGCCCAACTCGCAGCGCAGCCTGCTCTACTACCACTATCCCAGTCTGGCCGCGCGCCACGGCATCCCGCGCCTGTACCGCCACGGCGGCGCCATCATCAGCATCGGACCCGACTTGACCGACAGCCTCGGCGCCTACCGGCCCTTCGACGCCCAACTCTTCCAGAACGAGTTCGGCCACACCAGCTACCGACACCCGATCGATACCGAGTACGATCCCACGAACGGCACCATCAGCTTGGGGGACTTGGGGGGCTACGCGGGCGACGCCCGGCGATTCGAGGCTCCATGACCACCCGCCTGCTTCTTGCAGTGCTCGCCTTCGCCCTGACTCCCGCCACCGGTCTCCGGGCCGCAGTGGATCTGTTTGCCGGCGCCGTCCCGCAGGGGCTCGCCATCGCCGACTTCGACCGTGACGGCCGTCCCGACATCGCTGTCGCCAACGCCTTCGACGACACCGTCACGATTCATCGCCAGTCCGCGCCCGGTGTCTTCACCCTCGCGCAGACGATCCCCGTGGGAATGAACCCCGCCTCGCCGAGCAACTTCCCGCGCGCGCTCGTTGTCGCCGACATCGACCACGACGGCGCTCCGGACCTGATCGTCCTGTGCTCCGGCAACTTCCTCTTCGGCCAACCGCCCAGCGTTCAGACACTGCTGAATCGCGGCGACGGCCTCTTCGTCGTTCTGCCCGCCGGGCCCGTCGCCCCCGTTGTTCCGCAGGACCTGTTCCCCGTTCACTTTGCCGTCGGCCACTTTTCAAACTCACCCCTGCCCGGTCTGGCCGTCGCCCAACTGCGCGACCAGTCCATTCGCCTGATGCCCGGCAACGGCGCCGGCGCCTTCGCACCCGGTCCGGTCATTGCGCTGCCGGCGCGCCCGCAATTCCTGCTCGTCGAAGACATCGACGGCGACGGACTGGACGACCTGTTCGTCGCAGCCGAAGCCTCGCTGCTGCTCGTGCGCCAGACCGCCCCCGGGACGTTCGCCGCGCCAGTCGCCCTGCCGCTGCCCGTCGGCGACGCCCTGCTCACCGGTCTCGCCGCCGGCGACTTCGACGGCGACGGCCGACTCGATCTCGTCGCCGCCGACGCCAACAACCGCGTCCTTGTCCTCAGCGACCTCGACTCCGCCGGCCAGCCGGCGTCCAGCTTCGTGCTGACCGATCCGTCGCTCGACGAGCCCTCCGCCGTCGCCTTCGTCTCCTGGGACGGCGACGCTCGCGACGACCTGCTCGTCGCCAATCGCCTCGGCGCCACGGTCACCGTGTTCCTCTCCGCGGGCGGCACGCAGGTGCTCTCCGTCGGCGCGCGCCCGCGCCGCGTCGCGCTCGCCGACCTCGACGCCAACGGGCGCCTCGACCTTGTGACGGCCAACGAGGGCGACGTGGACAACGCCGCCAATCCCGACGTGTCGATTCGCTTCAACGCCGACAGCCCGGACCATGTCGCCGTCGTCGAATCGACGGACGCGGACCTGGTCGCCGGCACGCTTGGGCCGCGCCTGCTGCGGCCCCGCGCCGTCGCCCACTCGCTCGCCTCGCGCGTCTGGGTGCTCGACAACGCCCGTCGCAGCATCCAGGAACTGAACCCCTCGCCCACGGTGAACGCGAACCCGTCCGCCCGCTTCGGCGCCCGCATCGACTTCACAGACGAAGTCGCCGGCATGGTCTTCACGAACGCGCTCAACGGCTTCGCCTTGGGGCGTTACTCGGGAGTGCTCTCGACGCTCAACGCCAACACCGGCGCCGTGACACCGTCGGCGACGGTTGCCGAGTCGCCGGGGCAGCTCGGCTTTGGTGGCCTTGCCTACAACGCCGCCACGGGCACCTTCTTCGCCTCGGATCCTTCGGGGGCGCGTATCCTGCGCTTCAATGCCTCGGGTGCCGTCCTTGGCTCCTTCGCCGTCGATCCGCCCGTGCACGACCTTGCATGGAGCGCCTCCAACGCCCGCCTCTTCGGTGTCTCGCCCGGCAGCACGAGCGTGCGCGCCTGGCAGGCCGACGGCACGCCGGACGCCTCGCGCACCTTCGACATGGCTGCCTCGGCCGCCATCTTCCGCCGTGGCGGCCTTGCCGGCATCACCGCTGTTCCCAACAACGCCCAGTTGCGCGTGCTCGCCAGCGACGGCCTGCTGGCCCTCGTCAACACCAGCGGAACGCTCGCCGAAATCTGCTCCGTCGCCCCGGCCTCGGGCGGCGCCGCACTCACCTTCGATGCCGCCAACAACGAGCTGCACCTGCTCGGCGCCGAGCTGCACGTCGGCCGTCTCAAGCTGCCGGACCTCACCGAGGGCGCGCTGCTCTCGCTCTGGCCCGCGCTTCAGGCCGATCCCACCTTCGTGCCGGTTGGCATCGCGTGGGACCCCGTCGCCGGCAACCTGCTCGTCTCGGGAGCGGGCACCACCACGCTGGCGCGTTTCCGCCGCAACGGCCAGTTCGTCGGCTTCGAGAACAGCGCCCCGCCGGCGAACACTCGCGGGCTGACCGGCGGCATCGCCTTCGCGGACGACGGCGCCCTTTACTGGCGCGCCCGCTTCGCCGCCCGCGCCGGCGCCGTCGAGATTCCTCTGCCGGCAACGCTCACGATCGACCTCGACATCCGTGGCGGACGGCTCGCCGTCGGCACGTCGAATCCGGGCGAAGTCCTCCTCGTGCCGCTCAACGGCACGGACACCGCCGTCGTTGCCACGGTGCCGCTCTCCGGAGACCACGCCGGCATCGCGCTGCTCGACGACGAGACCCTGCTCGGTTTCGGCAGCAGCCCGACCGCGCCGCTCCAGACATTCACCTTCGATATCCCCGACAACTCCTCCGTGCCCTCATGGTCGCTCTACGGCTTCTGACCGGGCTCACGCCGTCATCCATGCGACGTTGATCTGGTTCACGCGGCTCGCGTCGAGCACCCCGTCGAGCAGCCCCGCCAGCGCATGCAGCAGTCCCATGTCGATTGTGCGCTCGCCGTCGAGCGGTTCGAGCAGGCGCACCTCGCGCGGCGCGCCGGTTGCCTCATCCACCAGCACTTCGACCGCTCCGTTGCGATACACCAGCGCGTTGTCGCGCCGCTCGAGCGCCACCTCGCCTCCGCGCACCCGGCCGAGGATGCGCGCGCCGGTCTCCGTGCGCGTCACGACGAAGCCATCGCGCGGGGCCGCCTCGTGCCAGCTCGCCTCCGTGCGATAGAAGCTCGGCTTCTCGATGTACGGCCCGCCGTACTCCGGGCAGAACGTGTCGCAGTTGCCGCACTCGTTGCAGAACTCGGCGTAGTTGCCAATCTGGTGCTTCTTGGCCACGCGGAACGACTTCTCCTCGTCGGCCACGCGGTACGCACCCGAGGGCTGCACGACGAGGTCGCGATGGGTGCAGGAGCGTTCGGCCAGCGGATACACGAAGTTCGCGTCGTTCGGGCAGACGGGCACGCACTTGTCGCAGGTCAGGCAGTCGAACAGCACGAGGCGCGAATCGATGCGCTTGGGCACGCGCCGGTTCTTGTCGGCGTGATAGCGCGGATCGCGTCGGGCCTTCTCGGCCGCCGTCGTCGTGTTCAGCACTCCCGCCCATGCCGCCGCGTCGATCCCGGACCCTTCGGCGCGCCGGCGTGCTTCGGCCTCGTTCCCGAAGTGGCGCAGCACGAACTCGTCGATCGTCGTCGCCCCGCACGCATCCATTGCCAGCGCCAGGTTCTCCAGATACGCCGGCAGCCGTCCGTAGCCTCCCGTCTTCAAGAGGTCGGTGCAGGTCGTCACCGGCACGAAGCCGCACGCCACGGCATCGGCGAAGTTCTCCGCCACGATGCCCGCGCTGAACGAGACCGGCAAGCCCGGGCCCAGCACGCGCCGGAACTCGTCCGTCAGCGTCATCGTGATCACATGCAGCGGCGGGCCCGACAGGTACATCACCTCGTTGCCCGCCGGGAAGAAGTCCCGATGGTTCACGACCTCGAGCGTGTTGCTGAACTTGCAGCCGAGCGAACGCCCGCGCGCGGCCGCGAAGGCCGACAGCCGCCGCACCATCTCGACCGCCTCGTCGAAAGTCTGGCTCGCCGTGTAGGCACTCTCCTTCACGCGGATCTCGTCGTAGCCCAGCACGTCGTGCAGCAGGTGCTCGAGGCGCTCGCGTCCCAGCGTCGGCGGGTTCATCTTGACGATGACGTCGAGGTCGCGTTCGGCCAGCAGGAACTCGCAGATGCGCTCGATCTCGTCGGTCGGGCACCCGTGAAACGTCGAGAGCGTCAGCGTGTCGGAGATGCGCGCGGGATACTCGAGCGCGCGCGCCGCGGCCATCCCGGCCGGCAACTGGGCGCGCAGCGACTCGATGATTCGCGAGGCGTCGCGGATGCCGTCCAGGTACCGCTGCACCTTGTCGCTGCGGATGCCCGCCAGATCGTAGCCCAGGCTGATGTCGTAGACCGGATCGCCGGCCGGGCCCTGCCAAGCGGTGTTGCCCTCGGGATGCGCAAACCGCCACTGGTGGATCAGCATCATGCCGGCGACGTATTCGCGCAGCGACTCCTCGACCCGCAGCTCCTGCGACCACTCGACGTTGTAGCCCACGTTGGTCATGTCGATGCAGGGCCGCGGGATGTCCAGCCGGTCGTTCACCTGCACGGTCTTCAGCTCGATGATGCGCGCGCCGGCGACGTAGCAGAGCATCAGGTTCTGCGCCATCTGCGTGTGGGGCCCGGAGGCCGGTCCCGCCGGGTTGCCGGCGCGGTGGCCGTGGAAGCGCACCGTCAGGTCCCGCGCCGAATCGGCCGGCACGTACCAGGATCGGCGGGCCAGGTCGAACAGGCTGTCCTGGCGGCCGGGCTCGAGGGCCATGCGCAGGGCGAGGTCGCGAAACGGGGCGGGAACGAGTTCGGCCATGGGGCAACGGCTCCTTGCGGGGCATCAAAGCCCGATTCGCGCGCCTTTGGGCCGCATGCGTCAAGGTCGAGTTAGCACATCGTCAGACCGTTCAGGCCCGTGTTGACCTTCGGGTGCGGGCGTGTCCGACTGCCGGCGTCCGTTCGTCCATGACTTCCGACGGAGCGCCGTCCCGTGACCCTGTCCCCGCGCACCACCAAGGGCATCATCCTCGCCGGCGGCGCCGGCTCGCGCCTCCACCCCCTCACCCTTGTCGCCAGCAAGCAGCTCATGCCGGTCTACGACAAGCCGATGATCTACTATCCGCTCTCGACGCTCATGCTCACCGGCGTCCGCGACATCCTCATCATCTCCACGCCGCAGGACCTGCCGCGCTTCAAGGAGCTGTTCGGCGACGGCGCGCACCTGGGCATCTCGATCGCCTATGCCGAGCAGCCCCGCCCCGAGGGCATCGCCCAGGCCTTCGTCATCGGCGCCGACTTCATCGGCAGCGATCCGGTCGCGTTGATGCTGGGCGACAATCTCTTCTACGGCAAGCTGGGCGTCTTCCGCGAGGCCATGGCGCGCGGCGAGGGGGGCACGATCTTCGGCTATTGGGTCAAGGACCCCGAGCGCTACGGCGTCGTCGAGTTCGATGCCCGCGGCCGCGCCATCTCCATCGAGGAGAAGCCGAAGCAACCCAAGTCCTCCTACGCCGTGCCCGGCTTCTACGTCTACGACAACAGCGTCGTCGAGATCGCGCGCAACCTGCGGCCCTCCGCCCGCGGCGAACTCGAGATCACCGACGTCAATCGCCAGTACCTTGAGCAGGGCCGCCTGCACGTCGAGCTGCTCGGCCGCGGCGTCGCCTGGCTCGACACCGGCACCCACGAGTCCTTGCTCGAGGCCGCCAACTTCATCGCCACCATCGAGCACCGCCAGGGGCTCAAGATCGGCTGCATCGAGGAGGTCGCCTGGCGCATGGGCTACCTCGACGACGCGGCCTTCGACCGCCTTGTCGCTTCGATGCCGCGCAACGCCTACACGAACTATCTGCACGACCTGCGCCGGCGCGGAGACGCGCGCTACAGTCGCTGACGACGGAGTCGGCCCGGCGGGAAGGCCCCCTTCACCACCGATCCACCTCGCCGTCCGTCGCGGTGAAGTACCACGCGTCGCGTCGCAGCAGCGTCAGGCCCATCGCCCGGTGGCGCGGATCGCGCAGCATCCAGTATAACGGCCAGCGCGGTCGCAGCATCTGGAAGCCCGCCTCCGCCAGCGCCTCGCCCCAGCCTGTGCCGAACAGGCTGGCGTAGAGCGGTACGCCGCGGCTGCGCGCCAGCTCCGCCAGCCCGCATGCCAGCCGCGGCACCTCGACGCCCGGGCACGCCGCGTCCACCAGTTGCAACTCCTCGCCGTGCAGCCCCTGCACGCGCCGCAGCACCGCGTACGCATCCAGCGCCGTGCGCTCGCGCCCGAGCAGCACTTCGAACTCGTCCGCGGTCGGACCCTGGAACAACCATGCAAGCTGCTCGCCCGTGCGCCGACGGAACACCAGGCGCTCGGTCGCCAGCGAGCTGTTCAACTCCTCGAAGGAGAGCCCGGCCAGCGAGTCGCCGGTGGGCTCGAGCTGCATCGGCGGCACGGGGGAGCGGCGCCCGCCGGATGAGGGCGTCCACATCGCGCGGCCGTAGAAGCCAACGCACTGGAATCGCTCGCGCTCCAGCAGCCGCGTCGGCTCGATGCCGGCCCCCGCGCACAGCGTCACCTCCGCCCGCCGCACCACCTCCTTCAGCAACAGGCCCGCCGTCTCCGCCTCCAGCAATCCCGGCCGCACCGCCAGGTCGTGCAGCACCTGCGCCCGCGTGAACTCGCCCTCGACGAAAAGCTCGATCGGCCGCACCGCCCCGAAGCTTCGCACGGAGTCCTCTTCCGAATCGTCCACGACCACGAACGCCCGGCTTGCCGTCCCCTCGGGCGCCTGGCGCGAGAAGCCCCGCTCCCAGAATCGCGGATCGATCGTCAACTCCAGGTCCGTGAACAACTCCACGATGGCCGCATCGTGCTTGCTCGTGGCGGGCTCGACATGCAAGGACATGACAGTGTATCCCCGGTGGGAATCCCATCCTGCGCCGGCGCACGGCCCGGAGCAAGCGGATGGCGTCGCGCGGGCCCGGGAATCGCAACATGCCACCGGCATCGGCGGCAGGGCTTTCCATGATGCCCCGTTTTGACCCAATGCGACCTCCCTCAACCGACAATCCGAAGCCCGCAAGAGGTCCCGCCTGGGCTGCCATTCGGGCACTATTTCTTGCTCTCGTGCTGTTGTGCGGTGCGGGCCTCCATGCCCAGATGGTCATCGAGGACCCGCCGAGCGACTTCCGCATCCTGCTGCTGGGCGAAGCCGAGGACCCACGGCCGGCCCCCTCGCGCGCCGGGCCGCTGAAAATTATCGGGCTCGACGACAACGCCGCCCTGCGCGCCCACGTCGAGGGGGTCGCCTTCCAGGCCCGCGCCCGCATTCGCCAGACCACGCGCGCCGACTGGGAGGGCACCGCCCTTGTCGTCTGGGTCGAGAACCCCCGCGACTATCGCACGCTGACCGGCAAGATGCCCGAGTACACCGCCGCCGCCGCCAGCGCCGCCCGCCGCACCGTCTGGATCAACGCCTCCTCATGGCGCCGAAGCGATCCGCGCACGCAGCTCGAAACCCTGACCCATGAGTTCGGCCACCTCCTGCTTGGCAACCTGCCGGGCGGCACGCGCCTGCCCCTGTGGGCCGAGGAAGGTGTCGTCATGCACCTTGCCGGCGAGTGGAACATGACCCGCGCGCTGGCCGTCTCGCGCGCGCACGCTTTCGGCCAACTGCCCTCGCTCGTCGATCTCGAGACCACCTTTCCCGAAGATCCCGAGATGCAGGCGCTCGCCTACGCCGTCAGCTACCTGACCGTAGCCGAGATCGCGACCTCGCTTGGCGATTCGGCCGGCGCGCCCGAGCGCCTGATGCGCCGGCTGTCGGACGCGCACGCCGGCCCACGCCTGCGCGAGGCGCTCTGGGATCCCGCCGTGCGCGACGGCTGGGAGGCCCAGATGCTCGAAGCCCTCGGCGGGCGCGTCACCAATCTCATGATCGCGCTCTCCTCCGGCACGGCCTTCTGGTTCCTGATTCTCGTGCTGGCTTTCTGGGCATGGTCGAAGAAGCGCGCACGCCGTCGCGCCGCCAACGAACAGGAAGCCCGCGAGGAGGCATGGGCCGCGTCGCTGACCGAACGCGACATCCACGACGTCTGGGGCGAACCCGAGGACGACGAGCCCAAGCCCGAACCCGAACGCGAAGAGTATCCCTGGGAGAAGTGGGAGCGCCTCAAGGGCGAGTGAGCCGCGCGCTCCGATCCGCAACCAATCATGACGGAATCCAACACGCTGCTCCGGCTCGACTCGATCGACCTCGAACGCGAGGGCACGCCCATCCTGCGCGGCGTCTCGTGGCGCGTCGCGGCGGGGGAGCACTGGGCGATCATCGGTGCCAACGGCTGCGGCAAGACCACCGTGCTCAAGGTCGCCACGGGCTACGAGTGGCCGACGCGCGGCGCCGTCGAGGTGCTCGGCCAGCGCTACGGAGAAATCAACATTCCCCAATTGCGGCGCCACATCGGCTGGGTGAGTTCCGCGATTCTCGCGCGGTTCCCAGGAGCGAACCGCGCGCTCGACATCGCCGTCTCCGGCTTCGAAGCCTCGATGGGGCTCTTCCGCGCCTTCACCGAGGAGGAGTACGCCCGGGCCCGCGCCGCGCTCGACCGCGTCGGCATGGGGGCGCTGGCCGGTCGGCGCTGGGAAGTACTCTCGCAGGGCGAGCGCCAGCGTGCCCTCATTGCCCGCGCGCTCGTCAACGAGCCCGCCCTGCTCATCCTCGACGAGCCGTGCGCGGGGCTCGATCCCGTTGCGCGCGTCGATTTCCTCGACGGCGTGGAGCGCCTCGTCGCCTCCGGGCACGCGCCGGCCGTCCTGCTCGTCACGCATCACGTCGAGGAGTTGCGCCCGTTCATCAATCGCGTGCTGCTGCTGCGCGACGGTGCCGTGCTCGCGGCTGGCAGCACCGATGCGGTGCTCACCGAGCCGCTGCTCGCGCGGACATTCGGCCGCCCGTGCCGACTCGATCGCGTTGGCGGCGAGTTTCGCCTGCGCGTCGGGTGACGTCCGTTCAGCGCACCTGGCCCTCGCCCAGCACCACCCACTTCGCCGTCGTCAGTTCCCGCAGCCCCATCGGGCCGCGCGCGTGCAGCTTGTCCGTCGAGATGCCGATCTCCGCGCCGAGCCCGTACTCGCCGCCGTCGCTGAACCGCGTCGAGCAGTTCACGTGCACGCACGCCGAATCGATCCGCCGCACGAAAGCCTGCGCGCGCCCCACGTCCCGCGTCACGATCGACTCCGTGTGGTGCGACCCGTAGTGGTTGATGAACTCCACCGCCTCGTCGAACGACTCGACCACCTTGACCGCGATCTCCGGGGCCAGGTACTCGGCGTACCAGTCCTCCTCGGTGGCCGCCTCGACGAAAGAGCCCGCCTTCATCGTGCGCGGGCATCCGTGGATGCGCACGCCCTTGTCCTTCAGGGCGTTGAGCACGAGCGGCAGGAACTGGTCCGCCACGCGCGCATGCACGAGCAATGTCTCAGCCGCGTTGCACACGCCATAGCGGTGCGTCTTCGAGTTAATCGCCACGTCCAGCGCCATCGCCAAGTCGGCGAACTCGTCCACGTACACCGTGCAGTTGCCGTCCAGGTGCTTGATCACCGGGATTCGCGATTCCTCGGTGACGCGCGCGATCAACGGCTTGCCGCCGCGCGGGATGATGATGTCGATCAGTCCCGTCGCCCGCAGCATCGCGCCGACCGCCTCGCGGTCCGTCGTCGGAATCAATTGAACCGCACCCTCCGGGATGCCCGCCTCGCGACAGGCCTCTTCCATCAACTCGGCCAGCACCATGTTCGAGCGAAAAGCCTCCGAGCCTCCGCGCAGGATCGTCGCGTTGCCCGACTTCAGGCACAACGCTCCCGCGTCCACCGTCACATTCGGCCGCGACTCGTAGATCATGCCCACCACGCCGATCGGCGCACGCATCTGGCCCACGCGCAACCCGTTCGGCCGCACCACCATGTTCTCGATCACGCCCACCGGATCGGGCAGCAGCGCCACCTCGCGCACCGCCTTGATCAGGCCGTCGATCCCCTTGTCGTCCAGCCGCAACCGGTCCAGCATCGCCGGCGCCAGGCCGTTCGCCTCGCCGGCTGCAAGGTCCTTGGCGTTCTCCGCCTTGATGCGGGCGCGCTGCGCGTCGAAGATCCTGGCCATGCACTCCAGCGCGTCGTTCTTCGCCGCGGGATTCAGCGCCGCCAGCGCGTGCGCCGCGCGTCGGGCCTTCTGGCACATGACGGACAGCAACTCCTTGCTGCCGCTCACCGGGACTTGCGTGGACATGGGGGACTGCTCCTGCGGGATTCCGGCCGCACCGCGCCGGCCCGCCAACGCCACCACGGCGCACGCTCCATGGCAAGGGCGACGTGCCCCGTCAGCCGCCGGGCAGGGTCAACTCGACCGCGCGCGACGACTCGGGCACGTCGAGCACGCCGACGCGATCCTCGCCCACGAACACGACGTGTCGCCCGGGCAGCAGCGCCTGCGGCTCCGCAAGGTCCGCCGCCCGCAGCACCCGCGTGTCGCTCTCGTGCTGCAAGATCACCGGCGCACCGGCGTTGCGTTGCAGGCGCGCGAGCACCTGCGGTCCCGCCACCAGCCGCACTGCCGTCGGCGTCGCCAGCACGAACTCGCGCTCGATCCGTCCGGAACGGCGCGCCTCCACCGAGAAGCGCCGCGTCGCCCCGCCATGCGTCACATCCACCAGATACGGCCGCCCCGCCGGAAGGCTGTCGAAGAAGAACACGCCCGCGCTGTCCGCCACCGTCTCCATCAGCACCGCGGCCTCCGGCACGTCGCCATAGCGCAACGCCAGCCGCGCGCCGGCACCCGGCTTGCGATCCGCACCGATCACCACCAGCCCCGCCAGTTCCTGCTCCGGCGGCGCCAGGTCGATCTCCAGTCGCACCGTCTGACCGCGCGCCACCTCGATGTTCGAGCGGCTCGCCGCCCCCGTCGCCGAATGCGCGATCAGCGAATACACGCCGGCCGGCAGGCCCTCGAACACCAGCAATCCCTCGCGCGCCTCGGTCGGCTCGAACTCGACGCGCGTGCGGCTCTCCGGCAGCACCGTGTTGAGCAGCAGCGCTTCGGGCGTTGATCCCGCCGCGCCCAGAACCGTCACCACCACCCGCGCGTTCGACGCGGGCACCAACGTCATCGCGCGTTCCTCCTCCGATTCCGTCCACTCGATCCCGGGCGACACGTCCCACTGCCCGCCTGCCGTCGCGGCCACGCGCAGGTTGCCGCTGCTGCGCGGCGCCACGGTCACCTCCGCGCGCCCGGCCAGCGGCTCGCGTTGCACCGTCTCGTAGAACCATTGCTCCGTTCCGTCGCCCAGGCCGACGCGGCGACCGGTCAACAGCAGCACCTCGCCGTCCTGGAGTTGTTCGGCCGGGGCCTGAACGGTCACCGTGATGCCCGCGCGCGGTTGCAGGACGATGAGGTAGTCCTCCGCGGGCAACGCGATGCGCGCCTCGCGGAATGGAGCGCGGTCGAAGTGGTCGATCGCGATGCTGTCGAGCTCCGGCCCGCCGAAGTCCTCGAATCGAAACGCGCCGTTCCTGCCCGTCGAACGGCGTTGGTGCAGCGGCTTGCCGAGCGTGTCCCTCCCATAGGCCGCGACCTGCACCCCGGCCATGAGTATCCCGTCGCTGTCCACCACGGTGCCGGCGAACGGCAGGCCGCGATCGAGCTCGCGCTCGATCCGCACCGTCTCGCCGCGCGTCAACGTCACGCGCTCTTCAATGTAGGCCGTTCCATCGTCCCGCACCAGGCGCAGCAGCATCTCGCCCGGCGGCAGACCCTCCAGCCGGAACGTGCCGTTCGGCGCAGCACGGCTCTCCGCGATGGCGACTTCTTCGCCGGACACTTGCGCCACTACCTCGGGGCGGAACGACGGCGCGCGCGGAGGGTCCTCGTTGCGAAACCGCAGCCACCCCTCGATGGTCGCGCCTGGCGCCAGTGCCAACGCCACCGTCGTCGTCGTCGCATCGATGGCCGTCTCGACCATCACGAGATCCGATGCCAAGCCCCCGGCCGCGCGCAGCAACGCCACGCGCCGTCCGGCGGATTCCAGCGGCACCACCGTCCGTCGCGCATCGAGCCGATGCCGCACGACCCCCTCATGCCGCGTGCCCGGAAGCGCGCGCAACTCCGCCACGCCGGATACCAGTGGCTCGTCTCCATCCATGCGCACCCACTCGAGCACCCGCACGCGCCGCAGCTTCAGGTCGAATCCCTCGACATCACGATCCGCGTAGCCCGACAGCGGATAGTACTCCGGGTCTTGGTCCTCGCTGCGAAACAGATAGTCCGGGTGCGCGGCCAACGCCTCCACCGGCAACGGGCCCTCGATGCGCTCGAAGCGAAAGCGTCCGCGCTCGTCGCTCGCCACCGACTTGTCGCGGATTGTCACGCGCGCGTCCGCGACCGGCTCGTCGGTCTCAACGTCCAGAACCTGGCCCGACACCTCGATCCCTTCGGGAACGTAGAGGAACCACTCGCCCGGCGGCACGCTCTCCGATACCGCGATTTCCGTCGGCCGCGCCGCGCCGATCGCCGGCACCACGGGCACCAGGTGATAGTTGCCCATCGGCAGGCCGTCGAACGCCACGCGTCCCTCGCTGTCGGCGCGTCGCATCAGATGAAAGTCCTCCGGTCCGCCCATCAGCAGCACCGGCACTCCGCCGCGCGGCTCGAGCGTTCGCGCTCCCAGCACTTGCGCCGCCACCACCACGCCTCCCCGACGCAGCCGCACGCCGAACGGCATCCCGGGGCGCACATCAATCCGCCGGCGCATGTATCCCTCGGCCGACACGTGCATCGAGTAGGACGTGCGCGGCAGCACGCCCTCCACGGCAATGCGCCCTGCCTCATCGCTGCGCACGAAGAACGGATACGACAGCCGCCGCGCGTCGCCCGGTGCATCCTCGCCGGGCACGATCGGTCCGATCAGCGCTCCGACGATCGGCGCGCCGGTCTCTGCGTCGGCGATATCGCCGATGAAGCTGTTGCCCGGCGACACGCGAAAGACCGCGCGCTGGCCCGCGTCATCCTGCAAGGCCCGCGGCCAAGGGAAGCGCGCGCGACGAATGCCCGGTCCGACGACCTCGAGTTCCGTCGTCTCACTCGCCGCATGCTCGATCTCGAACAAGCCCCTCGCATCCACCGCCGCCATGGCTTTCGGGGCGAAGTCGTTCTCCGCCTCCGAGATCGCCCGATCATGCACGATCACCGACAGCCGCGCCGCCTCCACGCCCTCGGGCACCACCACGCGCCCCAGCAGGCGGGAAGCACCTTCCTCGCCCCACGCCCACGTCGCGCACAGCACCACACACGCCACCAGAACCATTCGATGCATCGTTGGCCCTCATCCCTGCCCGGCGCTTGGAGGCACAGAGCTTTGCACCCGCAGTCTGCAATCGCCTGCGAGAGCGGCGCAACACCTGCGGCCATCCGCACTACGGTGTCGCGGGCGTCGCCAAGGCGTCGAGGCGCTGGCGTGCCTCGCGCCGATACCCGAATGCCAAGGTTCCCGAGTCCAGAAACTCCTGGTAGAGCGCCGCCGCCTGCACCGCGTCGCCGTGCGATTCGGCCAGCAGCCCGGCCCGATACAGGCTCAGCAGCGCATCCGGGTCGGTGGCATGCTCGCGGCCGATGCGCTGCAACTCGGCAAGTGCCTCGTCCACGCGCCCGAGCGCCACCAGCACCTCGCACCGCGTCTGCGCCAGGCCGATGCGCGCCTCCTCGCTTGCCTCGTCCTCGAGCGCCTCCGAGAGCACCTGCTCCGCCTTGTCGTACAGGCCGCGATCGTGCAGCGCCACTGCCAGCGTCTCTGCCACCACGTTGCGCGTTCCCGTGCCGTTGCCATCGGCCGTCAGCAGGCCGAAGAAGTGCAGCGCCTGGTCCAGATACCCCTTTCGCAGCAGGATCATCGCCGCGTCCTCGATTGCCCCGGAGCGCCAATCGCCCGCGATCTGCTCGACGGCGCTCTTCACTGCCTCGAACGCGCGCTCGTTGCCCTCCAGATCGTCGACCAGCAGCCAGTAGCGCTCGACCAGTTCGTGCACGTGCCAGCCGCGTCCCTGATGGCCTTCGATCAACAGCGTGCGATAGAATGCCGCCGCCTCCTCCTTGCGGTCCAGCCGCGTCAGGCAGGCCGTTCGGTTCATCCGGATTTGCATCTCGTCCGGTGCGATCTCCAGCGCGCGGTCGTACAACTCCAGCGCCGCGTCAGGGAATCCATTGGTCGCCAGCACATAGGCGGCCGTGCCAATCAGCGCCGCGTTGTTCGAACCACGCACCGCCTCAATCGGCACCGCCTCAGCCGCCGCCTCGTTGCCCTGCGCCCGGAACATCTCCATCAATGCCACGTACGGCGCCGGATCGTAGGGGCGCACGCGGATCAACTCGCGCAGTGCCAACTCGGCCAGTCGCGTGACGCGCTCCACTTCACCTTCGGGTGCCGAAAGGACTTCCGACGGCGCCTGCACCAGTTGCGCCGCCAGCGGCGCCACCACCTCCGCCAGCGCCACCAGCGCCTCGCTGTCGCCCGGCCGCGCCGCCGCGTGACGATACAGCGCCTCGACCTCGTTGGGCATCCGTCGGCTCTCGCGCGCGGCGGCGGCCACCAGGCGCCACAGGTGCACCGGCGCCTGCGGATCGCCCTCGAGACGCTCCCGCGCCGCCGCCTCCAACTCCCAATGCTGGGCCGTTTCCGCCACCTCGCGGAAGAGCACGTCATGCAGCAGGTCGAAGTGCTCGTTGGTGGCCGGATCGCACGCGGCGTAGGCGGCCACGATGCCGCCGATGTCGCCCGCGCGACCGGCAAGGCGCAGCCGCATCGTCTGCGCCCGCAGGCGTGCGTGCCGTTCGAGACGCATGCCCTCCAGGCGGTCGAGCATCCGCGCCGCCAGCGCGTCGTCGCCCGCGGCCACCGCCACCGTCGCGCTGTCCAGAATCTGCGCGGCCGTCAGCGCCGTCGACTCCGACTCCGCCACCATGCGCAGCACCACGTTCGCGTCCTCGATCCGGCCCAACTGCTTGAGAAGGTCCGCGCGCTCGAGTTGCAGCAACGGATACAGCGCATGATCGCGATGGCGCGGCACCAACGGCTCGAACCACGCGAGCGCCGCGGCGTGGTCCTCCTCGCGCGCCAGCACCCGCGCCCCGAACAACGCGGACGCCGGGCCCGCCGCGCGCGCCAGCTCCAGCACCGCATCGCGCCGCGCGAAGTACTCCGGCGCCTGCTGGAAGTCCAGCACCAGCCCGTCGAGGAACTCGCGCAGCCGCGCCCCGCGCGGCACCTCGCCCGCGAGTCCCCGGTCCAGCGCCGCCAGCAGTTTCGCCGGCGACTCCATCACCGCCGGCGCCGGCACGGCAAACAGCGCGTCCAGGAACATCGTCGCGTGGCGCGTGTCGCGCGTCGCCTCCAGCGCGCCCAGCAGGTGCGCCTCGCGCTCGGAGTCGCGGCGCGCGTTGCGATACAGCCGCGCCAGCAGCAGCGTCCCCTCCGGGGCGGCGCCGTCGCGCACGTACGGATTCGCTCGCAGCAGAGCGATCGCCGCGTCGCTCTCCCCCAGCGCCATGTGCGTGCGCGCCCGCGTCACCGCCGACAGCGCGACGTCGTCACGCCCCAGCAGTGCCAACAACTCTGCCTTCACCGACTCGTTGCCTGTCAGGTGCGCGTGTCGGGCCAGCGCCGGCAGCCCTTGATCGGGCAGTTCCTCTGCAACGGCGCGGTACACGTCGAGTGCCTCGTCGTGCCGGCCGGACGCCGCCAAGCCCAGCGCCTCGGCCAGACGCTCGCGCGCGATCTCCTCGTGCGGGTCGAACGTCGTCGGCGCCGGTGGTGCCAGGCGCGGGCGTTGCACGGCGCGAATCACCACCGGCTCGTGACGCGCGTCGTGCGCCAGATGCGCGTGCGCGGTCATTCCCAGCGCCAACGCGCCGGCGGCCAGCAGCCAACGGCGCACCCTGTGCCTTCGCCCAATCCGCCCTGACCCGATCTTGCTCCTCATTGGCCGACGTCCGACTTGGTATCGTCGTTCCTGCGAAAACAAGGGGGCGGAGTCCCGACAGGACCCCGCCCGGGCAAGCGCCCCACGATGCGCTTCCGCTTGCTCAGGGAGTCCGGACGCGAACGGCGTCCGCGATCACGTGGTAGCCGGTCGTCGTCCAGCACGACAGGCGGACCTGGTTCGAGCCAGCCGCGAAGCTGAAGTTCCCCAGGCTGTTCCACTTCCCGCCGTTGATCTGCTGGTTCACGCTGACGGTCGTGTTGCCGCCCGTGTGGCTGACGATGTACGGCGCGGTCGCCGAACGGTTCGACCCGTCGGTCCACCAAGCCTCGACCCGATACGTGCCCGCCGACGGAACCGTGAAGTTCCACGTCGAGGCATCACTGACGGCCGCCGTGCCACGCACGTGGTAGTTGCTGCCGTAGTAGCCCGCCGTCGAGGTGCTCGTCCACCAGCCACTGCCCGGAGTGAAGCCGGCGCTCGTGTTGTCGACGATCGTCGAGTAGCTCGCGCTCGGCGTGTACTTCGCCTGCCCGTAGTGGCGCTGCAGGGCCCACATCTCGCTCTTGGCGTGGTTGTCGCGGTGCGACGACGAGCCCAGGTACGAGGCGTCGGTCGCGTTCGTGATGAACGCCATCTCGTGCAGTTCGGCCGGCATGTTGGTGTTCACCAACACGTAGAAGTTGGCCGTCTTCGTCCCGCGCTTGGTCAGCGGCCACATCGCGGTCGCTTCCTCGTACACCTTGTTGCGCAGGTCGTGACTGGTCGAACTGCCGCTCGTGTAGCTGAACGTCTCGATGCCGTTGGCCGAGCTGCTCGAGAACGCGTTCGCGTGGATCGACATGAAGCGGTTCGCCCCGTTGCTGTTCGCGAAGGTCGTACGGCCGCTCAGCGACACCGTCGCGTCCGTCGTCCGCGTCATGATTACGTTCCACGATCCGCCGCCTGCGCCGTCCTGGGTGTCCAGGTTCAGCCAGTTGCGGAACTTCAGTCCCGTGTCCAGAACGACTGCCTTCTCCTGCAGGCCGTTGCCCACGGCGCCCGGGTCCGTGCCGCCGTGACCCGGATCGATGCAGATCTTCGGCTGCGCCAGCGCAACCGAACCACACAGCGCAACCGCGCACACCAGCGCAGCCGACTTTCCTGCGAGCCCATTGTTCTTCGTGAGACCCATGTCTCGAATACCTCCTCAGGGGTATCGGGTTTTGTAGAGGGTTCCGCCGTGGGGCGCGGTTGATGGTTCTCCTGAGCGGGTACTACTGCACGCTTCCAACGAAAATGCCGCCCTCCGACTCGTAGGCCACGGTGCTGCCGTCCGGGCTCATGGACGGCACTTGGGCGATTCCGCCCTGGCCCCGCGTCAGATTGCTGCGCTCGGAAGCGTTCAGGTCCACAAGGTAGAGATCCCCCGTCGTCAACGCGTGTCCGTCGTCGCGGGTGATGTCGTACAGCAGGCGCCCGGAATCCGGTGCCCACACGGGATGGTTGCCCTCTCCCAGAAAGCGTGGTCGCTCGCTGCCGTCGGCGCGCGCCACATAGATTCCCGAGTGCAGCCCCT
The DNA here is from genome assembly GCA_019634695.1 of Candidatus Sumerlaeia bacterium. Lineage (GTDB taxonomy): Bacteria > Sumerlaeota > Sumerlaeia > SLMS01 > JAHLLQ01 > JAHCAW01. Next base: position 100,641 of record JAHCAW010000002.1, read on the forward strand.
GATAGGCCACGTAGCGCCCGTCGGGCGAGGGCACCGGGTTGAAGTAGCGATCGTTGTTGCCCGTGATCGGCGCCGCCGCGGCACCGTCGCTCGCCCGGGCGAAGATCGTGTCGTCCTGGCTGTACGCGCGTTCACCCGTCGGATCCCACGGCGCCGTCCGCTCCAGCGTGCCATCCGGAGAATACACGCGCACCATCCCCTCCTCGTCCCGCACCTCGATCTTGCCGTCCGCCGTCCACCGCGCGCGGAACGAATTCTCCTCGGCCACCAGCACCGGCTCGCCACCCGCCACCGGCATCACGTAGACCCCGTCGAAGCCCGGCCGCGTCAGCATCACCTGCAAGCCGTCGGGCGACAGGCGCGGCGCCAGGAAGTGCCCATGGATCGCCGGGTCCGTCAGTTGCCGAACGCGGCCCAGACGCCGGTTGCCCTCGCGCAGACCCAACGCATGCAGCATCGCCGCGTCGCCGGCCAGCGCATCGCCCGACAACTCGATGGCCTCGGGCAGATAGCGCAGCTCACCCACCTCGACTTCGGCCGGGCCGCGCTCGAGGACGATCTCGTCTTTGGCATCGATTATCGAAGATTCCGGCGGGCGCACAACCGGTCCGGTTGGCCCGAACAGCGTCCCGGCCGACGGACGGTCCTTGGCCGGACGTGTGAGAAGCAGTACCCCGACGATGGCGACAGCCATCACCCCAGCAATCAGCGCAACCGATTTCCCAGATTGCATCCCCCGGACCCCATTCGATTCGTACTCTAGCGCTTTACTAGGCCAGTTTTTTGGAACGGTCAAGCCTCATTTTCGCCCCACCCTCATCTTCTCTTCAGTGGGTTCCTCCAGCCGAAGTGCACCCGTCCGGCTTGCGGTCGCCTCCCCTCGCGGCTAACCACGCCCTCGCCGTGCATCACTCGCCAACGGATGCCCCTTTCCCTCCATGCGCCTGTTCGTTCCACCCGCCGCCGCTCCCCTGTTGGGCACCGTCGATCCGCCGTCGTCGAAGAACTACACGACGCGCTTCATTCTCGTCGCCTGTCTCGCGCAAGGTCGCAGCGTCATCCACAAGCCCGCCGTGCAGGAAGATGCCGTCGCGCTCGTGCATTGTTGCCGCCAGTTCGGTGCGCAGATCGTTGCGCGCCGGGCTGACGGCGCGCCCGTCGACTTCAGCGTCGCCAACGCCGCGAGCATCGATCGCCTCGAGGTCGAAGGCTTCGGTGGTCAACCGCGCACGCCGGAGCAACCGGTCGATCCCGCCAACGCTGGCACCGTGTTGCGCCTGCTGCTCGCCACCGCCGTGCTGTGCGATGGACCGGTCACCTTCGAGACGAAGGACTTCGCCCACTCGCTCGGCAAACGACCCAACCGCCACCTGCTCGATGCGCTTCGCCTGATGGGCGTTGAGGTTTCCGCGCGCGGCGACGAGGGCATGCTGCCCATTCGCCTGCATGGCGGGCGCGAGCGCCTGCGCGCCGCACTCGCCGCACGACGACGCGCGCTGGACCTCGCGCCGCACGAGCCCGTGCCGATTCCCGTCTCCGCCTCCGTCAGCAGTCAGTTCGCTTCCGCACTGCTCTTCCTTGCGCCGCTGCTCGACGACCCGATCGCCGTGCGCATCGTCGACGAGCTGCGCAGCGAACCGCTCATCGACACGACACTCGCCGTGCTGCGCGACTCCGGCGTGCACGTCACCAAGCACGAGATTGCGCCCGAAGCAGTCTACCCCGACCTCGTCGTCGAGCCCGCCGGCTACACCGGACGCACATGCGCCGTGAATGGCGACTGGCCCGGCTCGGCCGCCATCTTCGCCGCCGCCGCCGCCGTGCCCGGCTCCGACATCACCGTGCGCCGCCTTCATCGCGACGAACAGGGCGAGAAGCTTTGCCTCGAATACTTCGCCGATTTCGGATGCCGCGCCGAATGGCTCGGCGGCGACGACGGCGTCCGCCTGCGCGTCCCCCACAACCCCGCCTTTGCCTACGACGGCACGGTCCTAATCGGCGATCTGTGCACCGACGCCGTCCTGGCGATGATGGGCGCCGCCGCCGTTGCGCCCGGCATGAGCACGTTTACAGGCATCGGCAACCTGCAGTTCAAGGAGTGCGACCGCGTCCGCGAACCGATCGCCGAACTCCGACGCGTCGCCGGCGCCGACGCTATCGCCCGCTGGCTGCCCGACGACAATCCCGACGCCATCGAAGTGCAGGGCCGCCCCGAAGGCTTCTCCGGCGGCATCGAGGTCGACGGCCGCGGCGACCATCGCGTCATCATGATGCTCTCCATCGTCGCCCTGCGATGCCGCGATGGACTCACCATCACCGGCGCCGAGCACGTCGCGAAGTCCTTCCCGGGCTGGTTCGACACCTTGCGCGCCCTGGGCATCGGCTGCCGCGAGGTGTGAACCCGCTCCGCTTCCCTTATCATTCCGACTTCCGAATCGACACCCCGTGACCTTCCTCCGCGACATCGACGGCTTCTTCGCCCGCTACCTCCCGCCGGTCACGCGTCGGTTGCTGCTGCTTCTCGTCGGCGTCCACGTGGTGCTGCTTGTTCTGGAGCCCTTTCGCGTTGCGGAATCCGTGCGCGACTTTCTGGTGCTTTCCCCCAAACACATCTTTCCCGGCATACGGCTCTGGGAACTGATCACCTACGGGTTCCTTCATGCCAGTTTCGGGCACCTGTTCATGAACGGGCTGGGACTGTTCTTCTTCGGCGGCCCGGTCGAGGATCGCCTCGGGCCCCGGCGTTACCTGACGATGCTGCTACTGGCGATCGCAGCCGCGGGACTGATGCACACGTTCATCCACTTCGGCCGGGGCTATCCGCGACTCGTGGGCTTCTCGGCCGCCAACTTTGCGATCCTCATGGGATGCCTCATCTACGTGCCCAACGCGATCGTGCACTTCAACTTCCTGATTCCCATCCGGATGAAGTGGCTCGTGATCGGCTACCTCGTGCTCGAGGTGTTCGGCCTGTTTGGCCGGGGAACGATGGGGATCAGCCATCTGGGACACGTGACCGGCGCCCTCGTCGGCCTTGCCTTCATTCTGGGCCCGCGCTGGCGGGGTGGTGGCCCTGGCGGCAGGGGAGGAGGACGTCGCCGCGGGCGCGTCGTGCGCTCGCGTCGCCTGAGCATGGGTCACCCGGGGCGCAGCGAGCGCGCCAGCGAACTCTACGACGATCCCCACTGGCGGCTGGACCAGTAGCGCGCAGCGCTACGCCTCGGCCCGCAGGTCGTCGAGCACCGCGTCCACCGTCTGGTAGCGGTCTTCGGGTTTCTTCTGGATCATCTTCATGATGATCCGGCGGATCTTGGGCGAGACGGTGTCGGGCAGATCCGGCGGCGGCGTGTGGATGTGGTGGTACTCGATGTTGCCCAGATAAAACGGCGGGTTGCCCGAGACAATCTCGTACATCATGATGCCCAGGGCGTAGATGTCCGTCCTGCCATCGACCGGTTCGCCGATGATCTGCTCGGGCGCCATGTACAGTGGCGTGCCGATGACGGCCGTGCCGCTCTTCGTGGCGTCCTCGCCCCGCAGGATCTTCGCGATCCCGAAGTCGGTGATCTTCACCAGGTTCTTCTGGGTGATCATGATGTTGGCGGGCTTGATGTCGCGGTGCACGATGCCGAGCTGGTGTGCGTAGCTCAGCGCGTCGCAGATCTGGATGACATAGTAGACGAGCTGGCTCTCGCCGAACGAGGTGCGCTCGCTGATCATGCGCTTCAGGTCCGTGCCCTCGATGAACTCCATGCTCAGGAAGCGCTTGGAGTCGAACTCGAACAGGTCGTGGATGCGCACGATGTAGGGGTGCGAGAGCTTCTTGGCGGCGCGGGCCTCGGACTTGAAGCGCTCGACCGCCGACGGGTCGCCGCACAGGTAGTCGTTGAGCACCTTGACCGCGACGATCTCGTTGAGCGTCTTGTCCTTCGCCTTGTAGATGATGCCCATGCTGCCGCGGTTGATTTCCTCGATGATCGTGAAGCGGCTCTCGCGGCTCAGCACGGGCACGTCGCGCTGGCTCATCTCCTCCTCGCGCTGCAGCTTCAGCCGGTAGCCCAGCTTGCGCAGCCGCGCCTCCGCATCCAGGTAGTCCGGCGCCGAGGCCACCAGGTGCTCGAGCACCATCACCGCGTTCTTGAGCTGGTCCGACGTCTCCATGTCGCTGGCCAGCCGGTAGAGGATGTCCTTCAGGTCGTCGTCGATGGGCAGCGCCTTGAAGCTCTGCCACGCCAGGAAGTGCAGGTTCTTCTGCCAGTGGCAGAGTCCCAGCACCTTGAGGGCACGCTGCTCGTAGGCCTCGTGGCCCTTGAGTTCTTGCAGGACCTCGATCGCCTCGTCGACCGCGTTGCGCTTGAGCAGCAGCTTCACCAGCTTGAACATCGCCTGCGGGTCGTTGTCCTTGGTGGAGCGTTCGCGGTACAACTCGGCCAGCAGGTCGCGGTCGGCCGCCTGCGGTTCCTGACGCATTGCCTGCTCGATGTCCGTGCACGCTTCGGCCAGCATGCCGAGTTGGCGGCGTGCGAGGCCCCTGTCGCGCAACACGCTCGGCGCGCCGAAACGTTCGAGCAACTGGTCGTGCAGGCCGAGCACCTCGTCGGGCTTGGCCGTCAGGTGGTGCTCGCGCAACGTGGCCAGTGCGGTCCGGGACTCGTCGATCTGGCCGCTCAGCGCATGCAGCAGCACGCGCGTCCGGCAGGCGGCAAACGAGGTGTCGGTCGCAAGCGGCGGCGCCGAGAGCTTCGTCAACGCCCGCTTGTAGATCTCCTGTGCCTCGGCATCGTCGCGTCCCGACTCGGCGAGTTCGCGCGCCTCGACCACATCATTGGGCAGCGAGCCGTCGCGCAGGAAGTCCGTCTCTCGGATCGTCTCCGGGACGAACTCGGGTGCACCCGGCAGCGGCGCGCGCGGAACGATGCGCTCGGCCTCGCGGGGCGGCGGCGGAATCTGCTCGAACTCCTGCGGCTCGACGCGGGTGGACTCCAGATCGCGTGGGCGCTGGACCTGACCCGAACTCATGCGCGAGTAGGTCGGCGGGGCCTGCGAGTAATCCACCGGCTTGAGCGTCCGCTCGGTGATCTCGCGGACGCGGGCACCGCGTGCCGGTGCCTGTCCCGGGGGCGCATCGCCCAGCACGGCGAAGGCCTGCTGTTCGCCCGCGCCGGTGTCGCGTGCTCCTGCTGGCGGGGGAGGTGGAGGCGGAGGTGTGACCGGCCGGCCGGTTGGCACGCCCGGCAGGGCCCGCCCGGCTGTGGGCGCGGTTTCGGGGCGCGGCCGCACGCCACTCGAATCCGCCTTGCCGGTCGCGGCCCGGCGAGCCGCCGTGGCTCCCCGTCGCGTCCCGGCCGCGCCCGTGCCACGCTTGACGCGCGAGCGCTTCGTCTGCCGACGCTGCTTCTCGTCCTCCGTCAGGCGCGAGTGCACGATCGTCATCGCTTCCTGCCGGCCCGAGTTCATCTCCTCGGCAGAAATCTCCACCACGCCGTCGGCGTTGATGTAGAACGTCACCCGGATGCGCGGGCTCCCCGCCGGCTCGGGCGGAATCCCCGTCAGCGTGAACTTGCCCAGGCTGCGGTTCTCCGCCGCCTCCTTGCTCTCGCCCTGCAGGACATGGATGCGCACGAACTCCTGGTCTTCCTCGGTCGTCGTGAACGTCTTGGCCGCCTTGATCGGGATCGTCGCGTTCTTCTCGATCAGCGGCGAGAACCGTCCGCCCTCGACCTCGATGCCCAGCGTGTGCGGCGTCACGTCCAGCAGCACCACTTCCTGCACGTGTCCCTCGAAGACGCCGGCCTGAGTCGCCGCGCCCAGCGCCACCACCTCGTCCGGGTTCACTCCCTTGAAGGCCTGCTGGTCGAAGAACTCCTCCACGCTGTCCTGCACCATCGGGATGCGCGTCGTCCCGCCCACCAGAATCACGCGCTTGATGTCCGCCTTCTTGACGCCGGCTTCCTCCAGCGCCTTCTTGCAGCAGCGCACCGTTCGCGTCACATAGTTCTCGATCAGCCCCTCGAACTCGCGTCGCGTCAGCATCCGCTCCAGGTGCAGCGGCTGGCCGTCCTTGTAGGTGATGAACGGCAGCGAGATCGATGTCCGCTGCGTTGTCGAGAGCTCGCACTTCGCCCGCTCGGCAACCTCCTTCAGGCGCCGCAGCGTCACGGGGTCCTGCATCAGGTCCACCCCGTGCTCCTCGAGGAACTCGGCCACGACCACGCGCACGATCGTGTTGTCCAGGTCGTCGCCACCCAGCTGCGAGTCGCCCGTCGAGGTCAGCACTTCGAACGTGCGTCCCGAAATCTCCAGCAGCGTGATGTCGAACGTGCCGCCGCCGAAGTCGTACACCGCCACGATCTCTTCGGTGTCCTGGCTCTGGCCCAGGCCGTAGGCCATCGCCGCGGCCGTCGGCTCGTTCATCAGCCGCACGACCTCCAGCCCCGCCATCTCCGCCGCGTCCAGCGTCGCCTGACGCTGCAGGTCGTCGAAGTGCGCCGGCACCGTGATCACGGCTTTCGTCACGTCCTCGCCCAGATACGCCTCGGCCGACTCCTTCAGCTTCTTGAGCACCAGCGCCGAAATCTGCTCGGGTCGATACCCCATCCCGTCCACATCGACCAACAGTTGGCCCTCATGCTCGACCAACTGGTACGGGATGATCGCCCCTTCCCCCTCGAGGTCCTCCAGCGTCTGGCCCATCAGGCGCTTGACGCTCGAGATCGTGCGCTTCGGATTCGTCGCTGCCTGGCGGCGCGCAATCTCGCCGACGACAATTTCGCCGTTTTCCAGAAACGCCACGACCGACGGGGTCTTGTTGCTCCCCTCCGGATTTGGGATCACTTCCGGCTCGGCTCCCAAGCACAGGGCCACCACCGAGTTCGTTGTCCCCAGATCGATGCCGATGATGCGTTCTTCGCTGGCCATAAGCGACTCGTCGTCTCTTGGTCTGGTTCACCGGCTGTCCCGAAGCCGGAGGTCTTGCGCCGTCCCCACCACGGACCCGGAGGCACGCGCCACTGCGAACCGCCGGCCGCGCCGCCGCCATGCGCACCCCTGCACCCTCGCGCCGGGCACGACGCCAGTGCAACAAGGGAGTTGGCGCCTGGCCGACGCCCCGCCCGCAGTCCGTATCGGCCCCCGAACGACACCCCGCCGACCGTCTGACGGTGCCAGCCTTTCCCCGAGTCCACGACCTGTCAACGCCAGAGTCGCCGGTTGCGCTGCTGCTCACGCCGGCTTCATTTCCCCGGACCCGTCCTTGACAGCGCCCGGCCGGCGGCGGACAGTCCGGCGTTTGAAAATGGGCGTCAGGCCAGACGCCGCGAACCAGCCTCCCGCACGGACACCGCGGGAATCGAAACCCCATGACCCCCCAAACCTACGCGATCGTCACCTACGGCTGCCAGATGAACGAGCACGACTCGGAGATCATGGCCGGGCTGCTCGAGAGCCGCGGGCTCGCGCGCGTCGAGGACGAGACCGGCGCCGACGTCGTCCTGTTCAACACCTGCACCGTACGCGACGGCGCCGAGCACCGCGCCTACGGCCGCATCGACACCCTGCGCGGCGCCAAGCGCGCCAACCCCGACATGATCCTGGCCGTCTGCGGATGCTCCGCACAGGACAAGGGCCAGGAACTCCTCGAGCGCTTTCCCCACATCGACCTCGTCGTCGGCACCCGCGATTACGTCAATATCGACCAGCTCGTCGAGGAGGTTCGGCGCTCGCACCAGCGCTTCGTCGCCATCGACGACGTCGACAAGCCGCTCAGCCTTCCCGTCGTCCCCGCGCGCCGCTCCTCGCTCAAGGCCTTCGTCAACATCATGTTCGGGTGCAATAATCGCTGCACCTTCTGCATCGTGCCCAAGACGCGCGGCGAGGAGTACAGCCGTCCGCTCGATGAGATCGTCGAGGAGGTCCGCCGCCTTGTCGCACAAGGCTTTCGCGAGGTCTGCCTTCTCGGCCAGAACGTGAACTCCTACCTCGACGCGCAGCGCCACGACTTCAGCGACCTGCTCCACGCACTCGACGAAATCGACGGCCTCTGGCGCATCCGCTACACCACCTCCAACCCCAAGAGCGCCCGCCATCGCCACTTGGCCGCCATCGCCGAGTGCTCCAAGGTGATGGAGAACCTCCACCTGCCCGTCCAGTCCGGCAACAACCGCATCCTGCGCGCCATGAAGCGCGCCTACAACATCGAGCGCTACAAGTTCCTCGTCGCCCTCTATCGCGATCTCGTTCCCGGCGGTGCCCTCACGACCGACATGATCGTCGGTTTCCCCACCGAGACCGAGGCCGAGTTCAGCGACACGATGCGTCTCGTCGAGCAGATGCGCTTCGACCAGCAATTCATGTTCATGTACTCGCCGCGTCGCGGCACCGTTGCCGCCGACACCCTGCGCAACGACGTCCCGCTCGCCGCCAAGAAGGACCGCCTCCAGCGCCTCATCACCCTCCAGGAGGAGATCAGTCTGGAGCTCAACCGGGCCGAGGAGGGCCGGGTCCACGAGGTCCTGGTCGAGGGGCCCTCGCGTCGCGGCGACGACCTGATGGGCCGCACGCGCACCGACAAGACCGTCGTCTTCCCCGGCGACCCGGCTCTGGTTGGTCAGCTCGTCCCGGTTCGCATCGCGCAGGCCTGCGGCCACACCCTGCGGGGCGAGCTGGTTGGCGCCGACGCGGCGAAGGTGGCGGCGGGTTAGGCGACCCGGCGAGTTCGGAAATCGCGTTGATTTTCCGCATATGCAAGCGCTTACGGCCCCCGCTCCCGTCGGCCCCTCTCCTTTTTAACACGCTCCCCAAGGTCTGCTGTTGATTCGCACAGGCCGGTCTGCTTCACAATGGGCGGACGGTTCCGGGTCGCGACACAGCGGGGTGGCGGGCTGCGGTCGGGCCTCGGAAGCCGGAATACATGCTGGCATATCGATATCTTTCCCAAGCGCCACCGAAGGGATCGTCGAGTCACTCATGAGCGGCCCCGCTACCGATCTGGAACTGATCATCAAGACCGGCTCGATGGCCGGCACCCGCATCTCCGTCGGCGGCTCGCGCATGAGCGTCGGCCGCGATGGCACCTGCGACATCAAGCTCGAAGACCCGCGCATCTCGCGCATCCACGGCTACTTCGAAACCGCCAACGGCAAGCTCTACTTCCGCGACAACAACTCGACCAACGGCTCGAAGCTCAACGGCGCCGCCATCACCGGCGTCCACGAACTCAAGGCCAGCGACCTTGTCCAGCTCGGCGGCATCGACATCTCCGTCGAGCAGCAGAGCGATTCCGCCCAGATCGCCATGGCTTCCAACGAGCGCTCCGAGGTCACCTCCTCGCTCAAGCTCAGCGCGGTGACCGGCGACGCGCTCGCCCAGAAGTTCTCGCAGATCTTCGAATACTACAAGGACCACCAGCCCGAAACGAGCCCGCTCGAGCAGGTCGACCTCGTCAAGACCCAGCGCCTCGTCAACAGCCTCAAAACGCTCTACGCCGTCACGACCAAGATGTCGCAGCTCCTGCCTCAGAAGGGCCTGCTGCGCGTCGTCTCCGCAGGCCTCTTCGAAGTCTTCGCCGGCGCCGAGAACCTCGTCATCCTCCTTCTCAACGAGGAGACCGAGGAATTCGAGGCCGTCCACTCCACCACGCGCGACGGCAACGAATCCTCCAACCTGCGCATCAGCCGCACGATCCTCAACCGCGCCATCAACGACCGCGCCACGCTCGTCGCCAACGACGTCTCGCACGACGCCCGCTTCTCCGCCAGCGAGTCCATCGTCGGCCTCTCCGTCAAGTCCGTCATCTGCGCCCCGCTCGTCATCGGCGACATCGTCATCGGCGCCATGTACCTGGACAACCGGATCAGCAAGGTCGACTACGACGAGATGGACACCGAGATCGTGACGGCCTTCGCCAACCAGGCCGCCATCGCCCTCGACAACGCGCGCCTGTGCGACACGCTGCAGGAAAGCTACCACCAGATGTTGCAGTCCCTCCTGGCCACCATCGAGGCCAAGGACAAGTACACCATCGGCCACACCCAGCGCGTGCGCGAGTACGCCATGGGCATCGCCGAGGAACTCGGCATCCACGACGAGCACCTGCGCCGCGTCGGCGTCGCAGCAGAACTCCACGACATCGGCAAGATCGGCATCGCCGAAGGCCTCATCAACAAGTCCGGCTCGCTCACCGACGGCGAATACGAGGACCTGAAGGAACACGTCCTGATGGGCATCAAGATCCTCAAGCCCATCGTCTACCTTCAGGACGTCCTGCCCTGGATTCGCGGCCACCACGAGAAGTGGGACGGCACCGGCTATCCCGACGGGCTCATCGGCGAGGACTGCCCCCTCGAGGCCCGCGTGCTCGCCGTCGCCGACGCCTTCGACGCCATGACCTCCCAGCGCGCCTACAACAAGCCGCTCACCTTCGAGCAGGCCATGCAGCGCATCATCGACGCCAAGGGACGCCATTTCGATCCCCGCGTCGCCGACGCCTTCTGTCGCTACCTCAAGCGGCGCACCGCCGCCTCCGAGGAGCACAAGCTCTCCGACGACTTCGAGGCCGAGCCGTACGACAGCTCGTCGGTGGCCACCATCAGCCCCATCGACGCCATGCGCGCTGCGCGCAAGCCCTCCTCCGGAGCGCCCGGCAACGACTCCGCCGTCATCCCGCCCATGGCATCCCCCGCTACCCCCAGCACCCTCAAGGTCGGCTGGGGCCAGGGCAACCCGCTCGACGAGCCCCAGCAACCCCAGGAACCGCGTCGCTACACCCCGGGTTCTTAAGTCGCGTTTCCCCCACGTTGTTCCAGCGCCGTCCAGTCCCTTGTGGCCGGCAGGGCCCCGCGCGAATCGCCGGGAAGCGCCGCAGCAGGACGCATGGGTCCCATACGACCCATGATTGCTCGACGGCCCGAAGAGAGCCAAGACTTCAGGGGGAAGGCGGCCTCGAACTTCCCAGTGCGCCGCACGGCCGGCGGCTATGTGCCCGCCTTCGGTCGCCGGCCCGTCCAGCCGCGCACCTCGGCCTGCCACGTCGTCGGGTCCAGGCGGATCGGCAGGAACAACTCGAACAACTCGTCCACCAGCCGCGCCAAGTGCTGGAGCGCCTGCACACGCAGGTGCAGGTACTCGTTCGCGTCGGCCACCTTGGGCACCGGCAACTTCACCGACCGCAGGTCGAACGTCTCGGCATCGAGCGTGAAGTGCCACTCGGCATCGACGACCGCGAACGAGAGCTTGGCGCGGCGCAGGCGCTTGCCCTGCCGCAGCGCCGCGTCCACCTCGGGCGCCGTGCCCGCCTCCTCGCCCGCCAGCGCCACGCGCGTGGCCTCGCCGTGCGGCGCCTCGAACAGCAGCGGCCCGTGCAGGTCCACCGAAAGTCCCGGCTCGCTCTCGAGCGCCGGCAGGTCCCCGGCGCGCACCCGCGCCGCCAGCCATGTCAGAAAGTCCGGCCCCAGCGAGCCGTAGCGGTCCAGTGCCTCGAGTGCCGACGTCGCCATCAGCCCGTCTCCCCTTTGCCGGCCGCCAGCGCCGTCGCCCGCGCGAAATCTTCTTCCAGTCCCTGCTCCTCGATGAACGCCAACCCGGCCAGCGCCGGGAACCGCGGCAGCAGCCGCAGGTCGAACGTCCCCATGAACAGGTCCGCGATGCGTTCGCACAGCGCCTTGCTCGTCGCCGCCACGTACACCTCGCCCGCGTTCATGTCCCACACCAACTCGGTGAACGCCGTCGTCGGCGTCACCTCCTTCAACATCCGCACCGTCAACTCCTCCTCGAGCGCCAACCGGTGCTGCCGCGTCAGCCGCTCGACGCTCTTCTCGCGCCGGGTCTTCTCGAACAACTCCTCGCGCCGCGCCTTGTAGAGCGTCTTGTTGAACGACTTGCGGTCACGCCGCACGCCCATGATCGCCAGATGCCCGTCGACCAGATCCTCCCAGTCGAGCTGCTCCTGCAACACATTGCGCGGGTTCACCCAACCGAACGCCTCGCGCTCGCCGCGATCGGCGTCGACCGGTTTCCATGCGTACCGCCGCACCGCCATCGTGGCCGTGCGCGCCAGCGCCTCGGGCACGTCGCCCTCGACGACGAACCGCCGGACCGAAAGAGCACCACTGCGAAAGGCCATCACCGACTCCTGTCACGTCTGGCGCCGCGGCGCCGGGGCCGGTCATGCCACCCACGCCAACCCCTGACGTCAAGCCAAGCCCCGCGCCCGCGCCTCACCCCGAATCCGCCAGCCGCGGCGGTTCGCCCAAGTCCACTTCGGACGGGTCGAGGCGCAGGCGCAGGCCGCGCTTGAAGCGCGTCTCGATCAGGTCGCCGATGCCCACGCCCAGGGACTTCTCGATGCGGCCGCGGTGGTAGGGGATCATCTGCTGCTCGACCTGGGCGTCGGGCCAGATCGCGGCGTGGATGCGCTCGTAGGAAACGACGCGGCCGGCTTGGGCGGCGAGCAGGCGCAGGAGGTCGTAGGGGATCGGGGGCAGGGGGATCGCTTCGCCGCGGAAGCGCACGACGCCCGGGTCGTCGGCCGGGAAGCATAGCGTGACGCCGGCCAGCGGGGGCGCGGGCTCCGGGGAGTCGGGCGCGAGGGTCGCCTCGAGCGGCGCCGGCGCGGGCATCGGTGCCGGCGGACGGGATCGGGGCGCCTCGAGCGGTCGGGTCAGCGTCGCCAGCTCGCCGGCGAGCTGCTCGAAGCCCTCGACAACATCGGCGCCTGCGCCGACCGCCCCGGCCAGCTCCGCCGCTGCGGTCGCCAGCCACGCCGCCTCCGAGGCCAGCCGCGCCATCTGGCCCGAGGGCAGCCCGTGCGTCAGCTCGAGTTCGGCCAGCGGCTCGCCGGCCAGCCAGTCGTCGAGCACCAACGCGCGCCGGGCCGCACGGTGGCAGGCGAACGGCAGCCCGCCGGCCTCCTGCAAGCGCACCCGAAGGCGCGCGGCGAGCGGATCGGTCGCCGACAGGCGCTGCCGCAACCCGGTCGGCCAGTGGTTGCGCCGGCGCTCGGCCCCCTCGACGCCCAGCGGGAAGCGGTCCCACTCCTCGGCCAGCATGACGAGGAAGACGCGCGCGGTCCGGCAGGCGGCGATCTCCAGCCCCTCGAGCAGCGGCCCCCATTGGGCCAACGTCGCGGGCTCGACCGCCGTGCGCGCCAGCACCTCGCCGAGCCCGGTCAGCGCGAGTCGCCCACCCGGCTCCGCGCGCCAAAGGCCGGCGCGCTCGCCATCGGCCAGATCATGCGAGAGGCGCTGCTCGAGCGTCGCCGCATCAAGCCGGCGCGCGCCCAACGTCGCGGTGAGCACCGCGCGCAACTCCTCGGCCGATTCCGCCTCGCGCGCCGTCAGCAACCCCGCCACCGCGCCGACCAGCGACGTCGTCCCCAGTGGCGACTGCACCGGCTCCAGCGGCGCCGCCACGAACGCCCGCCAGCAGCGCTCGACGGCCAGCGGCCCCTCGGCGAACACCATCGTCCGCCCCAGCGCCTCGCCGCGCCGCCCGGCACGCCCACCCTGATTCACGAACCGGGCGCGCGACAGCGGCACCAGCGCCGACTCGAGCCCGCCGCGCCAGCTCGCCACCATCAGCGGCGTCTGCACCACGGCGGCCGCGCACAGGTTCACCCCCTGCTCCAGCGTCGGCGTGGCCACCAGCACGCCGAGTTCGCCGTCGGTGAAGGCGCGCTCGACGACGGCGCGCTGGCTGCCCGGAATGTCGGCGGTGTGCAGGCCGACGCCGGCGGTCAGCACCGCCTCGAGGCGCTCGCGCGACAGGTCATGCTCCAGGCTGCGGAGGGCTTCGAGGGCCACCTCGGCCGGAGGAAACGGCGCGCTCTCGGCCAGCGCGAAGGCCGCCCGCAGCGCCTCGCGCCGCGTCGCGCAGAACAGGATCGTCGGTCCCAGCCGCCGCGCCAGATCGGCCACCGCCGCCAGCGAGCCCTCCTCGCCCCCCGTCGCCGGCTCGTCCAGCAACGCCTCCTCGCCGCGCTCGCCCGTGCGCGTCTCGCGCCAGCGAAACCGCCCCGTCGTCAGGTCGAGCACTCCTTCGCGCAACGGCACGGGTCGGCTCTCGGCGCGCAACAGCCCCACGCCCAGCCACTCGGCCAACTCCTCCGCGTTGCCCAGCACCGCCGACAGCGCCAGCAACTGCGGCCGCCGCGACGCCCGGCGCCAGCGCGTCAGGAACAGGTCCACCGCGCCGCCGCGCTCGCCGTCGCCCAACAACTGCACCTCGTCGGCCACCAGCAGCCCGAAACGCGCCAGCAACCCCGGCCGCGTCCCCAGCAGCGCCAGCGCCTTCTCGTACACCGCCACCGTCAGATGCACCGCGCCGGACAGGATTGCGGCGTCGTCGGCGCGCCGGTCGCGCGTCGAGCAGGCGACCCGAATCCCGAGCGGCCCGTAGCGCGCGGCGAACTCGGCCGCCTTCTCCTCGGCCAACGCCCGCGTCGGCACCAGATACAGCACCAGCCCGAGGCGATTGAGGCAGGCGAGAGCGGCCAACTCGGCCAGCAGCGTCTTGCCGCTGGCCGTCGGCGCGGCCACCAGCAGGCTCTCGTGCCGGGAGACGAGCCCGGTCTGCTCGAGCGCCTGCTGCTGGAGTGGCAGCAACGTGGGGCCCACGCAGGCGGCCAAGCGGTCCAGCACCGGGACAGGCAGGCCCAGCGCGGCCAGATCGGCGAAGCGTTCCATGGGACAGGGACCTCCGTGCAGGGGGGAGCAACGGGGTCAGGCCTGCCGCGGCACGGGCCGCGATTCAAGGGGAAAGTTTCGCTTTTTCTTCGCCATCATGCCCGGAGCGGACCACCACCCAGCCGGCCGGCCCACTGCACCAGTCCCGCCGGAACCCGATCGCCCGGCAGTGCAGCATCAGCCGCGGCGCCCGTTGCTCCGGGGCCTCCGGCCGCCCGTAGAGCGGATCGCCCAGGATCGGCGTGCCGGTCCACGCCAGATGGACGCGCAACTGGTGCGTGCGTCCGGTCAGCGGCCGCAGGGCAACGAGGGCGCGCGGCTCGGCCGCGCCGGCCACGGGGCGGGCCACGACGCGGTAGAGCGTCTGGCTTGGGTAGAGGCGCACGCGGGCCGGGTCGTCGGGCTGGCCGAGCACCCAGCGGGCCGGCGCGCCGGGCGGGCGCTCGATCCGCAGGCTGGCGCGGGGCCCGGCGAGGCGGAAGGTCCCCTTCCGCCCGGGGCGCAGCGGCAGATCGAACAAGCCGGCGGCCGGCTCGGGAATACCGACGGTGACTGCGACGTAGCTCTTCCAGACGGTGCCGGCGGCGAACTGCCGGGCCAGACTGGCGTGGGCGGCGGCCGACCAGGCAACCAGCAGCACGCCGCTCGTGCCGCGGTCGAGCCGGTGAACCGGTCGCGGCCGCGCCCCGGTCGCCTCCGCCAGCGCCTCGAGCACGTTGGCCTCGGCGCCACGCCCGGGCAGCACCGCCAACCCCGAGGGCTTGTTCAATGCCCACACATCCCCGTCGGCCCAGACGATCTCCAGCCCTGCGGGCAACGGCCCTGTCGCTGTCGGCCCTTCGGCCACCGGCCACCTCCCGGGATTGCGGGGCTGCGCGCCCGCGCGTCGCCGCCACACCACCGCACGCCCCCCGCCGGCCTCAACGCCAACAGCAGGATTGCCACCCGCGCACCCGGCGGGCAATGTCAGGTCCAAGGCGGAAGGCGAAAGGCACAAGGAGGCGTCTCGCCCCCGCGAACCTGCCAACCATTCCCTCGCGGATCGTTCCGGGAAGCACCCCCAGCCCACTCGCACCGGAGGCTTGAAATGCAAATGCGCGTTTCCCGTTCGACGGCCCTGATGTTGGGTGTTCTCGTGGCCAGCATCCTGTTGATCGCGCTGATCGTGTGGGGCGACCGGCGTGGCGGGTTGCGCTACACGGTGACGTTTGCCGACGCCGCCGGCGTGACGGAGGGCACGCCCGTGCGCCTCGGGCGCGACGAGATCGGTCACGTCGAGTTCGTGCGCGTGAAGGAGGATGGTTCGGCGGAGATGGGCCTGCGCATCCAGCGCGACTTTGCGGAGGCGATCCACCAGCCGCCGAACACGACGGCGCGGGTGCGGCGCGCGCGACTGGGCCGCGGCACGACGCATGTCGAGGTGCTCAACCGCGGGGAGGTCGGCGGGGGAGTGCCCGACGGAGCCGTCGTGCAGGGGCTCGATGGTTGGTCGGACGAGTTGCGCTGGACGGCCGGCGCGCGTGCGGCCGAAGCGTGGGAGCGCCTTGGTGTTTCGAGTCGCGGTCAGATCGCCGCGCTTGAGGAGTGGCTGCAGACGCGCGACGCCTCGCAGGTGCGCGACAGCGTCGTGGACTTCCTGTCGGAGTTCGAGGGCGCGGCGGCCGACCGTGCCGAGATCGCCCGCGAGCGGCTGGCAGGTTTGGTGGATCGCGCGCGGGCTCTGGGCAACGAGCTGCGCCGCTCGCCCGAGGCCCGCACCGCCGCCCGCGATGTCGAGCGCGCCCTCGAAACCGTCCTCGAGGGCAGCGAGCAGTTGTCGGCCGAGGCGCGCGAACGCCTCGACCGTGTCCTGGACGAACTTCGCCAAGGCACCGCCACCGGCAGTTGATCCGGCTTCAGTCGCAAACACTCAGTCGCAGACACTCAGTCGCGGAAGATGTCCGGGCGTTCGACCTTCTCGCCCGTCTCCTCGATCTCCGTCTTGCGTTCCTTGAAGAGGGCATCAAGGCGCGAGAGCTTGTCCTTCTCGGCGCGGCGCGCCTCCTCGACCTTGCGCTCGATCCGGTCGCCCGCCTGCTCGACGCGCTTGCGGGCATCCTCGAAGCGGTCGCCCGTGCGCTCGGCCTCCTCGAGGAGCGGCTTGCGCGACTCGAGCACCTTGCCCGTCTTGCGGTTCACCACCAGGATCGTCCCGCAACCCGGGCATTCCACATTCAGAGTTTCCACGGCTTCCTCCCGCCGGCGGGGATGCGCCGCGCGTCTCAGACGCACACCGGGCAGGTGCGACGCTTCAGCGACGGCGGCGTCGTCTGACTCTTGGCGATCAGGCGCGTGACGCCCTCGCGCGTTCCGGGATCGTCGGCATCGAACGACAGCCCGAACCCGTAGCAGAACTGGTTCTCGACTTCATGGCAGGGCGCGGTCCAGGCCACCGTGCACAGCAGGTGAAAGCGCGTCTGGCCATCGTGGACGATCAGGCGCGCGAGCTGGCCCTCGCGCAGGTTGCGCGGCCAATGATTGGCCGGCGCCGGGCAGCAGACCTTCACGCCGCGCTCCGAAACATTGTTCAGGAACACCGCGGTTGTGAACGGATTGTAGCTCTCGTCGGGCATCAGCACGGACAGCACGACGGGCAACTGGCAGATCAGGCGACTCGACTCGCGGCGTTCGGTGTCGCTTTTTGTCTCGTTTTTCGGGCGGGTGGGATTGGTGGTCATCACGGGTATCGATGAGAGGGAATCGGTATCGGACTCCGGAGGACAACGGCACGGCAACTGCGGCCCGTACGCACGGGGGGATTCCCTATTCAGGCGGGGAGTGTTCCGTATCGGACCGGACTGGCCATCCGTTCTCCCGGCCGCGCGCGTGCTCTCGAGGGGGGCGCGGTCCGAAGCGGCACCATCCTGCCCCCGGGCGAAGCCTTCGGGCAACGGTAATATCCGCCTGATTCAGGCGCCTTGTACCAGCCCCAGCGCCCCCGACAGCCGCAGGCTGCGCAGCGCCCGGTCCGGCAGCGCCGGCCACGGGCCCGTCGGCAGCGTCTGGTACCAGTAGGCCGTCGAGCACACGTCGTCCTCGCGCTCGAAGAAGCCCTCCGGGTGGTCCTTGCGATACTTGCCGGCGGCCAGAAACTCGCCCATCACGCCATACGGGTCGGCCGGGCCGTGCGTGGCGTCGTTGCCCAGTTGCTGCAGCGTCACCCGCACGTCGCTCGAGAAATAGATCGGATCGCGGACATGAAACCGATACAGCGAGACATACGTCTCGCCGCTGATCGGAGCACCCAGCTCGCGGTGGGCGAACTCGCCCAAGCCCCAGCCCGTGCCGACGTAGTCCTCCGCCCCCGTGCCGCAGATCGTCGGGTAGTCCGTGTCGCCATCGAGGAAGATCTTCACCTCGCCCTCGCCCCACCACGTCGTGCGCCGTGGCACGAGGTCGATCACGCCGATGGTCGCACCGAGGTACCGCCCGCGCCCCCGCACGCCGTCCAGTATCGTGTAGTCCTGCCCCATCGTCGTTTGCGGCACGCGGCGGAACTGCGCATGGAACCGCGGCGTCTCCTCCGTCACCGCGTCGCCCAGCGTGTAGTCCACCTGATAGAAGAACATCCCGGCGTCGCGACCCGATTCGTTGGCGATCGTCAAGCGTGCCCGCTTGCCGAACGGCATCAGGAAGTAGCTGTTGAAGCCCTTGCCCTCGGGCGTGACCAGGAACTCGGACTCATGTGGCCGCGTCAGCCCATGGCAGATGCCGAAGAAGTCGCTCAACGGCGCCTCGACCGACGGCGTCTCCTGATCGTCCCAGTAGAAGCGCAGGATCAGGTTGCGCAGCTTGAATGGCCCCTCGTTTTGCACCGTGATCCAGATGTGGCGGATGGCTCCCGGGCCGTCGATGGCGGCGAACTCGAACACCTGGTCCTTGGCCAGATTGGGCAGGCAGGCCGCCCCCTTGCGCCCGCCGCCGGCCATGCCGCCACGGCCTTTCTCGCCGCGCGGGTTCTCCATCGTGATCGCCCGGCTTTTCAGCGTCGGGCTGTAGAGCGGGGTGCCGCCGAGCAGGAATCCGTCGGGTGTCATCGCAGGCAGTCCTTGCGGGAGGTCGTCTCGTCCGTCGCGTTCCTCCTGCGGCGGCGGGTCGCCCGGGGGCAAAAGCAAACGTATTCATCCCCGGCGACTCTTCGGGATTGGCCCCCGGTGCACCGGCCTGCCAAACGCTGGCCATGCAGGCGTCCCCGGCCACCGCACCGCCCCCGCTCGCCCAACGCGCGCGCCGACTGCTCGCCGCCCTGACCCTCGCGGCGGCGCTTCTGTCGCTCGTGCTCTTCCACGGGGTGCTCGGCGGCATTCCGCACGGCTGGGATGCGTTGTCGTATCACTATCAGGCGCGGGTGCTTGCGTCCGGGCACCTGACCGCCCCGGCGCTGGCGGTGCCCGACCCGCTGTTCGTGCCGCTGATTGTCGAGGCGCAGGGACGCCGGTTCGCCAAGTATCCGCCCGGCTGGCCGCTGTTTCTGGCGCCGTTCGCCGGCCTTGGGGTCGAGGGACTCGCCGGGGCGTTGCTGCTCGCGGCGATGACGTGGCTCGTCTTCGACGCGGGGCGCTGGCTGTTCGCTTCGGACCGGGTTGGCTGGATCGCCGCGGCGCTCGTCGTGTTCTCTCCATTCGCCGGTTTCATGAGCGCCGGCATGATCTCGCACCTGCCCTGCGCGGTCGGCCTGTTGGGCTTGCAGGCCTGCCTGCTGCGAGCGCTGACGGCATCGCAGCGCTCGGGTCGCTGGTGCGTCCTCGCCGGATTGGTCGCGGCGTTCGCCTTCCTTTGCCGCCCGTACAGCGCGGTGCTCGGCATGGCCGGCGTGGTGCTCGTCGTCGCCGTCGCCACGCGGGCGACGCCGCGCGCGTGGATGCTGACCTGCGCGCGTGCCCTGCCCACCGGACTGCTCGGCGTTGCGGGATTCCTTGCGTGGAACGCCGCAACGACCGGGTCGCCGTGGAAGACCGGCTATCATGTATATTCGTCGGATTTCGGGTTTCTCGGGGCGCGGGGCGAGCATCGCGCCGGCCTGCTCGCCAACGCCGTCGTCAACGTGCCGCATTACGTGCGCGCGCTGCGGAGCGAGTTCTGGGGTGGTCTGCTGCCCGATGCCGCGCTGCCGCTGGCGGGACTGCTGCTGGCGGCGCGGCGCGGCGTGGCGTTCGCCCTTGCAGGCGCGGCGGCCGTCCTGTTCGCCGGCTATGCCGTCTATTTCTACTTCGATCTGTATTACGGCCCGCGGCTGATCTTCGAGGCGTTTCCGTGGATCGTGCTTCTGGCGGCGGTGGGCATCGAGGCGCTGGCGGCGCGACTGCTGGCTCCGCCGACGCCGCGGGCGTTGCGCCTCGGCGGGCTGGCGCTGCTGGCAGCCTGGGCGCTGTCCGTCGTGGCGCTGGCATGGCCGCGCGCGCTGTCCTACTACGGCGCTTCGTATGCCGGCCAGGATCCGCGTGTCGTCCGCGAGCTGCGCGAAACCGGGTTTGACGACGCGCTCGTGTTCCTCTCGTCGAACCAGCCGATGCTTCTCTTCGGCACGGCGATGCCGATGAACGCCGTCGCGCCGGAAGCGAGCAATGTCCTTTACCTGCGCTACTCGCCCGGTTCCGCCCTCGCCGCCGCCCGGGCCTGGCCCCGCGCGAATCTCTACGTCGTCACCGTCGATTACGAGTCGCTGCCCGGCCGCAACGTCTACCACGACCGCTTTGCCGTGACGAACCTGCGCATCCACGAGCTGCGCGGTGCCGAGGATCTCGTGCCGTCCGCGGAGTAGAATGCCGTCACCTCTCGCGGCGGCATTGCGTTCGCTTCCCGTGGAGCCGCTCGGTGAATCCGCCTTCCTTCTCGAAGGCCTGCGCCTGCGCCGCATCCCACATCAAAGCCTTGAAACGCCCGGTCGCATCGGGCACACTCCTCCATGGCCGACAGAAGGGGCCTTCTCCCATGGCGTCGAATCCGCATCCCACCATCGAGCACCAACGCCTCGCCGAGGACGCTCGCCGCGAGCAGAACTGGAAACGCTGGGGCCCGTACCTCTCCGAGCGCCAGTGGGGCACCGTCCGCGAAGACTACTCCGCCGACGGCGATTGCTGGCGCTACTTCCCGCACGAGCATGCCCGCAGTCGCGCCTATCGCTGGGGCGAGGACGGCCTGCTCGGCATCTGCGACCGGCAATGCCGTCTCGCCTTCGCGCTCGCACTTTGGAACCACCGCGATCCGATCCTGAAGGAACGCCTCTTCGGGCTCACCGGGCCGCAGGGCAACCACGGGGAAGACGTCAAGGAATGCTACTACTACCTCGATTCGACACCGACGCACTCGTACCTGCGCGCGCTGTACAAGTATCCCCAAGCCGAATTTCCCTACGATCGCCTCGTCGCCGAGAACGCACGACGCACCAAGCACGAACCCGAGTTCGAACTCGAGGACACCGGCATCTTCGACGGTGGGCGGTTCTTCGATGTCCAGGTGGAGTACGCGAAGAACTCCCCCGACGATATCTTGATCCGCATCGAAGTCTCGAACCGCGGAACGGAACCCGCGCCGCTGCTTCTGCTGCCCACGCTTTGGTTCCGCAACACGTGGACTTGGAAGTGCACGCACGAAGGCTGTGCGATCGAGGGGCGCATGCGGCGTCTCGATGATGGGTTGCTCGAGGCCACGCACCAGACGCTCGGCAAGTACCGTCTTGCGGCCGAAGAGGCACCCGGCTTCGTCTTCACCAACAACGAGACGAACCTCGAGCGCCTTTACGACGTTCCCAACGCCGGTCCGTTCGTCAAGGATGCCTTCCACGACCACTTCGTCCACGGTCGCGCCGAGGCGGTGAACTCGCGCGGCACGGGCACGAAGGCCGCCGCGGTATACCGGCTGGAAGTCGCGCCCCACACCACCCGCGTGGTGCGCCTGCGGCTTTGCCTCGCGGACACGATGCCGTCGAAGCCCTTCGCCGACTTCGACTCCATCGTCGAGGCCCGGCGGGCCGAGGCCGACGCCTTCCATGTGGCCATCGCGCCGCCGCATCTCAATGACGACGAACGCGCCGTCATGCGCCAGGCCTACGCCGGGCTGCTGTGGACCAAGCAGTTCTATCACTACGTTGTTGCCGATTGGCTGAAGGGCGATCCCGGCCAGCCCGTTCCGCCGCCCGAGCGACTCGCCGGCCGCAACCGCGACTGGCCCCACCTGTTCAATCGCGACATCATCTCGATGCCCGACAAGTGGGAGTACCCGTGGTATGCCGCCTGGGACCTCGCCTTCCACATGGTTCCGTTCGCCGTCGTCGATCCCGACTTCGCCAAGAGCCAGCTCCAGCTCTTCCTGCGCGAGTGGTACATGCACCCGAACGGCCAGATTCCCGCCTATGAGTTCAACTTCTCCGACGTCAACCCGCCCGTCCATGCCTGGGCCGCATGGCGCGTCTACAAGATGACCGCCCCGCGCGGCGAACGCGACCGCGTCTTCCTCTCGCGCGTCTTCCAGAAGCTGCTGATGAACTTCACCTGGTGGGTGAATCGCAAGGACCCGAGCGGCAATCACGTCTTCTCCGGCGGCTTCCTCGGGCTGGACAACATCGGCGTCTTCGATCGCTCGCAGGACCTGCCCACCGGCGGCCATCTCCACCAGGCTGATGCCACCGCCTGGATGGCCTTCTACTGCACCGAGATGCTCGCCATCTCCCTCGAACTCGCCGAATACGACCCCGCCTGCGAGGATACCGCCTCGAAGTTCTTCGAGCACTTCACCGCCATCGCCGACGCCATCAATACCTTCGGCGGCTCCGGGCTCTGGGACGACGAGGATGGTTTCTACTACGACCAGATTCATCTCGACGGATGCACGATTCCGCTCAAGGTGCGGTCGCTTGTCGGGCTCATTCCCCTCCTTGCGGTCGGCATTCTCGAGGATCGCGTCATCGCGCGTCTGCATGGCTTCCGCCATCGCCTCGAGTGGTTCCTCGCAAACCGCGGCGACCTCGCCGGCCAGATCGCCTTCATGAACGCCGATTGTCCCGACGGCGGACGCAACGTCCTGCGCCTGCTCGCAATTCCCTCGCGCGACAAGCTCGAACGCATCCTCGTCCGCCTGCTCGACGAGAACGAGTTCCTTTCGCCCTTCGGCATCCGGTCGCTCTCGAAGGCACACGAGCGCGAGCCCTACGTCTTCGAGCACGCCGGCGCCCGCTTCGAGATTCGCTACCAGCCCGGCGAGTCCGACAGCCACATGTTCGGCGGCAATTCCAACTGGCGCGGACCGGTCTGGTTCCCGATCAACTACCTGATCGTCGAGGCCCTCGAGCGCTATCACCACTTCTACGGCGACGCCCTGCGCGTCGAGTGTCCCACCGGCTCCGGCCGGCTCATGAACCTGCTCGAAGTCTCGCAGGAGATCTCCTCCCGCCTGTGCACGCTCTTCCGCCGGGACGCCACCGGCGCCCGGCCCGCCCACGGGGCCGACCGCCGCTACGCCGACGACCCGCATTGGCGCGACCTCCTCCTGTTTCACGAGTATTTCCACGCGGAGACCGGCAGGGGCCTTGGCGCCAGTCACCAGACCGGCTGGACCGCCCTGGTCGCACGCCTGCTGCGCAAGTGCCACGGGGAACGCTCCGCATATCCGCAATCGCTCGAGCAACTCCCCAAACTCACAAAGGACGATCTGCGGATTCCCTGACTCCCCACCCCACATTCGGATGGACTCCGGGGGACCCCCGGATGTCGCATGCCCGTGGAGAAAGGCCGGCGCCAATCGGGCCCCGGTCGGGAGTGTTCCGCACGATTCGGGTCCGCGCCCTTTCGCGCCCCCACCGAGGGAGTCCCACCATGAAGGCCATCCCACGTTTCCTGCCGTGGTTGCTCGCGCTCTGTTTGCTGGCGGCGCTGCCTCTGCGCGGCACAGCCGAATGCACGCGCCCTGCCGTCGTCGTCGGGCCCATCCAGGCCCTTCATCCGAACCTGCCCGGCCTGTCGGTGCAGGGCAAAGTCTTCGCCGTCGGCGAACAGACCGAGATCGTCGGCATGCAGGGCAACCTGCTTCGCTTTGCGGACCTGGCGCCCGGCGACACCGTCGAGGTTTCCTTCTGTCCCGTTAACTCGACGACGACCACGCGCCCGCCCGTCGCAACGCGCATCCTCGTCATGGACACGACGCTGCCGCCGCCCGCGCCGCCGATCTGCGGACGCATCACGGCCCTCGATCCTGCAGGCCGCACGCTCTCGATTGCGGGCACCTCGATCCTCGTGTCGCCCGAGACGAAGTACTTCGACGCGGTGGGCCGCGCCATCGCATTCGACGACCTCGAGGTGGACGCGAAGGCCTGCGTGACGCTCGCGCGCAGCATGCTCACGGTACTGATCGCCGCCGAAGTGCGGCTGCTTCCCGAGAACATCATCCTCGAGGGGCGCATCGACGGCATTTCGGCCACGGAGCGTGTGATTGCCGTCGCCGGCAAGCGCGTGCGTGTGACGGACCAGACGATCATCAGCGCCGCACCGCCGGAGAACACGCGACCTTTCGTCGACGCGCCGCAGGTGCTGCTGACCTTCGAGGACCTCGAGGTCGGTCAGCTCGTGCGCGTCGAGGCCGTCATGCGTTCCGGCGCGTTGCCCGTCGCCCTTGCGATCCATGTGCGCCCGTCGCTGCCGCCGCTCGTCGTGCTCGAGGGCCGCGTCGGCGCCGTCTCCCCCGAGCACCGCGCCTTCTTCGTCGCCGAGCGCCGCGTTTTCACCGACGAGCACACGGTGCAGCGCTTCCGCGACGGCTCGCCCGCAACCTTCGCCGACATCGTCGTCGGCCTTCACGTCCGCGCCGAGGCCGTCGAGCAGGCCGCCGAGAACGGCACCGTGCGCCTGATGGCGCGCCGCGTCACGCTCTCGCGCGAGAACGATCCAAATCGCATCGCCGGTCTTATCGTGGCGATCGACCCACAGGCGCAGTCCTTCCAGGCCGCCGGCCGCGACGTCTGGACGCACCGCGGCACGGTGCTGCGCACGCACGACGGCGTGCGGCTCACCTTTGCCGATCTCGCCGTCGGACAGTTCGTCGAGGTGACGGGCCAGCCCGTTCCCACCTTCGCGCCGACCGAGCGCCCGATCCTCTCCGCCGACGAAGTCGTCGTGCGTCGCCCCGTTGTCGCGCCTCGCATCGTCGAAGGCCCCATCTTTGCCCTGCATCCCGAGCGCCGCGTCCTTGTCGTCAACGGCATCCCCATCCAGACCACAAATGCCACCATCTACGTCGCCGGCACCACCGATCGCGCCATCGGCTTCGACGATCTGCGCGTGGGCGACCTTGTCTCCGTCGAGGTCGAAGCCGCCCTGCAGCCGACCGAGACGAACACCGGCCCGAGCCTGCTGCTGCGCGCCGTCAAGGTGACGCTCCTGAAGCGTGCCGAATTGCCCGGTCCACCCGTCACGCTGCGCGGCGCCATCGAGCGCCTCGACGCCGATTCCCGCACGCTCGTCGTCGACGGCAGCCGCGTGCTCGTTGGCGAGCAGACGATTATCTTCACCAAGGATGGCAGCGAGCCGGCCACCGATACAACGAACCTTGGTATCGCCGGAACCCGGTTGACCTTTGAGGACCTCGCCGTCGGCATGAAAGTCCTCGTCGAGGGGCGGCTGACCGCCAACGACAGCATCGCCGCGCGTCTCATTGCCGTCCTGCCCGACGAGCCCGCCTGCATCCGCGGCACCGTCGAGGGCCGCATCGCCGAGCTGCTGCCGGTCATCATGATCTATCCGCCGATCTACGCCTTCCAGGTCGGTGACAAGGTCGTCGTCGCGGACCAGCACACCGTCGTGAAGGAATCCGACGGACGGATCATTCGGCCGATCGACCTGACCGTGGACGACCCGATTCGTGCCGCCGGTTGTCTGGACGAGCGCGGCACCTTGAAGGCCAGCCTGATCGTGCGCCAAGTGGCCGGCGTCTTGCCGCCTCCACCGTCGCCGTGCGTGATCGATACCTTCTTCGTCGGCCCGGTGGACTCGGTCGCCGCCGGCGGTTCGTCGCTGGTTGTCGATGGAGTCGAGGTGCGCTTGTCGTCCGCCACGCGCGTGCTGGATGCCGCAGGCGCGCCGCTCGCGGTGGCCGACATCGTGCCGGGCAGCATCGTTCGCGTCGATGGCAAGCTCCTGACGCTGCGCGTCGTGGCTGCCTGCACCATTCGCGTTCTGCCCGAGCGTCCCGACGGCGTGCGTCCCAATCGCGTGCGCGGGCCGGTCGTCGAGATCGACGCCGAGGCGCGCGCGCTCCTTGTCGACGACACGCGTGTCGAGACGACCAACACGACGCGCATCGTGACCCGCCGGGGCGCGGAGCTCGCCTTCGAGGACCTGCGCGTCGGCATGCTCGTGGATGCCGTCGGGCGCTTCTCCGGGGCCAACGTGCTCGTCGCCGAAGCGATCCGCGTGCAGGAGGAAACCCTGCCGAATCTCGCCGTGGCGATGGCGCACGGCTTTGTCCGCGCCGTTTCGGATGCTGGGCTTACGGTGGGCGACGATGCGGTGCGGCTCACGACGGACACCCGCATCCGGGGCTTCCGCGGCGAGGAGGCCACCGTCGCCGACCTTGTTGTCGGCACGTTCGTTCACGTGCGCGGCACGCGCGCCGAAGACGGCGCCCTCGATGCCCGCGCCGTGCAGGTGCACTACCCCGTCGTTCACGCGCTCGATCCGGCCAACGCGACGTTCACCGCCAACCGCACGGTCTTCAGCACGACCTCGACCACGGACTTCCGCGACGCCGAGGGCAACGCGCTGACCTACGCCGACCTGACCCTGGGCGACCTCGTCTCCATCCGCGCCGAGGCGGTCGCCGACTCGCTCGTGGCGCTCGCCGTCGTGCGGCACGCAACCGTGCGGGCGCAGCCGCCCAACGACCTGTTCGACGCGGCCCGCAACTTCATCGACCGCGAGGGCCGGCCGCATGTCTCCGTGCCGCGTCCCGGCAACTCGTTCGGTTCCGTCGAACTGCCCCGCGACGCCTTCCTTGCCGAGCCCAACACGCTCCACGAAGTTCGCGCCCGCATCGCGTCGAACCTGACCGATCCCGCCGGCGTGCCGGTCATGCGCCTGCGCACCAATCTGGCGAGCCACGAGCGCGCCACCGAGTTCGTTGTCACGTCGATCGGCCCGCGCCAGTTCGCGCCGCTGGCCGACGGTCGCGACTTCCTGGCCTTCGTCTCGTTCCCGGTCGAGAGCGACCAGCAGGCCCTCGACGCCCGCCGCTGGTATCCGTCGCTCGACCTGTTGAGCTTCGGGCCCGACGATGTCGCCGACGCCGCCTTCCGCCTCGAGAACATCGAGGTCCGCCCCGTTGCCGCCGACCGCGTGCACGTCGTGCGCACGCTGCTCGCGGATCGCTTCGCCGGCGGTTCCAACGGCTGGATGTTCGTTGCCAATCCGACGTTGTTCACGCCGCCGCGGGCCCATGTCGGCGAGCAGGGCACCCTCGAACTCGTAGCCGCCGACACTTGGTGCTTCGGCTCGTGGATCAAGGAAACCGGCGTCGCCCTCGAAGCCGGCCGGCTGTACCGGGCCCGTTTCTTTGTCCGCGCCGCCTCGAGCGATCCGACCCGCGTGGCGACCTTCCGCCTGCGCCTCAACAGCAGCGACTACCAACTCGCCAGCCTCACTGTCGTCGAGAGTGTCGGCGCCGCGTCCGAATCCCCGGCCGGCACCCTGCGCGTCTACGACGTCTACCTCGCCGCGCCCGAGGACCTCGCGCCGGGCGTTACGCTCCAGGCCGCCTTCGACCTGCTCAACTTCGCCCCGGGCAAGGACCTCCAATCCCCCATCGCCCTCGAGCAGATGCAGCTCGAGGAGATCCTGCTCCTGCCCTGAACCCCCTGCCAAACTGCGTCCTCCACCCACCGCCGTCGGGCACCAACGCCCGGCGGCGGTCTCTTTCGGTTGACCGTTTCGACGAAGTGGAACACCTTATGCCATGGCTCCCTTCCAGAGAGTCGGACCAGTTCCATCCGGAAAGGACGACGAAACCATGGCCCTCGACCGCGACCACGCCATTCAGGATTTCGTCCGGGAACTCGACGGACTCGAGAGGCGCCTGCGCGACCTGCTCGCCGTCGGGCGCGTCTGGCCCGAGCGCACCCACGCCCACGTCAAGCTCCAACTCGTCAACCGCGACTTCCAGCAGCTCAAGGCCCATGCGCTCGACCTCATGCGCGAGATCGCGCATCTGGACGTTCAGCGTGCCCACTTGACCGGCAGCTCGACTTCCTCGGGCGGCGTGCGCCGGCCTCCGCCCGACCCGTCGTCGCAGGCCCGCGAAACCGTCGCGCCGCCGCACCATCCTCCGCCCCATGAGGAGCCTCCGCCCACCGCGGCCCACGCCGAGCCCACTCCCGTTCCCGAGCCCGAACCGGCTCACCCGGCCGAGCCCCCTGCGACCGACCGCCTCAGCCGCCTCGTTGCATCGATGCCCGAGAGCATTCGCCGCCGCCTCCACGACAGCGGCATCGAGTGACACCCCAACAGCGGACTTGTGCCCGGCGGCCGTCACCTGTCAGGAACCGGGCTGGGACCGCCGAGCCCCGGCTCGGCCCGCGTCCCCCACACAGGACCCCGGAACCGGTCATGTCCCCCGAGTCTGTCTTTCATCGTCCCACGCGCGCCCTGATCGATCTGGCCGCCTGGCGCCACAACCTGCGCTTCGTGCGCGAGAAGGTCGGCCCGCGGTGCGCCATCGCCGCTGTCGTGAAGGCCAATTGTTATGGCCACGGCATGATCGCGCTCGCGCGCGAGGCGCTGCGCCAGAAGGTGCAGGCCTTGGCCGTAGCCACGGTGGACGAAGCCCTCGAGTTGCGCGAGAGCGAAGGCTTCGCCGACGCCCACATCATCCTCATGGGCCCCTCGTTTCCCGAGGACGCCGAGGCGCTCCAGCGCGCCGGCATCTCCGTCACGGTCGGCTCGCTGCCGCTGCTGCGCCAGCACCTCGCCGTCGCCCGCCGGCTGAACCAGTCCGCGCGCATCCACCTCAAGATCGACACCGGCATGGGGCGCTACGGCTTCCAGCCCGAACAGCTCACCTTCCTCGACCTGTTCGCCTCCAAGCCGGCGAACCTCGAGGGCTTGATGACGCACTTCGCCGTCTCCGACAGCACGGCCCGCGAGCACGTGGAGTATACCAACTGGCAGTGCGAGCGCTTCGAGCGCATCATCGAGCGCGTGCGCAACGCACGGCTCGATCCGATCCTGCACGCCGCCAACAGTGGCGGTGTCCTGCATCACCCCCGCAGCCACTACCAACTCGTGCGCCCCGGCATGATGCTCTACGGAGCCAACCCCGATCCCGACGAGGGCCCGCTGCCGCTGCGCCAGGTCATGACGCTCGTCACGCGTGTCGTCTCGATCGCGTTCCATGCCGCGGGCGACTCGATCGGCTACGGACGTCGCTACGTCATGCCGGACGAGGGCCGCATCGCCATCCTGCCGGTGGGCTACGGCGACGGCGTGCCGCGCTGTCTCGGCGGCCGGGCCCAGGTGCTGATCAACGGCCATCGCGTGCCCATCGTCGGCCGCGTCTGCATGGACCAGACACTGGTCGACGTCACGGCGCACGGCGACATCCAGGTGGGCGACGAGGCGGTGCTGTACGGCGCGCAGGGCGGCGACCGCATCCCGCTCGAGGAGGTCGCCCGGCATGCGGGCACGATCCCCTACGAGATCGGCTGCCAGCTTGGCCGGCGCGTGCCGCGCGTGGTGATCGACACGGAAGCCGACGAGCCGGAGGCCGGCGGTGTTTGACCTGGCGATGGGCGCGATGCTGACGGTCGCCCGGCTCTGTCTGGGCGGCGCGGTGCTCGTGTTGACGCTGGCCTCCTACGCATGGTGGGGGAATCCGGACTCGGCGCTCGGACGGCTCGCATGGCCGGCCGGCGTGCTGTTCGTCATTGGCGTGGTGCTTGTCGTGGCCCAGCGCGTCCTTTGGCTGCGCCACTGCCGTCGCGAGCGCGCGATCCGCCGCTCGACAGCCACGAATCCGAAGCCCGTCTGAGGGACCGCGCGATGCTCACGATTCTGCTCGATCCGTTCATCTTCCTTGTCTTGCTGATCGGCTTCGCCGTGCTGACGCCGCTGGTGGCGCTGGTGCTCGCGCGCGTGCGACCGGGCTGGCGCGGACGACTCCTGTTCGTCGCCGGTGCCTTCGGTCCGTTTACGCTCGCCTTTTGGGGGTTCCACAACCTCGTCGTGCGCGTGGTTGGCTTCGACGCGATCGCCACGCCGCTGATCGTGATGGCTGTCGGTCTCGCGTGCGGACTCTCCGCGGGCGCATGGATTCGCCGCCGGCCCTACAGCGTGCCCGCCGATTCATCGCAGTCGGGTGCCTGAGCTGCCCGTCAGTTCGCCTCGGGATCGAGAAACTCGAGCGCCACGACGTCCCGCGTGCCGACGGTCTCGCAGGTGACGTCGATCAGGCAGGGACGGTCGCTGTTGGCCGGGCAGAAGCGGATGCTGCCCTGCGCCACCTCGCGCGAGGTCCCCTGGCTGCACGCGCACCCGGCCAGCACCTGCAACACGCGCAGGAAGCGCTCGCGCATCGGCGGCAGCGGCGGCTCCAGCTCGATGCTCTCGTCGCGCCGCGTGTGCACCAGCACCTGGTACGTCGCGCAGGAATGGTCGCACTGCACCATCGCCGACACGACCTGCTCGCGCAGGCACAGCGACAGGAACGACTGCACCGCCTCGATCGAGTCGACGCAGTCGGGCAGCGGCGGGTTGGGCAGTTCGGGATCCACCTTCGCGAGCAGAATCTCGGCGATTTCGCGCGCGGCCTCCTCGCCGGGCTGCTGGCGCAGCTTCACCCAGTCGTCGTCGCCCCAACGGTAGAAGGTCAGCAGGTGTTCGAAGAGCCGGCTCTCCGGCCAGGAGTGCAGTTCGACCTCGCGGCCGGTCAGCCGCTTCAAGTCCTGCCCGATCGTTTCGGGGGCCTCCTCGGCCAGGATGGCGAACGACACGACGCCGTTCGATCCGATGCCGAGCGGCACTGCCCGGTAGCGCAGCGCCAGCACCCGCGGGAACAGCGCCGCGAGCTGCTTCTGCGTCTCCGGTGCGAGTGGATGCAGCCCCTCGAACTCCTCCTCGTTTGCCGAGCCGAGCGCGCTCTCCTCGAAAGCCAGCGATTCGTGATGCCGCAGCACCTGGCGCAGCGCCGGGTACTCGCGCAGAATCTCCTCGAGCGCGATGCGCGCCTCGGCGCGCACCTCCTCGTCGGGGTCGTGCCCTTCGAGCTTGTCGAGTTTCTCGAGTGCCAGCCGTGCTCTCAGCCAGCCGAGCGCGATGGCGGCCTGCACGCGCAACTCGCGCGCATGGCTGTCGAGGTACTGCACCAGCACGGTCGCGGCGCGCGGATCGCCGATCTTGCCCATCAGTTCGAGGACGATCGCCAGCCGCGGATGGTCGGGCTGCGTCTGCAGGAAGTCGGCCAGCGGTTCCAGCAGGTCGTTGCCGCGCACGAGAATCTTGTGGCACAGGTCCTCGAGTTCCTCGCGCGGGCCCTGCTCGAACAGCTTGAGCAGTTTCTCGAACTGCCACCGATAACTTTCGTCGCTCGACGTCATGCGGATCCGCGGCACCCCGGTGCGGAAAATGGCGTGGGCCCGGATTCTCCCCACGCCCCTGCTTCTGACGCGGCGGCGCCGAACGCGCAAGCGGAAGCACTCGGACGGCACGCCAGTTGACGCGCGCCCCCCGGTGTGCCACCCCTGACCCCACCGTTGGCATCGTTGTCGGTGCCCCAGACCCCGTCGCCGCACGGAGCCGCAGCCACCCATGAACCTTCCTCGCTTCGCCCCGATCGCCCTGCTCGTGGCCCTTGTGGGCCTGTTCGTCGCCTGCGGCGACAGCCAGCAGTCCGCCGGCCAGGCGACGACCCCGGACGCGCCGCGGCCCACCGAAGCGCGCACCTATCCCCCGGCACCCCGTGGCGTCATCCGGGCCAACCTCGGCGTCGATCCCCCCGATCTCGATCCCAACCTGTGCACCGACATCCCCGGCGCCTGGGTGCTCAACCACGTGTTCGAGCCCCTCGTCCGCCTCGATGCCGACGCCGAAGCCATCCCCGCCCAGGCCGAACGCTGGGAACACGACGGCACCTACACCACCTGGACCTTCCACCTGCGCCGCGACAACAAGTGGCACAACGGCGACCCGGTCACCGCCCACGACTTCGTCTACGCTCTGCGGCGCATCCTGACGCCGTCCACCACCGCCCAGTATGCCATGATGGTCTACAACTTCGTCGATGGCGGTCAGCGCTTCTACGACTCCGAAGGCGCCGACGACGCCGGCCTCGGCATCGAGGCGCTCGACGATTACACCCTGCGCATCCGCCTCATTGGCCCCACGCCGTACTTTGTCTCCATCCTCAACCACTCGGCGTGGTATCCGCTCCACCGCCCCACCATCGAACGCCACGGCCGCGAATGGATTCGCCCGGCCAACTACGTCGGCAACGGACCGTATCGCTTCGCCGAGTATCGCGCCAAGGATGTCATCATCCTGCAGAAGGCCGACACCTTCTGGGACCGATCCAGCGTCCACTTCAACACCATCGAGTTCAAGATCATCGTCGATGGCGCCACCGAGATGGCCGCCTTCGTCAGCGGGGATCTCGACATCACCGGCCAGATGCCGACGCGCGAGGCGCTGCGCTGGCGCGAGCAACCCGAGTTCGTCCGCGGGCCCGCCCTGGCCACCTACTTCATCAGCTTCAACCCCCAGCGCCCCCCGTTCAACGACATCGCGTTGCGCCGCGCGTTGTCGCTGACCATCAACCGCCCGCTGATCGTCGACCGCATCACCCGCCGCGGGGAGTCGCCCGCCGAGGGCTTCATCCCCCGCGGATTCACCCTGCCCGACGGGCGCGACTTCCGCGACGTCGCCCCCAACTACTTCCCCGGCGACTTCAACACCAACGTCGCCCGCGCCAAGCAGATCCTCAAGGACGCCGGCTACTCCGTCGATGGCTCGCCCGGCAAGCCCGTCCCCCGCGGCGTCTATCTCTACAACACCGACGACACGCACCGCGACATCGCCGAGAACATGCAGAACATCTGGAAGGCCGCGCTGGGCTACGATGTCCGGCTCCAGAACGTCGAGTGGGCCGTCCTGCTCAGCCGCGCCCGCACGCGCGACTTCGAGAGCCTGCGCTCCTCCTGGTTCGGCGACTATCTCGACCCGCTCACCTTCCTCGAGATCTACGAGACCGGCCATGGCAAGAACGCCGTCGGCTACGCCAACCCGGTGTACGACGCGTTGCTGAACACGATCCGCACGGAGACCGATCTGGAGAAGCGTCTGGCCGCCATGGTGGAGGCCGAGCGCCTGCTGGTCGAGGAGGACTGCGTGATCGCGCCGATCTACAACTTCGTCACGCCGGTGCTGCAACGCCCCGGGCTGCGCGACATCGTGCGGTCGCCTCTCGGCGGTCTGGACCTGACCCGTGCCTGGCGCGAGGGCGAGCGCTGACCCGTTCGCGGCGCCCCGCACGCCCGCGGGGGAGCGGTCCCGCGTCATTCCATCTTGCCACACCCGCGTGTCCGGTCCCATGACGGAGCCAGCCCGGCGCCGCGCGCCGCCGCCCTCGGCACACCCATGATTCTGCTCGGCATCGACATCGGAGGCACCAAGACCGCCGTCCTCGCCGCGACGCCCGCCGGCGAGGTGCGCGCGCGAGTCGAGTTCGCCACCGCCTCACATCGCGGCATCGAGCCGTTCCTCGACGACGTCACGCGATGCGCCCGTGCGGTGGTCACGTCGGCCGGCACGCCGTTCTGCGCCAGCGTCGCCGTCGGCGGCCCGATGGACGAGGCCGCCGGAAACCTGCTCGCCCCGCCCCACCTGCCCGGCTGGGAAGGCGTCCCGCTGGTCCAACTGCTCGCGCGCCGCCTCGAGCTGCCCGTCTACTGGATGCACGACGCCCGCGCCGGCGCATGGGCCGAGTGGCAATTCGGCATCGGCCGCCAGACTGGCGTCCGCCGCCTCGGCTTCATCACCTTCGGTACGGGCTTCGGTTTTGGCCTGATCCTCGAGGGGCGCCTGCTGGACATCCCGGGCGAGATCGGTCACTGGCGCGTCGCCGAGGACGGGCCCGACATGTACGGCAAGCGCGGGAGCCTCGAAGGGCTGGCCAGCGGTGCCGGCCTCCTCGCCCAGGCCCGCGCGTCCGGTCACTTCCCCGACGACATCACCATCGAGCGCCTTGCCGACCTCGCGCGCGACGGCAACGCCCAGGCGGTCGCCCTCTTCGACGGCGTCGCCCTGCGCGTCGGCCGCCAATGCGCCCGCCTGATCGACCTGTTCGGCCTCGACGCCATCGCGCTCGGCACTTTGGCTATCGTCTGCGAAGACCTGCTGATGGACCGCATCTGTGAGGTGGTTCGGCAGGAGGCGCTCGAGTCGTTGGCCCGGCGGTGCCGCGTGTTGCCCAGTGCTCTCGGCGACAACATCGGCGACTTGGCAGCCCTGTCCGCCGCCTTCGTTCGGTCCGGCGTCCGGTCCGAGCGCAATCTCGGGCCCTCCTCCCGACTCCAAGCCACCACCCTGGCCGGCCTGCTCGACGACCTGCTGGCCGACCGCACCTTCCTCGACGCGGTCGATGCCGCGGCCGCCCGCATCGCCGACGCCGTCGGCATTGGCGCCAAGGTGCTGACCTGCGGCAACGGCGGCAGCGCCACCGACGCCGCCCACCTCGCCGAGGAGCTGCTTGGCCGCTACCGCGGCAACCGGGTCTCGCTGCCCGCGATTCATCTCGGCGCGGACGGATCGGTGCTCACCTGCATCGCGAACGACTTCGGGTTCGAGGAAGTGTTTAGACGACAAGTTGAATCGCTTGGCAATCCCGGCGACATCCTCGTCGCCTTCACCACCAGCGGCAACTCGCCCAACATCAACCGCGCCTTGCGCACCGCCCGCGAGCAGGGGCTCTTCACCATCGCCCTCACTGGCAAGCAGGGTGGCGAGGCCCGCCAGATCGCCGACCTCGCCCTCCACGTCCCCCACTCGGCCAGCGAACGCATCCAGGAGATCCACACCCTCGTCCTGCATGCCTTCTGCGAAGCCCTCGAAGCGCGGTTCGCCCCGCGCCGCCCCGACTGAATTCCCTCCCTCGGAGACTCTCCCACCATGACCCGCCCGACCCGTTCCGCCGCCGTCCTTCTCGCCGGGGCCCTCCTCGCCCTGACCGCCTGCAAGGACGAGCAACGCCTCTACAGCTACAACGAGCAGCCCCAGGCCACGCCGGCCGCCACGATGCCGCAGGACGCCATCCACGCCCGCGCCGCCATGCCCAACGACGCCATCCACGCCCCGATGATGCGCCCCGGCGCCATGGGTCAGGCCGCCCCGGAACTCGCGCCCGTCGCCCCGCCCGACGACCGCCCCCACCTGCCCGACGACGCCACCGTCACGTCGGTCTCGCTCGTCGGCCTCTCGTTCGCCGTCCCCACAAGCTGGGGCGCCCGCACCCCCGCCTCCTCGATGCGCGCGGCCGAGTACGTCGTGCCCGCCGCCGAGGGCTCGCGCGAGGGCGAACTCGTCTTCTTCCACTTCGGCCCCGGCGGCGCCGGCGGCACGATGGCCAACATCCAGCGCTGGGTCGGCCAGATGGTGCTCGATCCCGACAGCCAACCGCTCGTCTACCAACAGCAGCGCGGCCCGCTGACGATCACCGAGGTCATCTGTTTCGGCACGCAGAACCCCTCGGGCATGGGCGTCGGCCCGACTGAGCCGCAGCCTGGCTCGGGCCTGCACGGCATCGTCGTCGAAGGCGTGCCGGCCGGCTCGCTGTTCGTGCGCCTGACCGGTGGCGAGGCGACCGTCCGCGCCGCCGAGCCCGCCCTCGCCTCGATGATCGCCTCGCTCGAACTGGAGAGCGAATGAGCGCAGCCAAGCCGAACGAGTATCGCGCGCCGCGGTTGGAGGAACTCGAGGCCGTCGCGCGGCACATCGCCGAGAGCTTCGTGCGTGGCTTCGCGTGGGGCGTCGGCGCGGTCGAGGGCGTCGGCGCGGAGAACCTGCGCGTGCTGGTGGCGCCCGACGGCACGATCCTGTCCGGCACGATCCTGCATCGCATGGGCCAGTTCTTCGGCGGGCGCCGGCTGGGGACGCTGGGGCCGGGGGCGCTTTTCGTCACGCCGGAGGCCCGTGGCCACGGCGTCGCGCTCGAACTGTTGCGCCACATATTGACTGAGGCGCGCACGGCCGGCGTGCCGCTGTCCACGTTGTATCCCGCCAGCCGGCAGCTCTACGGCCGGGCGGGCTATGGTCTGGCGGGCGCGCGGGTGTCACGATTGCTCGAGGCTTCGCGCGTCGGCGTGCGCCGACCCGGGTTGCCGGTGCGGCGCGCGCGCGAGGACGAGCAGCCCGCCCTGCGCGCGCTGCACGCCGCGGTCGCCACGCGCACGAACGGCTGGCTGGATCGCACGGACTACAAGTGGCGCAGTCTGTTTGACAGCGGCGACGAGCTGCGCACGGTGTACGTGGCCGACGGCGCCTCGGGGCCGGAGGGCTACGTCGTGTTGTCGGTGATGATGCGCAACGAGCAGCGCCTCGTGCAGGTCGAGGACGCGGTGGCGGCAACGCCGGCGGCGGTGCATGCGCTGCTCGCCTTCGCGGCGGGCCATGCTTTTCAGGCGCACGGTATCCTGTGGCACGGCGGCACGGCGGATCCGTTCGAGGCGGTGCTGCGCGAGAATGTCGCGCGCGTCGATCGGTACATGGAGTGGTACGTGCGCGTGGCCGACGTGAAGGGCGCGCTCGAGACGCGCGGCTATCCGGTCGCGTTGGCGTGCGAGCTGCATCTCGACGTGCGCGACGATTGGTTTGCGGAGAACAACGGCCCGCATCGCGTGACGCTCGCGGGTGGTCGCGCGCAGGTCGTGCGCGGCGGCACGGGCCGCGTGCGCCTGTCGGTGGCGGCGCTGGCGACGTTGCTGGCCGGCGCGCGGTCGGCGCGCGAGCTCGCGTTGCTCGGACAACTTGAAGGCCCCGACGAGGACATCGACCTGTTGGCCGCTGTCTTCGCGGGGCCGACGCCCTCGATGAACGATATGTTCTGACCCGCCGCGCTCAGCGCTCGGCCGGCAGCGGACCCCACTTGGGCTGCGTGTTGCGACCGCTCGACGTCAGCGGCTGCTGGTTCGAGCCGTCGTCGAGCATCATGTACACCTGCCAGCGCCCCGAGCGGTCGCTGCTGAAGGCCAGGTGGCGCGAGTTCGGCGCCCATGCCGGGCTCTCGTTGTTGCCCTGGCCGATCGTCAGGCGGCGCACCGAATCCGGGTTGCCGTCGGCCGAGATCGTGAAGATGTCGAAGCGCCCCTCGATGCGCGAGGAGAAGGCGATGCGCGTGCCGTCGGGCGACCATGCCGGCGCGTCGTTCCATGACCCGCGCGTCGTCAGGCGACGCCGTCCGCTGCCGTCGGCGTTGGCGACGAAGATCTGCACGCCGCCCGCCTCGTTGCTCGCAAACGCGATACGCGATCCATCGGGCGACCAGCACGGGCTGCCCTCGGTTGCCTTCGTCTCGGTCAGGCGGCGCAGTTCCTGCCCGTCGCGACGCGCGGTGTACAGTTCCGAGCCGCCGTCCTTGCTCAGCACCATCACGAGCCGCTCGCGCGCGCTGTTCCCCTCCGGCGAGTGATTCGTGCCCCCATACGCCGCGATCGTCCATCGATTGCCCGACGACAGTTGCTGGCCGTAGATGTTCGCGCGGTTGCCGTGATACGACGTGTAGTAGAACTCCGTCCCGTTGGCGCCCCATGCCGGCGACGTGCAGATGTTGTTGTAGCGCGTCAGTGGCCGCGGGTTGTAGCCATCGGCATCCATCAGGTAGACTTCCTTGATGCCGGGCATCTGCTCGGAGATGAAGATGAGCTGCGTCTGCGCGATGCCCTCGGTGAACTTCGTGAAGCGCACCACCTCGTCGGCGATGCGATGGCCGAGCCCGCGCACATCCTCCGGATTGCCGTCGATATAGCGCGACAGCACCATCTTGCCCGACGGCACGTCGTAGAGCAGCACGCGCGCGCGCAGTGTCGTTGCGTTCGGGCGCGAGATGTCGGCCATCAGGTAATGCTCGGCGCCCAGCGCCTGCCACGCCTCGATGTTCACCCGCTGGTTGTGCACGTCCTGCATGTTCAACCGGTTCACGGCGTTCTGGTCCGGGTGGAGCGTGAAGAAGCCGGTCAGTTGCAGGTCGCGCCGGACGACGCGCGCGATGGTGTCGAACTGCACGGGGGCGCCCTCGTCCTTGCCGAAGGACGGCACGGCGATCACGGTGGGCTCGTAGGACTTGCGCGGCACCACCACGCCCAACGAGGAATCCTCCTGACCGGCAACCGGCACCAGCAGCAGCACGCTCATCAGCAGCGCGAACGGGAAACGGAACAGACGCAGCATTCGAAACACCCCCGGGGTTGGCAGAAAGTCGGCTCGCCGGCCGTTGCCTGAAGCCGACCACCGAACAGCTTCAATGGTTTTCCCCATCTCGCGCGTTTACGGATTCAGCAACACGCGCCTCCACGAATCGCCCGGCGACGCGCGGCGATACAGCACGCGATCGTGCAGCCGGAAGTCCCCCTCCTGCCAGAACTCGATCTCTCCGGGCACCAGCCGAAACCCCGACCAGAAGGGCGGCCGCGGCACCGGCCCGCCGGCGTGCTGCGCATCCAGCTCGCGCACCCGCGCCTCCAGCGTCGTCCGGCTGTCCAGCGGTTCCGACTGCCGCGACGCCCATGCCCCGAGCTGGCTCACCCGCGGCCGCGTCGCGAAGTAGGCATCCGCCTCCTCGGCTGTCACCGGCTCGACCCCGCCCCGCACACGCACCTGCCGACCCAGCGCCTCCCAGTAGTAACAGAGCGCGGCACGCGGATTCTCCGCCAAGCTATTTGCCTTGGCGCTCCCGAGATTGGTGTAGAATGTAAAGCCACTGGAATCAAATCCCTTGACCAATACCATCCGCACGGCAGGTGCCCCGTCGGCGCCGGCGGTCGCCAACGCCACCGCGTTCGGGTACTTCAGGTTCGCCCCTTCGGCCTGCCGCCACCACTGCGCGAACAGCTCCATCGGATCGTCCATCACAGGAATCGGCATCGGCTCGCGCTCCGGCACGGGAATGTGCCCGGACTCTGTCTCCACCTCCCTGCAAATCGCAAGGCCCACCATTCGCGTTATTGACCCACCGCCGCCGGCCATCGACAAACCCGCATGCCTCTCTACTTCTATCCACTGCTGGACTGTCCCCCTCGCCAAGCGCTTGGCCCGCACGAGCTGGCCTTGCGCGCCCATGACCGCCTCTTGTGCCAGACTCTCGGACAGGGGCCGGACGGCCCGCTGCCCGACGAGACGCCGCTTGGCTGGGAGGTCCGGGGCGCCGACGGCCGCCTGCGCCGCGAGGACTCCACGCTGGGGGCCTGTCGCGCACGGGCCCGCGTGCTCGAAGCCCACGAGCCGGCCTGCGCCGGTTGCCCCGCCGCGATGGCCGGGGTGCCCTTCTCCTGCATTCAGGCGATCTCGTTTCCCATCAGCGCGCGGGCCGAGCGTTGGCTGCTCGAGCGCATCGGCCCGCCCGAATCGCTCACCGCGACCTTCTTCCGCTTCAGCGCCCGCGGCATGGGTTACGGCGTCGACTGCGAGGTGCTCGACCAGTGGCGGCGCGCCGGCCTGATCGAGTCCCCCGAGCCTCTGCGCGCCTTCGATGACCGCGGCGCCGCCAACGGCGACCAGGTGCTCCACGCCCTGCTGCTGGCGGGCGACCTGGATCGCGGACGCGTCCTCGGTGCCCTGATCTTCCTGCGCGCCCTCGACACGCCTCTCAACGAGGGGACGGATGCGGTGCTCCCGCTGGTCAGTGCCGCGCAGGCGAATCGGGCGCCTGCCGGCGAGGCGCCGGCCCTGAAGTTCGTCCTCTCCCTCGAGTCCGACGGCGATCACTCGACCGACGAGTTCCGCGGCTTCCTGATTGCCGCCTGGGTCTCCCTGCAAGCGGGGGTCCCCCTGGCCGTCTGGATGGGCCCCTGAACCGCCCCCGACCCATGGCGTCATCGGCATGAAGCGCGATTCTCGGGTTGCGCCACTTACGCGCGCTGGGGGTCTTTACGGCTTCCGTTGACACCCGCCCGCGGCCAATGGGACCGCTGGCGGCGCAGAACACTCTAATTTGGAGAGTTACCGATGGAGACTGGAATTCTCGTGGCCGGGGTGTGCAGTCTGCTCGCCTTGGCGTTCGTCGGCTACCTGGTATCCGACGTCCTCAAGAAACCCCGTGGAAACGCCTTGATGGTGCAGATCAGCGACGCCGTGCAGGAGGGCGCCCGCGCCTTCCTGGAGCGCGAGTATCGCTACATTGCCGGTTTCGTCGTCGTGATTTTCGTGATTATCGCGGGCGTTCCGATGCTGGTCAGCGGCAAGGACATTGCCGAGAGTCTGGGCTGGCAGACGGGCTTGAGCTTCATCATCGGTGCGGTCGCCTCCAGCGCGGCCGGCTTCATCGGCATGGCGATCGCCACGCGCGCCAACAGCCGCACCACCGAGGCGGCCCGCAAGGGCGTCGAGGATGACAAGAACCCCGAGCAGGGCCTGAAGAACGCGCTGTCGGTGGCCATCTCCGGCGGCGCCGTCATGGGCATGTCGGTGGTCGGCATCGGCCTGCTGGGCCTGGTGGTCGTGATCGTGATCGTCGACATCCTGTCGGGCGACGCGGGCTGGGGCAACCACCCGGGCTGGATCAACGGCTACGCGATGGGCGCCTCGCTCGTGGCGCTGTTCGCGCGCTCGGGCGGCGGCATCTTCACCAAGGGCGCCGACATGGGCGCCGACCTGGTCGGCAAGGTCGAGGCCGGCATTCCGGAAGACGACCCCCGCAACGCCGCCACGATCGCCGACAACGTGGGCGACAACGTCGGCGACGTCGCCGGCCTGGGCGCCGACCTGATGGAATCCTTCATTGAATCGATGATCGCGGCCATGGCGTTGGCCGCCACGATGGGCATCGTGGCCGGTGCGCTGCTCGGCGGCGAGACCAGCGACGCCATCCGCCACAAGCTTCAGATCCTGCCGCTGCTCATCGCCTCGGCCGGCATCGTCGCCTCCATCATCGGCGTCGCCTTCGTCAAGTTCATGCCCGGCAAGAAGGTGCAGGCCTCGCTGATGAACGGTACCTACGTGTCGGCCGGCCTGGCCGTGCTGGCCACGTTCGTGATCTGCAAGATGATGTTCCCCGACGGCTTCACGATGATCGAGAACGCGTCGGCGGCCGGCCTGCTGGACGCCGCCATCGAGGGCGGCAAGAAGATCACCGGCATCGGGCTGGCCATCGCCACCACGCTGGGCATCGTCGCCGGCGCCGGCGTCGGCTTCTGCTCCGAATACTACACCTCCTCGAAGTTCAAGCCCGTGAAGGAAATGGCGCGCAAGTGCCAGATGGGCCCGGCCATCACGGTGACCGACGGCCTGGCCATCGGCATGAAGAGCTGCGGCTTGCCCGTGCTGATCCTGGGCGGCGCCATGCTCGGCGCCTATCACTTCGGCGGCTACTACGGCATCGCGCTCGCCGCGCTCGGCATGCTGGCCACCACCGGCATGATCGTCGCCGTCGATTCGTACGGACCGATCGCCGACAACGCCGGCGGCTGCGCCGAGATGGCCCACCTCGACAAGGGCGTGCGCGCCATCACCGACAACCTCGACGCCGTCGGCAACACGACCGCCGCCATCGGCAAGGGCTTCGCCATCGGATCGGCCGCCTTCGCCTCGCTCGCGCTGCTCGTCGCCTACATGGCCGCGGCCGGCATCTCCACCGCCGACCTCAGCAACCAGCGCGTCATGTTCGGCCTGCTCGTCGGCGGCATGATGCCCTTCTTCTTCTCCGCCCTGTTGTTCGACGCCGTCAGCAACGCCGCCTTCAAGATGATCGACGAGGTTCGCCGCCAGTTGCGCGAGAACCCGGGCATCATGGCGGGCACGTCGCTGCCCGACTACGCGCGCTGCGTCGGCATCTCCACCGACGGCGCCATCAAGGGCATGCTCGTTCCCGGCGGCCTGGCCATCATCCTGCCGCCGATCGTCGGCGTCATCTTCGGCGCCGAGGCCCTGGCGGGCTTCCTCATCGGCGCCCTCGTCACTGGCGTCATGCTCGGCATCATGTGCGCCAACAGCGGCGGCGCCATGGACAACGCCAAGAAGTACATCGAGGAAGGCGAAATCAAGAACGACAAGGGCGAGGTGCAGGGCAAGGGTTCGGATTCCCACAAGGCCGCCGTCATCGGCGACACGGTGGGCGACCCGCTCAAG
The DNA here is from genome assembly GCA_019634695.1 of Candidatus Sumerlaeia bacterium. GTDB lineage: Bacteria > Sumerlaeota > Sumerlaeia > SLMS01 > JAHLLQ01 > JAHCAW01. Next base: position 142,657 of record JAHCAW010000002.1, read on the forward strand.
GACACCGTCGGCCCCTCGATCAACATCCTCATCAAACTGATGGCGATCATCTCGCTGGTGCTGGCCCCGCTGTTCGCCTGATCGCCACCCCAAACCGCAACACCACCCCGCCCCCCGCGACGCGCCCCCCGGCCGTCGCGGGGGGCGTGTCGTTAGCGGACAGCGACAATCCGACTTTTTGATTGCCTGAGCGGCCTCGATTCGGAAACAGTGCGCCATCGTCGGACACATCCGACGCTCTGTCACCCATGAAACCGAAGCGTGTCCTTGCGAACCTGCTCCTGCTGCTGGCGATCGCGCTGGCGGGTGCCGTCGCGCAACCTGCCAACGATCACTTTGCCAACGCGACCCTCCTGAGCGGCCTGTCCGGATCGGTGGACGGCAGCACCATCGGCGCCACCCGGGAATTGTTCGAGCCGCGCCATTGGTATGGCGGGGACGAGGCAGATGCTCCGTCGGTCTGGTATCGGTGGGTTGCGCCGGCCTCTGGCACGGTACGGTTCGGCACGTGCGGCGCGGCCAGCTTCCCAACGGCGATGGTCGCCTACACCGGATTGCTTCACAATGACACCCTGTGGGATGTTGCCCGACAACCCCGTTACGACTTTCCCAGCTGCGCCAGTCCGGGCGGCCGCATTCTGGTTTCCGCCGTGGCGGGCGTGACCTACCACGTCGCCGTGGCTGGCCGGCAGGAGGGCTCCACAGGGACGTTCCGTCTGGATTGGGAGTATGTCCGTCCCGAGAATGACGATTTCGCAGACGCCACGCTCCTGTCGGGCCCATGGGGTGCGGTCGTCGGATCGCACGAAGGCGCGACGGTCGAGCCCGGCGAGCCCGACCATGGCCAGGCAGCGGCGCGTGCCTCCATCTGGTGGCGCTGGACCGCGCCGGACAACGGCGATTGGATATTCGAAGCCTGTGGCAGCGAGTTCAATGTCGTGCTGGCGGTCTACACCGGCGCTGCACTGGAGGACCTCGCGCCGGTCCAAGCGAACCGGTCGCATTGCGGCGGGGGCAATGGCAGGGGAGCCAAGTTCCGCGCCCGGGCAGGAACCACCTATGCCATTGCGGTGGATTCCGAAGAGGGGAGCCCCGGACTGCGGGGGACCGTGCAGCTTAGCTGGGGCAAGTGGGGCGACACGCGGCAGCAACTTGGCCTTGGCCGCCGACCTTGGTCCGTGGCGTTCGCCGGCGCCGACGCCTTGCGGTACGTCACCTCAAGTTCTCGCGGCGCCCTGCTGCGAGACACCCAGACCGATGACGTCATTCGCACCTTCTCCGGTCACACCCTTCCCGTGGAATCCGTTGCCGTGTCGCACGATGGCTCGCGAATCGTCACAGGCGGCGGATCGGTCGCCTACTTGTGGGATGCCGTGACGGGTGCTCAACTGGCGGGTCTTGCGGGTCACGCGGCCAACATCCGCCAAGTAGCGCTTTCCCCCGATGCTGGCTTTGTGGCGACGACGTCCTGGGACGAGAAGGCAAGAATCTGGAACACCACGACCGGCGAGTTGCTGCATGTGATCCCGGTGGAACAGGGCAACTGGCCGTTCGCGGTCGCCCTGACGCCGGACAACAGTCGTTTCGTGATCGGATCGCACAGCAAAGTGACCATCTATGACATGGCGACGGGGAACGAAATCAGAGTCATCCCCCGACCGAACGAGGTGGTCTCCACCATTGCGGTCTCGCCCGACGGCACGCACCTCTTGACGGGCACCCTCACGGCAGCGGTGACGATGTGGAATCTCGAGACCGGTGCGCTGGTCCGCACGTTCACGGGCCACACGGGCGTGAATGGTGGTCCTGTGGCTTTCTCCCGCGATGGGACGCGCGCGTTGGTTGGCTCGACCGAAGCCGTCATCTGGGATGCCGCCACTGGAGAGGTGTTGCAGACCTTCCAGAACGCGGAGGGAGTGTTGTCGCTCGATCTGTCGGCCGACAATGCGCGTCTGATCACCGCTTCGAACGACCGCAACGTGCGCCTGTGGGACGCCACGACCGGTGAACTGCTGCGCGTTGTGCCGGGATACACCGAGATTGTCTGGGATGTTGCGATCTCGGGAGACGGACGCCGTGTGGCGACGGTCTCGGGCGATCTCGGCGAAGGCCGGGCCATGATCTGGGATCCCAACACCGGCGGCTTGCTTCGCGACTCCCTCGCGCACGCCCAGATGCCCACGGCAGTAGCGATCTCATCGGACGGCAGGCGCCTGCTGACAGGCTCGTTGGAGCACGTCGCGCGATACTGGGATGCCGAATCGGGCGAGTTGCTGCACGACCTGCCGCACGCCTTCTACGTATCCGACGTCGCGATCTCGACCGACGGCACACGGTTGCTCACCACCTCGTGGGACAAGACGGCCCGAATGTGGAACGCCGCCACGGGGACGCTGCTGCGAACGTTCACGGGCCACACGGCTCCTGTCACTGCATGTGCCCTCGCGCCGGACAACAGTCAGGTCGCGACGGGCTCAAGCGATGGGACGATCATCGTGTGGAATCCAGAAACCGCTTCCGTGATTCGCACGCTGGAGGGGGGCAATCACTTCCGCTCGCTCGTCTACTCGTCCGACGGCGCGCACCTTCTGGGCTGTTCGGAGTTCGCCGGCGCGCGTCTCTGGAATGCCGCGACGGGCGAGTTGCTCCGCGCGTTCCACGACCGGAGCGGCCTGTTCAGCCACGCGACCTTCTCGCCCAACGACACGCGGATTCTGACATCGCACGACCGTGGCGTGCTCCGACTTTGGGACACCCAAACCGGCGAACTGCTTCGCACATTCCACGGCCACACCGGACCCGCGAGCGCCGCCGCCTTCACACCCGATGGCAGCCGCGTGGTGAGCGGTTCGCATGATGGGACGGCCTTGGTCTGGGAACTCGCTCCCCCCCGCGCGATCATCGTCGCCGGCGGGGGAGCGTATGTGGGCAATCCGATCGCGCGGCAGACGAATGATCTGGGCGTGTATGCCTGGCGGACGTTGCGGGCGCGGGGGTATGCGCCCGAGGAGATTCTGTATCTGAGCGCGTTCCCGGATGGTCATGACTTCGGCGACGGGTTGCCGCCGGTGGCGTGGGACTTGGATGGCGACGGAATCCATGAGGTCGATGGTTTCGCGACGCGCGCGGGGCTCGAGGCGGCATTGGCCGGATCGTTCGCGCGCGAGGCGGGGCGGTTGATGATTCTGATGATCGATCATGGCTACAAGACCGGCGACTTCATGGCGTTTCGCCTGAACCCGACCGAGGCCGTGCTGACGACGACGATGAACGGGTGGCTGAACGATTTGCAGAACGCCGCCCCGGTGGACGTGACGCTGGTCGTGGACAGTTGCTACTCGGGACGGTTCGTGCTCGACTGCAAAAAGACAAACGCGATTCCGGCCGCGCGCGACCGCATTGTGATCGCCTCGACGTCGCCGACGGCCGAGTCGGTTTTCCTGCCGGCGCCGGACCTCACGAGCTTCATACACACCTTCCTTGGCTCGGCCTACATGGGCAACTCGATGGGCGAGGCCTGGCGCAGCGGCCAGCGCTTCTTTGCGCGCTTCCCGGTCGCAAACCAGCGGCCGATGATCGACGACGGCAGCGTCCAGGCCAGCGACGACGAGACGCCGACC